>JAYRJZ010000016.1:0-53330 GCA_041906015.1 Roseomonas sp.
CCCCGCCCCAGCAAAGGCCGAAAGGCCTTTGCAAACCTCAATCTGGCGCCTGGCACCGCATGCGGAATGCCCCCGGGACCCGCTCTTGCGCACCGAACGGGTCGTCGGAGGCGGCAAGCCACGCCTGCGCGGTACCAGGTGACGGCTTCCAAAGGCCTCGGGCCTTTGGCGGGGTGAGGTCCGGAGAGGGGCGGCGCCCCTCTCCGGTAACCACCTCCCCCGCTATCTCACGCCCCCAGCAGATCCATCGTCCGCGCCAGGACCTTGCTCTCGTCGAACTTGTCCAGCGCCATCGCCCGCGCGGCCGCGCCCATGCGCGCGCGCAGCGCCCGATCGGCCGCGAGCCGCGACAGCGCCTCGGCCAGCGGCGCTTCGGCCATGGGCGGCACCAGGAAGCCGGTCTCTCCGTCGCGCACCTGTTCGCGCGGGCCACGGATATCCGTCGCGACCACCGGCAGCCCCGTCAGCATCGCCTCGATGATCGACATCGGCAGGCCCTCGAAATGCGACGGCAGGCAGAACACGTCGGCCGCCGCGAGGATGCGCGCGATGTCGTGCCGGTATCCCAGGCGCTTCACGCGTCGGCCGAGCATCGCTTCGGCGCGCGCGAAATGGGGCTCGAGGTCCTCGCCATGGTCGGAGGCAAGGCGTTCGCCCACCACCCACAGCACGGCGTTGTCGGGGGTGGCCTCCATCGCGCGGAGCAGCTCCGGATGGCCCTTGTGCCGCACCAGGCGGGAGACGACGGCGATGACGCAATCCGTATCGCCCGCGCCCAGTTCCGCGCGCAACGCGGCGCGCGCGGCGGCGTCAGGATGAAAGAGCGCCGGGCTGCGCCCGTTCAGCACCGCGATGGCCTGCGGATGGATGCCCAGGCGCTTCGCGTCCTCCGCCTCCTCGGCACTCACCGTGAGGAAGACATCCGTCATCCGCCCGCCCAGCCGCTCAAGGTGCAGGGAGAGCGTGCGGCGCCACCACGGGCCCGGCTGATTGAAGAGGAAGCCGTGGCAGGTATAGGCGATGCGCGGCACACCGGCGGCGCGCGCGGCCAACCGCGCGAGCAAGCCGCTGATTGGCATATGCGCGTGGACCAGGTCGAACTTCTCCCGCCGGAAGAAGTCGAGCAGCGCGCGGAAGGCATGCGCCTGGGGGATGGGGTTCAGGCTGCGGGCGAGCGGCATGGCCTCGATGCGGAAGCCTTCCTGGCGCGGCAGGTCGAGCAGCGGACCTTCGGCGCAGACACCGACTACCTCATGGCCCCGGTCGCGCAGGCCGCGCATGAGCGGCAGCAGGAAGTGGCGCAGGGAGAAATCGACATTGGTCAGTTCGCAGATCTTCACGCGGGACCTTCTCGCCGGGAACGGCCCTGCCCTTCCGCGGAGCATGCCCCCCAACCACGGGTTCTCTCGGCCCCTGCTATGCAACTTTGATGGAGACCCGGCTAGGGTCGCACGCTCCCCGGTGGCCGATTTTCGCCACCGCCTGCCCGGGCGCGGTCGCGTCAGGCCGTCACGCCCCCGCGTCGGCGTGCCGCGCCAGGAAGCCGAGTACTGCCGCATTGAAGGCCGCCGGCTGTTCCCAATGGGCCGAATGCCCGGCCTCGGCGATCACCACGGCCTGGTCATGCGGCACATGCTGCGCGAAGAGCCGCAGCATCGCGGGCGGCGACCAGAGATCGGCGTCGCCCGCCACCAGCAGGCAGGGTACCGCAAGCCGCGATAGCGCATCCCAGGTGATGCGGCTCGCGCTGCGCTGCACGACGCGGCGGCCGGGAATGGCGCGATGCTCCAGCGCGAGCCAGCGCGCCACGCCCTCGGGATTGGCGACACGATAGGACGGGCCGAGCTCGCGAAAATCAGCCGGCATCGCCGCGAAGCCCGCCGGCCGCAGCCCCTCGCTCATCGCGCGATAGGCTGCATCCTCGACGCCAAGAATGGTGCAGGCGAGCGTCACGCTGCGCAGCCGCGCCGGACAGCTCAGCGCGGCATCCGCCGCGACGATCGCCCCGGCCGCGGTGCCGACCGCATGGAACCGCCCGATGCCGAGGCGATCCGCCAGCGCCAGCAGATCCCCGCTGCCGGTGCCCGGCGCATCCTCGGGCCCGCAGGTGGAACCGAGATGGCCGCGCCGCGAATAGGCAAGAACGCGAAACCCGGCCGCGGCGAAGGCATCGCGCTGATGCTCCCAGACCGCCAGGCTGCCGGTGCCGGCATGCAGCAGGATGACCGGATCGCCGCTGCCGCCCGTGTCCCAATAGGCCAGGCGGACATCGGGCAGATCGACGAAGCCTTCGATCATGCAACGGCCCATGCAGGCGCACGCCTGGCCTTGAACGCCGCGATGCCTTCGGCCGCCTCCGTGCCGCTCGCGCAGCGCGCGAAGGCGGCAGCGCCCGCATCGGCGTAGCTGTCCGGCGCGACATCACCGAGCGCCGCCAGCAGCCCCTTCGTCTCGGCGAGCGCCTGCGGCCCGCCCTGCATGACATCGCGCAGCAACGCATCGACGGCGGCCTGCAGCGCCGCGGCATCGGCGAAGACCTCGTGCACCAGGCCGATGCGCGCGGCGGCGGCGGCGTCCACGACATTGCCCTGCAGGCACAGCCTCGTCGCCGCACTGCGCCCCATGCGGCGCGCGAGCCAGGGCAGGATCTGCGCCGGCACCAGGCCGCGCCGCACCTCCGGCGCACAGAAGCGCGCATCGGCGCTGGCGAAGGCAATGTCGGCCGAGCAGACGAAGCCGAGACCGCCGGCGAAGGCCGATCCTTCGATCTGCGCCACCACCACCTGCGGCAGCGCGGCAATGGCGGCGAAGCGCGCGCCGGTGCGGCGATTGCGCTCAAGCTGCCGCGCGAGCTTTTCTTCCGGCGTCAGCGCCGGCGCGCCCACCTCGGTCAGGTCGAGGCCCGAGCAGAAATGCCCCCCCGCGCCGGTGATCACCAGAACCCGCGCCTCGGTGTCATCGGCGAGCGCGGCGATCAACGCGTCGAGTGCCGCGACCATCGCCGTGCTCATCGCATTGCGGCGATCCGGACGGTTCAGGCAGGCACGAACGACCGGCCCCTCGCGCGTCACGATCAGCGGTGCTTCGTCAGTCATGGCTCTTCTCTCCGACGCGGATGGCCTTGGAATGGAGACGGCGGCCGAGCAGCGCCTCGGCCGCGCGGCCGGCCTCGCGCAGCCGTTCGATGTCGAGGCCGGTGCGCACGCCCATGGCCTCGAACAGCGTGGCGAGGTCCTCGGTGCAGACATTGCCGGTAAAGCCCTCGCCATAGGCGATCTCCGCCGGATGCCCGCCGGTACCGCCGAGCGCGGTGTCGAAATGCGTCAGCCCCGCCTCGAGCGCCGCGACGCAATTGGCAATGCCGGTGCCCCGACTGTCGTGGAAATGGGCGATGAGGATGGCCTCCGGCAGGGCGTCGCGGAGCTGATTCACCAGCGCGCGCACGCGGGGCGGCGTCGCGCTGCCGATGGTATCGCCGATCGCGATGCGCGTCACGCCGAGTGCGGCGAAGCGCTGCGCATCCGCGACGACGCTGTCCGGATCGACCGGCCCGTCGAAGGGGCAGTCGAAGGCGACGGAGATGGTGCCGACCAGCGTGAAGGCGTCGCCGGCGAGCCGCGCCATCTCGGTCACGTTGGCCCATTGCTCGGCCCGCGAACGGCGCAGGTTGCGCCGTGTATGCCCCTCGGAGGCCGAGACGAGGAAGCTGATCTCCTCGGGGCCGCGCCCCCGCTCACGCGCGGCCAGGGCACGCGCCACCGCCTGCGGGTTGGGGCAGGTGGCCTTGAACAGCACGCCGGGCCGCGCCGGCACGGCGGCGAGCACAGCATCCGCATCGGCGAATTGCGGCACGTATTTCGGATGGGCGAAGGAGGTGATCTCGATGCGCGGGAAGCCGCAATCGGCGATGCGGTCCAGCATGGCCGCCTTGGCCGCCGCCGGCACCACCCCGGGCTCGTGCTGCAGGCCGTCCCGGGCGAAGCATTCGCAGAAGATCACGTCCTGAGCGGCTGGCATGGCGTTCCCCAATTTGGTTGACGAAGTAAACCGTCTCGCAGGAACCGGTCAAGCGACGCAGGTCCCGCTGGCGATTCGGCCCGCCTTGCGTCATAGGCTTGGCCCAGGGATTGGCTTCGACAGAGGGATGAGCATGGCCGACCGGGCGCGCCGCCGCAGCACCGAGACCGAGGCACCGGACGCGGCCGCGGACGGCAAGACGATCAAGGATCTCCTTTCCTACCGAATCCATCGCCTCGCAAACGCCCTGTCCCGCGGCGCGGCCCTGCGCTACCGTCAGGAGTTCGACGTCAGCCTGATGGAATGGCGCATCCTCGCCCTGCTCGGCAGCTTCGCGCCGATGACGCTGAAGGCGCTGGCGCAGCAGAGCGGCGTGGACAAGAGCCTCGCCAGCCGTGCGGTCGCCGGCCTCGTGGACCGTCGCCTGGTGCTGCGCGAAACCGGGCAGGAGGATGCGCGGGAGATCGCCCTGCGCCTCACGCCCGCGGGCCGGCGCGTGCATCGGGGCCTGATGCGCGCCGCCCTGGAACGCGACGCGGCCTTCGTCGCCTGCCTGACCGAGCAGGAGCATGCCGTGCTGAGCAGCGCGGTTCGCCGACTGGAGGTCGAAGCGCGGCGCCAGGCGGCACTGGCCGCCGGGGATGACGACGCCTAGCCAGGGCATCTGTTGACATTCTCAATTACCTGCGGCACGACCCATTCGTTGACAATATCAACGACCTTCGCGATGCGAAGGCGCGATACGGGGAAACGAAGGAATGCAGCGACGCAGCGTGATCGCGGGTCTGGCGGCGGCAGCCGTTTTGCCGGGCCGCTCCCGGGCCCAGATGGGCCGGCCGGTCCGCCTCGTCGTCCCCTTCGCGGCCGGCGGCCCCGCTGACATCTTCGGCCGCGTCCTCGCCGAGGCACTGACCGCCGAGCTCGGCCAGCCGGTGGTGGTGGAGAACCGGACCGGCGCGGGCGGCCTGACCGGCACGGACGCTGTCGCCAAGGCCGGGACAGACGGCACGACGCTCGGCCTGACCGGTCCCGGTGCGCTGTGCATCGCACCCGCCATCATGCAGCGCATGCCCTTCGATCCCTGGACCGATCTCTCCCACCTCACCCTCGCCGTGCGCGTGCCGGAGGTGCTGGTGGTGCGGGAGGCGAGCCCCTTCCGCAGCCTCTCCGACCTTGTCTCGGCCGCCAAGGCGAAGCCGGGCGACATCGCCTTCGGTTCGGCCGGCGTCGGTTCCATCACGCATCTCGCCGGCGCGCTGCTGGCGAGCGAGGCGGGCATCGAGGTCGTCCACGTCCCGTATCGCGGCATTGCACCGGCCGTGACCGATCTGCTCGCGGGGCGCGTGCAGTTCCTCATCGCCGACATCCCGGTGCTGCGCCCCCATATCGAGGCCGGCGCGCTGCGTCCGCTCGCCGTCACGACCGCGACGCGGGTCGAGGGGCTGCCCCAGGTGCCGACCAGCGCGGAGCTGGGCATGCCGCGCTTCGTCTCCGACAACTGGTATGGCCTGGCCGCGCCGGCCGCGACGCCACCGCCGCTCCTCGAGCGGTTCCGCGCAGCGGCGATGACCGTGCTGCGCAGCCCCACCCTTGCGCAGGATTTCGCACGCCAGGGCGGTGCGGCAGCACCGATGCCGGCCGACGAGTACCTCACCTTCCTGCATGCCGAGGCGGCCAAATGGGGGCCGCTCGCGCGCCAGACCGGAGCGGCCGCCCTGTGACCCAGGCTCCCAGCATGAACTTCCCGAGCCGCCTTCCCGCGCTGCTCGGCATCCGCCACCCGATCGTGCAGGGTGGGATGAGCTGGGCGTCGTCCTGCGCCGCGCTGCCGCTCGCCGTCTCGCGGGCGGGCGCGCTCGGCGTCATCGCCGCCGGGCCGATGCGCCCGACCGCGCTGGTCGAGGCGATCCGCGCGGTGCGCGCCGGCACCGACCAGCCCTTCGCGGTGAACATCCCGCTCTACAACAAGCGCGCGGCGGAGTTCCTCGACATCGCCGAGGCCGAACGCGTGCCCATCCTCATCGCCTCACAGGGCGGTCCGAAGCCGCATCTGCCGCGCTTCCGCGCCATCGGCACGAAATGGGTTCATGTCGTGGCCTCGCCTCAGCACGCGGCGAAGGCGGAAGCAGCCGGCGTCGATGCCCTGATCGCGGTTGGCGGCGAGGCCGGCGGCCATCCGGCGCCAGAGGAGGTCGCCGCCATCGTCCTGGTCCGCGCCGTGCTGCGCAGCGTCCGCATTCCCGTCATCGCCGCCGGCGGCGTAGCCGACGGTGCCGGCATCGCGGCGATGTTCGCACTGGGCGCGGATGGCGCGCAGCTCGGCACGCGCTTCCTGATGACCCAGGAGGCGACCGTGCATGACGCGTACAAACAGGCCGTCCTGGCTGCCGGTATCGCTGATACGCGGCTGGTCGGACGCGGCCGCCTGCCGGTGCGCCAGATCCGTAACGCCTTCTCGGATGCGGTGGATGCGGCGGAACGCTCGGCGATGCCTGAGGAGGAGCGCGTGGCGCTGATCGCCTCCCGCTCGCTGAAGGACGCCGCGCTCGATGGTGATGTCGCCTGGGGCAAGGTGGAGGCGGGCGAGACCGCCGGCCTCATCGACGACCTGCCCGCCGCCGAGGAGGTGGTGCATCGCCTGGTGGCCGAGGCGGAAGCCGCGCGCGTCCGGCTCGCCGCATGATCGAGCGCGAGGATCTACCCGACGGGCTGCGCCTGCTGCGCCTGGCGCGGCCGGAGAAACGCAACGCCCTGGACCGCGCGACGGCCGAGGTGCTGCTCGCGGCATTGGTCGCGGCCGGCGACGACGCAGCCGTCACGGCGGTGATCCTTGCCGGTGCCGGGCCCGGCTTCTGCGCGGGCGCGGATCTCGCCGAGATGAAGGCGCTGGCGGCGGATGAGGCGGCCCGGCAGGCGCGTTCCGCCCTGACTGTCGCGTTGATGGACGCGCCCCGGCGCGTACCGCGGCCGGTCATCGCCGCCGTCCATGGCGCGGCGATGGGCGCGGGCGCGTCGCTCGCGCTCGCCTGCGACATGGTGGTGATGGCCGAGGATGCGCGGCTGGGCTGGCCCGAAGCGCGGCACGGCATGCTGCCGCGCCTGGTCGCGCCCGTGCTGCTGCGGCATCTGCCGCCCAAGCCGGCCTTCGAATTGCTGGCGAGCGGCCGCGCGGTGGAGGCAGAGGAGGCCAGTGCGCTCGGCCTCGTCAACCGCGTCGTGCCCGCCGCGGCGCTGATCGCCGAGGCCAGTGCCATGGCGCGCGCGGCGGCGCTGCTGAATCCCACCGCCATGGGAGAGCTGAAGCGCATGATGACGGAAGCCGGCGCGTGAAGCCGCTGCAGGGCACGACCATCCTCGATCTCGGCCGCGTGCTGGCCTGTCCCTTCGCCTCGATGATCCTCGCCGAACTCGGCGCCGAGGTGATCAAGATCGAACAACCCGGCGGCGGCGACGAGACGCGCGGCTTCGAGCCCTTCGCCCAGGGCGACGGGGATGCTGTCAGCGGCTACTACATGGCCTGCAACCGATCCAAGCGTTCGGTGACGGTCAATCTGCGGCATGAGGAAGGCCGCGCCATCATCCGCGGCCTCGCCGCGACGGCCGATGTGCTGGTGGAAAACTTCCCCGTCGGCACGCTGGCAAGGCGCGGGCTTGATTGGCCGTCGCTGAAGGCGGTCAATCCGCGCCTCGTCTATCTCTCCTGCACCGGCTTCGGGCAGACCGGCCCCTATGCGAAACGCAAGGGCTACGACACGGTCTTCCAGGCCATGGGCGGGCTGATGAGCCTGACCGGCGAACGCGGCGGCGGGCCGGTGAAGCCTGGGCTACCGGTTGCCGACCTGACCTCGGGCCTGTGGGTGGCCATCGCGATCCTCTCCGCGCTGCATGGGCGCGAGCGCACCGGCCAGGGCGGCTTCGTCGATTTCTCCATGCTGGATGGCCAGGTCGCGCTGCTGACCATCGCCGCCGCGCGGTACTTCGCGCTCGGGGAAGTGCCGCCACGGCTCGGCACCGAGCACCCGGGCCGCGTCCCGACCGCGAGCTTCCGCTGCCGCGACGGGCGGTTCCTGCACATCACCTGCAGCGACCAGCATTGGGGCCCGCTGTGCCAGGCGCTGGGGCTTGCGGCGCTGGGCGCGGACCCGGCGCTCGCCACCAATGCGGGCCGCCTCGCGCAACGCGACACGGTGATGGCGGCGCTGAACGATGCCATGGCTCTTCTGACGCGCGCCGAGGCGGTCGCCGCGCTCGATGCCGTGGACGTGCCGAACGGCCCGGTGCTGGCGCTGGACGAGGTCTTCGCCGATCCGCATGTCCGCGCGCGCGGCATGGTGGGGGAATTCGCGCATCCGGTGCTGGGTGCCTTCCCGGCGCTGCCCGTGCCGCTGCGCTTCGAGGGTTGGGACCAGCCCGAGCTCGGCCGTCCGCCGCTGCTCGGTGAGCACACCGATACGGTGCTGCAGGAAAAGCTCGGATACGACGCGGCGCGGATCGCCGCATTGCGGGAGGCCGGTGCCATATGAGCGAGGACAGTGTCACCATCCATGCGCAGCGGGAGGACGGCGTCGCGACGCTGACGCTGAACCGCCCCGCGGCACGCAACGCCCTGAATACGGCGCTGTGCGAGGGATTGCTGACCTCGGCGCGGCGCGCGGTGCAGGATGGCGCCAAGCTGCTGCTGATCCGCGCCAACGGCCCGGTCTTTTGCGCAGGCGCGGATCTCAAGGAGCGCCAGGGCATGAACGACGACGCGGTGCGCGCACGCCGCGTGAAGGCCTTCGCCGCCTATGACGCGATCGAGCGGCTGCCCATGCCGGTGATCGCGGTGGTGGAAGGGCCTGCCGTGGGCTCGGGCGTCGAGATCGCAGCCGCATCCGACTTCATCGTCGCAACGCCTGGCGCCAGCTTCCGCACGCCGGAGGCGCTGTGGGGCACGGTGGGGGCGACGCAGCGCCTGGCGCGCGTCGTCGGCAAGCGCCTGGCCAAGGATCTGATGTTCACCGGCCGGGCTCTGTCGGCGGAGGAGGCGCGCGAAGCCGGCCTCGTCTCGCGTGTGGTCGCACCCGATGCGCTGGAGACGACGCTGGAGGAGATCGCGGCGACCATCGCCAAGGCGCCGGCGACCGCCCTGGCCCTCGCCAAGCGCTGCATCGACGAGGGGCTGGAACGTGATCCGCGCGGCGCGCTCGCCACCGAGCTGATGGCGATCGAGGAAAGCCTCGCCGCTGCGGAATGGCGCCGCAGCATGTCGGGCTTCGGCCGATGAGCCTTGATCTCGCGCGCCTCTGTCCGATCACGACGGAAGACGCGCTGCGCCGCGCAGTGGCGATCGCCCCTGATGTGGAGGCCATCGTCGCGCCCGCCGGTCGCATCACCTTCGCCGGCTTGGCGGAGGAGGTCGCACGCATCCGCGCGGCGCTCGTCGCCACGGGTGTCCGGCGAGGTGACCATGTCGGCATCTGCCTCGGCAACGGGCCGCGCTGGGTGGCGCTGTTCCTCGCGCTCGGCTCGCTCGGTGCCGTGACGGTGCCGGTGAATACGCGCTTCCGGGGCGAGGAGATGGCCTATGCCCTGCGCCAGTCGCGGGTGACGCTGCTCTTCCTCGCGGCACGGGTGCTGAAGGTGGATTTCGTCGCGATGTTGCGGGGGATCTGCCCGGCGGTCGATGGCGCGCTGCCCGACCCAGCCTTGCCCGATCTCGCCAAGGTCGTTGTCCTGGATGGCGACGTGCCGGACGGCGCCATGGCCTGGCAGGATTTCCTTGCCGCGGCGACCGGACCCGCCGACGCCTGCTGCACGCCGGATGACGTGCTGCTGATGCAATACACCTCGGGCACCACCTCCTTCCCCAAGGGCGTGATGCTGACCCATCGCAGCATGTGCGCGAATGGCTTCTTCTCTGGCGGACGGATGGGATTGCGGGTGGCGGACCGCTTCCACAGCGCACGGCCCTTCTTCCATGTCGCGGGCACGACGCTCTCGATCCTGTCCTGTCTGCAGCATGTCGTGACGCTGGTGACGATGGAGCGCTTCGAGCCAGCGGAGGCGCTGCGGCTGATGGAGGAGGAGCGCTGCACGCACTTCTCCGGCAACGACACCATGGCACTGATGCTATTGAACCACCCGGATCGGATGCAGCGACGCCTCGTGCTGCGCGGGGCCTGGGCCGCCGCCTCGCCCAGCATCGTGCGGCGCGTGATCGAGGAGCTTGGCGCACGGGAATGCGTGGTCGGGTATGGGCTGTCCGAGGCCTCGCCCAACGTGTCGCAATCGGCCTGGTGGGAGGACGCCGAGATCCGCATCGCCGGCCGCATGCGTCCACAGCCGGGTGTCGCCGTGCGCATCCGCGATATCGACACCGGCACCGACTGTGCGCCCGGCGAAGCGGGCGAGATCCTCGTCCGCGGCTGGAGCGTGATGCAGGGCTATTTCGACAAGCCGAGCGAGACTGCGGCCGCGCTCGATGCCGAGGGCTGGCTATACACCGGCGACCTGGGCCGGCTGGGCGAGGATGGGCGGCTGGAATTTGTCGGCCGTGCGAAGGACCTCATCCGTGTCGGCGGCGAAAATGTCGCGCCGGCCGAGGTCGAGGACATCCTGCATCGCCATCCGAAGATCCGTCAGGCAGTGGTGGTGGGCGTGCCCGATGCGCGGCTGATGGAGGTGCCCTGCGCCTTCGTCGTGCTGAACGACGGCACCGCCGCGACGGAGGAAGAGCTGCTCGCCTGGGCGAAGGAGCGCATGGCGGGCTTCAAGCTGCCCCGCCACCTGCGCATGGTCGATGGTTTCGAGGACATCGGCATGACCGCCAGTTCCAAGGTGCAGAAGAAGCAGCTGGCCGCGCATGCGGCACGGCTGCTGGGCCTCGTGGAGGAAACAAGCGCATGAAGCTGACCGAAGCCGAGGGGAAGGCGATTCTCCGGCGGCATGGCATCCCGCTGCCGCGAGGCTTCGTCTTGCGCGCCGAGGACCCGACGCCGGGCATTCCTGAAGGATGGCGTGGCGCGGTGGTCAAGGCACAGGTGCTCGAAGGCGGTCGCGGCAAGCGTGGCCTGGTGCGCTTGGTGGGCACCGAGACACTGATCGAGGCGCGCGCCGCGATCACCGCCATCGCCGGTCCGGTGCCGGTGCTGGTGGAGGAAGCCGCGGCGATCGAACGCGAGATCTATGCCGCGCTGCATGTGGATGGCACGCGCCAGACGCAGGAACTGCTCTTCTCCGCGCAGGGCGGCGTGGAAGTCGAACAGGCCGGCACGTTGCAGCGCATTCCCGTCGAGGCAGGTGCACCGGATGCCGCCGACCGCATCCATGCCGCCATCCGCGGTGCGCTGCCCGCTGCGCTCGCCGTACGCGTGGCGCGGCTGGGGGCACGGCTCGCGAAGATCGCGCGGGATGAAGATCTGAGCCTGCTCGAGATCAACCCGCTTGCCGTGGTGGGCGGCGCGCTGCTCGCCTGCGACGCCAAGCTGGTGCGCGACGACGTCGCCGCGGGCCGCCACGATGCCGAGGTGACGGCAGCCAGCGCCGCGCTCGAGGATGCCGCCCTGACCGTTGAGGAACGGCGCGCACGCCTGAAAGGCTTCGCGCTCGTCGAAATGCCGGGCGACGTGGCGCTGGTCTCGGCCGGCGCGGGGCTCGGTATGTTCCTGGTGGACCTGCTGGCCGATCACGGCCTGCGCGCGGCCTGCTTCATGGACAATCTGCATGGCGGCCCGGCCGACACGACCGAGGCGCGGCTGACCGCCGCCTTCGAACTCGCGGCGCGGCCGGAGGTCAAGGCGATCATGTTCTATACGACGCTCGCTTCCCGACCGCTGAGCGATCGCATCGACGGGCTGCTCGCCTTCATGGTGCGGCAGAAGCCGCCCAAGCCGCTCTTCGTCGGCTTTGCCGCCTCGCCTTCCGCGACGCGCGGCTTCGATGTGGCGGCCGCGACGGAGCGCCTGCGCGCTGCCGGCATCGCGGCCCTGGAAGAAGACCCGCGCGACCTGGTGCGCGCCCTGGCGAAGGCTGTCGTCGCATGACCCTGCCCTTTCTCGAGCGCTTTCCCGGAAGCGTTGTCGTCTTCAACCCGACGGGCGGCTACGCGGCGCGCCAGGTCTCGGCCATGCGGCGGGCCGGGACGAACATCGTCGCCGGCATCGCCATGGGGCGCGGCGGCACGGCGCTCGACGGACTCAGGCTGCTCGACAGCCTGAGCGAGTTCGACGAGCGACCGGATGCGGCGGTGCTCTACACGCCGCCCGACGGTACGGCGGACGCCATCGGCCAATGCGTCGCGGCCGGCATCCCGACCGTGGTCGCGGCCGCGGAATACGTGCCGCTGCACGACTCTCTGCGCGCCGCCAAGGTCGCCCGTGCCGCGGGAAGCTGGCTCGTCGGGCCGAACACGCTGGGCTTCTGCGTGCCGGGGGTGGGGCTGCTCGGATCCGTCGCGCCCGAGTTCTGTGCGCCTGGGCGCGTCGCGTTGATCGGGCGGAGCGGCACGCTGACGCTGACCGTCGCGCGGCTGCTGACGCGCGCGGGGATCGGCCAGCGCATCGCCCTGCATATCGGCGGCGATGCCGTCATCGGGCGCAATCCGCATGAGTATCTCGAGGCGCTCGCCGAGGATGAACGCACCGCCGCCGTGCTCTATTGCGGCGAGATCGGTGGCGACAAGGAATACGCGCTGGCCGAGGCCATCCGGCGCTTCCCGCGGCCCGTCGTCGCGACCCTGGTCGGCCGTCACGCGCCGGCCGATCGGCAGATGGGCCATGCCGGGGCATTGATCGGCAGCGAACGGGAGAGTGCGGCCGCCAAGCTCGCGGCTCTGGGCGATGCGGGAGCACTGGTCGCCGCGACGCCGTATGATGCGATCGACCTGTTGCGGCCGATCCTGGGGTAACGCGTCGATCGGAGGGGCGTGGCCGCACGATGCCTATTTGAGGCTTCGAGAGGCCCTTCGGCCCTCGGCGGAGAGAGCCCGAGAGGGGCGGCGCCCCCCTCTCGGTCCCATAGTGCCTATTCGATGCTGATCCGCGCGCTCGCGACCAGTTCCTTCCAGCGCGGCACCTCGCGGGCGACACGCGCGGCGAGCGGTCCCGGGCCATCCAGCAGAAGTTCCGCACCCGATGCCGCCATCTGTTCGGCGAGGCGCGTGCCGGTCCGCTGCGTCGCGAGTTCCTGTGCCAGGCGATCCACCACCGCCTGCGGCGTGCCGCGGGGGCCGAACAGCCCGTACCAGATCGAGATCTCGTAGTTGGGCACCAATTCGGCAATGGCGGGGACATCGGGCAGGACCGGGCTGCGCGTCGCACCGGTGACGGCGATCGCGCGCAGGCGCCCTTCGCGGACGTGGCGCAGCGTCTCGATCAGCCCCGTCACCAGCAGGTCGGTATCGCCGGCATAGAGCGCGTTCACGGCCTGGCCGGCACCGCGATAGGGCACGTGCAGGATGTCGATGCCCGCACGCACCTTCAGCAATTCACCCGCGAGGTGCGTGGTCGATCCGGCACCGGAGGAGGCGAAGGAGAACTGCCCCGGCCGCGCCTTCGCCTGGCGCAGGAAGTCCTGGAAGTCGCGCACCGGCCAGTCGGCGCGTGCCACAAGCGCCATCGGCGCATCGGAGATTTGCGTGATGGGCACCAGGTCTCGGATCGGGTCATAGCCCGGATCGCGCATCAGGGCCGGCAAGATGACGACCGAGGAGGTCGTGAACAACAGCGTGTGCCCGTCATTCGCCTGCAGGACGGCCTGAATGCCGAGTGCGCCGCCGGCGCCCGGTCGCGTCTCGACAAGCACCGGCTGCCCCAACGCCTGCGTCAGCCGGTCCGCCAGGAACCGCCCCGGCACTTCGACCGGACCGCCCGCCGCGAAGGGAATGATGAAGCGCACCGGCCGCGACGGCCAGGTGTCCGCCTGCACGGATGCCGGCAGAAGGCCGAGGCCGGCACCCATCAACAGGCCACGGCGGGTTGGATGCGAAGCGGTCATGGCAGGACGTTCCTCGGCAGCATTTTGCCGGAGCTTCGTCATTGTTGTTGATATTGTCAACCAATAGGCCGAACGCGCGACGGCCCGCGCGTCACGCGTGGGCCGTCAGTCCAAGGCAGACCAGTCCCGCGTCAGTTCGCGCTGAGACCCGCGGCCTGCACCACCTGCGCCCACTGGTCGCTTTCCTGCCGCATCATCGCGCTCAGCTCCGCCGGCGAGGAGGCGGCGGCATCGCCACCGGAGCGCGCGAGCTGCTCGCGAAAGGCGGCGTCCTCCGCCAACGCCTTCACCGCGCCATTGAGCTGCGCGACGATTTCGGCCGGCGTGCCACGCGGCACGAAAAGGCCGCCGGTCGATGCCGCCGCATAGTCGGCGACACCCGCTTCTTCCATCGTCGGCAGTTCCGGCATCAGGGGATGGCGCGTGCGGCCGCAGATCGCCAGCGCGCGCACGCGCCCCGAACGCACATGCGGCGTCGCGGAAGGCAGGCTATCGAACATCATCGAGATATTGCCCGCGACCAGGTCGTTCATCGCCGGCCCGCCGCCGCGATAGGGCACATGCACGATGTCGATGCCCGTGCGGAAGCGGAAGAGCTCGCCCGCGAGATGGATCATCGAACCCGAGCCGCCAGAACCGAATGTCAGCGTGCCCGGTTCCGCCTTCGCCTTGGCCACAACCTCCGCCACCGAATTGGCCGGCAGGTTCGCCGTCACCGCCATCAGATGCTCGATACGGAAAGCGAGTGCCACCGGATCGAGATCGGTCAGCGGGTCGAAGCCCATGTTCTTGTAGAGATGCCGGTTCACCGCGACGGCGCCGTTGGTGCCCATCAGCAGGCTGTAGCCATCGGCCGGCGAGCGGACGACGTTCTCCATGGCGATGTTGCCGCCGGCCCCGGTGCGGTTCTCGATCACCACCGTCTGACCGAGCTTCTCGCTCATCCCGCGCGCGAGGATGCGCGTGAGCACATCGGTACCGCCGCCGGCGGCGAAGGGCACCACGATGCGGATCGGGCGCGACGGATAGGAATCCGCGCGCAGAAGCCCCGGCCGAGAGAGGCCGATCGGCGCCGCCGCCGCGGCGGCGAGAAGATGACGTCGGGAAATCATCCCAAAGCTCCTTGCATGAATCCGTCGAAACCCGGTTGTGTGGCACTCCCCGGCGGCGGCCTCTGACGGGCCACGCGCCGCAGTCTTCTGTCAGCCTTCCTGGGCGCGCGCGACCAACGCTGCACCATAGTCACGCTGTGCAGCCTCAACCGTCAGGCGTCCATCGGCGATATCGGCGCCCAGGGCGCGCGGATCGCGTTCGGCAGGCACACCGAAGCCGCCGCCGCCCGGCGTTTCCAGCCGCACGCTCTCGCCCGCCTTCAGCACCAGGTTGGCCGCCTTGGACGACAATTCCTCCTCCTGCGCCGTGCCGGGATTGCGCAGCAGGCGCGCCGTGCCGCCGGGCAGCCCGTCGAACAGCCCAGGCGCGCCGGCGCGATGACCGTCCGAGCGCGCGGAGAAGATCACCCCATCACGCGTCGCGCGGATCTGCCGCGCGATGCCCATGCCGCCGCGATGCCGCCCGGCGCCGCTCGAGCCGTTCACGAGGGCATATTCATCCACCAGCAGCGCGTATTCGTTCTCCAGCGCCTCGGCCGGCAGGTTGGAGGTGTTGGTGACATGCACATGCACACCATCCATCCCATCCGCGTTGTGTCTCGCCCCGACGCCGCCGCCCATCGACTCGAGGTATACGAAGGTGCCGTCGCGCAGGCGGCGCTCACCCGAGAAGATGATGACCGGAACGCTGTCGAGGCTCGCCGCCATGGCGCGTTCGGGCGGCAGCAGCTCCGCGAAGGCGCCGAACAGGGCGCGCGCGATCTTGTTGCAGGTGATCGAGCGCGCGCCGGTCGCCGCCGGGAAGCGCGGATTGACGATGCTGCCCTCCGGCGCGCGGATCTCGACGCAGGCAGCGAGGCCCTGGTTCGGCAGGAGTCCCGGATCCAGCAGCGTCTTCACCGCATAGTACACCGTGGCACGCAGCGCGCTCTCCGCGACATTCATCGCGCCACGCGCCTGCGGTGCGGAACCGGCGAAGTCGATCACGAGACGCTCGCCCTCCACGGTGACGCGCGCGGTGATCGGCACCGGATCGCCGCCGAGGCCGTCATCGTCGAGGAAGGCGGTGAACTGCGCGCTGCCATCCGTCATGGCGCGGATGCGGTTGCGCAGCCGGCGCTCGGTATAGGCCAGCAGGTCCTCCGTCGCCGCGATCACGGCATCGAGACCCATCTGCGCCACCAGCCCCTGCACCAGCCGCGCGCCGCGCTCGTTCGAGGCGATCTGCACCTTGAGGTCGAGCACGCGTTCCTCGGGCTCGCGCGAGTTCTGCGCGATGAGGTTGAGCAGGCCGTCATCCAGCACACCGGCGCGGACAAGCTGCGTCACCGGAATGCGAATGCCCTCGGCGAAGATCGTCGTCGCGCCACCGGAGATCGAGCCCGGCGTCGGTCCGCCCACATCCGAATGATGGCCGACATTGGCGGCGACGTAGCGCGCCTGGCCCTCGATGAAGACCGGCGTGACCACGGCGATGTCGGGCGTATGCGTCCCGCCGGCGAGGAAGGGGTCGTTGCAGATGAAGGCATCGCCTTCCCGCATCTGCTCGATCGGGAAGGCCTGCAGGACGGCACGCACCGACCCCATCAGAGATCCGAGATGCAGCGGAATGTGCGAGGCCTGCGCCACCAGCCGCCCCGCCGCGTCGAACAGGCCGACGGAGCAGTCCTTGCGCTCCTTGATGTTCGTCGAGAAGGAGGAGCGGATGAGCGTATTGCCCATATCCTCGGTGATGGAGAGGAGGCGGTTGCTGAACACCTCCATCGCGATCGGGTCGGCGAGGCTCGGCGCGGCGTTCATGCGGCGATCTCCAGGATCAGGTTGCCGGCGGCGTCCATGGTGACGGACTGGCCGGGCTCGACCACGGTGGTGGAGGACATCTCGTCGATGATGGCGGGGCCGGCGAGGCGCGTGCCGGCGCCCAGCGCGGCGCGGTCGAAGACCGGCGTGGCGTGCCAGCCCGTGTCGAAATGCACCTCGCGCGTCGCGCGCGGCGCCGGCGCGGCCGCGGCTTCCGTCCGCGGCGGCGTCGCCGGGCGTGTGACGCGACCGAAGGCCTTCAGGCGGCAATTGACCACTTCAATCACCCGGTCCGGCACATCATAGCCGTATTCCTGGCGATGCGCGGCGGTGAAGGCGTCGCGGAAGGCATCGAGCGCGAAGGTGCCGCTCTCGGGCAGCACCACCTGCACCTCGTGGTTCTGGCCCTTGTAGCGGGCGTCGATCACGCGGGTGAAGGCGCGGCGATCACCGGGCACCGCGCTCGCGGCGAGCCAGTCACGGCCTTGCGATTCCATTGCCCTGAAGCGGGCCAGGATGCCGGGCCAGGAGGCATCGGTCGCCTGCACCACCTCGCTGCGCACGAAGTCCAGGCTGATGTCCGACATCAGGATGCCACGGGCGCACATCGTGCCCGGCTCCTGCGGTACCAGCACGCGGCGAATGCCGCATTCGCGCGCCACCGCCGAGGCATGCAGCGGCCCCGCCCCGCCGAAGGGGAACAGCGCGAAATCGGCGAGGTCATGCCCCTTCTCGGTCGAGACGGCACGGATCGCACGGCTCATATTCGCCACCGCGATGCGGATGATGCCGAGCGCGGCCTGTTCCACGGTCAAGCCGAGCGGCTTCGCGATCTTCGCCTCGATCGCCGCGCGTGCCGCGTCTTCCCGGACCGTCATGCGCCCGCCCAGCAGCGTCACGGGATCGAGCCGATGCAGCACGATATTGGCATCCGTCAGCGTCACCTCCGTGCCGCCGCGGCCATAGGCGACCGGGCCGGGATCGGCGCCCGCGCTGTGCGGACCAACCTTCAGCGCGCCCGCATCGTCGATCCAGGCGATGGACCCGCCGCCGGCACCGATCACATGCACATCCACCATCGGCGTGCGCACCGGATAATCGGCGACCAGGCGGCTGGTCGCGAAAGCCGGCCGGCCATCAGCGATCAGCGAGACATCGGTGCTGGTGCCGCCCACATCGTAGGTGACAACATTGGGGAAGCCGGCCGCGCGCGCCACTTCTGCCGCGCCGACAACACCCGCCGCCGGGCCCGAAAGACAGGTGCGCACCGGGAAGGCGCGCACCGTCTCCACCGACATCAGCCCACCATTTGAGTGAATGGTGTAGGGCGGCACCGCGGTGCCGATCTCGCTCAGCCGCGCGAGGAAGCGTTCCAGATAGCGCTCCATCCGCGGCCCGACATAGGCGTTGATGACCGTGGTGGAAAAGCGCTCGTACTCGCGGAATTCTGGCAGCACCTCCGAAGAGGTGGAGACATAGGCGTCCGGCAGGATGCCGCGAACGATCTCGGCGGCGCGGCGCTCATGCGCATCGCGCAGATAGGCGTGGAGGAAGCAGATGGCGACCGCCTTCACCCCGGCCTCGCCCAGGCGATGCGCGGCGGCAGCGACGGCGGCCTCGTCCAAGGGCTCCAGCTCGGTACCGGCGGCGTCGATGCGCTCCAACACCTCGATGCGCAGGGCACGCGGGACGAGCGGCGGCGGATTGGCGATGGAATAATCGTACAGGCTCGGCCGCGTCTGCCGTCCGATCTCGAGCACGTCGCGAAAGCCCTTGGTGGTGATGAGGCCGGTGCGCACGCCGCGCCGCTCGATCACCATGTTGGTCGCGACGGTCGTACCGTGACCGATGAAGGACACATCGTTCGGTACGATGCCGAATTCGCCGAACAGTGCCCGCAACCCGGTCTCGATCGCCTCGGACGGATCGGCCGGCGTCGAGGGCGTCTTGAAGTAGCGCAGGCTGCCATCGCGCGCATCCAGCACCGTGAAGTCGGTGAAGGTGCCGCCCACGTCGAAACCGATGCGGATCATGCTCAGGCCACCGCGGTCACGACGATCTCGACCAGCGTGCCGGGGCCGAGTTCGGCCACGCCCACCGTCGCGCGGGTCGGCAGCTCGTCGCCGAAGAACTCGACCCAGGCCTCGTTCATCGCGTCCTTCTGCTTGAGGTCGATGACGAAGATCGTCGCGGCGAGCACCTTCGACTTGTCGCTGCCATGCTGTTCCAGCAGCGCGCCGATGCGCGCCAGCGCCTGCGCGGTCTGCCCCTTCATCGGCAGCGACTTGTCCTCGGCGACCATGCCGCCGAAATAGAGCAGGCCGCCATGCGCGACGACGCGATGCATGATGGGCGTGCGGTGATGGCGTTCGATCATCCGTGCGGTGCTCCGGTGGTGTCTGGGATGGGCGGCGCCAGCCCGGCCAGCGCGCCGACAGTAATGGGCTTGAAGGGAGCGCGCGGGCGCAGCGCGCCGGCCTGCTCGATGGGAATGCCGCGCTCGGCGGCGATCAGCGCGGCGACGGTGGTGCCGCACATACGCCCCTGGCAGGGTCCCATGCCGCTGCGCAGATAGGCCTTGGCCTGGTTCGGCCCGGTCGCGCCGAGCCGCGCCGCATCGCGCACCTGGCCCGCCGTGATCTCCTCACAGCGGCAGACGATGGCGGCATCGTCGGTCGGGGCGAGCACCTCCGGCACGGGCGCATAGAGGGCATCGAGGAAAGGCCGCAGCGCGAGGGCACGCCGCAAGGCGGCGCGATGTGGCCCGGCCCGACGATCGCGTTCGGCGGCATCGATGCGCCCGAGGCGGCACGCCGCGTCGATTGCCGCAAGACGCCCGCGCGCCACCGCCGCTTCCCAGCCGCCGATCCCGCCGCCATCGCCGGCCACGGCAATGCCGTCATGGCTCGTCGCGCCCCAGGCGTCGAGCGCGGGCCGCCAGCACATCTGCGCCGCGTCCCAGCGATGATCAAGCCCCAGCGCACGCGTGATATGCGTCGATGGAATCACGCCTTCATGCAGCAGCAGCGTGTCGCAGGCGATGCTACCGCCATCCCAGCGCACGCCTTCCACGCGCGTATCGCCAACCGCCCGCAAGCCACGCGCGCCACCGATCACGTGCAGCCCCAGGCGGCGTGCCTCGCGCATCAGCGTCAAGCCCTTCTGCAGCGCGGCACGGCCGGCCCAGAGCCCGCCCACGCGCAGCGCCGCGATGGCGGGGTTGACGCGGCGCGTTTCCAGCAGCGTCACGGGACCAGCGCCGGCACGCAGCATCTGCACCGCGATCAGCCAACAGAGCGGGCCCTGGCCCGCGATGACCACCGGCCCTTGCGGTACGGCACCCGCGGTCTTCAGCAGGATCTGCGCCGCCCCGGCGCCCATCACGCCAGGCAGCGTCCAGCCGGGGACCGGCACGGGCCGTTCCTGCGCGCCGGTGGCGAGCAGCAGGCGGCGCGTCTCAGCATCTTCCGCCACGCCGCCGCGCAGCAGCGACAGGTGCAGCGTATCCGCATCCACATGCCACAGCGTCGCGCCGGGCCGATACGTCACGCCAGGCGCGCCGCGGAAGGCCCGCACCAGCGTCGCGCCATCGCGGGCGTATTCGCCGGCGAGCGCCGGATCGCTGGCCGCGCGTTCCACGGCGCGGAAGACCTGCCCCCCGGGCGCGTCCTGCTCATCCACGACCAGCACGGCAAGATCGAGTGACACGGCTTCCAGCGCCGCCGCCATGCCCGCGGGCCCGGCACCGATGATGGCGAGGTCGTGCATCACGGCCGCACCGCCCGCGCGCCCCGCTGCGGCGCGATATGCATGCCGGGCGCGACCGTCACCATGCAGGCTTGACGGCTCGGCACGCCGTCGATCTCCGCAAGGCAATCGAAGCACACGCCCATCAGGCAATACGGCAGGCGCGGTGCACCACCAACCGGCGTGCTGCGCGACGCCGACAGCCCGGCGGCCAGGAGCGCCGCCGCGGCCGAGGCGCCTTCGGGCACACGCACGGGACGACCATCGACCAGCACCTCGACGGTGGCGGGGCGGATATCAGGCCGCGTGGCGAACATGGTCGAAACGCTCCGCGCTGAAGGGCTGCAACTCCGGGGCCAGGGCGCCGGCCGCGATCATCGGCGCGAGCATGCGCTGATGCGCCGCCGCCAGCGTCACGCCCGAATGGCAATTGGCCAGGAAGGCGCCTGGGAAGCGCCGCGACTGGTCGTAGATGGGGAGTCCATCCGCCGACATCACCCGCAGCGCCGACCACGCACGCACGATGTTGAGCTCGGCGATCCAGGGAAAGGCCGCGACCGCGCGCCGCGCCATGCCGCCGAGCACGGACGGCGTCTGCGTCAGCGTATCGAAGCCGGCATCTTCCTTGCTCTCGCCGATGAGCAGCGACCCTTCGGCGGTCTGGCGCACATTCACCGTGGGCATGGGCAGGAGGCGACGCGTGCGCTCGGTGACGAGGATCTGCCCGCGTTCCGGCCGCAGCGGCGCCGACAGCCCGACCAGCGGCGCCAGTGCGGCATTGCCGAGGCCCGCTGCGAGCACGAGGCGCGGCGCGCCTACGGCACCGCCCGTGCAATCGACGCGGAAGTCGCTGGGCGCGGCCGCGATGCCGGCGACGGTCGCATTGGGGCGATAGGTCCCGCCCGCCGCGCGAAAGGCGGCGTGCAACGCGCGCAACAGGGTCAGCGCGCCGGCATGGCCGTCATAGGGCGTATAGCTCGCCCCGATCACCGCGGGGCCGATGCCCGGCATGCGCTCCGCGACTTCCGCCCGGGTCAGCATGCGGTAGTCGAAGCCGAGATTGCCCGCTTCCTCGCGCATGCGCTCCATCCGGGCGGCGCGGGCGGCGAACTCCTCCCCCGACAGGCAGAGATGCAGCCCGCCCGCCTGCTCCAGCGCCGTGTCGAGCCCGGTACACGCGGCGAGGCCGGCGGCGAAATCCGCCCACGCCGCCGCCGACAGCCGGGACCAGCGCTGGTAATGCGGGGCGCCGAGCCCCTTGGACTGCACCCAGACGAGGCCGAAATTGCCGCGGCTCGCCCGATGGGCGATGTCGCCTTCGTCCAGCAACAGGGTCGCCAGGCCCTGCTCGGCCAGGCCGCAGGCGATGGCGGCGCCGACCAGGCCGCCGCCGATGACGATGGCGTCGTGACGCTCCATGGCCGCGCTCATGCCGCGCTGCCGGGCAGAATGCTGGGTTGCATGCGAACAGGCATGCCGCGCTGGACGCCGCGACACAAATTCATAATGATCCCCGTTTCATTCCCAGGAGTAGCGAAGCCGTGACGCCACGCCGCTTCCACCAGCTCCAGGCGTTCACCGCCGTCCTGCAACTCGGTTCGGTCAGCCGCGCCGCGGAGGCGCTGCTGCTGACCCAGCCCGCGGTGACGAAGCTGCTGCGCGCATTGGAGGAGGAGACCGGAATCGCCCTGTTCGACCGTCGCCGGCGCCGACTGGTGCCGACGCATGAGGCGCGGCGCTTCGAGCAGGAGGCCGCGCGCCTCTTCGCCGCCGCGCGGCAGGTGGACCGGCTGGCCACGACGATGCGCGCCGCGGGGCTCGGCGAGCTGCGCGTCGCGGCCATGCCCTCGCTCGGCAATCGCTTCGTGCCGCGCCTGCTCGCGCACTTCGCGCGAGAAGCCGAGGGGCTTCGCGTCTCGATGACGGTGGCGAGTTCAATCGAGGTGCATGACCTGGTCCAGTCGGGCCAGGTGGATCTCGGCATCGCCCATCCGGTCACCAGCGGATCGGGGCTGGTCGTCGGCGCACCGCTGCTGCTGCCGGGTGTCCTGGCGCTGCCGCCGGGGCACCGGCTCGCGCGGCGCCGCCAGGTCGATCTGGCAGCCCTGCACGGGGAACCGCAGGTCTCGCTCAGCCGTCAGTATCGGCTGCGCGACATGGTGGACGAGCTGTTCGAACGCCACGGCGTCGTGCCCGTTCCCGTCGCCGAGACCCAGAGCGCGGCAGCGGCCTGCGAGATGGTCGCCGGCGGCATCGGCTTCGCGATCGTCGACGCGGTCTCGGCACAGGCGCAGTCGGCCGGTCTGGTGCTGAAGACGCTGCAGCCGACCGTGGCCTTCCCGGTTCACATCCTCGCGCCGCCGGGAAGGCCGATGTCCACCCTGGCGGCGCGCTTCCTCGTGGCGCTACAGGCGAGCCTGCCCGGCCCGGCGTAGCGCCGCGATCGTCACGCGACCAGCATCGCCATGCCGTCCCGCTGCGGATCGGCCCCACCCTCCAGGACTCCGTCGCGCAGACGGATCCCATGGAGCGCGGCGAAGGCGTAGCTCATCCAGCTCCGCTTCACGGTATAGCCGTCGGCTTCCAAGGCGTCGGTGACGAAGCGCGGCACCCGGTTCGCGACATCGATCGCATCCGACACGCCCATCACCCGCGGCGCGGCGACGGCTTCGCCCATGCTCATGCCGAAATCGAGGACGTTGCTGATGCCCTGCGCCACCGCCGGCGCGATGTAGGACCCACCCGGCGCGCCGATGACGATGACGGGACGGTCGTCGCGGAAGACGATGGTCGGCGCGGCGGAGGAGGCGCGCCGCTTGCCTGGCGCAATGGACCCCGCCCGCCCGGGGCGCGGGTCAAATCGGCTCATCGTGCCGTTCCAGATGAAGCCCAGCCCTTCGGTGATCGCACCCGACGGGCTGCCGAGGGTATGCGTCAGCGCCACGGCATTGCCCGCTGCGTCCACCACGGAGATGTGTGTCGTCTCGCGCTGCGAGCGGTCCAGGCGCGCCACGCTTGCCCGTTCGCCGGCACGGATCGACGCCGCGTGCATCGCCGCATGTTCCTTCGAAATCAGCCGCGCGACAGGCACATCGACATAGGCCGGATCGCCCATATGGGCGTCCTTGTCGATGGTCATGCGCTTCATCGCCTCCACCAGCACGCGCACATGCGCGACGCTGTTGTGGCCGAGCGCGGCGAGATCGAAGGCTTCGAGGATGTGCAGCAGCTCGAGCATCGACAGCCCGCTCGATGGCGGCGGGTTGGTGGCGATGCGATGTCCGCGGTAGTCGCCCCAGATCGGGTCGGCGAGCGAGACGCGATACGCGGCGAAATCCGCCGCCGTGAGCAATCCGCCATGGGCCGCGAAATCGGCCTCGGCCCGCTCGGCGATCTCGCCGCGGTAGAAGACGTCCGGCCCACCGGCGGCAAGCCGTTCCAGCGTGCGCGCCAGGTCGGCATTGTCCAGCCTGTCGCCAGCGCGCTTCAGCTCACCATCCGGGCGGAAATAGAGCGCACGGCCGGTCGCCGAGAGCCGCAGCTTGTCGGCGGTGTTCACCTGACCGCTCGCGCGCTGGTCCTGCGACCAGAACCAATGCATGTGCGGGCGGACCATGACGCCGCGCTTCGCCTCGGCGATCGCCGGCGCGATGGCATCCGCCCAGTTGAGCGTGCCCCAGCGCGACAGCGCCTCGGCATAGCCCGCGACGCTGCCCGGCGTGCAGACGGCGAGATGCCCCTGCTCGCTGATGCCGCCTTCGAGGAGAAAGGCGAAGCCGTCGCGTGACTGGCCGCGCAGCCGGTCGAGCCACATGTCGGGCCGCGCGGCCAGTGGCGCGCGCGCGTAGAATTCCAATACCTGATGCACGCCGCGCTTCGGCAGGAAGACCTGCATGGAGCCGAAGCCGCCAATGCCGCACATCAGCGGATCGACCACGCCCTGCACGAAGGCGCAGGCAATGGCCGCATCCACCGCATTGCCGCCGCGCTGCAGCACCAGCGCGCCCGCTTCCACCGCCTCCGGCTGCGGCGCAACGACCATGCCGGGCATGGGTCAGCCCCGCCTGGCGGCGAGCACGCCGGCCAGGAAGTCCTTCACCCGGCCCAGCACCTTCGTCCGGTCATGCGAGACACCCGGCATGAGGTCGAGCTGCACCTGTACGCCCGCGGCGCGGAAGGACTCCGCCAGCGCCTTCAGCCGTTCGGGCCGCGTGCGCCCGGCATCGTTGGCACCGTCCATCCAATAGGTGCTGCCCGGCTGATGCGTGATCTCCCAGGTTTCGAGATCGGCATCCCCCACCACCATCTGCACCGGCACCTTCGCCAGCGCCTCGCCATCGAAGGCGATGTCGAAGCGTTCGCGCAAGTCGCGGATGCCGACCCACCAGTCGCGCGTGGGATCGAGCAACGTCACCGAGCCCGGCGCGCCGATGCAGGCAGCCCAGAGCCTGTCCGGATGCAGGATCGCCATGCGATGCGCAAAATGCCCACCACCCGAGAAGCCGAACACCGCGAAGCGCGACCAATCCTGATCGTATTTCGTCGCGACCTCGTCGATCATGTCGAGCAGCGCCAGGTCGTAGCGGATGTCGCCCTCGGCCATGTACTTGTAGCCGGACCGCGCGCCATCCCCACGCACACCCACCGGGAAGATGGGGCAGAGCACCGCCACGTCGTTCCAGCGTCCGAACTCCGCGAAGCCGTCACGGAATTCGAGGAAGGAGGTGCGCGTCGTGCCATGCACCGCGACCAACAGGTCCACCTTGGCACCACGCCCGACCTGCGGCGGCACATAGAGGCAGTAGTGGAAGCGCGGATCGGCCTTGGACGCGAAGATCGCAGTGGGGCCGAGGTCGTAGATGGCGCGGGCCCGCGCGGTGGCTTCGGCGGTCGGCGGCGCATCGGTCATGGATCAGCTCCGTCCCACGCCCATGGCGAGGGTGTATTGGTCGTTCCGCGTTTCATAGGTGATGCCGGTCCGTGCCGCCCAGGCCGAGACCTCATGGTGTAGCGGGATGATCGCGACATCCTCGAAGACGATGCGGCTCGCTTCCGCCAGCAGCGCGTTGCGCGCACCGTCGTCCATGGTCTGCAGCGCCTGCTGGAGCAGCCGGTCCACCGCCGGATCGGAATAGCGCCCGGCATTGGACGCCCCCATGCCGGCATTCCGGTTATAGGTGGCGACAATGGCCTTCAGCGGGTTCGAGGTCTCCCCCGTATTCACGCCCCAGGCCGAGAGGAACATGCTGAATTCCCCGCGCGGGTTGCGCGAGGCATAGGTCGTCCAGGGCATCACCTCGGCGCGCGTCTCGATGCCGATGCGGCTGAACATCTGCGCCACCGCCTGCACGATCTTCGCGTCGTTGATGTAGCGGTCGTTCGGGCCATGCAGGGTCAGGCGGAAGCCGTTCGGATAGCCGGCCTCGGCCAGCAGCGCGCGGGCACGCGCGGGATCGTAGGCCGGCACCTCGAGCCGGTCGGAAGTGCCGGGCTGCCCCTTCGGCAGGAACTGGGATGCGGCGACGGCATCGCCTTCCATCACCCGGTCGACCAGCGCCTGGCGGTTGATGGCGAGGTTCAGTGCCTGGCGGACGCGCTTGTCCTTGAAGGGGTTACGGGCCAGCGGACTGCCATCCGCCGCGGTCGCGAAGGGTGTCACGTCGCGATGGAAATCGAAGCCCAGATAGACGACGCGGCTGGAAATGCCGCGGATGACCTGCAGGCGGGGGTTGGACCGCACCCGGCCGGCGCTTTGCGACGGCAGGGCCTCGATGATGTCGAGGTCGCCCGAGAGCAGCGCCGCGAGCCGCGCACCGTCATCGGTGACCATGCGCAGCACCACCTCGTCCCACGGCAGGCGCGGCCCCCACCACCCACCGTGCCGGGCGAGCTGGATCGCGCTGCCCGGCGTGTTGCCGCGCAGAATGAAAGCACCGCTGCCGATCGCCGCCGCGCCGCTGTTGAAGTCGGCCGTCGTCGCCGCGGCATGCTTCGCGGCGATCATGCGGATGCGGCTGATCGAATTCAGCAGCAGCGGATCGGGCCCATCGGTCTCGATCAGCAGCGTGTTCGGCCCGCGCGCGGCCATCGCCTTGATGCTGCGGGTATAAGTGCGGAAGGAAGCGGTGCTCGGCAGCTCCGTGGCGCGGCGAAGTGAGGCGATCGCATCCTCGCTCGTGAAGGGCGCGCCATCGCTGAAGCGCGCATCGCCGCGAAGCGTGAACTCCCAATGCGCATCATCGGTGCGACGCCAGGATTCCGCGAGGCCCGGCGTGGAACGCGAGGCCGCGTCGTTGGTGACCAGGGCGTCGAAGATATGGCTGGCGACGGCGTTGTTCGGCGCGTTGCTCTGCAGATGCGGGTCCAGCGTGGTATTCGGCGCAGCCATGCCGACACGCAGCAACCCGCCCTGTCCCACCCCCTGGGCCAGCGCAGTGGCGAGCCAGCCGGGCGCGGCAGCGCCGCCGAGCATGGCACGCGTCAGCCAGCGGCGCCCAACCATGACGCGCTTCATCCCGGCCTCCGTCACGACGGCAACATGCCGATGGCGCGATAGATCGCGGGCAGCTCGTCCAGGCTCCGCCGCACATGCGCCTCGTAGCCCGCAGAGTCGCGCCAGAACGGGCCGAGATTCAAGCGCGAGAGCAGGGTCGCGTGTTCGGGATCCTCGGTCGCCTTGCGGAAGGCGGCTTCGAACAGGGCGGTCAATTCCGGGGCCATGCCGCGCGGGGCGATGAAGCCGCAGGGCAGATCCACCGCCACGTCGAAGCCCTGTTCGCGCGCCGTGGGCACGTCCGGCCAGCGCGGGAAGCGTTCCTCCGCAGCCACGGCAAGGCAGCGGAAGGTCCCGCCATCGATCACCCCGGCCAGGGCGCCGAGCGCGTCGAACACCAGATCGACATCGCGCGACATCACCGCGTTGATCATCTGGCCGCCGCCGGCGAAGGGGACGAAGAGGAACTTCGTGCCGGTGCGATATTCCAGCATGCGCATGCCGAAGGGTGGGTTGGTCGGCGTGCCGCCGCCGGCGAATGAGATGCCCTCGGGCTGCGCCCGCGCACGCTCCACCAGGTCGCGCAGGTCGCGGATCGGGCTGTCCTTCAGCACGGCCCAGCCAAAATTCAGCGTGCTGGTCGCGGCGAGGAAACCGAAATCGGTGCGCGGGTCGTACTGCACCGGCTGGACCAGGGAGATGCGAAAGGAGGCGTCGGTGACGCCCGCGATGACCGCGCCGTCCGGCCGCTGTGTCTTCAGCCAGGCGAGCGCCACCGCACCCGAGGCCCCCGCGCGGTTCTCGACGATCAGTGTCTGGCCCAGATGGCGCGAGACGATCGGCGCGATGCCGCGCAGATAGGTGTCGGTCGTCCCGCCCGGAGTCCAGGGGCAGACCAGGCGGATGGGCCGGTCCGGCAGGCTTGCCTGGGCGCGCAGCGTCAGGCCCGGCAGGCTGAGAGCACCGCCGAGGGCGAGGCGGCGCGTGAGGAGATGACGGTTCATGCCCGGTTCTTCCCGTTCCAGATGACGGAGCCGTCGGCCTGCAGCGCGGCGGCGGCGATGTCGCGACAAAGACGGAATTCGGCGCCATGCACCGAGCGCGCCCGATCCAGCAGCCGCAGCAGCACCGGCACCCGCGCCTCCCGCACCAGGCCGAGGTCGCCGCGCGGATGCAGCGTGATGCAGGCGAAGCCATCGACCGGCAGCAAGGCGTCGAGTTCCTCGGTCAGGAAGGCCTCGGCGCGAGACTGGGTCAGGCGGCGACCGAAATGCGTCGCATCGGTCAGGCCCTCGCTGATCGGCAGTTCGATCATCCCCGGCGCGCCATCGCCCGCGAGGGCATAGGGCGCGTCGTCATCCACGTTGCTGCTGTCGTAGCGATAGCCGAGACGATGCAGGATGCCGAAGGTCGCCGCGGACACCGTGCCTGTCGGCGCACGGAAGCCCTGTGGCGCCATGCCGCAACGGGCAGCGAGGTCGGCATGCGCTTCCTCGAGGATCGCGGCCTCGGTCTTGGCGTCGAGGCCCATATGGTCCTCGAAGGCACGGCCATGGGCGGCCACTTCATGGCCGTCAGCCAGGCAGCGTTCCAACACGGCGGGGCAGCGCGCGGCCTCGAAGGACGGCCAGAAGAAGGTCGCCTTCACGTCGGCCGCCCGCAGCGTATCAAGCAGCCGCACCAGGCCGCGATGATAGGCATAGTTGCCATGCGCGAAGCGGCCGTAGAGCGCCGAGGCCGGCTCCTTCGCCGCCTCCGGCCCGAGGCCGTGGACGTTGACGGTCAGGGCGAGGATGCGGCTCATCGACGCCAGGCTCCCGGATCGGCAAGGCAATGCGTGGCAAGGTCGCGCAGCGTCATGAAGCGCAGGCCCGGCATCGACGCGGCCTCGCGCAGGAAGCGGTCGATGATGGCCGCACGCGCCGGCCCGCCGCTGCCAAAGCCCGAACGGGGGTGATAGGTCAGGTGCAGATAGCCCGCGCCGGCATGAATCGCCCGGAGTTCCTGGATCCAGTTCTCCAGCACTTCCGCTGCCAGCGCCTGGCCTTCGCGATAGGCCGGCACGTCGTCCAGCGAAACGGTGTTGTTCGGCAGGATGACCATCTCCTCGCTGACCGCACCATCGACGGTGGCGAGATAGGGGATGTCGTCATCCTTCTCGGAAGCGTCGTAGATGTAGCCGAGGCGGCGCAGCACCGGCAGGGTCAGCGCGCTCTTGCGGCCCGAAGGCGAACACCAGCCGACCGGCGCCTCGCCCACGCAGTCCGACAGGATGCGGTGGGTGCGCTCGAGCAGCTCCGGCTCCTCGGCGCCGAGGTCCCAGCCTTCATGGACATAGCCATGGGCGGCGATCTCGTGGCCCGCGCCATGCACCTCGCGCATCAGCCCCGGCGCGATCTCCGCGTCGTAGCCGCACATGAAGAAGGTCGCGGGGACGTTGTGGCGCGCGAGGATCTCGAGGTGACGCGGAATGCCGCGACGGATCGAATAGCGGCCGCGGCTGTGGATGCCGAGCGGCACCTGATTGCGGCCGACCTCCAGCGCGGGGCCGTCCATATGGACGGTGACGCAGACGACGCAGGCAGCGCCGCCGGGCCAGTCAGGCTTGGGCGCGGGCAAGCCGCGCGGGGGAGAAACGTCCACAGGCACACCTCCCGATGCGCCCATTCGAATGCACTATAAGTTCTCATAATGCAATACGACCTCACACCCCACCAAGTCGCCGTGTGTGCCAGGCCAGCGCCGCGGTGCCGGCCAGATGGCGGTGCATGCGCTCGGCCGCCTCGACCCGGTCGCCGGCCTCGAGCGCATCGAGGATGCCGAGGTGATCGGCGGCGGAGACCCGCACCCGCTCACTGCCACTGTGCCAGTCGTAGTTCGAAAAGCGGCGGAGCTGATTCTGCTGCTCGATCGCCTGCACCAGGAAGCGGTTGCCGGAGGCTTCGGCCAGGCCGCGATGGAAGGCCGCATTGGTTTCGAAGAAGGCGACGAGGTCGATCTCGTCCCAGCCGCGACCGAGATAGCGCTCATGCGCGCGCCGCATCTCCGCAATCCAGCCGGGCCGCAGGGAAAAGCTCGGCTCCAGAAGCCCCGCCGGCTCGATCATCAGGCGGAAGCGATAGGAGGCGGCGCGATCCTCGGCCGAGGCATAGGCCGGGCCGAAATGCCAGCCATGGCCACGGTTGCGGGTCGCGGCGCCGACCTCGGCGAGTTGGCGCAGCGCCGCGGCGAGCACGCTCCGCCCAACGCCGTAGCGCGCCTGCAACTGACGTTCCGAAACCTCCTCGGGCAATGCGCCGGCGCGGCGGTCGCGGGCGAGGGCCACGATCAGCGCCGTGACCGCATCGCCCGTCACCTCGGTAGAGGGCGCCAGGCGTTCCGGGTCGAAGGCGGGGTCGCGCAGCAGCACGCTACGCCCATCCGTCTCCACCACGCCAAGGGATTCAAGCAGCGCGACCGCCCCGACGACCGGCGTACGGGAGACGCCGAGCTCCCGCGCCAGGGCAAGGCGCGACAGGCGTTCCCCCGGGCGCGCGTCGCGCGCCCGCAGGCTGCGCAGGATGTCGCGCGCCAACGCCCGGTGCAGGGCGGGCGCTTCCATGGCGTCAGGGGTCGGGGGATTGGCCATACGATGCTTTATGTGAGATCATAATCCATCCTTGGAAGAGGCATACGGCATGTCGTCCCTCACGATCGAACCCTTTCCGCTGATCGAGCTGTCCGGGACGCCGGAGTCCCGTGGACGTGCCTATGGTCGCATGGCGAAGGCAAGGGTGCACAAGTCGCTCGCGCATTATGCGACCCAGCTCGCCGGTCAGGGCCGCGACGCCGGCGCGGTGCGCGCCATGGCCCGTGCCTTCGTCCCTCGCATCGAGGCCTTCGAGCCTGCCTTCGTCGCCGAGATGCGCGGTATCGCTGAAGGCGCGGACGTCGCCTTCGAGGATATCGTCCTGGTCAATTGCCGGACCGAAGTGCTGCAGCTCGCCAAGCGCGCAGAGGCTCTGGAAGCCGCCCGCAAGGATCCTGACGGGTGTACCGGGGCAATCATCCTGCCCGAGGCAAGCGCGGACGGCACACTGATCCACGGCCAGAATTGGGACTGGAAGAGCGAATGCGCCGAGACCGGCGTGGTGCTGCGCATCCGCCGCGATGACGGGCCGGACGTGCTGACCTTCGTCGAGGCCGGCGGCCTCGCGCGCTGCGGCATGAACGCAGCCGGCATCGCCATCACCGCGAACTACCTGGAAAGCGATCGCGACTACACGCAGGAAGGCGTGCCGCTTTCCCTGCTGCGGCGCAAGGCGCTGGAACAGGAACAGGTCGCGCTCGCCTTCCGCATCCTCTACGCCACGCCGAAGTCGGGATCGAACAACCTGATGCTGAGCCAGGCGAGCGGCTTCGGCATCGACATCGAATGTGCGCCCGACGAGTCGTTCCTGGTGCAGCCCGAGAACGGCGTGATCGTCCATGCCAATCACTGGCAGAGCGCCATCGCGCTGTCGAAGCTGAAGGACACCGGACTTCTCGCCACGCCCGACAGTGTCTATCGCGACCGCCGTGTGCGCGCGGCGCTGACCGCGAAGCAGGGAGGCCTGACCATCGACGATCTGCGCGACGCCTTCTTCGACGACTGGCAGACGCCCTGGTCGGTGTGCCGCCCGCCGCGGATGAATCTCGGCGGCAACCTCTCCGCCACCGTCGCGATGATCCTGATGCGGCCGGCCGAGGGGCTGATGGAGATCGCCCCCCTGCCCGCGCTGAACCGCAGCTTCACCCGCTACACCCTCGGCCCCGCGGCTGCCCGGGACGCCGCGGAATGACCTTGCCAACCGATCCCGCCGCGCTCGGCATCGATGCCGCGCGGATGCAGGCGCTGCTGACGGAGCTCTGCGCGCTGGGCCGCAAGCTGCCCGGTTCGGACGCGGAGAAGGCGGCCTGCGCCATCATCACCCGCGAGCTCGCCGCCGCTGGCGTCGCCGCGACGGTGCATGAGTTCGACGCCTTCATCGGCTGGCCAACGCGGTCGGGCGTGACGCTGCTCGGCGACACGCCGCGCGGGATCGCGGCGACCGGCGTCGGCATGGTCGCGGGCACGCCGGCCGAAGGCATCGTCGCGCCGCTCGCCGAAGGTCCCGCCGCCGGCCGCATCGCGCTGATCGACGGCCTGCCGCGCTACGACGCCGTGATGGCGGCGCAGCGCGCGGGCGCGGTCGGCGTCGTCGCCATCTCGCACGGGCATGAACGGCATTACGTGCAGGCCTCGCCGATCTGGGGAGCGCCGACCGGCACGGCAGATCTCGCCCTGCTGCCGCAAATACCGGTGGTGCAGGTGTCGAACGAGGACGGCGCCCTGCTGCGCGCCCAGCCCGGCGCCGAGATCCGGCTGGTCGCGGAAGCGCGGCGCGAATGGCGGTCGGTGCGCATGCCGGTGGCCGAAATCCCGGGCGAGTCGGCGCATTTCGTGATGCTCGGCGCGCATTACTGCACCTGGGGCGCGGGGGCGACGGACAACCTCGCCGCCGTGGTCATGCTGATCGAGCTCGCGCGTCTCTTCGCCGCGGCGCCGCGCCGGAAGCACGGCCTGCGCGTCGCCTTCTGGACCGGGCATGAGCAGGGTGGCTATGCCGGCTCCTCCTGGTACGCCGATCATCACTGGGCGGCGCTGCGGGACCACGCCATCGCCTATTTCAACGTGGACATCGTCGGCGTGCGCGGCGGCACCACCAAGGCGCTGCGCAACACCACGGCGGAGCTGCACGGCATCGCGGCGCAGGTGCTGGAAGCCACGGTGGGACCGCTGCCGGACTCCGAAAGGGATTTCGTCGCCCATGCCCTGCGCCGGCAGGACAAGTATGTGCCGCCGACGCGCAGCGCGCGGAATTCGGACCAGAGCTTCTGCGGCATCGGCGTCTCCAGCCTGCAGGTCAGCGCCTTCCTGCCAGCCGCCAGCCCCGATCACATGCCAGGCAGCGGCCTCGCCTGGTGGTGGCAGACCGAGGAGGACACGCCGGATCGCTGCGACCCGGCGGTACTCGCCAAGGACACGCTGATTCACCACAACCTGGTCAGCACCCTGACCGGCGCGGAAATCCTGCCCCTCGACCTCGTGGCCATGGCGGACGATGTCCTGGCGAGCCTGCGCGAATACGCCGAGGCCGCGCCGGACCTTGCCGAGATCCCGTGGCTCCAGGTGCTGGCGGAACAGGTCCGGACAGCGGCCATCGCGCTCGCCGACCAGGCGACACCGGATGCGGCGACGCGCAACGCGCTGCTGCTGCAGGTCACGCGACTGCTCAATCCCGTCCTGCATCACGGCCGCAGCAATCACGACTACGACCTCGGCCGCGCCAGTCGCCTTCTGCCGGGGTTGGCGCCGGCGCTCGGCCTTGCCGCGCTGCCGGCAGATGAGGCCCGCATGGCGCGCGTCGTGCTGCGCCGCCGTGCCAACCGTATCGCCGATGCGCTGCAGGCGGCGCTGAACGCGCTGCGTGCATCGCCATCAGGGAACTGAACCATGCATCGTCGCAGCTTCCTCGCCGCCAGCGGCGCGGCCGCCGTTGCCAGGCCGGCCTTCGGGCAGGCCGAACGCCAGCGCACGCTGCGCTTCGTCCCCTATGCCGACCTGTCGGTCCTCGACCCGATCTGGACCACGGCGGACATCACGCGCGACCATGGCTACCTGATCTACGACACGCTCTACGGCACGGACGACACGCTGCAACCGCAGCCTCAGCTCGCCGAGGGCCATCTGTGGGAACAGGATGGCCGCACCTGCACCATCACGCTGCGCGAGGGCATCACCTTCCACGATGGCGAGGCGATCCGCGCGCGCGATTGCGTCGCCAGCCTGAAGCGCTGGATGGCGGTGGCGCCGATGGGCCAGACCATCGACGCGCTGCTGGACGAGCTCAGTGCGCTCGACGACCGCCGCCTGCGCTTCCGGCTGAAGCGGCCCTTCCCGCTGCTGATCAAGGTGCTCGGCCAATCCTTCGCGCCGGTGCCCTTCATCATGCCGGAGCGCATCGCCGCGACCAGCCCGCGGGAGCAGATCACCGACCTCACCGGTTCCGGCCCCTTCCGTATCCGGCGGGAGGAATACGAGCTCGGCAAGCTCGTCGCCTATGAACGTTTCGCCGGCTACAAGCCGACGACAGCGCCCGGCCGTGGCCTGACCGCCGGGGCCAAGCACGCGCATTTCGACCGCGTGGAATGGCTGAGCATCCCCGATGCGTCCACGGCCGCGGCCGCCCTTCAGCGCAACGAGATCGACTGGTTCGGCCAGCCGCCGCCCGAGAGCCTCGAACTGCTGCGGCGCTTCCGCAATATCGAGATCGGGCGGATGGAATTGCTGCCGGCGGTCTGCGTGATGCGCTTCAACCAGCTCCAGGCGCCCTTCGACAACAAGCGCATCCGCCAGGCGCTGCTGCCGGCGATCAGCCAGGCCGATTTCGTCATGGCCGCGGTCGGCACCGATCCGGACAGTTACGCGGTCGATACCGGCTTCTTCCCGCCCGGATCGCCGATGGCGAGCGATGCGGGCCTCGAACCGCTCAAGGGGCCGCGGGACCTCGCCAAGGCGCAGCGGCTGCTGCGCGAGGCCGGCTATCGCGGCGAGAAGGTTCGCCTGCTCGGCAACACCATGACCTCGGGCACCGGCGCGCTGGCGCAGGTGACCGCGGATCTGCTGCCACGCATCGGCTTCGACTTCGAGGCGGCGCTGGTCGACAACGCCTCGGTGGTGCAGCGCCGACGGTCGATGGAATCGGTCGATCGCGGCGGCTGGTCGGTGAGCTGCTGGGCCTTCCCCGGCCTGTGGTTTGAGAATCCGGCCACCAACATCCTGATCCGCGGCAATGGTCGCGATGCCTGGTTCGGCTGGCCGACTGCGCCGCGGCTCGAAGAGTTGCGCGATGCCTGGCTCGAAGCCCCGGACCTGGCTGCGCAGCAGCGCATCGCGCGCGAATTGCAGGTGGTGGCGATGGACGAACTGCCCTGCATCCCGCTCGGCGCCATCTACCGATCGACGGCGACGAGCCGCACGCTGCGCGACCGCGTCACCGGCTTCCCGATCTTCTGGAACATCCGGCGGGCCTGACCGCGCGCCGGCCAAGCGTACCCGCCTGGCTCCGCCGGGCCCACCGGCCCGGAGGCAGGACCATCACCCCCTGCCCTGCACCTGCCGCAACAGGAACTTCTCACCTTCGACCACGACCAGAAGCACCGCTCCGGCCCCGACGACCATTGCCATCTCCGTCGCACCCAGCGCCGCGCTGCCGAACAGCGCGTGCAGCGGCGAGAGGTAGGTGAAGGCCAATTGCCCCGCCGCAGCGAGGACGATGCCGATCCAGATCGCCGGCGTGCCGCGGAAGCCCTCCATGGAGAAGCCCGTCCCGCGCAATTGCCGCACGGCGAACAGGTAGCCGACCTCCATCGCGACGATGCCGTTCACCACCAGGGTGCGCGACGCCTCCACGGAGAGACCCTGGCCGCGCCCCCAGTGTTCGAGCGCGAAGGCCAGCACCGCCATCGCCAGCGAGACGAACGCCACGCGCCAGGCCAGCGCGCCCGGCAACAGCCCAGCATTAGGCCTGCGCGGCGGGCGCGCCATGACGTCGCGTTCAGGCGGCTCGAAAGCGAGCGTCAGGCCGAGGGTGACCGCGGTGACCATGTTGATCCACAGGATCTGCACCGGCGTGATCGGCAAGGCGAAGCCGAGTATCAGCGCCGCGACGACGACCAGCGCCTCCCCGCCATTGGTCGGCAGGGTCCAGGCAATCACTTTCTGCAGGTTGTCGTGGACGGTGCGCCCCTCGCGCACCGCCGCGGCGATGGACGCGAAATTGTCGTCGGCCAGCACCATGTCGGCAGCCTCCTTGGCCGCTTCGGTGCCCTTGCGGCCCATGGCCACGCCGACGTCGGCGCGGCGCAGGGCGGGGGCATCGTTCACCCCGTCCCCGGTCATGGCGACGATGCCGCCTTCCGACTGCAGGGCGGTCACCAGGCGCAGCTTCTGTTCCGGGCTGGTGCGGGCAAAGACGTCGGTGCGCAGGGCGGCCTCGCGCATCGAAGCCTCGTCCAGCCGGTCGAGATCGGCCCCGGTCAGCGCATGATCGGTCCGGCCAAGGCCCAGCGACGCCGCGATGGCCCGCGCCGTGGCCGGGTGATCCCCGGTGATCATCGCGACCCGGATACCGGCGGACCGGCATTCCGCCACGGCGGCGATGGCTTCGGCGCGCGGCGGATCGAGCAGCCCGACCAGGCCGAGCAGCGTCAACGGCGGCAGGGAGCCATCCGACAACGTCGCTTCCTCCGGCAGGCGGGCCTCGGCGAAGGCGAGGACGCGGAAGCCCTGACCGGCCAGGACCTGGGCTGCTTCCGCCCAGCGAGCGGGGTCGAGGGGGTCGCCGCCCTCGGCGGTCGCTTCCGCGGCGCATATCGGCAGCAGCGCCTCGGGCGCCCCCTTCACGGCGAGCAGCCGGTCGTCCTCCGCCCAATGGAGCGTTGCCATCCAGCGCGTGCGGGAATCGAAGGGGATGGCATCGAGCCGCTCGGCATCCGCGACGACGCCGGCGCGCGCGGCGAGCGCCAGCAGCGCGCCTTCCATCGGGTCGCCCAGCACGGTAGTGCCATGGTCTCCCGCGACCAGTGCCGCGTCGTTGCACAACGCCCCTGCCTGGGCGAGGCGCTGGAGCAGCAGAATCTGTTCTTCGGACGGTGCGCCGCCCGCCTCGGACGCGATGCTCGCCGCGGCGCCGTAGCCCTCCCCCGCGATGGCCAGCGTGCCCGCCGTGGTGACCACGGCCCGGGCCTCCATCTCGTTGCGTGTGAAGGTGCCGGTCTTGTCGGAACAGATCACGCCCACCGCGCCCAGCGTCTCCACCGCCGGCAGGCGGCGGATGATCGCATGCCGCGCGGCCATGCGCCGCACGCCGATGGCAAGGGTGACCGTCAGCACGGCCGGCATGCCTTCCGGGATCGCGGCGACCGCGAGGCCGATCATGATGAGGAAGGCCTCATCCAGCGGGAGGCCGCGCAGCAGGGCGATGGCGAAGGCGAAGACCGCCAGGCCCAGCACCGCCGCCGTCACCAGCTTCGCGAAGCGGTCCATCTGCCGCGTGAGTGGCGTCTCCAGCATCTGGACCTCGGCGAGCATGGTGCTGACCGCGCCGATCTCGCTCGCGGCACCCGTCGCCACCACCACGCCGCGCGCCTGTCCCGCCACCACCATCGTGCCGGAGAACAGCAGCGAATGGCGGTCGCCCAGCGACGCGTCGGCCGCCACAGGCGTTACATCCTTGTCGGCCGGGACCGATTCGCCGGTCAGCATCGCCTCCTCCGCGCGCAGGCCGCGGGCGACGAGGATGCGCAGATCCGCCGGCACGCGGTCCCCGGCCTCGAGCAGCACGATGTCGCCGGGCACCACTGCCTCCGCAGCCAGCTCGGTGCGCCGGCCGTCGCGCAGCACCGCCGCACGGGGGGCGAGCATGCCGCGGATGGCGGCCATCGCCTGCTCCGCGCGGCCTTCCTGAATGAAGCCGATGATGGCGTTCACCACGACGACGCCGAAGATCACCAGCGCGTCCACCGGGTGGCCCAGCGCCATGCTGATCACGCCCGAGACGATCAGCACATGGATCAAGAGGTTGTTGAACTGTTCGAGGAAGCGGCGCATGGCGCTCCGCCGCGGCGGCTCGGGCAGGCGGTTGGGGCCATGCCGGGCGAGGCGCGCCTCGGCCTCGGGCCCGGTGAGCCCCGCGGGACTGGCCTCCAGGCGCGACAGCACGGCGTCCGGCGGCAAGGCGTGCCAGGGAGGCGCCGGGGTCTTCGCGGAGTTCATGACATTCATGTCATGCTGGCTAGCCCCTGACTCCATCACCGATCAACCGTGGCACACGCGTGCCGCGCCCGGTCGCGCAGCAGGGCCGCCGTTCGCCCCCCCTTGCGCCGAGGCAGGCGGCACGGGAGGTTGCGCCGTCGAACAGCGTCGTGCCGCAGAGCGCGACCGATCGGAGGAAACCCATGAAGACTGTCACCCTGGCCGCGCTCTGCGCGCTGCTGGCCACGCCGGCCGCGCTGGCGCAGACCGCCACGGAGGCCGCACCCGGCCGCCGGGCCGAGCGCCGCGCCGAGGCCCCACTGCAGATCCGCGAAATCTCCTCCTTCCATGTCGGCGGCCGCGTGGCGGAGCTGTCGGGGTTGCCGGAGCGCGAGATCGTCTTCAGCCCTGGCGCGCCGCCGGTGCGGATGAACCCCAACGGCGCCTTCCAGGTCGAACAGATGTACGCCCAGGTGGTGCGGCTGCAGAACCCGCGCGCCCGCTATCCGCTCATCCTCGCCCATGGCGGCGGGCTGACCGGCGTGACCTATGAGACGACGCCCGATGGCCGGCCCGGCTGGCAGATGTTCTTCCTGCGCGCTGGCCATGACGTGATCGTCACCGACGCGATGGAACGCGGCCGCGCGGGCTGGGCGCGCTCCCCCGAGATCCTGCCAGGCGAGCCCATCTTCCGCACCATGGGCGAAGGCTGGGGCCTGTTCCGCGTCGGCCCGCAGGAAGGGTGGAACCTCGACGCCCGGCAGCGGCGCGCCTGGCCCGACACGCGCTTCCCCGTCGCCGCGTGGAACCAGTTCATGATGCAGGGCGTGCCGCGCTGGGCGACCACCGATCGGCAGATCCAGGCGGCGTATGACGCGCTGGTGCAACGCATCTGCCCCTGCGTCGTGCTGGTGCACAGCCAGGGCGGCAATTTCGGCTTCAACATGGCCCTCACCGCGCCGGACAAGGTGAAGGCGGTGATTGCGGTGGAACCCTCCGGCGCGCCGCCCGCCAGCACGGATGCCGCCCGCCTGCGCGCCATCCCGCACCTGGTCGTCTGGGGCGACCACTTCGCGGAATCGTCCTTCTGGCAGGGCGTTCGACGCAACATCGACCGCTGGCAGGGCCAGATCCGCGACGCGGGCGGCCGGGCGGATACGCTCGACATGCCGGCCGAAGGCGTCCGCGGCAACAGCCACATGATCATGATGGACACCAACAGCGACGACGTCGCGCGGCGAATCAACGCCTGGATGGCCGGCCAAGGCCTGATGCGCGACCCGCCCGCCCGGCCGCGCCGCCGCGAGGGCAACCGCCCCAACTGACATGCGGGCCCGATGACGTGGCATCGGGCCCGTGCCCACCTTTCGGGACGGGCGGGCGACGCCTATCCTCGGCCGACTGGAGGACGCCGCCATGACCAACCCGACCGCCTGCCTGCTGATCATCGGCAACGAGGTGCTCTCCGGCCGCACCCAGGATGCCAACCTGAAATACATCGCGACGCGCCTCGGCGAGATCGGCATCCCGCTGCGGGAGGTGCGCGTCATCCCGGACGTGCCCGAGACCATCGTCGATACGGTCAACGAGGTCCGCGCGAAGTACGACCACGTCTTCACCACGGGCGGCATCGGCCCGACGCATGACGACATCACCAGCGAATGCGTCGCCGCCGCCTTCGGCGTGCCCTGGGAACCGCATCCCGAAGCCTGGCGGCGCCTCGAATCGCACTACGCCCGGCAGAACCCGCCCGGCGACTTCAACGCCGCGCGCCAGCGCATGGCGACGATGCCGCGCGGTGCCGAACTGATCGACAACATCATCTCCATCGCGCCCGGCTTCACCATGGGCAATGTCCACGTCATGGCCGGCGTGCCCCGCATCATGCAGGCGATGTTCGAGGCACTGGCCCCGACGCTGCAGGGCGGCGACCCGGTGGTCTCGGCCGCGGTGCACGCCAACGGGCTGATGGAAGGGCGGATCGCGGAAGGGCTCGGCGATATCCAGAAGCGCTACCCGGCCCTCGATATCGGATCCTACCCGTATTACCGGGCGGGCGGCGGCGGCGTCGCGGTGGTGGCGAAGGGAACGGACGCCGAGGCGGTGAAGCAGGCAGCGCACGATGTGCTGGTGTTCATGCGCGCCTGCGGGGGGCAGCCCATGGAAGGCGAGCCGGCATAACGGCGGTCGAGGACGAACCGAGAGGGGCGTCGCCCCTCTCGGGCTCTCCCCACCAAAGGCCGAAAGGCCTTTGGAAACCAATACTTGGCGCCGAGCACAGCGGGCATGCCCATCCCGCCGACACGCTTCGTGCGCCGATGCGGGCCTTCTGCGTCCATTCCGGCCGCGGCGCCGGGTGCCAGGTGAAGGTCTCTAGAGCCGTTCCCGTTCGCCCTGGCTCACGGCAACGCCTCTAGCCTTTTGTTTTCGCGAGCATCTTCACCCGATCAGGTGGAATCACCTGATCGGGATCTGCTCTAAGAGCCTTTCGGCCTTTGGCGGGGTGGCTTGGAGGGGCGGAGCCTCTCCGATCGCGACAGCGGGACACGCAGGACGGCCTTTCGCCGTCGCTGCCCCCGCTTCGGCCCGACAGCGCTCCCCCCAACCGTCATTCCCCCAACAGCACATCCCGCGCCGCGTTCACCCGCGCCGCGAGCCAGTCGCTCCCCCCATGGTCCGGGTGCGCCGCGCGCAGCAGCCGGCGATGGGCGGCGCGGATCTCCTCTTCCGTCGCGCCGTCGGCGAGGCCCAGCACGGCCAGCGCCTCCGCGCGGTCCAGTGGCACCTCCTGCGGCATGCGGGGTGCCTCCCGCCAATCCGGGTGGGTGCGGTCGAGCCAGGCTTCGAGCAGCGGCACGCTCTCGGGGTCCTGCCGCGCGCAATCGGCCAGCAGGTCCAGCAGTTCCTCGCGCGACAGGTCGGCCAGCTCCGCGCCCATGAAGGCGCCGCGCGTCACCCGCCCGGTCATCCGGCCGCTGTCATGGTGCAGCACCATGTCCAACGTCGCGGTACCGACGCGGCTCTCCTGCCCCGGGCTGGCCTGGCCGCCGCGCGAGAAGGTCCGCGCCGCCCGCCACGACCGCCAGCCCTGCATCAGCAATGGTGCGAAGAGCATCAGCGACCAGATCGCCTGTAGCCCCCGCCCGGTCAGGAGCAGCGCCGCGAGCAGCACCACACCGACCGCCCCCGCGATCCAGGCCAGGGCCAGCTTCACTGTCCCGACCGGGGCCGTGGCGAAGGCGCGCAGCCCGATGAGCGCCAGCACCAGTGCGAACAGACCGAGGGCGATGTAGGTCATCGCGGCCCCGGCAACTGGCCGACGATGCGCGCCGCGGCGGGGCCCGCCAGCCGTGCCAGCGCCACGCGCCCGCCCGCGGCGAAGACGGCGACCGCCCGCAACAGGTCACGCAGCGCCCCCGCCGCCGCGGAATCGAAGGGGGCATAAGCCCCGCCGGAGACCTTCGCGATCTGCCGGAAGGCGTTGCCCGCCACGGCGCTGTCGCCCTCATGGAAACAGAAGACCGGGGTGCCGCGCAGGCCAAGCGTGCCGGCGGCCTGGCACAGCGCGTCCACATCCTCCTCCACGGCGTCGCCGACCAGAACCAGGGCGGCGACCTTTTCCCGCTGAGTCTCGGCCAGCGCGTGCCGCAGGGCGCGCAGGATCTGCGTCTGCCCGCCGAGGCAGGTGACGCCCGACATCCGCCGCGCGAGTTCCGTCCCGTCGGTCAGGAAGGGCGTGGCGGCGAATTCCAGATGCCCGCGCCAATAGGCGAGGGAGACGGCGAGACCGCCAAGGTCGCTGGTGGCCAGGAACATCTCGCCGGTCAGCGCGCAGGCCCGGTCCCAGCTGGGCTGGCGGGATGCGGTGGCATCCACGGCGAAGACGAGCCGGGCCGGCCGGCCGCTGGCGGGGCGCACGGCCGGCATGGCAGCGACCTGGTCCAGGAAGGCGGCGACCGCGCCGCTCGTGCCGACACGGGCCGGCGTGGTTTCGCCAGGGCGCGCAGGGGTGTTCCTGCCGGGACGTTCGGGGGGAATGGTCATGGTGCCTCCAATGCTGGCATCCGTCGTCCGTGATGTGAAATGTCTCACTCGCCACGCCAAGGGTGCTGCGCGATGGTGGCGCCGAACAGCGCCGCGGGCTTCACTGCGGTATCGCAACAGGAAGGGTTCTCGGGGATGGACGCATCACGCAGCACGGGGCTCCGGGCGATCGCGCTCGCGACGGTGGCGGGCCTTGCCCTGGCGGGCCCGGCCCTGGCGCAGCCCAAGCCGTCGCCGCTGGGTGCCCCGACCGGGCCGGCCCTGCCGACGGCCAAGCCACCGCCGCTCGGTGCGCCCACCGTCCCGCAGCAGGCCCTGCCGCGCCGTGCGGCACCGGCCCAGCCGCCCGCCGCCCAAGCCACGCCGCAGGTGCCCCCGCCCTCCCTGGTCAACCCTGGCATCCCGCCCGGCGAGCCGCCGGCAGTCACCCGGCTGCGCGGGCTGTTCGGACCCGATACCCGGCTGTCCTACGGATCGGTGCAGTCGCTCGACCCCTTGGGGGAGCAGGTTCGCCTGACGGCCGTGGTGCTTGAACGCCCAGGCAAGCGCGCGACCATCGAGGAAGTGCAGCTTTCCGGCCTGCGCGAGGATGGCGTGGCCGAGGCGGTCCTGCGCGGGCTCGAAACGCGCGAGGGCACGTCGCAGGTGCGCATCGGCCTGGTGCGCATCGGCGGGCTGACCGCCCCGCGCACCGCCGGCGGCCCGCCGCAGCCGGACCAGGTGCGGCTGGAGGGGCTGCGCGTGGAAGGGCTGCGCGTGTCCGGCGATGCGAATTTCACCGTCGACCTCGCCACGGTGGAGAACTGGATGCCTGGCCAGCCTGGCGCCGCGCAGGTGCAGGGCGTGAACGTGACCGGGATCACCGGCGGTTTCGTTGATGCGGTGCGCCTGGCGCGCGTCGCCTTCACCGGCATCGACCTCGGCGGGACCATCGGCGCGCTGATGCGCAGCGAACGCGTGCCGAACCTGGTCGGTCGTGCCGCGATGGAGCTGGACGGGCTGGAGCTGAGCGCCGGCGGGCGCCCGGTCGGCCGGCTGCAGGAAGTCCGCCTCGCGGCGGACATCGCCGACCGGCAGGGCTCCGGCAGCGGCACCGTGGCCCTGCGCGGCATCCGCATCGAGCCCATTCCCCTGCTCTCCGACTGGCTGACCCGCTTCGGCTACCAGGCGATCGAGGGCGACATCACCGCCTCCACCAGCCACGATGCCGCCGCGGGCCGTGTCGAGGTGCGCGACTTCACCGTCGCCGCGCGCGATGTCGGCACGCTGAGCTTCTCGATGAACATCGACGGGCTGACGCAGGAGCGGGTGCAGGCGCTCGACTACTCGCAGGCGCGGCTGATCGGCGCGGCGCTGGGCTGGGCGGATGCCTCGCTGTACCGGCGCTTCATCGCCATGCAGGCCAGCCAGGCCCGGGTGCCGGAGGACCAGCTCCGCGAACAATTCGCCGCCATGGCGGCCGGCGCGCTGAGCCAGCCGGACGCCGCGGCGCTGGCCCCGGTGCGGGACGCGCTGCTGCGCTTCATCCGTGGGCAGGCGACGGTGGTGGACATCCGCGTGAACCCGCCCAAGCCGATCGGAGCGGAGGAGATGCAGCAGGTGCCGCCGAGCCCGGCGGAGCTGCAACGGGTGCTGGGGATCAGCGCGACGGCGCGCTGAGATGGCGAGGGGCGCCGCCTGTGCACCGGGGTGGCGCGACGCTCACATCAGGACGTTGGTCATGTCGGAGAGGCTCTGCCCCACCAACGTGACGCGGTAGGCCGGGGATAGGCTTTGCCCCTCCCCGGACCCCGCCCCAGCAAAGGCCGAAAGGCCTTTGCAAACCAATACTTGGCGCCTCGCATCAGGGTCGGAATGACGTACCAAGACCCGCTCCGGGGCACGGCAGCTCCTCGGCAGGGGCAAACATGACCCTTGCGCCCAACGCCAAGTGCCGGCGGTCCAGGCCACACTGTGGCCTGGCGGAGTGAGGTTTGGAGAGGGGCAGAGCCCCTCTCCATCAGCCACCATCAACAAACGCCGTCCCTCTCGGGACGCTACGCTCACCGCCCCGCGTTCGCCTGCGCCACCGCCAGCGCCGTCATGTTGAGGATGCCGCGTGCCGTCACGCTCGGCACCAGCACGTGGATCGGCTTGTTCATGCCGAGCAGCAGCGGGCCGAGCTGCAGCCCGTCCGTTGCCGCCTTCACCAGGTTGAAGGCGATGTTAGCCGCGTCGATGCCGGGCATCACCAGCAGGTTCGCCGCCCCTTCCAGCGTGCTGTCCGGCACGGCGCGGGCGCGGATGGCCGGGATCAGCGCGGCGTCCGCGTGCATTTCGCCGTCCACTTCCAGATCCGGGTTCTGCTCGCGGATGAGCGTCAGCGCCTGGCGCATCCGCCGGGCCGAAGGCGCGCCCGAAGCACCGAAGGAGGAATGCGACAGCAGGGCGACCTTGGGCGTCAGGCCGAAGGCGTGGACCTGCTCCGCGGCAAGTAGCGTCATCTCCGCGATCTGCTCGGCCGTCGGCTCCATGCAGAGATGGGTATCGACGATGAAGAGATGTTCGCCGGCGCGGGTGACGATGCCCGAGATCGCATAGACCCGACCGACATCCTCGCGCTTGCCGATGACGTCGAGCACGTGCTTCCACTGCCCCATCCAGTCGCCCAGGCCACCGCAGATGGCGGCATCGGCATGGCCGGCCTCGAGCAGCAGGGAGGCGGCGACGGCGGGGCGGGTGCGGACGCGGCGCTCGGCGGCGTCGGGCGGCGTGCCGCGGCGGCCGACCTTGCGGCGATAGAGATCGACCAGCGGACCGAACAGCGCCGCGTCATGCGCGGGATCGAGGATCTGCACGCTGTCGCCCAACGCCATGCGAAGGCCGAGCGCCTTGACCTTGGCGGCGATCACCTCCTGCCGCCCGACCAGGATGGGCTCGGCGATGCCTTCATCGACCACCGACTGGACGGCGCGCAGGGTGCGCTCGTCCTCGCCCTCGGCGTAGACGACGCGGCGGGGCTTCTTGCGCGCGGCCTCGAAGACCGGGCGCATCAGGTTGCCCGAGCGGAAGACATTGCGTTCGAGCTCGCGGCGATAGGCGTCGAAATCGGCGATCGGGCGCGTCGCGACGCCGGAATCCATCGCCGCCTTGGCGACGGCCGGCGCGATTTCCAGGATCAGGCGCGGGTCGAAGGGCTTGGGGATGATGTAGTCCGCCCCGAAGACCGGCGCGACGCCGCCATAGGCCGCGGCGACCACTTCGGATGCCTCGACGCGGGCCAGGGCGGCGATCGCATCCGCCGCGGCGATCTTCATCTCCTCATTGATCGTCGTCGCGCCGACATCGAGCGCGCCACGAAAGATGAAGGGGAAGCACAGGACGTTGTTGACCTGGTTGGGATAGTCGGTGCGCCCCGTCGCGACGATGGCATCGGGGCGGGCGGCACGCACCGCTTCGGGCAGCACCTCCGGCTCGGGGTTGGCCAGGGCGAGCACCAGCGGATTGGGCGCGAGCAGCTTCAGCCATTCGGGCTTGAGCACCCGCGGCGCCGACAGGCCGAGGAAGACATCCGCCCCCGGCAGCACGTCTTCCAGCGTCCGCGCCTCGGTCGCCTGGGCGTAGCGCGCGCGATAGGGATCGAGGTCGTTGCGCCCCGTGTGGATCACGCCGCCGATGTCGCAGATCGTGATGTTCTCGCGCTTCAGCCCCATCGAGACCAGCAGGTCGAGGCAGGCCAGCGCCGCCGCACCGCCACCGGTATTGACCAGCTTCACATCCTCAAGCCGCTTGCCCTGCACCAGCAGGCCGTTGCGCACTGCGGCGGCGACGATGATGGCCGTGCCGTGCTGGTCGTCGTGGAAGACCGGGATCTTCATCCGCTCGCGCAGCGTGCGCTCGATGACGAAGCATTCGGGGGCCTTGATGTCCTCGAGGTTGATGGCGCCGAAGGAGGGTTCCAGCGCCGCGACCACCTCGATGAACTTCGCGGGGTCGCGTTCCTCGACCTCGATGTCGATGGAATCGATGCCGGCGAACTTCTTGAAGAGAACCGCCTTGCCTTCCATCACGGGCTTCGAGGCCAGCGCGCCGATGGCGCCGAGCCCCAGAACCGCCGTGCCGTTGGAGATGACGGCGACCATGTTCCCGCGCGTGGTGTAGTCATAGGCGGTGGCCGGGTCGGCGGCGATCGCCTCGCAGGCGGCCGCGACCCCGGGGGAATAGGCGAGGCCCAGATCGCGCTGCGTCGCCATGCGCTTGGTCGGCTCGACCGCCAGCTTCCCGGGGCGGGGAAGGCGGTGGTAGTCGAGCGCCGCGCGGCGGAAATCATCGTCCATCAGATACCTCCAGGGCACAGGTATAGCCGCTGTGCCGCGCCGCGTCAGGCCGGGAACGCCGCATTGCCGGGATGGAACTCAGGGATGTTCCAGGGTGCCCGACGGTGCCATGCTCCCCGCAACGACAGGGAGTTTCCACATCATGATCAACCGCAGGCATGTCCTGGCGGCGCCGCTGGCTGGGCTCGCGGCCCCCGCCTTCGCCCAGAATCCCCGTGCACGCACCCTGCGCTTCGTGCCGCAGGCGAACCTCACCTCGCTCGATCCGATCTGGACCACCGCCGCGGTCACGGAAAACCATGGCTGGACGGTGTTCGACACGCTGTACGGCATGACGGACGACCTCAAGGTCGCGCCGCAGATGGCCGAGGGGCACAGCGTCTCGGATGACGGCCTGACCTGGCTGATCAAGCTGCGCGAGGGGCTGCGCTTCCATGACGGGGAGCCCGTCCTCGCGCGCGACTGCGCGGCGAGCCTGAACCGGTGGAGCAAGCGCGATACCTTCGGCCAGTCGCTCGGCGCCGTGGTCGAGGCCTGGGAGGCCGCCGACGATCGCACCATCCGCATCCGGCTGAAGTCGAAGTTCCCGCTGCTGCTGGAAGCGCTCGGCAAGCCCGCCGCGGTGGTGCCCTTCATGATGCCCGAACGCATCGCCCGCACCGATCCGTTCCAGCAGATGCCGGAGGTCGTCGGCTCCGGCCCCTATCGGTTCCTCAAGGATGAATACGTCTCGGGCAGCCGGGTCGCCTATGCGAAGTTCGACGGCTATGTCCCGCGGCAGGAAGCGCCGTCGCGCACCGCCGGCGGCAAGATCGCCTACATGGACCGCGTCGAGTGGACCATCATGCCCGACAGCGCGACGGCCGCCGCCGCGCTGCAGGCCGGCGAGATCGATTGGTGGGAGCAGATCAACGCCGACCTCGCGCCCCTGCTGCGCCGCGCCCGCGGCGTGGAGGTGAAGGTGCTCAACACGCTCGGCTATGTCGGCGTGGCGCGCTTCAACTTCCTCCACCCGCCCTTCAACAACCCGGCGATCCGGCGCGCCCTGCTGCGGGCGATCAGCCAGGACGACTATCTGCGGGGCGTGACGGGCAATGATCCCTCGGCCTTCCGCCAGTGCCTGTCCATGTGGCCCTGCGGCACGACCTATGAGAGCACGACGGGCAACGAGCTGCTCGCCGGACCGCGCGACCTCGACAAGGCGAGGGAGGAGATCCGCGCCGCGGGCTACGCTGGCGAGAAGATCGTCATCATCAACCCCTCCGACTTCCCCACCATCGGGCCCTTCGGTCAGGTGACGGCGGATCTGCTGAAACGGCTGGGGATGAATGTCGATCTGGTGGAGACCGACTGGGGGTCCGTGGTGCAGCGCCGCGCCAGCAAGGAACCGCCCGAGCGCGGCGGCTGGTCCATCTTCCACACCTGGTGGCCATCGGTTTCGGTGATCAACCCGGCGGTGGCGGCGACGCTGCGCGGCCAAGGCGAGCGCGGATGGTTCGGCTGGTACGGCAACCCCCGCGTCGAGGAAGCGGCGGCCGCCTGGCTGGTGGCGGAGACCGAGGCCGAGCAGAAGCGCCTGGCCGACCTGATCAACCGCGAATCCTTCGAACAGGTGCCGGTGCTGCCGCTCGGGCAGTTCTTCATCGCCTCGGCGTATCGGAGCGGCCTGTCGGGCTTCGTGCCGGGGAACAGCACCTATCCGTGGAACATCCGGCGCGGCTGAGGAGTCTTTGCTGAGCCCTCAGACGCCGGGCGCCGGCCATCCGGCCGGCTTGGCTTTCGCGCCCTGCACTGCCGCGCCGGGCGCGGCTCATGGTCTGGGCGCGGTCGCGCCGTGCGCTCCCGGATCGGGGCACAGCCCCGATCCGATGGGATCGCCATGAGCGGACATTGTCCGGGTACTGGTGCGGTCGAGAAGATTCGAACTTCCACGGGGTTGCCCCCACTAGCACCTCAAGCTAGCGCGTCTACCATTCCGCCACGACCGCAAAACCGGTAGAGGGCGCGGCGTATAACCCATGACCGCGCGCACAGCAACACACCCCCCCGACTGGATCGTCACCGAAGGGCGCACCCCTTATGCCGAGGCCCTGGCCGCCATGGAAGCCCATGTGGCGTCCATCCGCGCCGGGACCGGGCGGGAGCGGGTCTGGCTGGTGGAGCACGACCCGATCTACACCGCCGGGACCTCGGCGAGGCCCGAGGACCTGCATGAGGCCCGCTTCCCGGTCTTCTCCGCGGGCCGAGGGGGGCAATGGACCTATCATGGGCCGGGCCAGCGCATCGGCTATGTGATGCTGGACCTGCACGAACCGCATGGCAGCGTGCCGGCCCGCGACATCCGCGCCTATGTCCACGGGCTGGAGGAATGGCTGATCCGGGCGCTGGATCGCTTCAACATCCGCGCCGAGCGCCGCACGGGCCGGGTCGGGCTGTGGGTCGCGAATCGCGCCACGGGCGGCGACGACAAGATCGCCGCCATCGGGGTGCGCGTCACGCATTGGGTGACGTGGCACGGCGTGGCGCTGAACGTGGAACCCGACCTCGCGCATTTCGGCGGCATCGTGCCCTGCGGCATCAGCGAGCATGGCGTGACGAGCATCCATGCCCAGGGCGTGCTCGCGACGATGGAAGAAGCCGATTCGGCCCTGCGGGCTGCGTGGGACGAGGTGTTCGGGTGACGTCGTCAGCGCATGCAGCGGGCTGCCGCTGAAGCGGTGTCGATCAAGCGAGCCAGCGGGGAGCCGGTCCACCAGTGGCCGCGTCGAAGCAGCGGGCCCAGGACTCGACAATCTTCTCGCGCGGCGGTGGTGGAGCTGAGGGGAATCGAACCCCTGACCTCCTCATTGCGAACGAGGCGCTCTCCCAACTGAGCTACAGCCCCAACCGCGCGAGGCGCGCTGAGTGCCCCAGGCCGAGGGGGAAGTCAAGGCGCCTTCTCCGATGACGCAGGCCCGACCGGCGGGACGACAACAGGACCGCCAGCAGAAGCTGGTCGCCGCCCACCCCGTCCCGGCGCATCCCACCGCCGTCCCGGCACGAAGCCTCACCAGCGCCCCCGGATGCCTTGAAGGGCGGGACAAGCGGGCCGAATTCCGCCGCAACGCAAAACGCTATAGGGTGCGCCCGCTTTCAAGGAGGGCCCATGCGCGCGTTGTTCTGGCTGCTCGATACCGCCATCAGCCTTTATGTCTGGGCGCTGATCATCGCGGCGGTGCTCTCGCTGCTGCTCGCCTTCAACATTCTCGACAGCCGCAACCGGCTGGTCTGGACGATCACGGATTTCTTCTACCGCATCACCGAACCGGCGCTGCGGCCCATCCGCCGCTTTCTGCCGGACCTCGGCGGCGTCGATCTGTCGCCCCTGGTGTTGATCCTGCTGCTGCAGGCGGCGCGCATCCTGCTCGCGACCAGCATCGCCCCGCTCTTCGGCCTCTACGCCTTCTGATGGCCTTCTGGCAGGCCGAGGCGCATGCCGTGACGGTCCGCGTGAAGGTCCAGCCCAAGGCGCGCCGCCCCGGCCTTGGCGGGGTGAAGCCCGCCGCCGACGGGCCGCGCCTCGCGATCGCCGTAAGCGAAGCGCCGGAGGATGGCCGCGCCTCCCGCGCCGCCTGCACCGCCCTGGCCCGCGCGCTCGGCGTAGCACCCTCCGCCGTCGATCTGCTGCAGGGTGCGACGTCGCGCGAAAAGCTGCTGCGCGTGGAGGGCGACCCCGCCACGCTCGTTCCCCGCCTGGAGTCCCTTGCATGACTGCCCGCATTCTCGACGGCAAGGCCATCGCGGCCAGGCTGCGCGCCCGCCTGACCGAGCGCGTCGCCGCCCTCACCTTCCACCCTGGTCTGCGCGTCGTCCGGGTCGGCGAAGACCCCGCCTCCGGCGTCTATGTCCGCAACAAGGACAAGGCGGCGAAGGAAGCGGGCTTCGACAGCGCCACCCTCCACCTGCCCGAATCGACCACCGAGGCGGAGCTGCTCGCCACCATCGCCGCGCTGAACGCGGACCCCACGGTGGACGGCATCCTCGTCCAGCTTCCCCTGCCGGCGCATATCCGCACCGAGGCTGCCATCGCCGCCGTCGACCCGATGAAGGATGTGGACGGCTTCCACCCCCTCAATGCCGGGCGGCTTGCCGCCGGGCAACCGGGGCTGGTGCCCTGCACGCCGCGCGGGGTGATGCACATCCTGGCCGAGGCCGGGGTGGCGTTGCGCGGTGCGCGGGCCGTGGTGCTGGGCCGGTCGCAGATCGTCGGGCGACCCATGGCCCAGCTCCTGCTCGGGGCGGACTGCACCGTGACCATCGCGCATTCCCGCACCCGCGATCTGCCCGCCGAATGCCGCCGGGCCGAGATCCTGGTCGCCGCGGTCGGTCGGCCCGAGATGGTGCGCGGCGACTGGATCGCCCCCGGCGCGACGGTGATCGATGTCGGCATCAACCGCCGGACGGATGGCAAGCTGGTGGGCGACGTTGCCTTCGCCGAGGCGGCCGCGGTCGCCGGCGCCATCACCCCGGTGCCGGGCGGCGTGGGGCCGATGACCATTGCCTGCTTGCTCGAGAATACGCTCGACGCGGCCATCGCGCGGCGGGGCTGATCCCGGCCGGTTCACCCGTGGAGCCAGGGGGCAAGAGCCCACGCCGGGACTAATGGGAGCTTGAAACTCTCCCGATGACGCGGCGGGGAAGGCCTGCCGCCCTTCCCCATCCACCGCCGGCAGCCCCGGCGGTGCGACCGTCGCTCAGTGGCTCGGATACGGCCGTGGATAGGTGATCTGGTCCGCCGGCCCTGGCGGCTTGATCGGCCCGACCTTCCCGCAGGCCCCCAGCAGCAGGGCGAGGGCCAACGCCCCCAGGACCGATACCTTCATCCCAGCTTCGCCTTCCATTCCGCCGCCATGGCCGCGACATTCGCCGGCGCGGTGCCGCCATAGGAGGTGCGCGACCGCACCGAGGCCGCCACCGACAGCACGTCGTACACGCCTTCATGGATGCGCGGTTCAGCCTCGCGCATCTCCTCGATGGTCAGGCCGGCGAGATCGACCCCCAACCCCTCGGCCTTGGCAACCAGCGCGCCGGTGACATGGTGCGCGTCGCGGAACGGCATCTTCAACTCGCGCACCAGCCAGTCGGCAAGGTCGGTCGCGGTGGAGAAACCCGCCCCGGCGGCCGCGGCCAACCGCCCCACATCCGGCTTGAGGTCGCGGACCATGCCGGCGGCGGCGGCCAGGACCAGGGTCATGGTCTCGGCCGCGTCGAAGACGCCTTCCTTGTCCTCCTGCATATCCTTGAAATAGGTCAGCGCCAGGCCCTTCATCACCGTCAGCAGCCCCACCAGCGCGCCGACCACGCGCCCGGTCTTGCCGCGCACCAGCTCGGCGGCATCGGGGTTGCGCTTCTGCGGCATGATCGAGCTGCCGGTGGTGAAGGCATCCGACAGCTTCACGAACCCGAAATAGGGGTTCGTCCAGATCACGATCTCTTCAGCGAAGCGCGACAGATGCGTCGCGCACATCGAGCAGGCGAAAAGGAACTCCGCCGCGAAATCGCGCGAGGCCACCGAATCCAGGGAATTGCGCGTCGGCCCGTCGAAGTCGAGCGCCTTGGCCGTCATGTGCCGATCGATCGGGAAGCCGGTGCCGGCCAGTGCAGCCGCCCCCAGCGGGCATTCATTCATCCGCGCCCGGCAATCGCGCAGCCGCGACAGGTCGCGCGACAGCATCTCCACATAGGCCAGGAAATGGTGCCCCAGCGTCACCGGCTGGGCCGGCTGCAGGTGCGTGAAGCCCGGCATGACCGTGCCGGCGTGTTCCTCGGCGCGGGCGACGAGGGCACGCATCACGTCCTCGATCTGCCCCGACAGCCCGTCGATCGCGTCGCGCACCCACAGGCGGACATCGAGCGCCACCTGGTCATTGCGGGACCGCGCCGTGTGCAGGCGCTTGCCGGCATCGCCAATCACGGCGGACAGGCGCGCCTCCACATTCATGTGGATGTCCTCGAGCGCCTCGTCGAAGGGGAAGTCGCCCTTCTCGATGCGCGCGGCGATGTCATTGAGGCCGCGCCGTATTTCCGCCTCGTCTTCCGCCGAGATGATCCCTACATGCTTCAGCATCGCGGCATGGGCGAGGGAGCCGCGGATGTCCTGACGCCACATCTTGCGATCGAAGCCGATCGAGGCATTGATCGCTTCCATGATGGCGGAGGGGCCTTCCGCGAAGCGCCCACCCCATTGCCGATTGGCGTTGCTGCTCACTGGGGGATTGTCTTTCGTGCTGGTTCCGACGCGCCGTTCCATTCTGAAGGCCGCCCCGGCGCTGACGACGGGCGGGACCCTACTCGGCACCCTTCCGGCGCGGCAAGGCTTGGCCGCCACGCCCCATGGGCTGAACCGGCTGCGGGAGGGCGATGCCCCGCTGCCCGCCATCACCTTCACCGATGCCGATGGCAAGGCCATCGCACCCTCGGATTTCCCGCGCAAGGCGCTGGTGATCAATCTCTGGGCAACCTGGTGCCCGCCCTGCGTGGCCGAGATGCCCGCCCTCGACCGTGCGGCCCAGGCCCTTTCGGCCGAGGATATCCTCATCCTGCCGCTGTCCTCCGACCGCGGCGGCGCGCCCGTGGTGCAGGCCTTCTTCGAGCGTGCCCGCGTGCGCAACCTGCGCGTCTGGCTCGATCCGCGCGGCACGGCGGCCCGGGCGCTCGGCGCGCGCGGCCTGCCCACCACCGTTCTCGTCGACCGACAGGGCCGGGAGCGCGCGCGCCTCGAAGGCGACGCCGCCTGGGATGCGCCGGAGTTCCTGGCTGCGATCCGCCGCCTCGTCGGCCCGCAGCAGCCTGACCCGACACGTCGCGCTTGATCCCTGGCAACCCGCTGGCCCAGGCTGTGTTCAGCCCGGGGGGATTTGCCCGCGCATGACCGATCCGGACACGCATCCATCATGGGCCGTGCAGCGCCGGCTGGTGCTGCATGTCCCTGGTTTCGAACCCTTGAGCGCCGCGGCGCAGCGCCGGCGGCT
>JAYRJZ010000016.1:53352-68503 GCA_041906015.1 Roseomonas sp.
CACCAGGCCCGGCGAAGTCGCCGAGCACGGAGCGATCCACGCCTTCCAGGCGCGGCTGGCCGGCCCGGGCTGGGCCACCCAGGCGGAAATCCGCATCCTCGCGTGGAACGACCTGTTCGCGCGGGATCTCGACCGATCGCTGCCGCTGCTGATTCCGCGGGGCCTTGGCGCACTCGCGGGGCTGCTGTGGGACGGCACGCTCGGCCGATATCGCGCGGTGCATTGGCGCTACCTGATCTTCGTCGCCCTGCCGGTCCTGGCCCTGGCCGGCGCCGCGCTGGTCGGGCTGCTGGCGGGGCTGCTGCTGGGCGGCTGGGTGGGCATGGCGGCCGGTGCGTTGCTGTTCGCGGCCCTGGTCGCGGCGGCCGATCGCTGGCTGCATCTGCGCCATCTGCTGGCCGACTGGATTTTCGCCCGCGACCTCGCCCGCGGCGCGCGCCCGGAACTGGCCGCACGCATCGCCCTGTTCGCCGAGGAGATCATCGCCGCCCGGCGCCGTGAGGTGGAGGAAGTGGTGCTGACCGGCCACAGCCTCGGCATGGTGCTGCTGACCGAGGCACTCGCCGAGGCGCTGGAACGCGACCCCGATCCGCCACGCCCGGGGCCGCGCCTGGCGCTGGTCGGGCTCGGCTCCTCGGTACTGAAGATCGCGCTGATGCCGCGGGCGACGCGCCTGCGCGCGGCACTGGCGCGCATTGCCGCAACGCCTTGCCTGGCCTGGCTCGAATTCACCTCGCGGCGCGACCTCGTCTGCTTCCACAAGGCCGATCCGATCGCCGTGCTCGGCCTGGCGGGGCGCGGGCCTCGACTCGAATCCATCCATCCGCGCGCCATGCTCGACCATCCCGCGTGGTGCCGCGTGCGGCGGTCCATGCTGCGGGCCCACCGCGTCTACGTCACCGGCTGCGGCCGCCGGTACTTCTACGATTGGGGGCTGATCGCCTGCGGGCCGGGCGCGGTGGGGCGCGCGCCCTTCCCGGACCGGCTGATCCGCCCCGATGGCGCGCTCGCCGACGCGCCCCTGGAGCGCGCTGCGTGACACCACTGATTGCAAAGCTTCTGCATGCCGCCTGCATGGTCGCCTGGTGGCTGATCCGCCTGCCCTTCGAGCGCAAGACGCGCCGCAACGTCCTGCGCCGCGACGCCATGGACGCGCGCGAGAAGTTGCTGCTGGCGATCTCCCTCACCGGCCTCGGCATCATTCCGGCGATCTACATCGCGACCGGCTTCCCCGCCGGGCTGGACCAGCGCTTCTCCCCCGTGCGCGCCGTCATCGGGCTCCTGATCTTCCTCGCCGCGCTGGTGCTGTTCCACGCCACGCACAAGGCGCTGGGGCGCAACTGGTCCGTCACCCTCGCCGTGCGGGAGGAACACGCCCTGGTCACCGCCGGCGTCTACCGCTTCGTGCGCCATCCCATGTATTCGGCCTTCTGGCTCTGGGCGATCGCGCAGGCCTTCACACTACAGAACTGGCTGGCGGGCCTTGCGGGGCTGATCGGCTTCGGCACGCTCTACCTGTTCCGCGTCGGGCGCGAGGAAGCCCTGATGCGCGAGACCTTCGGCGCCGCCTGGGACGCCTATGCCGCACACACGCCACGGGTGATCCCTTTCCTGCGCTGACGATGACCGCCTTCGCCCCAACCGCCCCCGCGGCGCTGCCGCGCCGCGCCGCGCTGGCCGCCATGCTCGGCCTCACCGCCTGCGGGCCGACGCGGCTCGCACCGCTCACGGGCCCGTCGCGCGGGCGCATCGTCCTGCTGCGCGGCCTCGCCAACATGTTCTCCACGGGGCTGAACGTGCTGACCGCGGAACTCCGCGTCAGGAACTTCGATGCCAGCGTGCACAACTACCTGGAATGGCGGGGCCTCGCGGCCGCGATCCTCGCTGCCTCCCGCGACGACGCGCTGGTGCGCCCCCTCGCCATCATGGGCCATTCCTTCGGCGCCGATGACGCGGTGGTCATGGCAAACCATCTGGGGCGCCAGGGCGTGGCGGTGGACCTGCTCGTCACCTTCGACCCCACGGGCGCCGAGCCGCTCGGCCCCGGCGTGTTGCGCGCGCTGAACTTCTGGCAGGGCCGTGACCGCGACTTCGTCCGGACGCTGGCGGCCGGCCCCGGCTTCACCGGCACCATCGAGAACCGCCTGGTACCCGGCGAATCGCACCTGTCGATCGAGAAGCAGGAGCAGCTGCACGCCGTCGTCATTGCGATGCTCGAATCACTCGTTGCGGCGCCCGCCATGGCTGCGGCAGCCCCTCAGGCCGCGGCGGCGCCGCTCACGCACACGCCGCCCCCTGCCCCGCTGCCGCGGCCGCCCCGCCCCCCGCTCAGGGCAGAGCGGTGAGCCGCCGTTGCAGCATGGCGCGCCAGGGCGCGTCCGGCGGGCTGTCGGTCAGCAGCGCCTGCCACAGCGCGCGCGCATTGCCCGGGCGGCCACTTTCCGCCTCGGCCAGGCCGGCCAGGAAGCGCAGCCGCGGATCACCCGGCTGTTCGGCAAGCGCCCGGGTGATCCACGGCGTCGCCGCTTCCGGCGCGCCGCGTTCGAGCTCCGTCTCCGCGATGTCGCCGGCCAGGGCGGCGTCGAAGCGGATGTCCATCGCGCGGTGCCAGGCCTCGATCGCCGCATCGGCCCGGCCGCGCCCGCGCTCGGCATTGCCGAGCAGGACCCAGCCGCGCCGCGCCTGCTCGCTGCCCTGATCGAGGCTCTCGATCCGCGCGCGCATCATCGCCATGATCTGGTCGTCCCGCGCGGCTGCCTCCGCCCTGAGGTCATAAGGCGCCGACGGCATCCCCGGCGTGCCGCGCAGCAGGTAGAGCCCAAGCGCCGCCACGGCGAGCAGCGGCGGCAATGCGACCAGGATTGCGGCCCGATGCCCGCTGGTCGGTGCGGCCTCAGCCTGGTCGGCAGCGGCGATGAGGCGGCGCTGCACCTCGACCGTCGCGGCGCGGTGGCCAGCCTCGTCGAGCCGCCCGGCGGCGCGCTCGCGGTCCAGTTCGGCGAGTTGGGCGCGATAGAGCGCCAGATCGGCCTCCCGCCGGCCGCGAATCACGCGCGGGCGGAGCACCGCATGGCCGAGCGGCATCAGGGCGGTCAGCGCCAGCAGCGCCAGCAGAATCCACAAGGTCATGCGGCGCCGTCGCGCTCCAGCTCGGCGAGGCGCGCACGCTCCGCCTCGGTCAGTGGCGGGGGCTCGGCGGCGATCCGCCGGCGCCGCGCGAGAAGGGCGATGAGCCCGCCGCCCAGCGCGATGCCCGGCATGGCCCAGAGCAGCGCCGTCACCGCGTTGAAGGGGGGCTTCAGCAGAACGAAGTCGCCGTAGCGGTCATGGATGAAGGCCACCACCGCCGCATCGCTGTCACCGGCAGCGACGCGCTCCCGCACCAGGCGGCGCAGGTCGCGGGCGAGGTCGGCATCGGAATCCTCGATGGACTGGTTCTGGCAGACCATGCAGCGAAGCTCACGGCCGATCGTCTCGGCGCGGGATTCCAGCGCAGGGTCGGCGAGGCGGTCCTCGGGACGGCCAACGGCGGCGAGGGCGGGGAAGGTCAGAACCAGCAGCAGGAGAAGCACCGGGGAGGGCTTTGCCCTCCCCGAGACCCCTCCCACCAAAGGCCGAACGGCCTTTGGAAACCTCCTGTCGCTCTGGCGCACCGGGCACCACGGCCGTGCCCATCCGGCAACGCGGACATTGGGTTCCAAGGGGCTTTCGGCCTTGGGTGAGGGGGGGTGCGGAGGGGGGCAGAGCCCCTCTCCTCGTTGCGCGCGTCCCACCATCACGCATAGCGCCGCAGCAGGGGCCGCAACTCGTTCTCCAGCGTCTCCGCCATGATCGGCCCGGCATAGCGCCAGCGGATGATGCCCTGCCGGTCGATCAGGTAGCTCTCCGGCACGCCATAGACGCCCCAGTCGATCGCGACGCGGCCCGGCTCGTCCACGCCGAGCCGCGTGAAGGGATCGCCGCGGCGTGCGAGGAAGGCCAGCGCATCGGCCCTCTTGTCCTTGTAGTTGATGCCAAGCACCGGGATGCCTTCGCGCGACAGGCGCATGAGCTGCGGGTGCTCGGCGACGCAGGGCACGCACCAGGACGCCCAGAAATTCACCAGCACCGGGCGGGGCAGCGGGCCGCGCAGATCGGCGGCGGCCAGGCCCGGGCGATCGGCGCCTTCCAGGGGCGGCAGGCTGAAATCGGGTGCGGAGCGGCCGATCAGTACCGAAGGCACGCCGGTCGGGTTGTAACTGCCTGTCTGCAAGCCGCGCAGCATCACCCAGAAGCCGGCGCCGGCGCCGGCGGCCAGTCCGAGCGGCGCATAGAGCATCCAGCGCCGGGGCTTCCGCGTCTCGCTCATGCCGGCACCGTGGCGCCCTTCGGGGCCGGGGCGGCGACGCGCATGCGGCGATCGGACAGCGAGAGCATGCCGCCGAAGGCCATGGCGAGCCCCCCGAACCAGATCCATGGCGCGAAGGGGTTGTGATGCAGGCGCAGCACGGCGGCGGTGCCGCGCTCCTCGCCCAGCACGGCGTAGAGGTCGCGCAGGGCGTTGGTGTTGATGGCGGCCTCGGCGGTGGTCTGGCCGTCGACGAGGAAGGTGCGGCGTTCCGGCGTCAGCACGGTGACGACCGAACCATCCTTCAGCACCGTCACGGTCGCGCGGCGGGCACGGTAATTCGGGCCCATCACATCCGACACGCCCTCCATGCGCCATTCATAGCCGGCGAGCCGGGTGCTCTGGCCCGGCTGCAACTGCACGAGCGTGTCGGTCGCGACGCCCATGCCCGAGATGCCGGCCAGGCTGATGCCGATCGCGCCGTGCGCGATGGCCGCGCCCCAGGCGGCGCGCGGCAGGCCGATCGCGCGGCGCCACGCCTGAGCCGGCCGCCGGAACAGCGCGATCCGATCCGCGATATCGGCCGCCGCGCCGAAGATCAGCCAGGCGGCGAGCGTCATGCCCAGCACCGGCCACACCGGATACCCCGCGACGACCAGCGTGATGAAGCCGATCCCCAGCGCCGCGACCGCCGCCCACCACAGGCGCTGCAGCACGGCCCAGAGATCGGCCCGCTTCCACGGCATCATCGCGCCGACCGGCATGGCGATCACCAGCGGGATCGCTAGCGGCGCCGTTGCCGTATTGAAGAAGGGCGGCCCGACCGAAATGCGCGCCCCGGTCAGGATGTCGGCGAACATCGGCCACAGCGTGCCGGCCAGCACCACCGCTGCGATGGAACAGATCAGCAGGTTGTTCAGCACCAGCGCGCCCTCACGCGAGATCGGGGCGAAGATTCCGGTCGGCGCCAGCCGCGGCGCGCGCCAGGCGAACAGCGCGAAGGCCCCGGCGACATAGACCATCAGCAGTGCCAGGATGAACACGCCGCGCGTCGGGTCGTTCGCAAAGGCATGCACGGAATTCAGCACGCCCGACCGCACCAGGAAGGTGCCCAGCAGCGACATCGCGAAGGCAAGGATCGCCAGCAGCACCGACCAAACCTTCAGCGTGTCCCGCTTCTCAACCACGATCGCGGAATGCAGCAGCGCGGTGCCCGCCAGCCAGGGCAGCAGGGACGCGTTCTCGACCGGGTCCCAGAACCAGTAGCCGCCCCAGCCCAGCTCGTAATAGGCCCACCAGGACCCCATGGTGATGCCGACCGACAGGAAGCACCAGGCACCGAGCGCCCAGGGCCGTACCCAGCGCCCCCAGGCCGCGTCCACGCGCCCTTCCAGCAGGGCGGCGATGGCGAAGGCGAAGGTCACCGCATAGCCGACATAGCCGAAGTAGAGCGTCGGCGGATGCATCGCGAGGCCTGGATCCTGCAGCACGGGATTGAGCCCGCGCCCGTCCGGCGCCGGTGGCCAGACGCGTTGGAATGGGTTGGAGGTGAGCAGGATGAACAGCAGGAACCCGACCGCGATCCAGCCGAGCACGCCGATGACCCGTGCCTTCAGTGCCGTCGGCAGGGCGCGCCCGAACAGCGCCACCGCCGCCCCGCAGAACGACAGGATCAGCACCCACAGCACCATGGACCCCTCATGGTTCCCCCAGGTGCCGGAGATCTTGTAGATCAGCGGCTTCGCCGAATGGCTGTTGGCGACGACGTTCGCGACCGTGGTGTCGTTCACCACATAGGCCCAGACCAGGCACAGAAAGGCAGCCCCCACGGCGACGAGCTGCCCGAGCGCAAACGGCACCGCCGTTCCCATCAGCCGAGCATCCCGCCGCGCCGCGCCGATCACCGGCAGCACCGACTGCGCGATGGCGAGGACGCAGGCCAGGGCGAGGGCGAAATGGCCGAGTTCGGGGATCATGCGGGGCGTCTCCGATGGCGCCGGGCGTGGGTGATGGCGCCGGATGGACGCGGGCGGATGGGAGAGGGGCTCTGCCCCTCTCCGGCTCCTTCACCGCCGCAGCCTGGCGCGGAGCCCCCTGGGGGCAGCGCCGCCATCATCCTCCGACCCGCCCTTGTCGCGGCGTCGTGTTCCAGCTTGCCGCCGGCGGGGCGGCGCCCTCGGACGGGTTCCAATGCCCCGTGCGGCGCAGCGCATCCGCGACCTCGGGCGGCATGTAGGTCTCGTCGTGGCGGGCGAGGACCTCGGTCGCGCGGAAACTGCCATCGGGTTGCAGCTTGCCCAGGGTGACGACGCCCTGGCCTTCGCGGAACAGGTCCGGCAGCACCCCGGCATAACTTACGCTGATGGTGTTCGGCCCGTCCGTGACGCGGAAGGTCGCGATGGGACGGCCATCGGCGCCGGTGTGGCGCTCGACGGACCCGGCCTCGACCAAGCCGCCCAGGCGGAAGGCGCGATCGCCGCCGGGGTGGCGCGCGGCAATATCGGAGGGCGAGAGGAAGAAGACCAGGTTGTCCTGAAAGGCTGTCAACGTCAGGGCGGTCGCGCTGCCGAGCCCGAGGCCGGCGAGCAGCAGGACCATCAGGCGGCGCTTCTTGCGGGTCATGGGTCTTATGCCTCGGACGCCGGCGCTTTCCCCGGCACCGTGCAGATAGGCGCGCTTGTGCGGCGCATTCTTGACGCAGCGCAAGTCACGAACGGTCACCGCGCGGATCGAGCCGGGCGAGCATCCGCTTCGCCGTGCGGTGCCGCATCGCCGCACCAGCCGCAAGCGCCCCGAAGACCAGGGCGGTCAACACATAGGAAATCGCCACATGCCACCAATGCAGGGTCATGCCGCGGCGTCCTCCCGCCGGGCCCGGGCGAGTTGCAAGGCGCGGACGCGGCGTTCCATCACGGCCGCGCGGGTGCGCGCCAGGACCACAGCGGCGAAAAGCAGGGTGAAGCCGAGGGCGCAGGTCAGCAGCGGATAGAGGATGTCCACATGCATCGACGGCGCGTCCATGCGGGTGACCGAGGCCGGCTGGTGCAAGGTGTTCCACCAATCCACGCTGAACTTCACGATCGGCACGTTCACGAAGCCGACCAGGGCCAGGATCGCCCCGGCGCGGGCTCCGCGTTCGGGGTCGTCGAAGGCGCGCACCAGCGCGGCATGGCCAAGCCAGAGGAAGAACAACACCAGCACCGAGGTCAGCCGCGCATCCCACACCCACCAGGTGCCCCACATCGGCTTGCCCCACAGGCTGCCGGTGGCGAGGCAGAGCGCGGTGGCGGCGGCGCCGACGGGCGACAGCTCCCGGGCGGTCAGGTCAGCCAGCGGATGCCGCCAGATCAGCGACATGACCGACAGGATCGCGAGTCCCGTGTAGCCCCCCATGGCCAGCCAGGCCATCGGGACATGGACATACATGATGCGGACCGTCTCCCCCTGCTGCCAGTCCGGCGGCGAGAAGACCAGCGCCCAGGCCAGGCCGATGCCGAGCACGACCAGCGCCGCCGCCCAGAGCCAAGGCAGCAGCCGGCCGGTCGCGCGCAGGAAGCGGCCCGGATTGGCGAAGCGGTGCAGGCTGCGTCCGCCCGCGGGTCGCGGGGCAGCGCCGGGGCCAAGGGTGATGGGTCCGTCCACGCGCCCTGATTAGGGGATCGCTGCCGGTTATTGAAGCGTCACGCGTGCGGGGTTAGTGCGGAAGCTGCGCATGCCACGCGAGGACCGCATGAATCATTGGCTGGTGAAATCCGAGCCCGACGCCTTTTCCTGGGACCAACAGGTCGCCAATGGCGTCGAGCCCTGGACCGGGGTGCGCAACCACATGGCCAAGGCGAACCTGGCCGCGATGAAGAAGGGCGACCTCGCCTTCTTCTACCATTCCAACGTGGGCAAGGAGATTGTCGGCGTGGTCGAAGTGGTCCGCGAGGCCTATCCGGACCCGACCGCCGAGGCCGGCAGCCCCTGGGTCTGCGTGGACATGAAGGCGGTCGGGCCGGTGCCGAAGCCGGTGACGCTCGCGGAAATCAAGGCCGAACCGAAGCTCGAAGGCGTCGCGCTGGTGCGCATGTCGCGCCTGTCGGTCATGCCGATCTCGCCCGAACACTGGAAGATCCTGGCGAAGATGGGCGGATGGAAAGGCAAGTGACGGGCGAACGGGTCCTCTGCGCGCTGGAGGACATCCCCGACGGCCAGTCCAAGGGATTCCCGGCGGCACCAGGCGGCTTCATGGGACTCTTCGCCGTGCGGCGCGGCGATCGGGTGTGGGTCTATGTGAATTCCTGCCCGCATATCGGGGTGCCGCTCGATCCGGTTCCGGACCGGTTCCTGGATGCGAAGCGGGAGCATGTCCTGTGCTCCACCCATGGGGCGCGCTTCAGGGTCGAGGACGGTTTCTGCACCACCGGGCCCTGCTATGGGGAATCGCTGGAGGCGGTGCCGCACCGGATCGATGACCAGGGGCGCGTGATCGTCGCGGAGGATGCAGGGCTCTGAGGGCCTGAGCGAGCGGCGCACAACCCTCACACGCTATCGACCCATCGCGCCTGGCGCGCCGGCACGTCGTCGCCACCGCCCCGCCACACCTGCCTCCGCGCCGCCGCGATCGCCCCGAAAGAACCTCGCCGTCGCCCAGACCCGGCCGCGGCCGTTGGGTCAACTCCTCCTTGCGCTCGGACCAACACAGGAGGACCAGATGCGCCACATCACCCGGACCACCTTCCTCGCCGCCGGCCTCGCCCTCGTCGCGGCCCCCGCCTTCGCCCAGGGCGGCAGCCCGGCAGCCACCGGCACCGCGCCGGCCCAGGAACACCAGGCGCGCACCCAGCCTTCGCCCCAGGTGCAGCCGGCCCGCCCCACCACCGGCACGACCCAGGCGACGCGCCCGGCCACGCCGCAGAATCCCGGTGGCACCGTGGCGGGCTCGGTCCAGCGCCCGGCGACGGCACCGACCGCCCCGCAGGCCGGTTCGGCCACCGCGACGCCACGCGGCGACCAGCGAAGCCAGGTGACACCGACGGCCCCCGCCCCGACCCGCACCAACTGAGGCGAAAACAGCCTTCCGATCGGGACCTCACCGCCCGTCCGGCCCCGCCGGGCGGGCGGTCTTGCTGCAGGTGCGGGAATCTAAGTCTTTGCGAAGGTTGACCTGAATCAAATCGAAGCCGCAAATCCGCACGCAGAGAATAACCCAAGGTCAGGGAGGCCACCCATGGCGGATGACATCATCGCAGTGAAGCCGGAGATCGCCGCAACGGCGCGGATCGACGCCGCGAAGCGCGCGGCGATGGTCGCGGCGGAGGCGCAGGACGCCAACGCCTTCTGGCGCGGCGAGATGGGTCGCATCGCCTGGATGAAGGAACCGACGACGATCAAGGCGGTGGACTTCACCGGCGACGTCTCGATCAAGTGGTTCGCGGATGGCGAGCTCAACGCCTCCGTCTCCTGCCTCGACCGGCATCTGGCGAAGCGCGGCGACCAGGTCGCCATCATCTGGGAAGGCGACGACCCCAACAGCGACGCCAAGGTCACCTATCGCGAACTGCATGCCCGGGTGTGCAAGCTGGCGAATGCGATGCGCCGGCTCGGCGTGAAGAAGGGCGACCGCGTCTGCATCTACCTGCCGATGATCGTCGAGGCGGCGGTGGCGATGCTCGCCTGCGCGCGCGTCGGCGCGATCCATTCCATCGTCTTCGGCGGCTTCTCCCCGGACAGCCTGGCCTCCCGCATCCAGGATTCCGAATGCTCGCTGCTGATCACCGCCGATGAAGGCCGGCGCGGCGGCCGCAAGGTGCCGCTCAAGGCCAATGCCGACGAGGCCCTGCTGACCTGTCCTTCCATTCGCCACGTCATCGTCGCGAAGAACACCGGCGGCGCGGTCGAGATGATGAAAGGCCGTGACCATTGGTGGGACGCGATCACCGAAGGTGAGGCCGCGACCTGCGAGCCGGAGCGGATGAATGCGGAGGATCCGCTCTTCATCCTCTACACCTCGGGCAGCACCGGAAAGCCCAAGGGCGTGCTGCACACCACCGGCGGCTATATGGTCTGGGCGTCCTTCACGCACGAGAACGTCTTCGACTACCGCGACGGCGAGATCTACTGGTGCACCGCCGATGTCGGCTGGGTCACGGGGCATACCTACATCGTTTATGGCCCGCTCGCGAACGGCGCGACCACGCTGATGTTCGAGGGCGTGCCCTCCTGGCCCGACAACAGCCGCTTCTGGCAGGTGGTCGACAAGCACAAGGTCAACATCTTCTACACCGCGCCGACCGCGATCCGCGCCCTGATGCGCGACGGCGAGGGGCCGGTGAAGAAGCACGACCGCTCGACGCTCCGCGTCCTCGGCTCCGTCGGCGAGCCGATCAATCCGGAAGCCTGGCTCTGGTACTACCGCGTCGTCGGCGACGAGCGCTGCCCGATCGTGGACACCTGGTGGCAGACCGAGACGGGGGGCATCCTGATCTCGCCGCTGCCGGGCGCCATCGCGCAGAAGCCGGGGTCCGCGACGCTGCCGCTGCCGGGCGTGAAGCCCGCCATCGTGGACAACGAGGGCAACATCCTGGACGGCGCGACCGAGGGCAACCTGGTGCTGCTGGATTCCTGGCCGGGCCAGATGCGCACGATCTATGGCGACCATGCGCGCTTCGGCCAGACCTATTTTTCGACGTTCAAGGGCATGTATTTCACCGGCGACGGCGCGCGGCGCGACGCCGATGGCTACTACTGGATCACCGGCCGCGTGGACGACGTGATCAATGTCGCCGGCCACCGCATGGGCACGGCGGAAGTCGAATCCGCCCTCGTCGCGCATCCGGCAGTCGCGGAAGCCGCCGTCGTCGGCATGCCGCACGAGATCTGGGTCCGCAACGAGATCGGCCCGATCGCGACGCCGGACGCCATCCAGTGGGCGCCGGGCCTGCCCAAGACGCGCTCGGGCAAGATCATGCGCCGCATTCTCCGCAAGATCGCGGCGAACGAGACCGATGGCCTCGGCGACACCTCGACGCTCGCCGATCCGGCCGTCGTGACGGAGCTGGTCACCAACCGCGTCGGGTGATCCGCCGCGCGGGCGGTGCCCTTGCCGTCCGCGCCGCCTGCGCTAGCCTCCCCCGTCAAGCGCCCAGGAAAGGGCGCAAGGGGAGGAAGCGGATGACGAAGGCACTCGCGCTGCTGCTGATGCTCGGCCTCGGCTGGCCGGCCAACGCCCAGACCCGCTGGGTCATGGCCTCCCCCTATGCCGAGGCCAATTTCCACACCCGCAACATCCGCGCCTTCCTGGCCGATATCGAACAGTCGAGCCAGGGCCGCCTGGCGGTGCAGCTGCATCCGAACGGCACGCTGCTGCCCCTGCCGCAGATCAAGCGCGGCGTGCAGACCGGCCAGGTGCAGCTGGGCGAGACGCTGCTCTCCGCCCATGGCAACGAGGACCCGGTCTTCGAAGTGGACAGCGTCCCCTTCCTTGCCGACACCTGGCCGGCCGCGACCGCGCTGAACGAAGCGACGCTGCCCGCCATCCGCGCGCGCTTCGAACGCCAGGGGCTGACGCTGCTCTATGTCGTGCACTGGAACAGCCAGGGCTTCTACACGCGCGAGCCGCTGACGAGCCTGGACCAGCTGCGCGGCACCCGGCTGCGTGCCTTCAACGCGCTCACCTTCCGCTTCGCCGAACTGCTGGGCGCCCAGCCCGTGACGGTGCAGCTGCCCGAGATCCCGCAGGCCTTCGCGACCAACGTGGTCAACGTGCTCTTCACCTCCGCCCAGACCGGGGTGGACACGAGCGCCTGGGACTTCACGCGCCACTTCACCGATGTCGGCGGCATGCGGCCGCGCAACGCCGTCTTCGTGCAGACGCGCGCGCTGCAATCGCTCGACCCCGCCACGCGCCAGCTGGTGCTGGACGCGGCGGCGCGCGCCGCCACGCGCGGGCGCGAGATGTCGCAGGACGCCGAGCGCGAGATGCTGCAGCGCCTGCGCACCCAGGGGATGCAGGTGACCGAGGCGACGCCGGCGATGCAGTCCGCGCTGCGCGAGGTCGGCCTCAGGCAGAGCGACGAATGGGCCCAGCGCGCCGGCGCCGAGGGCCGGCAGATGCTGGAACGCTACCGCGCTGCGCTGCGCTGAACGCAGGGCACACCCTTGCGGCACGCGGATTGCCTGACCTCATGCAGCCATGCTGCATGACCCCATGTCGGAAGCTTCGGATCCTGCGCGGCAGGCCGCCCTCTCGCGCCTGATCTGGACCTTCGGCTTCACGAGCTTCGCCGGCGCCATCGCGACGCGCATCACCGACCCGCTGGTGGCCGAGATCGCGCGCGACTACGCCATCACCGCGCAGGATGCGGCGCTGCTCTCCTCGGCCTTCGCGCTGCCCTATGCGCTGGTGCAGCCGATCCTGGGGCCGGTCGGCGATGCCATCGGCAAGCGCCGCGTCATCATGGCGGGGCTCTTCATCCTGGCCGCCATGCTGGTGGGATCGGCCCTGGCGCCGAGCTTCGGGATGCTGCTCGCCTTCCGCGTGCTGTCGGGTGCCGCGGCGGGGTCGGTCATGCCCATCACGCTGGCCATGATCGGCGATGCGGTGCCGCTGGCGCAGCGCCAGGTGGCGCTGTCGCGGCTGCTGATGTTCGCGATCACGGGGCAGATCCTGGGCGGTGCGGTCGCCGGCCCCGTCGCGCTGGTCGCGGGCTGGCGCGGCGTGATCCTGCTCTGCGCCGTCATCGCCTTCCTGGCGGCGTCGATGCTGGCGCTGCAGGGGCGCCGGCGGCCGCCCGAGCCCGCGGTGCGCTTCGACATCGCGGTGGCGCTCCGCCGCTACCGCGCCATCCTGACCAATCCGGCGGCACTCACGCTCTATGCCTCGGTCGGGGTCGAAGGCGCGCTTGTCTTCGGCGTCTTTCCCTTCATCGCGCCGCTGCTCATCGCGCGGGCAATCGGCGGCACGGCCGAGGCAGGGCTGACGGTCGGCGCCTTCGGCATCGGCGGGCTGGTCTATACCGTGCTGGCGCGGCACCTGCTCCGGCATCTCGGGCAGGGGCGGATGGTGATGCTGGGCGGCGCGCTGGCGGCGGCGGCCTTCCTCAGCCTGGCGGCGGCCGGGAGCTTCGCCCTGGTGCTGGCGGCGGGCCTGCTGCTCGGGACCGGCTTCTACATGATCCACAACTCGATCCAGACCCGGGTGACCGAGGTGGCGCCGAACGCCCGGGCGAGCGCGGTCGCCTTCCATGCGTTCTCCTTTTTCACCGGGCAATCGCTCGGTCCCGGTTTGTTCGGGACCATGGGCGCGGTGCCCACGCTGGGCATCGCGGCAGCGGGGATCGTCCTACTAAGTCTTGTGTTGGGGCGCCGCCCCGCCTGAAGACCGGGATTGCCGATCCGGACCCGTCCTTGAACGGAATGCGAACGCGGGACTCGCGGCCCGCGAGAGGCCGTGAGGAATTTCAACCCGATGGTCCGAGTCGCGCGAACGAATCGCTGACGGCGCGAATCGGCGCCGCCGACAACGCCCGGCGCAACCCATAGCGTACGGTACCGGCCGTACGACACAAGCGCGTTCGCGCTCCGGTCCCGTCGCGACTCGGGATCAGAAGTCGCTGACGCGTCCCTTGCGTTCCCAGTCGTTGTACCGGGTCGGTTCGGGCCCGGACGGGCCGCCGATCTCCTTCGGCATGGGCGCCTTGGGACCGGCCGCGGGGGTGGCGGGCTGGGGCGGGGGCGCCGGCTGTTCCGCAACGGGCGGGATTGCCGGGTGTTGTTCCGTTCTGGTCATGCTCCCTATCTAGGCGTGTCGCCCTCCGGGGCGAAGACGGAGAGGAGCCCCATGGGCGGATATCTGCGCACGACCCTGTTGCTGGCGGTGCTGACGGCGATCTTCGCCGGCATCGGCTACGTCATCGCCGGCGAGCAGGGCATGGTCATCGCCTTCCTGGTCGCGGCGGGGATGAACGTCTTCGCCTGGTGGAACAGCGACCGGATGGTGCTGCGCATGCACAACGCGCAGCCGATCGGGCCGCAGGAGGCGCCGCGGCTCTACGAGATGGTGGCCCATCTCGCCGCCCGCGCCGGGCTGCCGATGCCCGCGCTCTACGTCATCCACGAACAGCAGCCCAACGCCTTCGCCACCGGCCGCAATCCCAGGCGCGCCGCGGTCGCGGTGAACACCGGCCTGCTCGACATCATGGACGAGGAGGAGGCCGGCGCCGTCATCGCGCATGAGCTCGCGCATATCCGCAACCGCGACACGCTGATCATGACGGTCAGCGCGACGCTCGCCGGCGCCATCACCATGCTGGCGCAGTTCGGCGGCATGTTCGCCATGCGCAGCCACAACGGGCAGCGCCAGTCGAACCCGCTGGTGATGATCGCGATGCTGGTCCTGGCGCCGATCGCCGCCGCCATCGTGCAGATGGCGGTCAGCCGGTCCCGCGAATACGAAGCCGACCGCGTCGGCGCCGAGATCTGCGGCAATCCGCTCTGGCTCGCGCGCGCGCTGCTGAAGCTGGAACAGGGCGCGCACGCCATCCCGAACGACGGGGCCGAGGCGAATCCCGCGACGGCGCACATGTTCATCGTGAACCCGCTGTCCGGGGCAGGGATGGACAACCTCTTCTCCACCCACCCCAACACGGCGAACCGCGTCGCCGCGCTGGAACGGCAGGCGGCGCAGATGGGGATGATCGCGCAACCCCATCCGCAGGCGCCGGCCGCTTCGCCCTGGGGCGGCCCGCCGCCGCAGCGCGGGCCCTGGGGGTAGGGCGGACCCGCCCCCACCCTAACCCTCCCCCGTAAACAGGGGAGGGAATTGGCATCGAACGCCCTTGG
>JAYRJZ010000016.1:68530-69458 GCA_041906015.1 Roseomonas sp.
CCTCGTCCCCCACCGGGAACGCCATCTCCCACTTGCCGAGCGTATTCCAGCCGCGCTCGTACTGCGGCGGAATCCTGAGCGCCTCCACGCGCCCGAGCTCGGCCGCGGCGCGCATGGGCCAGTAGGGATCGCGCAGCGAGGCGCGGGCGATCAGGATCATGTCCGCCTTGCCGGCCGAGAGAATCTCCTGCGCCTGCTGCGCCTCGGTGATCAGGCCGACCGCCGCGACCGGCACATCCGCGCCCTTCTTCACGGCCTCCGCGCCCGGCACCTGGTAGCCCGGCCCCAGCGGGATTTTCTGGCGCGCATCGACGCCACCCGAGGACACATCCATCAGATCCACGCCCATGCCCTTGAGGATGCGGCAGAGCTCGATCGTCTCCGGCGTGTCCCAGCCGCCCTCGACCCAATCCGTGTGCGACACGCGCACCCACAGCGGCACCTCGTCCGGCATCGCCGCGCGCACGACCTTCGTGCATTCGCGGATGAAGCGCGTGCGGTTCTCGAAGCTGCCACCCCAGCGGTCCGTGCGCTGATTGGCGAGCGGCGAGAGGAATTGGTGGCCGAGATAGCCATGCGCCGCGTGCAGCTCGATCATCCGGTAGCCGGCCGCGACCGAGCGCTTCGCCGCCGCGCCGAAGGCCGCGATCGTCGACAGAATCTCGGCCTCGCTCATCTCATGCGGCATCGCATAGCCCTGGAAGGCCATCGGCGACGGCGCTGCGGTGGACCAGGAGGGTTCCGCCGGCGCGGTGTACCAGGCGCGGGCGCGGCTCGCCTTGCGCCCGGCATGGGCCAACTGGATCGCCGGCACCGCGCCCATATGCGCGATCGCCGCGGCCAGCCGCGCATGGGACGCGGTGTGCGCGTCGGACCAGATGCCGAGGTCGCCCGGGCTGATGCGCCCGATGGCTTCGACCGCCGAGGC
>JAYRJZ010000145.1:0-9689 GCA_041906015.1 Roseomonas sp.
AATCGGAGGGGCTCTGCCCCTCCGAACCACCCCGCCAGGCCACAGTGTGGCCTGGACCGCCGGAACCTGGCTCCGGGCATGACGCCAGTGCCGAGCCCGCGCAGCGCGCTTCGGGCGCAAGAGCGAGTTTCGGCACCATTCCGGCTGGGGCGCACAACGCCAAGTGGAGGTTTGCAAAGGCCTTTCGGCCTTTGCTGGGGTGGCTTGGAGGGGCAAAGCCCCTCCAATCTCAACAGCCGACGCACCTGGGCAACCGGCAGGGCCTCACAGCCCGTGGCCGCCGGCACTACGCCCGGAGCCGCAATCCCTCGGCCCGCGCCGCGAGCCGGCGGCGGATGGCGTCGAGCGCCGGACCCTGGCGCAGCGGCCGGAAGCAGGCGGCGGCATCGTATTCGGCCACGCCGCGCGCCGTCAGCGCGTCCTTGAACAGCGTGATCAGCCCAGGATTGGCGTAGCGGCCACGGTTGCCGTCATCGAGATAGGATTCCGACAGCGCGCCCTCGGCCACCAGCAGCCCATGGCTGGGGAGTTCGACATGCCAGTAGGTCACTTCGTCGTGGTGGAATTCCTGGACGATGGTGACCCCGTTCACCAGCAATCCGGCCGGCACCAGCCTGCCGTCGATGAACATCGCATGGTCGGGCGAGACGCGGAGGTCGCGATGCGGCGTGCCGTCCCCGAGCGCCCCGGCCGAAATGCGCACCGGCGCCAGGGTGCCCGCGTTGAGGCGCCGCCGAAGCCGCAAGACCCGCCGGTGACCGATCCAGACCACCGGCTGCAACTGCTCGCCGTCCTGGGCGGTGACGACCATCTCTCCGACCCGCAGGTTTTCCACGGGCACCTCGCCGCGCGCCGTGGCGATATGGGTGCCGCTGGCGTAGCAGGGTGCCTGCGTCAGGAATCCGCCCGTTTCGAGCCAGGCCAGGTCCTCGAAGGCCGACGTTGAGCCGTTCAGTCCGATCGGCGGTGGCGTCTCGGCGTCGGGAAAGCCATCGAAAGTCGACATCGCGGAGAATCCATGACGGTCACGCCCGAGTTGGGCAGTGATCTGTTCTGAATCATGCAACCCTCTCCTGAATTGTGCAATTGCACAAAACTGATGGGTTGCATTTCCGTGATGTTATCCTGTCCGTTTCATGGATTTGATGGAGGACCGGAAGTACTCGGCCCGCCCACGCCCATCGTCACATGCCGAGCACGTCGCGCATGCCGTAGAGACCCGGTGCCTTGCCCTGCACCCAGAGCGCCGCGCGCACCGCGCCGGTCGCGTAGACGCGCCGGTCGAAGTTGCGGTGGGTCAGGCTGAGCTGCTCGGAGGCTGCGGCGAAGATCAGCGTGTGTTCCCCGACCACCTGGCCGCCGCGCAGCGCGGCGAAGCCGATCGTCCCGGTGCGGCGCGCGCCGCAATGCCCGTCGCGTCCGCTCTCCTTCCCCGCTTCCTCGAGCGTCGTGCCACGGCCCGCCGCCACCGCCCGGCCCAGCGCGATGGCCGTGCCGGATGGCGCATCGACCTTCTGGCGGTGATGCATCTCGACGATCTCGGCATCGTACTGCTCGGGTGGCAGGGCGGCGGCCATGCGCTCGGCGATGGCGAGGAACAGGGTGACGCCCGGCGCGAAGCTCGCCGCGTAGACGACAGGCACGCGCTTGGCGGCTTCCGCCACCGCTTCTTCCTCGCTGGCCGACAGGCCCGAGCTGCCGAGCACCAGCGGCGTGCCTGTCTCGGCCGCCGCCAGCGCATGGGCGCGCGCCGCATGGGCATGGGTGAAGTCCACGACGACATCGGATGCGGCGCAGAGCGCGACGATATCCGGCAGCACCGGCAGTCCCGGCGGCAGGGTGGCGATCGGTGCGCCGGGGCGGATGGTGCCGCCGGCGAGTGCTGCGCCGGCCGCTTCCGTCTCCTCCGCCAGGAGGCGGCCCATGCGGCCGGCGATGCCGGCAATGCCAATGCGAATGGTCACGGCGTCATCCTTTCCGGTCCGGGCGCCGGGCGCCCGACTCTGTTCTTGCGGTCGGGATCATCGCGCCGCGCCCGGGCAGGGCAAGGGGAAAGCCTCGCGGCCTTGTCATCGGCACGGGTCAACCCTCGGCGCACGCCGGCGTTCCCGTGGCAGGACCAAGCAAGGAGGATTCGCATGACTGCGATCAACCCGCGTCACGACGCCCGCCCGACCACCAAGGACATGACGGCCCCGACCACGGGCCACCTGATCGCCGGCGGCAAGGTGGCGGGCACGGACGTCTACTCGCTGCAGGGCGACCATATCGGCAGCATCGAGGACGTGATGCTCGACAAGTCGACCGGCCGCGTCGCCTATGCCGTGCTGTCCTTCGGCGGCTTCCTGGGGCTGGGGTCGAAGCACTACCCGCTGCCGTGGGAGATGCTGCGCTACGACACGCAACTCGGCGGCTATGTCGTAAAGCTCGACAAGGTGCGGCTGGAGAACGCGCCGGTCGCCGAGGAAGGCTGGAGCGACCGTCGGCGGCTGATCGATGAGTATTGGGCAACGCCCATTTAATGGCGGCGGGGAGGGGCTTTGCCCCTCCCCGGACCCCACCCCAGCAAAGGCCGAAAGACCTTTGCAAACCGCGACTTGGCACCGCGCTACGGCACGGATGAACGCCGAAGCCAGCTCCTGTGCACGGACGGGGCTCGGATGAGTCGGCATTGATGCTGCGCCCAGCGCCAACTGTCGGCGCTCCAGGGTGCGCAGCACCTTGGCGGGGAGAGGTTTGGAGAGGGGCGGCGACCCTCTCCAATGCGCGTCAGCGCCCCAGCCCTTCCCAGAACTCCTTCACCTTGGCGAAGAAGCCCTCGCTTTCGGGGCTGGTCTTGCCCTGTTCCGCCGCGTCTTCCTCAAACTGCTCCAGCAGCTCGCGCTGGCGCGTCGTCAGGTTCTGCGGCGTCTCGACGCTCACCTGCACATACATGTCGCCCCGGGCGGCCGAGCGCAGCACGGAGAAACCCTTGGCTCGCAGGCGGAACTGATCCCCGGTCTGGGTGCCGGCCGGGATGGTCACGCGCGCGCGGCCGCCATCGATGCTCGGCACCTCGACATGGCCGCCAAGGGCCGCCTGGGTCATGCGCAGCGGCACGCGGATGAAGATGTTCGCCCCGTCGCGCTGGAAGATCGGGTGCGGCTTCACCGCGATATCCACGTAGAGATCGCCCGCCGGCGCCCCCCGCAGCCCGGCCTCGCCCTCGCCGGCCAGGCGAATGCGCGTGCCGTCCTCCACACCGGGCGGGATGGTCACGTTGAGGTTGCGGTCGCGCTGCACGCGCCCGGCGCCATGGCAGATCTTGCAGGGATTCTTGATGATGCGCCCCGACCCGCCGCAGGTCGGGCAGGTGCGTTCGATCAGGAAGAAGCCCTGCTGCGCGCGGACCTTGCCCTGCCCGTTGCAGGTGCCGCAGGTCTGCACGCCGGCCGACGAACCGCCTTCCGCGCCGGTGCCCTTGCAGGCTTCGCAGGAGACGGAACTCGGGATGCGAATGGTGGATTTGGTGCCGGAGAAGGCTTCCTCCAGCGAGATCTCGACCTGGGTGCGCAGGTCGGCGCCGCGCCCGGTCGCGCCGCCCCGGTTGCCGCCGCGCCCGCCGCCGAAGCGGCCGAACATCTCCTCGAAGATGTCCTCGAAGGCGCCGCCGAAGGGGCTGCCGCCGCCAAATCCGCCGCCGCCCGGCCCGCCCTGTTCGAAGGCGGCGTGGCCATAGCGGTCATAGGCGGCGCGCTTCTCGCCGTCCTTCAGGATCTCATAGGCCTCGGAGACTTCCTTGAAGCGGACCTCGGCCTCGGCATCACCCTGGTTGCGGTCCGGGTGATACTTCATCGCGAGCTTGCGATAGGCCTTCTTCAGCGTGTCCTCATTGGCGTCGCGGCCGACGCCGAGGACTTCGTAATAATCGCGCTTTGACATGCGTTATGCCCTCAGACGGCCTTCGCCGGCCCGGTGGACCGGCGCGCCGTGCGCTCCCGCCCGCGGGCGCGCCGCGAGGCGAAGAGAGGCGTGCCTTCCCCTCAAAGATGCGCCGCCCGGTCCTTGGCGGAACCGGGCGACACGATTCATGACGACGCGACCCGCCCGATCAGGACGGCTTGCGCTTGTTCGGGTCGACTTCCTCGAACTCGGCGTCCACGACCTTGTCGTTGCCGCCGGCGCCCGAGGCACCGCCCGGGGCCGCGCCGGCACCCGGGGGCGGGCTCGCGGCCTCGGCCTGCTGGGCCTTGTAGAGCGCCTCGCCCATCTTCATCGACGCCTGGCCGAGCCGCTCGGTCGCCTTGGTCACCGCCTCGGCGTCCTGCTTCTCGATCGCGGCCTTCGCCTCGGTCAGCGCGGCTTCCACATCGGCCTTCTCGGCCGGCGGCACCTTCTCGCCATTCTCCTTCAGCGTGCGCTCGGTCTGGTGCACCAGCGCGTCGAGCTGGTTGCGGGCCTCGACCGCCTCGCGGCGCTTCTTGTCCTCCTCGGCGTGCGATTCGGCGTCCTTGACCATCCGTTCGATGTCGGTGTCCGACAGGCCCGACTTCGCCTGGATCTTGATCTGCTGCTCCTTGCCGGTGGCCTTGTCCTTCGCGCTGACGGACACGATGCCGTTCGCGTCGATGTCGAAGGTCACTTCCACCTGGGGCACGCCACGCGGGGCCGGCGGGATGCCGGTCAGGTCGAAGGTGCCGAGCTGCTTGTTGTCGGCCGCCATCTCGCGCTCACCCTGGAACACCTTGATGGTGACCGCGGTCTGGTTGTCGTCCGCCGTGCTGAACACCTGCGACTTCTTCGTCGGGATGGTCGTGTTGCGGTCGATCAGGCGGGTGAAGACGCCGCCCAGCGTCTCGATGCCCAGCGACAGCGGGGTCACGTCGAGCAGCAGGACGTCCTTCACGTCACCCTTCAGCACGCCGCCCTGGATGGCGGCGCCGATCGCGACCACCTCGTCCGGGTTGACGTTGCGGGCGGGGTCCTTGCCGAAGAAGGACTTCACCACCTCGATGACCTTGGGCATGCGGGTCATGCCGCCGACCAGGATCACCTCGTCGATCTCGCCCGCCGTCAGCCCGGCATCCTTCAGCGCCTGCTTGCAGGGCTCGAGGGTGCGCTGGATCAGGTCGTCGACCAGGGCTTCGAGCTTCGCGCGCGTCAGCTTCATCACTAGGTGCTTCGGCCCGGAGGCATCGGCGGTGATGAAGGGCAGGTTGACCTCGGTCTCCTTGGCGGAGGAAAGCTCGATCTTCGCCTTCTCGGCCGCTTCCTTCAGGCGCTGCAGGGCGAGCTTGTCGCCGCGCAGGTCGATGCCCTGCTCCTTGCGGAACTCGTCGGCCAGATAGTCGATGACGCGCTGGTCGAAATCCTCGCCGCCCAGGAAGGTGTCGCCGTTGGTCGACTTCACCTCGAAGACGCCGTCGCCGATCTCGAGCACCGACACGTCGAAGGTGCCGCCGCCGAGGTCATAGACCGCGATGGTGCCGCCCTTCTTCTGATCCATGCCGTAGGCGAGCGCGGCCGCCGTCGGCTCGTTGATGATGCGCAGCACCTCGAGGCCCGCGACCGTGCCGGCTTCCTTGGTCGCCTGGCGCTGGGCGTCGTTGAAGTAGGCGGGGACGGTGATGACGGCCTGGGAGACGGTCTCGCCGAGATAGGCCTCGGCGGTCTCCTTCATCTTGGTCAGCACCATCGCGCTGATCTGCTGCGGCGCGTAGTTCTTGCCGTCCACTTCGACCCAGGCATCGCCGTTCGACGCCTTGGTGATCTTGAAGGGGGCGAGGCCGATGTCCTTCTGCACCATCGGGTCGTCGAAGCGGCGGCCGATCAGGCGCTTCACCGCATACAGCGTGCCCAAGGGATTGGTGACGGCCTGGCGCTTCGCGGACTGGCCGACCAGGCGCTCGCCATTCTTGGCGAAGGCGACCATGGAGGGGGTGGTTCGGGCACCCTCGGCGTTCTCGATGACCCGGACGTCCTTGCCTTCCATGATGGCGACGCACGAGTTGGTGGTGCCGAGGTCGATGCCGATGACCTTGCTCATCCGATACTCTCCTCTGCGGCAGGCGGGGACGGCCCAAGTCGAGGCACCGCGCCCGCCCCCTGTGCTGAACCGGCGGCGAGTGCCGCCGCGGATGGGGTGGTTGGGGATCACCCCGCAGGAAGCGGGGCTGCGTGACGGATCGGATGTATTGATTGGCGGGGCGGCGGACAAGTCCCGTCGGCCCCCTCGTTTGCTGCAAAACGCTCTGCTTCCGGCGCATGGGCCGATTGCGCCATCGCAAGGCGGGGCGCGCCTTGCGGCCTGTGACCTGAATTCATTGCGGAGCCGTCCGGGGGCTTCCTAGGCTGGGCCAGACGCCCCGCCGGGAGAACGCTGTTCATGGTCGCGCCGCTTCGCTTCAGTCGCCGTTCCCTGCTGGCCGCGCTGGGGGCGTCGTTCGCCCCGCGGCCTGGCGCCGGCGCGGCGGCAGCCACGCCGCTCAATGTCATCGTCGTCGGGGCCGGACTGTCGGGCCTCGGTTGTGCGCGGGCGTTGGCGGATGCCGGGCATCGCGTGACGGTGCTCGAAGCCCGGACGCGCACCGGCGGGCGGCTACACACGGTGACCTTCCGCGGCCAGCGCCTCGATCTCGGCGGTGCCTGGATCCATGGGCCGGAGGGCAATCCGCTCACGCCCCTCGCCGACCAGGCCGGGATCAGGCGCATGCCGACCTATGACGCCCGCAGCATCATGTTCGACGCCGATGGCCGGCGGCTGACCGATGCCGAGACCGGCGCGATCTTCGACACCGTGGGCCAGCTGATCGCCCATGACAGCCCCTATGCCTGGCGTGGCGCGCGGGACGTTTCGCTGGCCGAGGCCGCGCCGATCCTCGACCCCACCACCCGTGCCACGCCCTATGACCAGCGTGTCGCTGCGTGGCTGTCCGCCTACGTCGCCGGCTATGCCGGGGGCGATGCGGCGGAGGTCTCGGCCCAGGGCTGGTTCGGCGGCGAGGGCGAGATCCCGGACGAGAACCACCTTCTCGCCCAAGGCTACAACGCCATCACGGACCTGCTGGCGCGTGGGCTCGACATCAAGCTGCGCCAGGTGGTGCGGGAGGTGCGGCTGACCGGATCGGGCGTCGTCGTCGCCACGGCGGAGCAGGCCTATTTCGCCGACCGGGTGGTGGTGACGCTGCCGCTCGGCGTGCTGAAACGTGGCGATGTCGCCTTCGACCCGCCGCTGCCGGCCGCGCATCAGGGGGCCATTGCGCGCATCGGCAACGGGCTGCTGAACAAGATCATCCTGGCCTTCAACCGCCCCTTCTGGCCGGCCGAGACGCATTACCTGCGCAGCCTTTCCGCCACGCGGGACAATGCGGCGCCGGAGATCGTCTCGCTCCAGCCGCATCTGAACGTGCCGGTGCTGGTCGCGCTGGTGGGCGGCTCCGCCGCGCAGCGCATCGAGATGCTGCCCGATGCCGCCCAGGTTGACCTTGTGATGCAGGCGCTGCGCCGGATGTACGGCAGCGCCGTGCCGAACCCGATCGAAACCCGTGTCACCCGCTGGTCGCGCGATGTCTTCGCGCGCGGGTCGTATTCCTTCCTGCCGGTGGGGGCGTCGCTGGACGACCATGCCGCCCTGTCACGGCCCGTCGCGGGACGGATCTTCTTCGCCGGGGAGGCCGCGACGACGGAAGCGCCATCCTATGCGCACGGGGCGCTGCTGGGCGGGCGGCGGGCGGCACGGGAGGTCATGGCCAGCGCGGCGGCCTGACAGGCGGCGATGGGAGCGGGAGAGAGACTAAAGCCGCTCCCCGCCATCACCTTCCGCCGAGAGACGGTGGTGCTCTTATCGCGCCACCACCACCATCGCCGGCTTCAGCAGCCGCCCGTTCAGCGTCCAGGCCGGCGTCCAGCAGGTGACGACCGAACCCGGTGCGACACCCTCGGGCGCCGGCTGCTCGGCCATCGCCTGGTGCAGTTCCGGATCGAAGGGCTTGCCCGTCGGGTCCTCGCGCTTCACCCCGTTGCGCTCGAGGATGCCGAGGAAGGAGCGTTCCACCCCCTCGATCCCGTCGCGGATCTTGGTCAGCACTTCCGGCTCGCCGGCGGCCTTGCCCGGCAGGGCATCGATGCCGCGGCGCAGGTTCTCCGCCGCCTCGACCACGTCGCGGGCGAATTTCTGCGTGGCATAGGCGCGGGCCTCCTGGACCTCGCGCTGGGTGCGGGACCGCAGGTTCTGCATCTCCGCCTCGGCGCGCAGCCACTTGTCCTTGAAGCTCGTCACCTCGGCTTCGAGCGCGGCGAGGCGCTCCTCCGGGGTCTGTGCCGTCCTGGCCTCGGCCGCCGCGGCGTCCGCCGGCTCGGGGGCAGGCGTGGGGGTATCCTTGTCGTTCGTCATGGGGAAATCGCGTCTCGTACTTCGCGGGCGCGGCGCGGAGGCCGCCTAGGGGCCTCTCACCTAGGCTGCCGGAGGGCCTGGGGCAAGGCGCCCGGGCCATCCGGAGATTGCCTCACCAGTGGCGGCCGTCGTTCCAGCCCCGATAGGGGCGGTCGTAACGCGGCCGATCCCAGCCGGAATAGCGCCGCGGCGGGGGCGCGGCCCAGGCGCGGGGCGGCGGGCGATGCCAGCCCCAGCGGGGCGGGGGCGGCGGTGGGCGATGATGCCAGCCCGGTGCCGGACCCCAGCCATAGGCGGGCGGCGGGCGATCCCAGGCGCAGGCCGGGAACGCGGCCAGGGTGGCGAGGAGAAGGGTAGCGGTCGGAAGCAGTCGGCGCATGGCACGTCTCCCTGATGGCAGGGAGCAGAGGACCATGACGGATTGTCGATGGAACGGCCGCGCAATGGCGAAGTGGCGGCGACTGGTGACGAAGTTGTGGCGGGGCCGGAACCCGCCGTCAGCCGCCCTCGGCCGACAGCTTCGCCACCGCGGCCCGATAGGTCTCGTCGAACAGCGCGTCGAGCGCGGGGTTGACCCCCTTCAGCCCGGCCGCGACCCGTCCGGCCCAGCCCACATATTCCAGCCGCCGTGCATGGATCCAGTTGGCCGGCGGGCTGTCCGCGATGGCCCGCAGGTTCGAGATCTTGTCCGCCAGCTTCAACTGCTTCGCGCCATCCGACTTCTTCGGCGCCTGGCTGACCTGCAGCGCCTTGCGGGTTTCCTTGGGCAGGGCGGTATCGTCGGTGGCCTCGGCGACCAGATCGGCGACCTCGGCCCCGAAGGCGGCGACGAGGTCGGCATGGGTGACCTCGGTATCCTCCACCGTATCGTGCAGCAGGCCAGCGAGGACCACCGGCAAGGGCGCACCGTATTCGGCGAGGAGGCCGGCAACCTCGATGACATGGTTCACATAGGGCTCGGCGGCCGCGCCCTTGCGCGTCTGGCCGGCATGGGCGCGCGCGGCGAAGAGGGTCGCACGCAGGACCTGCGCCGTGGGATCCGTACTGGGCTTCATGGCAGATCCAATGAGCCCGCCGCGGGCCGCGGCGCAAGGGCGGAGACGCATGATGGCGCGGTCCCCGATGCCCCGGATGACATCACCGATGAGCGCCGGAGGGGCGCTGCCCCTCCGCGCCATCCCGCCAATGGGGGCCCCTGCATTCTGGGCCGCAAGCTGCTGGTGCCGGCCCCGGCAGCACGGACTGCCCCGCCGGGACCCGCTCTCTCGCGCCCACAGCCCGCTTCATGGGAGTGCTATGTCCCGCCCGCCCGACGCCA
>JAYRJZ010000146.1:0-9656 GCA_041906015.1 Roseomonas sp.
CCCCCCCCCCCCCCCCCCCCCCCCCCCCCCCCCCCCCCCCCCCCACGCGACAGCCGGTGCCCTGGAGCAACCGCGGCGGCCCATGGTCAGCCGCCGCCCTCTCCCGCCCGGCCGTTACTCGCCGATCGCGCCCGAGATCCAGGACTTCAGCGCGCCCTTCGGCATGGCGCCGACCTTGGTGTCGAGCGGCTTGCCGTCCTTGAACAGGATCATCGTCGGGATGCCGCGCACCGCGTACTCGGTCGGCGTCATCGGGTTGTCGTCGATGTTCACCTTCGCGATGGTCAGCTTGCCGGCGTATTCGGTGGCGATCTCATCGAGGATCGGGGCCACCATCCGGCAGGGACCGCACCATTCGGCCCAGAAATCCACGAGCACCGGCCCCGGCGCCTCCAGCACGTCCTGCTTGAAGGTATCGTCGGAGACGGGCTTGGTCAGATCACCCATCGGGGGGTCTCCATCAGGGGGGAGGGGGCCGTCGAGCCCCCAGGTTGCATCGTCAGATCGTGCCTCGGCAACAATTGGTCAAGATTCGTGACGCGGGATCGCGGTTTCGGCACCGAAGAGCCGCCCCTTGATCCGCTCCCGCACCGTCTGGAACACGACGTAGAGCATCGGGATCATGAAGATGCCGATCGAGGACGCCGCCAGCATGCCCCAGAAGACGGGCGTGCCGACGGCGCGGCGGCTGATCTCGGACGCGCCATGGGCCACCACCAGCGGATAGAGGCCGAGGATGAAGGCAAAGGACGTCATCATCACCGCGCGGAACCGCAGCTTGGCACCCATCGTCGCCGCCTCGGAGACGGACAGGCCGTGGTGTTCCCGCTGCTCCTTGGCGAATTCGATGATGAGGATGCCGTTCTTCGCCGCGAGCGCGATCAGCACCACGATGCCCACCTGGGCATAGAGGTCGAGCGACAGGCCCGAAGGCCCGATCGCGAGCATCGCGCCGAGGACGCCGACCGACACCGACAGCAGCACCGGAACCGGAATGGTCCAGGATTCGTACAGCCCGACCAGGAACAGGAAGGCGAAGAGCACCGCCAGGGCGAGGATCATCCCCGTCTGGCCCGACGCCGCCTTTTCCTGGAAGGCCGTGCCCGTCCATTCATAGGCGTAGCCCCGCGGCAGCGTCGCATTGGCCACCCGTTCCATCGCCGTGAGACCATCGCCCGAGGACCGCCCCGGCGCGGGCTCGCCGTTGATCGTCAGGCTGCGGACGTTGTTGTAGCGGATGATGGATTGCGGCCCGAACTCGATCCGCGCCTCGGCCAGAGCGCGCAGCGGGATCATCTCGCCGTCCCGGTTGCGGACATGGACGCGGTAGATATCCGGGATGCCGGCGCGGTCGGCCATCTCGGCCTGCAGGCTGACCTTCCAGGTGCGGCCGAACAGGTTGAAATCGTTCACATAGGCCCCGCCCATCGCCGAGGACACCGCCGAGAAGATGTCGCTCAGCGACAGGCCCAGCACCTGCGCTCGGTCGCGGTCGATGTCGAGGAACACCGAGGGCGTGTTCGCCGTGAAGGTCGAGAAGACCCGCGTCAGCGCCGGGTCCTGGTTCGCCGCCAGCACCAGCGCGCGCATCACCGCGGCCATCTCGCCGACCGGCCGCCCCTCGAGATTCTGCAACTGGAACTCGAAGCCGCCCGAAGTGCCGAGACCGATGATGGGCGGCAGGTTGAAGGGGATGATCTGTGCCGGGATCTCGTTGGTCCCCGCCGCGACCTGCGCGATCAGCGCATTGACGGATTGCGAAGGCGAGGCGCGTTCCTCGAAGGACTCCAGCGAGAGGATGAGGAAGGCCGAATTGGACTGGGCGAGACCATTCAGCATGGAGTAGCCGGTGATGGTCACCACGTCGCGCACGCCATGCAGGTTGCGCGCCACCTGCTCGACCTGCTTCGCCACGTCGAGGGTGCGGTTCAGCGAGGCGCCTTCCGGCAGGCGGATCTCCACGAAGAAGGCGCCCTGGTCTTCCTGCGGCAGAAAGCCGGTCGGCGTGATGCTGCCCACCCCCACGATGCCGCCCATGAACACGGCCAGCAGCGCGATGGACAGGATGGCCACCCGCACCAGCCGCGCGACGATGCCGGCATAGCCATCCCGCACCCAGTCGATGCCGCGGGAGATGCGGCCCATGATCCCCTTCTTTTCCCCGGTATGCGGCTTGAGCAGCACGCCGCACAGCGCGGGCGACAGGGTCAGCGCATTGATCGCCGAGAAGAACATGCCGACCGAGACGGTCACGGCGAATTGCCGGAACAGCTCGCCGGAAATGCCCGGGATGAAGGCGAGCGGCACGAAGACCGAGAGCAGCACCAGCGTGATGGCGACGATCGGCGCGGTGATGGTCTCCATCGCCTTCTTGGTCGCGTCCTTCACCGACAGCGAATGATCGGCCTCCATCGTCGCTTCCACCGCCTCGACGACGACGATGGCGTCATCCACCACGATGCCGATGGCGAGCACCATCGCGAGCAGCGAGACGGTATTGGCCGAATACCCCATCGCGTTCAGCACGACGAAGGTCGCGATCAGGCTGACCGGCACCGCGATGAGCGGGATGATCGTCGCGCGGATCGACCCGAGGAACAGGAACACCACCAGAACGACCAGCACGAAGGCCTCGATCAGGGTCTTGATGACCTCGTCGATGGTCAGCTTCACGAAGGTGGTGGTGTCGTAGACGACATTGTATTCGAGGCCGGCGGGGAAGCGTGCGGACAGGTCGCGCATCGCCTTCGCGACACCATCGGCCGTGCCCACGGCGTTTGCACCGGGCGCGAGGTAGATCTGGATGCCGATCGCGTCCTGCCCGTTCAGCCTCGTGCCGACATCCTCGTTCCAGGCGCCGAGTTCGATGCGCGCCACGTCGCTCACGCGCAGCACCGACCCGTCGGGATTGGCGCGCACCACGATGTTGGCGAATTCCTCGGCCGTCATGAGGCGGCCGGTGGTGCGGATGTTGAGCTGGTAGGATGTGTCATTGCTCGCCGGCTGCGCGCCCACGCGGCCCAGCGGCGCGACCTGGTTCTGCGCCCGGATGGCCGCGACGATGTCCGCCGGCGTCAGGTCGAGCGCGGTCAGCCGGTCGGTCCGGAACCAGATGCGCATGGCGTAGTCGCGCTGGCCGAACATGATGGCGTCGCCAACACCCGGCACGCGCTTCAGCACGTCCATCACGTTGATGGTCGCGTAGTTCGAGATGAAGAGCGGGTCCTGCGCCCCCGTGGTGGAGCGCAGCGTGATCACCTGCAGCAGCGCCGAGGACTTCTTGCGCACCGACAGGCCCTGGCGCTGCACTTCCTCCGGCAACTGGGCCAGCGCGAGCTGCACGCGGTTGTTCACGTTGGTGGTGTTCTGGTCCGGGTCGGTGCCGACGCGGAAGCTGACGGTCAGCGTGTAGGACCCGTCATTGCCGCTGGTGGACCGCATGTAGATCATGTTGTCCACGCCGTTGACCTGGCTTTCGATCGGCTGGGCGACGGTCGCCTCCACCACCTCGGCCGAGGCGCCCGGATAGTTCGCCGTCACCGTCACCTGGGGCGGCACGATGTCGGGGAACTGCGCCACCGGGATCGTGCGCAGGGCGACGATGCCGGCGATGGTCATGACGATGGCGATGACGACCGCGAGCCGCGGCCGATCGACGAAGACCTTGCTGATCATGGGCTCAGCCGCCGCGCGTGGCGTTGGCCGGCACCGCGCCGGAGGGCGGTGCTTCCTGCAGCCGCGGCGTCACCGGCTGGCCGGGGCGGGCACGCTGGGAACCTTCCGTGATGATGAGCTGCCCGGCCTCCAGCCCTTCCGTCACGATGACCTGGCCCGCCGGTCCCGGGGCCGTGGTGACGCGCTTCACCTCCACCTTGTTGTCCGCGCCGACCACCAGCACGAAGGCGCCCTGCTGGTCGACCTGCAGCGCGGCCTGGCTGATGATGATGGCTTCCTGCGGCTGTGCCGTTTCGATCACGACGGCAATGGCTTGGCCGTCCGTCAACAGGCGCCCCGGATTGGGGATCACCGCCTGCACCAGCACCGAATCGGTCGACCGGTTCGCCGCGACGTCGATGAATTCGAGCCGGCCCGACTGCTCCGTCAGCGAGCCGTCGGGCAGCCTCGCGCGCACCCGGAGCCCGTCGGCGGAGACGTTCGTGCCGTCCCGGCGGACCTGGAGCAGTTCGCGCTGCGTGACGGGGAAGGTCAGGCGGATCGGATCTTCCCGCACCACCGTGACCAGCACGCCGCTGTCTGGGCCGACGAGATTGCCCGGGCTGAGCGGGGACCGGCCGGCGCGTCCGTCGAAGGGCACGCGGATCTCGGTATAGCCGTACTGGATCTGCGCCTGCTGGAGCTGGGCGCGGGCCGCGTCCAGGCTTCCCTTGGCCTCGCCCTCCGCGGCGATGCGCTCATCCAGGGTGGATTGCGGGATGTTGTTGGTGCGCACCAGTTCGCGGCCGCGCTGGACTTGCTGTGTCGCGTTGTTCCACTGGGCCTCGGCGCGCTCCACCTGGGCCTGGCGCAGGGCGACCTCGGCCGCGAAGGGCGGCTGTTCCAGGGTGAAGAGCAACTGGCCGGCCTTGACCTGGTCGCCTTCGGTGAAGTGACGGGAGACCAGGAAGGCAGTGACACGGGCACGGATTTCGACCTTGTCGATCGCCTCGACCCGACCGATGAACTCCACGGCCTGGGAGATCGGCTGGCGCTCCACCCGCGCCACGGCCACGGCGGGCGGGGCGGCGGCCTGGGATGGCGGCGGCGCGGCCTCCCGGCAGGAGGCCAGGGCAAGGACCGCGAAGGCGCCGAAAGCCGCCAGCATCCCGCCCCTGCGACGCGCACCAGACGCAACATCACCCCGCATGCCGACAGCCCCCATTCATCCTGCCGCGTCCCGGAATGCGGACGCGATACGACAGTCTCGCATGGCGGCCCGGACGGCGGAACACCCGGCTGGATTTCGTCCCCTCGGCGCGGCGTGCTAGGGCACGGCCCCGTGACCATGTCGACCCGCCCCGCCCGATGGCCAAGCGCCTGATCCGCCACCCCCTGGTGCAGGGGCTGCTGGCGCGGCTCGTCGCGCTGTATCTGCGCCTGGTCTGGGCCACCACCCGCTGGACCCTGCTGGGCGAGGAGCATGCCCGCCCCTTCGCCGACCGGCCGATGATCCTTGCCTTCTGGCACGAACGCCTGCCGCTCGCCGCGCTGGGCTGGCGGCTATTGGCGCGGCGCGTGCCGCAAAGGGATGGAAGGCGGGCGCAGGTGCTGATTTCCCGCCACCGGGACGGCCGGCTGATCGCCGCGGCGGTGAAGCCCTTCGGGATCGATGTGGTGCATGCGTCCTCCTCCAAGGGCGGCGCCGCGGGACTGCGTGGGCTGGCGCGCATCCTGGCCGATGGCGGCGTCGCGGTGATCACGCCGGACGGGCCGCGCGGACCGGTGCGGGTGGCGGCGCCGGGCGTCGCGCAACTCGCCGCGCTGTCGGGCGTGCCGGTGCTGCCCTGTGCCGTGGCCTCGACCCGCATGCGCCTGGCCGGGTCATGGGACCGGATGCGCTTCCCCCTGCCCTTCGCACGCGGCTTCGCCATGGTGGGCGCACCGATCGTGGTGTCGCGGGAGAACACCGAGGCCGCGCTGGCGGCGATCGAGGACGCGCTGACGACGGCCTGCACGCAGGTCGATGCGATGGCGGGCGCATGAACACGGCGGCGCGGCAGCTTCGACGCAGGCCGGGAGCGGGGCGCCCCGAGATGAGCCCCCTCGCCTGCGCCTGGCACTGGCTCACCACGGCGTCCTCGCCGCTGTTGCCGGCCTACCTTCGCCGCCGCGCGCGGCGCGGCAAGGAGATCGCCGATCGCCTGCCCGAACGCTTCGGTGCTGCCGCCGCGCGCCCTGACGGGCCGCTGCTCTGGCTCCACGCGGCGAGCGTGGGCGAGACACTCTCGATCCTCCCGCTGCTCGAAGCCCTGGGTGCCATGGCGCCCGGCCTGTCCTTCCTGGTCACGACCGGAACGGTGACATCGGCTGCGCTCCTGGCCCGGCGCCTGCCGCCCGCACTCGCCGCGCGCGTGAGCCATCGCTTCGTGCCGCTGGACGTGCCGCGCTGGGCGGCGCGCTTTCTCGATGGCTGGCGGCCCGATGCCGCGGTCTTCATCGAATCCGAACTCTGGCCGAACCTCGTGGCCGCGGCAGCCGGCCGCGGCATCCCTCTCGCGCTGGTGAATGGGCGCATGTCGGCGGCCTCCGCGCGCTGGTGGGCGCGCGCACCCGGCCTCGCGGGCCGCGTGCTGCGTGCCTTCCGCCTGGTGCTGGCGCAGACCGAGGCCGATGCCGAACGCTTACGCGCCCTCGGCGCCTCGGCGCAGTGCTGGGGCAACCTGAAATTCGCCGCGCCGCCCCTGCCCGCGGATGCGGCCGAGTTGAACCGGATGCGCGGTCTGCTCGCCGGCCGGCCCGTCTGGCTCGCCGCCAGCACCCATCCGGGCGAGGAAGCCCTGGCCATCGCGGCGCATCGCCGCCTCGTCGAACGGCATCCCAGCCTGCTGACCATGATCGTGCCACGCCACCCCGAGCGCGGGGCGGAGATCGCGGCGCTCGCGGGGGACCTGCCGGTCGCGCGTCGCGCCAGCGGGCAGGATCCGGATGCCGGCACCGCCATCCTCGTCGCCGACACTCTCGGCGAACTCGGCCTGTTCTACCGCCTGGCGGCGATGGCCTTCGTGGGGGGGTCTCTGGTGCCGCATGGCGGGCAGAATCCGCTGGAACCGGCCCGGCTCGGCTGCCCGGTCCTGGTCGGGCCCCATATCCACAACTTCGTCGAGGTCTATGACCGGCTGGACCAGGTGCGCGGCGTTGCCTGGATCGATCCCGGAACAGACCCCGCCGCCGCGCTGGCCGAGGTGGTGAACGCCATGCTAACGGTGCCGGACCGGGGGCGGACTCAGGCCGAGGCCGCCGCCGGGGTGGCGGCCGAGGAGGCCGGACTGCCCGAGCGGATCGCCGCGGCGCTGCTGCCGCTGCTGTCCCTGCGGGACGCGCCGGCGAGCGGGCCGGCAGATGGGGCGATGGTGGTGCCGGAGAAGTCCGGCGCGCCGGAGTCGGGGAATTTGGACGACAGGAACTGATGCGCGCTCCCGAGTTCTGGAGCGGCGGTGGTGGGGGGCTCGCGCCGATCCTGCTCTCGCCGATCTCCGCCATCTATGCGGCTGCGACGGCGCGGCGGATGTCGCATGCCGGCTGGCAGGCGCCCGTGCCGGTCATCTGCTGCGGCAATGCCACGGCGGGCGGGGCGGGCAAGACGACGGTCGCGCTCGATATCGGGCGGCGCCTCGGCAATCGCGGCATCGGGGCGCATTTCCTGATGCGCGGCTATGGCGGCCGCATCAAGACGGCGACGCGGGTGGATGCGGCGATCCATGACAGCACCGCGGTGGGCGACGAGGCGCTGCTGCTGGCCGCCGAGCGCCCGACCTGGGTTGCCGCCGATCGCGGCGCGGGGGCGAAGGCCGCGGTGGCGGCCGGCGCACAGGCCATCGTCATGGATGACGGGCTGCAGAATCCGACGCTCGAGAAGGATCTGTCCCTGCTGGTCATCGACGGGACCTACGGCTTCGGCAATGGCCGCGTGATCCCGGCGGGACCGCTGCGGGAGCCGGTCGCCAACGCCGCTTCGCGCTGCCGCGCGGCCGTGCTGATCGGGGAGGACGAGACGGGCGCGCTGGCGCGGTTGCCGCCGGGCCTGCCGGTGCTCCGCGCGAAGCTGGTCCCCGGGCCGGAGGCGGAACTGCTCGCCGGCCAGCCGGTCTTCGCCTTCTGCGGCATCGCCAACCCGCGCAAGTTCTTCGCGACGCTGCAGGAGGCCGGGGCCTTCCTGGCCGGCCGGCAGGCCTATGCCGACCACTACCCGTTCGACGAGGGCGACCTGCGCGACCTGCTGGCCGAGGCGGAAAGCCTGCGCGCCACGCCGGTGACGACCCGCAAGGATTTCGTGCGCATCCCCCCCGCCTTCCGCAACCGCGTCACGGTGGTGACGGTGCGGCTGGAATGGGAAGAGCCCGTCGCGATCGAACAGCTCCTCGACCCGCTCGCGGCCAGGGTGCCCGTGCCGGCCTGATGCGACCTGCCGGCCATGCGCCTGATGCGTCGCCGCTGACCGGGCGCATCGCCGAACTGGAAGCCGCTGCCGATTGGGCAGCGCTGGCCGAGACCTTCGAGGCTGCACCGGAGGAACAGCGCCAACCGCGCGCAATCGTCGCCTATGTCTATGCCGCGGTCGCGCTGGGCGGTGCCGAGCGCATCGAGCGGGCGACGCGGATCGCGGTCGAGGCGACGCTGCCGCGCCGCGATCGGGTCCTCGCCGCGCGGCGCCTCGCCGGGGCCGGCCACGGCACCTCCGCGCTGGCCACGCTGATCGCCGACCCGGACATCTTCCGCGACGACGGTGTGCTGACCCCGATGGGCCCCACGCTGACCCTGGTGCAGAAGGCGCTGACGGACAAAGCCCTGATATCCGCCCTGCGGGCGGCCTGGCGGCGATTCGCCAACCTGGCCGAGATGCAGCCCGGACCGACCGAATTCACCTATCCGCCCGCCGCGCCGTTGCCCGGCGGGGCGCCCGGCTACAGCCTCGACATCCGCTTCTCCGCCCCGGCCATGGCGGCCGAGGCGCGCCATTTCCGGCAACTGGACGCAGCCTTCCGGGCGGCCCTCGCGGCCGGTCGCGAGCCGCGCGTGCAGGCCTGGCACGATGTCTTCATCAACGACATGGGACAGATCTGGACGCCGGATGGGCGCGTCATCCGCACCCATCGCTGGCCGTTGCTGCGGCAGTCGCGCGCCGCGATGGCCACGGCACCACGGCTGACCGAAGCGATCTTCGGCTTCAACGAAGCCTCGAACTTCTATCACTGGTATGCGGAATGGCTGCCCTCCCTCGCCTGGTACGCCGAAGGGCCGGCGCGGCCCATCGCGCTCCTCCAGCCGCCCGGGGCGCCGGGCTTCGTGGCGGATAGTCTTTCCCTCGCCTTCGACGCGCCGCCCCCACTCCAGGCAACGGGCAAGGCGCTGTTCGTGGAGCGGCTGCTGACCATGCCGGCAGGCCTGCCCTGGCTGGCGCGCTTCGACGCCTATCGCCCGATGCTGGCGCGCATCGCCGCGGCGGCCGAAGCGCGCGCGCCCGGCGCGGGACCGGCGCGGCTCTATGTCACGCGCCAGGGTCGCGGCGCGCGGCCGCTCGCCAATGAAGCGGCCGTCGAAGCGGCGATGACCGGCCTCGGCTTCGAGGTCGTGGCGTTCGACACGCTGCCGCTGGCGCGCCAGATCACGCTGGTGCGGAGCGCAAGCTGCATCGTCGCGCCGCATGGTGCCGCCCTTGCCCATCTGCTGACGGCGCGGCCCGGGACACGCGTGCTGGAACTGGTGCCGGTGGCACCGGGCTGGCACGATACCCGCTTCCTCATGGCACGGCTGTCCCGCATCGTCGGCCACCGCCACGTCATGTGGATCGAGCCCGCGCACAGGGCCGATGAACGCTGGGAAGTCGACATCCCCCCGATGCTGGAGGCCGTGCGCGACCTGCTCGCGGCAGACTGATACCAAGGCCGTGGGAAATGACCGGTGAGGGCGGGAGTGGGGGGGGGGGGGGGGGGGGGGGGGGG
>JAYRJZ010000017.1:0-66394 GCA_041906015.1 Roseomonas sp.
ACGATCGGAGGCGGCGCGTTCACGCCCGCCATCGCCCATGCCCTGGAAGCCTTGCGGCGCCTGGCGCTGCTGCTGGGCCTGCGGTCGGCCTGCCGCATTGTGCTGCACGGCAGGGCGCTGGGCCGCGCCGCCGCGATTGGCCACCTGGCCGCCGCCGGGCCGCTGCGCGCCGGGCCCGCCACGATCACCGACGCCACCACGATCGCCAGGGCCGCCGCGGTCACCCGGGCCGCCGCGTCCGCCGGGGCCGCCCGCGCCACCTGGTCCGCGGTCGCCGACCCCGCCACGGTCGCCCGGCCCCCGGCTGCCGATGCCCTCGCCGCGTTGAGCCTGGTCGACGCGACCGCGAAACTGCTCGCGCGACTGGGCGCGGTCGCTGCCGGCCCGGTCGGCGCCGACGCGGTTGCGCACTTCGTCGTTGCGGTAGGCGACGCCCTGGCGGTGCGTGGTGTCGTGCCGCCAGGTGTTGCCGCTGATCTGCCCACGATTGGCGTTGATGTTGTTGTAGCGGTTGGCGTTGACGTTGATGTCACCGCCGCCCCAGTTTGCGCTGCCCCAGCCCCACAGCGAGCCGACGATCGCCGCCCCCCCGGCGAAGGCCATGCCGGTCAGCAACGCGCTGCCAAGGCCCCAGCCGACCGGCGGCGGATAGGAATAGGGCGGGCTCTGCGGGTAGGGCCAGGTGCCATAGACCTGGTTCGGGTCATAGGCCGGCACGTAGACCGTGTCCGGCTGCGTCGGCGCGATGGTGATGACCTGCGGTGGCGCCACCACCACGGGCGCCGGTGCGCCGGGCGCCGGCGCCTGCGCTACGTTCTGGGTCACATTGACCGTCTGCTGCGGGCCCGACTGCAACGCACCAGTCGCCTGGGCACGGCCGCGCAGCACCTGGATCGCGTTCATCACGTCCTGCTGCTGCGCCAGCACCGCGTCACCGACCTGCTGGGTCCATTCCAGTTGGTCGTTCATCAGCGTCAGCACGTCGGGAAAGGGCATCAGCGACTTGACGGACGGGTCCCAGGATTGTGCGACCAGCGCCTGCGCCAGGGCCTCGCCACGCAGTGAGGCGTTCTGACCCTGTCCCAGCCAACGCTTCGCCTGCACCACCTCGAGCGGATAGGTCGAGGCCATCAGCATCTGCATCAGCAGGTCGTCGGGATAGAGCGCAATGGGGGCGAGCAGTTGTTCGAGCTGCGCCTGGGTCAGGCGCTCGCTGCCGGGCGTCGCCGCGACCGGCGCTGGCGTGGCGGCCGGCCGCGGCGGTGCCTGGGCGACCGCCGGCGACAGTAGCGGCCCCAGCGCCGTGACGGCGCCGAGGCCCGCGTAGAAGACCATCGTCAGCAGGCGGCCGCGCAACGAGAGCGAGGACGTGGCGGCGCCCAAACCCCAGGGTGCCGGGCGGGCCGGTTTCGGTCCCTGATCGCGCCCGGATGGCGCACCGGCTTTGAGGAGGCTCATGCGCGGCCTCGCGCAGCGTGGATCATGTTGCGCATCTCCGCCTCCAGCTCGCGCACCAGGCGCTGGTAGTCCGCGACCTCAGGTCGTGGCGTTTCGCAGGCCAGGCGCCCGAAGGTCGCAAGGCCCTCGCGCGCCAGCCGATAATCCTCGCAGGCGCTGCGAAAGGAGCGATCCGCGAGAAAGAGCCGCCGAATGAACGCAGCATGCTCCGGAAAGGCGTCGAGGGCGCTCGCCAGATCCGGGCAGGGAACGGGCGCAGATCCCATGTCCATCGTTCCTCCGCAGCGCGGCCCTATCTCGCACCGCCTGCGCAGGCGCGGGAGTACGTCACAGTGACGCGCGCCTGCATCCGGCCCTATGCGCTCGCGCAGCGCATGACGCCGCTGCATGCCACCCGGCGGCCACGCGGCAATCGGCGACACGCCCCTCGTTTCGCGATATCATCGTTTCGGGAGACGAAACATTCCATCATCGGGGAAGCAATGAGATGAGCGTCCTCGCCCCGGAGGCGGTTCGCGCGGAACTGGAGCGGATCCTGGCCTCCGCTGCCTTCGATGCGTCCCCACGGAACCGGCAGTTCCTGCGCTACGTCGTCGAGGAGACGCTGGCCGGGCGGGCCGACCGCATCAAGGCCTATGCCATCGCAACTTCGGTGTTCAGTCGCCAGGCAGATTTCGACCCCCAGATGGACTCCATCGTGCGCATCGAAGCCGGGCGGCTGCGGCGCGCGCTCGAACGCTTCTACCTGATGGCGGGACCGGGAAAGGGCTCCCGGATCACCATCCCACGCGGGTCCTACGTGCCCGTCTTCGACGCCGCCCCCTGTCCGGCCGCGCGCCCCCCGGCCGGCAGGAGCGGCCCCGCCATTCTCGTCCGCCCCTTCGACGAGGAAGGCGACCAGTCGGCCTACCCCCATTTCACGCGCGGCTTCGCGCGCCAGATCCTCGTCGGCCTGACGCGCTACACGGAACTCTTCGTCTTCGGCGTGGAGACGGCCCTGTCCCATGAGGCCGCCGGCGCGGGGCTCGACCCCGACTTCCTGCTGACCGGCGGGACCAGCCTCTCCGCGGATCATTTCAGGGCGGACCTGCTGCTGACAGAGGCGAGGACGGGGCGCTGCGTCTGGGGCGGGTCCTTCACGCACCGTCTCGATCCTGCCGAGATCGTGCGGGTCCGGGACGAGGTGGCCTCGGCGGTGGTGCGCCACCTCGCACAGCCCTACGGGGCGCTCTATGCCCACAAGGCGCAGGAGGTGGAGGGGCGGCCCAGCAGCGACCTGACCGCCTATGACTGCGTCATCCGCTTCTACCAGTACTGGCGGACCTACGACCGGGCCATGTTCGACGTGCTGCGGGAGGACCTCGAGCGCGCGACGCTGCGCGAGCCCGGCTTCGCGGATGCCTTCGCCTGCCTGTCCCTGCTCTATGCCGATGGCTATCGCTATGGCTACGCGACGCAAGGCGACGGCGAGGAGGCCCTGTCGCGGGCGCTCGCCCTCGCGCGCCGGGCGATCGACCTCGCGCCGCTGTCGAGCCGAAGCCACCACGCGCTTGGCATGGCGTACTGGTTCCAGGGCGATGTCTCGAGCGCGCTGGCGGCGCTCGAAGCGGGCCTCGGTCTCAATCCCAACGACACGGACATCATGGCCGAACTCGGCGTCCGCTACGCAGTGCTCGCGGATTGGGACCGGGGCGTGCCGCTGATCGAAGCCTCCTATGCGCGCAACCCGGCGCAGCCCTCGGCCTACCGGATCGGGCTTGCGCTGTGGCATCTCTGGCATGGCCGCTTCGCCGCCTCGCTGTCGGAGGCACGCAAGGTCGATGCGCCGGGCGTGGTCTACGGGCATGCCGCGGTGGCTGTCGCGGCCGCCGAACTCGGGATGACGGAGGAGGCGCTGCGCGCGATCGACGCGCTGCGCCGCATCCAGCCGGACTATCTCGCGCGCGCCGCAGCGGACCTGGCGCGGCGCAACCTCCATCCGCGCCTGGTGCGGCTTGTGACCGAGGGGCTGGCCAAGGCGGCCTCGGCCGGTGCCGCGCCGGTCTTGGCCAGCGCCAGATGACAGGGTGGCGGCGCACGTCCCCGCAATTTACAGCGACCCGCGGCGCGCCACGCGGCACGCCGGCCGATACCGCTGCCATGATGATTGAGCATGACCATCGCCGGTCACTGGCCGGCAGGGCAACATGAAACGAAGTGCCGATATGGCCGTCGACGCCTCGAACTGAGTGTCCAGGCGATCTGGAACACGATCGCACAGAGGCGGAAGCGCGCGTCGGGCGAGCACCTTGCGGCGGAGGGCGCGGCCAAGGCCGAGCGCCCGACTGGGACCAGATCGGCAAGCTGGCGGCGGTGGCCGCGATCCGCACCTTCCTCAACTATTTCGTGCAACCCGAGCTGCGGGAGGGGCAGCCGCGGCGTCATCTGTCACCTGCCGACACCGAAGGATCCCGGCCCGGCGACCGACGCCGCGGTGACCCGCTCCCTGCGCGGCCTCTAGGCGGCCGCGTCCAGCCCCAGCAGCCGCGCTGCGTTGGATCGCACCAGCTTGCTGATATCCGCCTTCGAGACCTGCTGGTCGAGCAGCAGGCTCACCACCTGGCGGAAGCCCTCCACCGGCCGCGGCGAGCCGAGCAGGCCGAGATCCGAGGACAGGATGGTGCGGTCCACCCCGGCGACCTCGATCATGTGCACCAGCTCCTCCGGCGTGAACTTCTTCGACTTGCCTTCCACCCACATGCAGATCGAGTGCTCGATATGCGCGCCCAGCGAGACGAGAGTGCGGATGTCGTCGTCGGTGCAGCCGATGAGGTAGGTCGGGTGGTTGACCAGCATGCGCTTCACGCCGCGCTTGCCGGCCTCCTCGAAGACCTTGATCATCTCGGCGGCATCCAGATGGCCGCCGGCGAGGATCACATCGGCCTCGGCGATGATGTCCAGCACCTGCTTGGTGTCGTCGGTGACCACGCCATTCGCATCCGTCGCGCGCAGCGGAATGGCGTCGAGCATCTTCTTGGCCGTCTTCGGGAAGGTCTTGCCCTGGCCGAGGATCTGCTCGATGTGGTTCGCCGCCGACAGCGTCGGCATCCACACGATCTTCGCGCCGATCTTCACCGCATGGTCGACCGCATGCGGGTTGATGCCGCCCGAGGCGTTGTTCAGCGCGATGCCGGAGAACAACTTCACGCCGAGCTCCGGGAACAGCTTCTCAAGCATCACCGCATGGGAGACGCCGAGGTAGAAGTGATCCTTGTAGAGCAGCGCGCTGAACTTCGCCTCGGCGCAGTCCAGCAATGCCTCGTGATGATCGAGGGTGCGCGGCATGGCGGCCGGGCCCGAATGGCAATGCAGGTCCACGGCGCCGACCAGCAGTTCCGCGACCTCAGCGGCGCGTGCCGTATCCTCGGTGGTGGTGCTCATCTCATCATCCTTGTCTTGCGTGTGGGTGCCGCGCCGGTCAGCCCGGCTGCGCAGCGCCAAGGCTGCGGATCTCGGCCAGCGCCTTGCTGGCCGCCTGCTTCATCAGGCCCTGGTCGGAGGAATAGACGAAGGCGGTCGCGCCGATGCCGCGCAGCCACTCGGCCTCCTTCATGCCGCCGACAAAGACCATCACCGGCTTGCCAGCGCGCTTCGCCGCGGCGGCGATGCGGTCGACCGCATCGCGGATCGGCGGCGCGTCATTGGTGGGCGCGCCCATCGCGGCGGTGAGGTCGCCGCGGCCGATGAACAGCGCGTCGATCCCGTCCGTCGCGGCGATCGCGTCGATCTCATCCAGCGCCTCGGGGTCCTCGATCTGCGCGACGACGGTCACGCCGGCATCGGCGGCCGCGATGTAGTCCCACATCTTGCCCCCGCCATAGCCTGCGGCGCGGACCGAGCCGGAATAGCCGCGCTTGCCGCCGCGATAGCGGCAGGCCGCCGCGACCTGCTGCGCCAGCGCGGCGGTTGCGACATGCGGCACGAGCACGCCGGTCGCCCCGCAATCGAGCACGGAGAGCAGATGATGCGGCGAGGGACTCTGCACCCGCACCAGCCCTGCCGCCCCGGTGGCCCGCGCCGCGAACAGCGCGGCGTCGGTGGATTGGCGGTCGAAGGGCGAATGCTCCTCATCCACCACCATGAAGTCGAAGCCTAGGCTGCCGAGGATCTCCGACGCATGCAGGGTCGGCGTCTTGAGGAAGGTGCCGGCGAGGATCTCGCCGCGCTGCAGGCGCGCGCGAAAGCTGACGGCGACAGGGGGCGAGACCATGGACGCGGTTTCCCTCGATTGAGCACGGGCGATTTGACCGAGCTGACTATGTTCTGATAGACAGAACAACGGTTCTATTATTAAACCATCCCGCCCTGCCCGCGCGAAGTCAAGGTCGCCCGGCCGCCAAGGAGAACACCCAGAATGCCGCAGATCAGTGGCGCGCCGCCGGGCGACGGGCTGCAGGCGGTGGCCATGGCCATCCGCATCCTCGAATACCTGGCGGAACAGCGGGGCGGCATCGGCGTCACCGCGCTCGCCCGCGCCTTGGGGACAACGAAGAGCCGCGTGCATCGCCACCTGCGGACGCTGGTGGAGACCGGCTACATCGTGCAGTCGCCGGAATCGGAAAAGTACCGCGTCGGCAGCCGCCTGGTGACGCTGGGCCGCACGGTGGCGGAGAATTTCGACCTCTCGGCCCTGGCGCGCGAGGAGATGCGCGCGCTGCGCGACACGCTGGGCCAATCCGTGGTGATCAGCCGCGTCGAGGTCACCGGCGCGGTGGTGCTGGCGACGCTGCCGGGGCGGGAGGCGATCGAGATCGCGGTCAAGCCGGGCTCGATCCTGCCGCCGCACTGCACGGCGCAGGGCAAGCTCGGCCTGGCCCACGCCGAGCCCGCGGTGCGCGAGCGCGTACTGCTCTCGCGGCTCGACATGCGCACGCCGCACACCATCACCAGCCCCACCGTGCTGCGCGAGGAGCTCGCCCGCATCCTCGATCGCGGCTGGGCGGTGGCGCCCAGCGAGAGCCTGCTCGGCGTCAATGCGCTGGCCGCGCCCATCTTCGAAGGCGGCGGCGGCATGGTGGGCGCCATCGCCATCCTCGGCTCGATCCAGTTCATCGAGGCCGAGCCCTCCGCGCTGCAGATCCGGCATCTGCGGCAGGCGGCGGCGCGGATCTCGGCGCAGCTCGGCTACGTAGCGCGCGACGGCGTTGACAGCCTGCCGCGCTGACAACAGAGTACGACCTGCTATCGGAACAATGTTTTGATCTGCGATACAAACCAGCGGCCAATGCCGCCCAGGAGACGTCCCATGGCCTACGATGCGTCCGATCCCCGCGCGGCCTTGGCCCCCGCCGTCGCGCCCGCGGCCGTAACCGGCCCCTTCACGGCGGCGCACTACGCCAAGTTCTACGAGACGCCGCCGCAGGAGGAGGCAGACGGCCTCCGCACCTGGTACGCGCGCGGCCGCAACTTCATCGTCGCCTATTCCGAGGTGCCGGCCGGTGCGACGCTCACGCGCAGCGGGCAGCCCGACGAGTATGTACTGCTGCTGCCCGACCACGGGATCGCCGCGGAAGTCACCGCGGGCACCGAGACCAAGGCGATCGACGGCTACTCGGTCACCTTCATCCCGCCGGGCGACAGCCGCATCACCATCACCGCACCGGGCCGCATCGTGCGGTTGTTCACGCCGCGCTCCGAGGACCTTGCCGCCAAGTGCAGCAACGCGGCCGACTTCATCGAGCCGGATCCGCGCATCCCGCCGCTGCAGGATTGGCCCACCCCGCCGGACGGCTTCCGCATTCGCAGCTACACGCTGGATGTGCCGAAGGAGCCTGGCCGCTTCGGCAAGATCTGGCGCTGCACCACCTTCATGGTGAACTACCTCGACCCCGCCGCCGGGCCGCGCGACCTGACCAAGCTGTCGCCGCATCACCATGACGACTTCGAGCAATGCTCGCTGGTGCTCAACGGCGCCTACACCCACCACATCCGCTGGCCCTGGACCACCAACAGCACGCATTGGCAGGATGACGAGCACGAATACTGCAAGGCGCCGTCCGTCACCGTGATCCCGCCGCCCTCGATCCACACCTCGCGCGCCGAGGAAGCGGGCCAGATGGTCGACATCTTCTGCCCGCCGCGGGTGGATTTCTCGATGAAGCCGGGCTGGGTGCTGAACGACGCCGACTACCCGATGCCCAAGGGCTGAGAGAGGTCTGCGCTGGCGCATCGCCGCGTCAGCGCAGGTTGAGTTCGCCGAGCAACCGCGCCGTCGCGGCGTCCTCCTGCGCGATGAAGCTCTGAAACCGGGCGCGGTCGAGCAGCTCGACATCGTTGTAGGCGCGATGCATCGCCTCGATGAAGGCCGGATCCGCGCCACCTTCCAGGATCAGGCTGGTCCAGCGGTCCAGCACCGCGGCGTCGGTGCCCTTCGGCGCGAAAAAGCCGAAGCGGGTGACCAACTCCACATCAAGGCCGGCCTCGCGCAGCGTCGGCAGGTCGGGCAGCACGGCGCTGCGTTGCGCGCCGGTCTGCACCAGCGGCAGCACGCCGCGTTCGACCAGCGGCATGATCGCGCTCGGTGCGCCCATCACCAGGTCGATGTCGCCCGCCAGCAGCGCCACAACGGCCGTCGCGACGCCGGAATAGGGCACGTGCAACAGCGTGACGCCGGCCGCCCGGCAGAGCGATTCCATCACCAGATGCGGCGTGCTGCCGACGCCCGGCGTGCCGTAGCTCAGGCCTTCGGGCCGCGCCTTGGCCTCGCGCAGGAAGCCCGCAAAATCCGTGAAGCGCGCACCGCGCCGGCCCGCCAGCACATAGGGGATGGCGATCAGGTTCGCGATCGGCGCGAAGTCGGCGATCGAAAGGGGCAGGCGCTGCAGCCGCGGCACCGCCGTCAGCGCGCCTGTGCCGGCGAAGAGCAGCGTGTAGCCGTCCGGCGCCGCGGTCTTCACGCGGCTGGCGCCGACCGCGCCGCCAGCGCCGGTGACGGACTCGATCACCATGGGCTGGCCCAGCGCCTGGCTGATCCGGTTCTGCAGCGGGCGGATGAACTGGTCGGCCCCGCCCGCTGCATAGGGGACGATCACGCGGATGGCGCGGTCCGGATAGCCCTGCTGCGCGCGGGCGCCGCGCGCGCCCAGCGCCAGGGAGGCGCCAGCCGCCATTGCGCCGCGTCGCGTCATGCTCATGGCCATCTCCATCCCCTCCCCGGTCACGCACTCATGCGAAACAGCCGCGCCGGCGTGGTCCACAGCACCTTCTCGCGATCCGCCGCATCGGGAACCACGCGGTGCAGCGCCGCCAGCAGCGGGCCGAAATCGACGCGCTCGCGCGCGCGCAGGAAGGGCCAGTCGGATCCCCAGATGCAGCGATCCATGCCGAAGGCCTCGATCAGCGCGGCGATATAGGGGTCGGTGTCGGCATAGGGCGATCCGGTCCTGCTGAAGCGGAACACGCCCGAGAGCTTGATCACCGCATCCGTGCTGCGGCCGAGTTCCAGCAGCGCCTGGAATCCCCTCTGAGCGAGGCCGCCCTCAAGCTCCGGCCGACCGCTGTGGTCGATGATGACGGGCAGACCCGCGCCGCGCAGCACGGGCAGCGCCGCGATGATCGACTCGCCGTGATGGTAGTGGATCTGCGCGAACCAGCCGACCTCGCGCGCGCGCGCCAGGGCGCGCTCGCCGGCCGGGCCCAGCAGTGGCGGGCTGGTCGGGAAATCCAGGTTGAAGCGGATGCCGACGATGCCGCCCTCGACCATGCGGCGGATCTCGGCTTCCGGCGTCGCGTCCGGCAGCAGCGCCACGCCCTTGAGGCGCCCGCCCGCCTCTGCGATTGCCTCCAGCATGTAGGTGTTGTTGGCGCCATAGCCGCCGAGCGGATTGATCAGCACGCCATGGGTGAAGCCATGGCAGGACAGCATGTGCAGGAACTGTCGCGCGGTGCCGAGTTCATTGGGCTGGATGTCGAAGCCGCGATCGCCGCCCCAGCCTTGGCGCGTCAGGTCGAAGGCATGGGCGTGGGAATCGACGGCGGGCATGGCGTGCCTCATCAGAAGCCGTAGAGCGCGGCGGGATTGTCGACGAGCAGACGCTGCCGGTCCTCGGGCGTCGGCGCGAATTCGGGGATCAGGTTCAGCATCTCCATCTCATCCACCGGCGTAGCGAGGTTCGGATGCGGAAAATCCGTGCCCCACAGCACGCGATCGGGCGCGGCGCGTTGCAGGGTTCGCGCGAAGGGCAGGGCCTCGGTGAAGGGGGAACGCGCCATACGCTCGGCGCCGCTCAGCTTCACCCAGATCCGAGGGTCCTCCATCAGGGCGAGCAGGGTCCGGAAGGCCCGCCCCTCGATGCCGAGCGCGGGATCGACGCGGCCCATATGGTCGATCACCACGGGCATGTCGGCGCCGCGGATGAAGGCCTCCATCTCGCGCACGCCATCGCCCTGCAGATGCAGCACCAGGTGCCAGCCCAGCGGCCGCACGCGATCGGCGGCGCGACGCACCAGCGCCATGTCCGGCCCGCCGCCCAGCGCCCTGATGAAGTTGAACCGGATGCCGCGCACGCCGGCCTCATTCATGTCCCGCAGATCGGCATCGGACGTCGCATCGTCGATCATCGCGACGCCGCGATAACGCGCCGGATCCGAGCGCAGCGCATCGACCATGGCGCGGTTGTCCGTGCCGTGACAACTCGCCTGCACGATCACCGCGCGGCCGAGGCCGAGACGGCGGTGCAGGGCCACCAGAACCTCCTTGGGCTTATCCTCGGGCGTATAGGTGCGGGTGGCCGCATACGGAAAGCGGTCGGCCGGGCCGAAGACATGGCAATGCGTGTCGCAAGCCAGGGGGGGCACAGGATAGCGGGGCTTGGTGTCCCGGCCGTCGGACGGCATGGCGTTTCCTCGGATGTTGGCGGAACGCTAGAGCGCCCCCGGCGGGGCGCAGAAGGGCGAAGTGCCCGCATTCCGCATCCTGGAACGGGGCCGCGTCAGCCTGACTAGCGTCCCGATTCCGAAGTCCTGCGGACGTCGTTCTCGCGCCACCAGTCATTGCTTTCAGCGGCCTGCTGATCCGCGAAGTTCGTTGGAGACCCAACGAACTTCGCGGGCAGGGCACTAAGTGACCTCCGGCGCGCTGCGCTGCAGCCGCTTCATCGAAGCGGTGATCTCAAGGCTCGCCTGCCGCAGCGCCGGCACCAGATCCTCCAGCAAGGCGCGCTGCGAGACGGCCGAGCGGAAGAAGCTCATGCCGATCGTGCCGGCGACCGCCGTGTCCAGCATGATCGGCACGGCGACGGTGTTGGACGAACGCGGCTCCACCTTGGGGTCGCGCAGCGCATAGCCCTGGCGCCGGGTGGTGGCGATCACGGTCCGCACCACGCGTTCGAGGTTGGGCGGGTGATCTTCGGGGTCGCTCGACGCTTCGAGCATGCGCAGCAGGATGCGCAGCTCCTCCTCCGGGCACCAGGCGAGATAGGCGCGACCGAGCGCGCGAGTCACCAGGCTGTGCCGCACGCCGATCGTCGCGTGGAAGGGCGACATGGTGCTGCTGGCCGCCGTGCTGGCGCTGATCGCGATGCGTGCGCCATCCAGAACGGCGATCGCCGCCGGCCAGCGCAGCCGGCGCGTCAGGTCCGCGACCCAGGGCCGGCCCGCCTGCGCCACCAGCGGCCCGCCATGAAAGCCCGAACTGAGCGCCTGGACGTCCGAGGTGACGCGATACCCGATGCCCCGTTCCCCCTTCGCCACCAGCCCCGCGGTCATCAGCGTGCCGAGCAGGCGCATGATGGTCGGCTTGGGCAGCAGGGTGACGCGGTGGAGCTGGTCCACCGTGGTGTGCTGCTGCCGGTTCAGCTCGCGCAGGATCGACAGGGCGCGCAGGACGGATTGGACAGGCGGGTCGTTCAGTGTGCGGGCTCCGGGACGGCCATCGCGTCGTTGGAGACCGTCAGCACCAGCTTGCCGATCTGCGCATTGGCGTCCAGCACGGCCTGCGCCGCCGCCGCCTCCTCCAGCCGATGCACGCCGCAGATGTGCGTGCGGATGCTGCCATCCTCCAGAAGCGGCCAGACCTGGTCGACCAATTCCCGCGCGATGCGACCCTTATAGGCCGGCGGGCGTGAGCGCAGCGTGGACCCCGTCAGCGTCAGCCGGCGGATGTAGATCTCCCGCGTGCTGATCTCGGCCATGGGAGCGCGGTGGCTGGCGATCAGCACGAGCCTGCCGTCCATCGCCAGCAGCGCCATTTCGAGCGGCGTGTAGTCGCCCCCCTGCCCGTCCAGGATCACATCCACGCCCCGGCCACCCGTCAGGGCCCGCACCTGGTCGGGCCAGTCGGCCTGCCGGTAGTCGACCGTGTGCTGCGCGCCGTAGTCGAGACAGACCGCGCGCTTGTCGGCGGAGCTGCTGGTGGCGATGACGGTCGCACCCCGAAGCTGGCGGGCCATCTGCATCGCCGCCATGCCGACGCCGCTGGTGCCGCCCTGGACCAGCAGCGTCTCGCCCTCGGCGATGCGGCCCAGCCAGAAGACGTTGTTCCAGGCAGTGAAGAAGACCTCGGGCAGCGTCGCCGCCTGGACGAAGCTGAAACCGCGCGGGATGGGCATGCATTGCGGCGCCGGTACCACGCAGTATTCGGCATAGCCGCCGCCCGAGACCAGGGCGCAGACCGCATCGCCCGGGCGCGGCCAGTCGACCCCCAGGGCGGTCGCCTCGACCACGCCCGCGATGTCGAGCCCGGGGATGTCCGTGACCCCCGGTGGCGGCGGGTAGAGCCCCTTGCGCTGCTGCACATCCGGCCGGTTCACGCCGGCGGCGGCGACACGCACCAGAACCTCGCCAGGCCCGCAGGCAGGCACCGGCCGGTCGGCCAGTGCCAGCACCTCCGGGCCGCCCTTGCCCCTGATCTCGATCGCCCGCATCGGCGCATCCTCCCCATTCCGCGCGTCCCCTATCACGGCCTCCGGGCGGGACGCGGGCGCTCTCGGCCGCTATTCCGCATGCCGGAATACGGGCACGGCATCGTGGATGGTCCTGGCTCGCCTGCATAGGCTGCGGCGCAACGGCACGGGCTCACGCGCCGCGGAGGAACACCATGCCGCCAGGCCTCGACCGGGACGCCGGCCGCCCCATCGGACCGCCACGCAGGGCGCTGCTGACCACGGCCGCCATCGCCATGGCACGGCCATCCCTGGCGCAGGAGGCCTGGCCCAGCCGGCCGACGCGCATCATCGTCCCCTTCGCGCCCGGCGGCACCACCGACATCCCCGCCCGCATCATCGCCGAAGTCCTGCAGCGCAAGCTCGGCAAGCCCTTTGTGGTGGAGAACCGCTCCGGCGGCGGCGGCGCGGTCGGCATCCGCGCCGCGGTTCAGTCGGCCGACGGGCATACGCTGCTGCACACCACCTCGGCAATCGCCGTGGTGCCGGCGCTGCAGCGCGACCCAGGCTTCGATCCGCTGACCGACCTGGCGCCGATCACCATGACGGCCGCCTCGCCCATCCTGCTCGTGGTGCGCGAGGATTCGCCGTTTCGCGACTTCTCCGGCTACCTCGCCAAGGCGCGGGCGGAGCCGGGCAAGGTCAGCTTCAGCTCTTCGGGGATCGGCACCACGGTGCACCTGGCTGCCGAAGTGCTGCGCGCGCGCGGCCGTGTCGACCTGCTGCATGTCCCCTATCGCGGCTCGGCGCCGTCCGCCACCGCGGTGCTGGCCAGCGAGGTCGATTCCGGCTTCCTGAGCCCGATCGAGGTGCTGCCGCATATCCGTGCCGGCCGGATGCGCGCGCTGGCGAATTGCGCGCTCACGCGCACGCTGCTGCCCGATGTGCCGACCATTGCTGAATTCGTCCCGGCCTATGACGGCGTGCAGCTCTGGTTCGCGCTGTTCGGCGGGCGCGACCTGCCGCCGGCCGCGGCGGCGCTGCTGGTGCGTGAGCTCTCGCCGCTGCGCGACGGATCGGTGCTGACCGAACGCATGGCCGAGGTCGGCGCCGAGACCCTGCTCGATGGACCGGAGCCGTTGGCCGCGCGCATGCGGGCCGAAGTGCCGCTCTGGAAGGCCATCGTTGAAGCCGCGGGAATCCCACGCGAATGACCGAGACTGCCGCGCCCACCGACACGCCGCTCGTGGACACGCATTTCCACCTCTACGAGAAAGACATGCCGCTCACCGCATGGGCTTGGCACCATCCGCCCGAGGACGCCTCGGCCGAGACGTTCCTCGGCATCATGGACCGTCACGGCATCGGCTTTGGCGTCATCGCGGCGGCCAGCCTGCATGGGCAGTACAATGACTATGTCATCCGCGCCCTGCGGCGGCATCCGCGACTGCGGGGCACCGCCTATGTTCGGCCGGAGACGGACATGTACACGCTGGAGCGGATGAAGGCCGACGGCATCGTCGGCATCCGCCTGTTCTTCCGGCGCGTGCCGGATCCGCCGGACCTCACCTCCTATGAATACCGGCTTCTGCTGCGCCGCGTTCGGGATCTCGACTGGCATGTGCATACGCTGGTGAGCGGCGAGGCGCTGCCCGGCGTCATCAAGGCTGTCGAAGATGCCGGCGTGAAGCTGGTGATCGACCATTTCGGCAAGCCCGACGAACGGCTCGGCGTGAATTGCCCGGGCTTCAAGGCGCTGCTCGCCGCGGTGGAGCGCGGGCGCACCTGGGTGAAGATGTCCGCCGGTTTCCGCGCGCCGTCGCGCGAGGCTGCTCGCAGCTATGCGCACGCGCTGCTGCGCGTGTCGGGCGGGGAGCGGCTGATGTGGGGCAGCGACTGGCCCTTCGCCGCCTTCGAGGACAAGGCGACCTATGCCCGGGCCGTGGCTGACCTGCATGACTGGGTACCGGATGCGGCGACACGTCGGCTGATCGGCGGCGACACGCCGATGCGGCTGTATTTCGGCGCCTGACCACTCGCAACGAACTGGGGAGGAGCAGACCATGTCCAGCATCACACGGCGGCAGATCGGCAGGCTCGCACTTGGCGCGGGCATCGCGGCGGCATCGCGTGGGGCCTCGGCGCAGAGCTGGCCTTCGCGGCCGGTCACCATCATCGTGCCCTGGCCGGCGGGGGGTTCGACGGATGTGCTGGCGCGCTCGGTCGCCAACTACTTCACCGAGACGTTCGGCCAGTCCTTCGTCATCGACAACCGATCGGGCGCCAATGGCAATATCGGCACGGCGGCGGTCACTCGCTCGACGCCGGACGGCTACACGCTGCTGATCACGACGAACGGCCCGATCACCAACAATACGCTGCTGTTCAAGTCGATGCCGTACAACCCGTCGACGGATCTGACGCCGATCGCCTCGCTCGCCGAACTGCCGATCGTGCTCGCCGCGCGCAGACAGATGCCCTACAGCACCGTGCAGGAGTTGATCGCCTATGCGAAGGCGAATCCCGACAAGGTGAATTGCGGCACGCCACCGCTCGGCTCGGCGGCCTATCTCGCGGTGGAGCTGCTGATGTTCCGTACCGGGATCCGCCTGAACCTCGTTCCCTATCGCGGCTCTGCGCCACTGACCAACGATCTACTGGCCGGCGCGGTGGATATGGGCATCGATCTCGTCACAACCTACCTGCCGCATATCGAGAACGGCACGCTGAAAGCGCTTGGCGTGACCTCGGCCGCGCCAATCCCGCAACTGCCCCAGACGCTGCCGGTCCAGGCGCAGGGTGTCGCGGGTTTCGAGGCCACCGGCTGGATCTCCCTGCTGGGACCGGCGCATATGCCGGAGGCCATGATCGGCGCGCTGAACGAGGCGGCCAACCGCTATCTCGCGCTCGATGCGACCAAGGCCATGCTGCCGCCGCTCGGCCTCACGCCGCTCGGCGGCACGCCCAACGACCTGACCCGCCGCATGGCGGCCGAGATCGCCCTGTGGCGGCCGATCATCCAGGCCGCCGGCATCTCGATCGATTGACCCGCTGAAGCGGAGGCCCGCCATCGTGTTTCGTCGCCCCGGCGTGACCAACGGCGCCATCGGCAGCGTCCCTTATATGCGCGAGCTGATCCAGGCCGCGTATCCGGAGGCGAAGTTCAACGAGGATATCCGCCACCGGATGACGGAGGACGAGATCATCGCCTTCCTGGCCGATTGCGGCTGCGCGATCATGGGCGGCGATGTGGTGAACGACCGCATGCTGGAGGCACTGCCGCATATCCGCACCATCGGCATCTTCGGCGTCGGGCTGAACACGGTGGATCTCATCGCCTGCCAGCGCCATGGCGTGCGGCTCGGCTTCACACCGGGCGTGAACCGGCTGGCTGTGGCGGAGCTTGCGCTATGCTTCATGATCGCGGGGCTGCGCTGGGTCACGCCGCTCAGCCTGGCGATGCGCAACGGCGAGCGGCCACGCACCCGCGTCGGCCGCAGCCTGACCGGGCGCACGGTTGGCCTGCATGGCTGCGGCCATATCGGCAAGGAGGTGGTGCGCCTCCTCAAGCCCTTCGGCTGCACCGTCATCACCCACGACATCCGAGACTATCCGGCGTTCTACGTCGCACACGGCGTCACCCCGGTCGGCTTCGACGAATTGCTGGAACGCTCCGAGGTGCTGTCGCTGCACATCCCGCGCGGCCGCGCGACGGAGAACCTCTACGACGCGGCGACGCTCGCACGCCTGCGGCCGGACTGCGTCCTGGTCAACACGTGCCGCGGCGGCATCGTCAACGAGGAGGCGTTGCTCGAACGGCTCGAGAGCGGCGCGCTGGTCGCCGCCTGCATAGACGTCTTCGCCCATGAACCGGCGGAGAATGACCGGCTGCTGCGCCAGCCCAACCTGCTGTCCACCCCGCATGCCGGGGCCAGCACGAGGGAGGCGCGCATCGCCATGGTCCAGGCTGCGCTGCGCGGCCTGGACGAAGGGACGCTGGTCGATCCCGCACAGTTCTCCGACTACCTGTAAGGCAAGGGACACACCGCCATGGCCATCGACGAGCTGCGCATCCGTCAGGAGCTGGAAATGCTGAACATCGCCTTCTGGCGCGATGTCGATTCCGACTGGGGCCGCACCGCCCATGAGTTCTTCACCGAGGACGGCGTCTACACCACCAGCCACAAGGCGCGGAAAGGCCGCGAGGCGATCAAGGGCTTCTATTCCGAGCGTGAGTCGCGCGGCGACCGTGTGGCCCGGCACCTGATCCACAATTTCCACGTCATGGTGAAGGACGAGAATCACGCGACGGCGGAGTGGACCATGTGCCTCTATGCCGAGGACGGCACGCCGCCGCTGATGTCGGAACCGCCAATCCTGATCGGTGCCGTGACCGACGAATGCGTGCGTGGCGCCGATGGCAAGTGGCGGTATGCGTCGCGCACGACCAAGCCGCTGTTCAAGGGCAGCCGGCCGACCTCCGGCTGAGGGCGGCGGGCACGACGGGGCTCACAGATGCCGGCCGCCATCGACCAACAGTGTGCTCCCGGTCGTCAGGCGCAGATGCGTGACCGCCGCCACCACGGCGATGGCCACGTCATCGGCCTGGCAGACCGTCTTCAGCGGCGACAGGGCGGCCTGCTTCAGCACCGCCTCCCTGCTGCGCCCGGGGACGAAATCCGTATCCACCCCGGCCGGCGAAATGCCGATGATACGGATCTCCGGCCCCAGCACCCGGGCCAGCGACATCGCCATGGTGTCGAGCCCCGCCTTCGACGCGCAATAGGCGACCGAACTCCCGAGGCCCGTGGCCGCGGCGAGCGAGGAGATGTTCACCACCACCGCATCGCCGCTGCGCCGCAGCAGCGGCGCGAAGCTGCGGATGACCGAAAACGGCCCGCGCACATTGGTGATGAGGATGCTGTCGAAGCTCGCATCGTCCATGGCCTCGAGATCGCCATGCGGCACCGCGCGCGTCGTCCCGGCGGAGTTCACCAACACGTCGGCGCGGCCGTAGCGCGCCTCCACCTCAGCCACCGCGTCGCGAATCGCCGCACTGTCGGTGATCGGCAAATGCAGCGGCATGTGGCCGCTGCCCGGCAGTGCCGCGGCCAGGGCTTCCGCCCGGTCGCGCCCGGTGTTGTAGCCGATGACGATCTGCGCCCCGAGTTCCGCGAGGCGCTGCGCCGAAGCGGCGCCGATGCCGCTGCTGCCGCCGGTGATCACCGCGACGCGCCCATCCAGACTGTAGGGCCCGAGATTGCCGTTCTTCAATCCGCTCATGCCGTTTCTGCTCCCCTTGCCGATGGCTGTGCCAGCGCCGGATCCATCTTGGGGACGGACCAGCCGTCAGCGCGACGGCGCTGTCCGCGCGTTCCGGATGCCGAAATTCCGTCAGTGCTGTCGCGTGCCACGGGGGCGCGACGTGACCCCCCATATCGTCCCGGCGCATCTTCCATTTCGTGGGCTGCTCCAGCAGGTCGCGATCCGCCGGCATCGCCGGATCTGGTGACGCTCTCGATGGGCACCCAGGATGCGGGGCAGCTGCCGTCACCGGAGCGGATCGACGCCACCGCAGCGCCCGGCATGATCCCAACATCCAGGAGAGGAAACACATGATGACCGGTCGCAGGATGGAGTGGAGATCAGGATCCACGGCATGGACACGTCGCCTGCTGTTGGGCGGAATCGCCGTCGGGCTGAGCGCGACGGCGCATGCGGCCTTCACCGATCGCCCGATCCGCATGATCGTCGCCTATGCCGCAGGCGGCACCGCCGACCTGGTCGGCCGCATGGTGGCGGAATCGCTGTCACAGCGCCTCGGCACGCCGGTGGTGGTGGAAAACCAGGGCGGTGCGGGCGGCGCCATCGCGGCCCGCGCGGTCAGCCGCGCGGCACCTGACGGCACCACTATCCTGCTGGCGGGAAACGCGATCTTCGCGATCCTGCCGCATATCGCGAATGTCGGCTTCGACCCCGTCACCGGCTTCACGGCCATCGCCAACATCAGCGAATCGCAGCGGCTGCTCGCGGTGCGGAACACGCTGCCGGTGACGACGTTGGCGGAGCTGGTCCAGTATGGGAAGCGCAATCCCGGCAAGCTCAACTACGGCTCCGCGGGCGTCGGGTCGACGCTGCATGTGATGACCGAGATGTTGCGCCGCGAAGCCGGCTTCGATGCCACGCACATCCCGTTCCGCGGCTCGGCGCCGGGCGTGCAGGCCATGCTGAGCGGCGACGTCGACTTCATGATCGACACCGTGGTGATCCAGCATGTGCAGCAGGGGCGCCTGCGCGGCCTGGCGGCGGTGGGCGACCGCCGCCTGCCGCAATTGCCCGATATCCCGACCTTGGCCGAACAGGGCTATCCGAATGTCCGCACCTCGGGCTGGCAGGCGCTGATGGGGCCGCCGGGCATGCCGGCCGAAATCGTCGCCACCTACGCCGAGGCTGTGGAGGCCATGCTGCGCGATCCCGTCTTCCTCGAACGGCTCGGACGCGTCGGCGTGGTGCCAAGCTTCCGCTCTCCCGCGCAGCTCGCCGAGGATCTGCGCGAGGACAACCGCCAGTTCGGCGCCATCATCCGCAGCACCGGGATCACCGGGGAATGACCGGTCTCAGCGCGCGCGCCGCGGCCTGGGCGGCCGGGCTCTCGCTGGACGACGCGCCGGCGACGGTGGTGGAGAGCACCAAGCTGCGCATCCTCGACCTGGTGGGGGTGATGCTGGCGGCGCGGTCGCTCGACCTCGTGGCCGCCGCGAAACGGGCGGCGCTGGCGGTGGATCGGGGCGCGGGGGCGCGCATCCTTGGCGATGCCGAGGATGTCTCGCCGATGGCCGCGGCCTTCGTGAACGGTGTGATGACCGCCGTGCTGGAATTCGACGACACGCATATCGAGAGCTTCATCCATCCGACCGCCCCCATCGTCGCCGTCGCCTTCCCCGAATGCCAGCGGCGCGGTCTGTCCGGCCGCTCGCTGATCGAGGCGGTGCTGGTGGGCAGCGAGTTGACCTGCCGGCTCGGCCTTGTCACGCCGGTGCGGCTGCATACGCTGGGCTTCCACCCGACCGCGGTGTTTGGGGTGTTCGGCGGCGTCTATGGGCTGGCGAAGCTGCGTGGCCATGGCGCGGGGGTGATCGCCGACGCGATCGGCGCGGCGGGCAGCCTGTCGGCCGGAATCAACGCCTCCTTCGAGGATGGCAGCTCGACCAAGATGATGCATGTCGGGATGGCTGCGACCGGCGCGATGCGTGCCCTCGCGCTGGCCGAGGCCGGCATCTCCGGCCCCCGGCCGGTGATCGACGGGCGCTTCGGCTGGTTCCGCAGCCATGTGCAGGGTCGTGACGATCTGCGCTTCGCGGCGCTCTGCGATGGGCTCGGCGAGGTGTGGGAGGTGCTGAACATCGCCTCCAAGGTGCATCCCTGTGCCTTCACCATGATGCCGCATATCGAATGCGCGCTGGTGCTGCGCCAACGGCATGCGATCCGCCCGGAGGACATCGTCGGCGTGACCTGCCGGATCGGCAAGCGGTCCTTCGCGACGATGTGCGAGCCGGTGGCCGACAAGCGCCGTCCGGCCACCACCTGGCATGGTCGCATCAGCCTACAGCACACAGTGGCCGAGGCGCTGGTCCGCGGACGGATGGACAAGGATGCCTATGCCGAGGCGAGCCTGCGCGATCCCGCCATCAATGCCATCGCCGATGTCGTCGAGTACGAGGATGATCCCGGCACCACCGCCACGCGATCCGGTGGCATGGTGGCAGTAAGGCTTCGCGATGGCCGGGTGGTGTCGCATCGCATCGACGACATGCGCGGCACGCGTGCCAACCCCATGGCGGAAGCGGACATCCTCGCGAAGTTCCGCGCCAATGCGGAGGGTGCCCTGACGCCGGCGCAGGCGGAGCGGGCGGCCGAGGGCTTTCTGCGGCTCGACAGGCTGGAGGATGTCGAACCCCTCTTCCATGGCCTGACCCCTTGAGCCCGATGGCAGCCAAGCAGGACCATGGGGCGTCGGCGGCCGATGCAGGATATCCAATCTTTAGGTGTTTGATCCCAGGGTTTGATGACGCAGTCTTTTCGCGGGCATGGAAGGACGCGCTCTGGGCCAGGTCCTCCACGGGAGCGCCCGCACGACAGAGGCGGTCCGTCGCGCGATCCAGCATAGTCAAGCGAGCCTGAGGGACCTGGCGCGGCGCTATGGGGTAAACCCCAAGACCATCGTCAAATGGCGGGCACGAGGAGATGTCGCCGATCGGCGCACCGGGCCGGTCGAGCCACGCTCGACCACGCTCTCGGCCGAGGAGGAGGCGATCGTCGTCGCCTTCCGCCGCCACACCCTGCTGCCGCTGGACGACTGTCTCTACGCCCTGCAGCCCACCATCCCGCACCTGACGCGCTCGGCCCTGCATCGATGCCTCAAGCGCACCACGGCATCTCGCGCCTGCCGGAGACCGACGGCAGCAAGCCCGCGCGCAAGCGCTTCAACGCTTATCCTATCGGCTACTTCCACATCGACATCGCCGAAGTCAGGACCGAGCAGGGCAAACTCCACCTTTTCGTGGCCATCGACCGCACCTCGAAGTTCGCCTTTGCCCAACTGCACGAGCGCGCCACTACGCGCATCGCCGCCGACTTCCTGCGCGCCCTGCCGCAGGCCGTGCCTTACCGCGTGCACACCGTGCTCACCGACAACGGCCAGCACTTCACGACGCCCGGCAACATCGCCTCTGCCGCACCACTCATCCGCGAGGCCATGGACCGCGGCGAGATCCTCCGCGCCCATTCCTTCGAACTCGCCTGCGCCCAGAACCGCATCGAGCGCCGCCTCGCCAAGCCCTATCACCCGTGGACCAAACATCTAGCCGGCCTATGGCGATCGCCCCTTGAGAGGAAGGTGGCTGGTCCTGTAACGGCTGGCGAGCCACCGTGTCCGGAGACTCGCCATGCCAGATAGTGCCGCCCGCAGCAGCCTGTCGGAAGCGATCTATGCCGGGCTGCGCATGGCGCTGATGTCCGGCAGCTACGAGCCGGGCGACCGGATCAACATCCGCAAGCTCGCCTTGCTCAGCCGGACATCGCCGACGCCCGTGCGCGAGGCGATCATGCAACTCGTGCGGGAAGGCGCGCTGGAGCTGAAGCCGGGCTACCAGCCACGGGTGCCGATCCTCTCGCCGGAACGCTACGAGAAGATCCGGGAGGTGCGGGCGCCGCTCGAGCGCCTCGCCGCGGAACTCGCCGCGCAACATGCGCCGCCGGAACTGGCTGAAGCGCTGCTGCGCCTGGATCAACGCTTTATCGAGGCCGAGAGGGATGGCGACTGGAAGGCAGCGACCGGCGCCAACCAGGAATTCCACTTCGCGATCTACCGCGCCTCTCGCAACGAGGTGCTGGTGCGCGCCATCGAAAGCCTGTGGCTGCTGACAGGCCCGGTGGTGCAGAGCCAATATGCGGCGAACGCGCGCCGTCCTCCGCGAACCGCGCTCCACGGCCAGATCATTGATGCGCTGTGCCGGCATGCCGCGCAGGAGGCCGGCGACTTGGTGGTGCAGGACATGCGGCAGGGTGCGGCCGTCATCCTCGAGCATCTGCGCGCTCCGGGGCCGAAGCGCCGGGCCGGGCGGCGCGCGGCGAGTCAGCCCGGCGCCTGACCGAAGCGCGGGGTGGGCAGGCCGGCGACGCCGACATCCAACGCGATCAGCCGGCCATGCTGGAAGCGGCCGGAGCGGTCCGAGGCGAGCGAGGTCACGAACAGCGTCCGCAGATCGGCACCGCCGAAGCAGGGCATGGTCGGCGCCGAGATCGGCAGTGGGATGCGTTCGACGATGCTGCCATCCGGCGCGATGCGGTTGAGCACATCGGCGGTGATGCCGGCGCTCCAGTAGAAGCCTTCGGCATCAACCGCCGCGCCGTCGGGCAGTCCATCCTGCTCGGTCAGCGCCAGCAGGCGTCTCGGATTGGTTGCCGCCCCATCGCGCGGATCGAAATCGAAGACCTGCACATAGATCCCGCGGCTGTCGGCGTGATACATGCGCCGGCCATTCGGGCTCCAGGCCAAGCCGTTCGAGACGTAGAAGCCGCCGGCCACACGCGTGCATCCGCCTTGCGGTGTCACGCGATACAGCGCGCCGCTGCGGTCGCGCACCGGCCGCCGCGCATCCATGCTGCCGACCCAGAAATTGCCGTCGGGGCCGACGCGGCCGTCATTCAGCCGGTTGGTCGGGAAGTCAGTCTCGGGGGCGACCAGGAAGTCGAGCCGGCCGCTCGCCGGGTCGAAGAGGTGCACGCCGGTCTGTAGCGCTACGACCAGCCGTCCATCGGCGGTCAGGCCCAGGCTGCCGATCTCCGCCGGCATGTCGAAGCGCGTGATCGCCCCGCTTTCCGGCGCCACACGCAGCACGCGGCGTTCGGTGATCTCGACAAGCCAGAGCACGCCGGCGTCGTCGTCCCAGACGGGGCTTTCGGCCAGGCCCAGCGGCACCGTCACGACATCGCGGATGGCCAGGTTGCACATCCGCGTCATGCCGCACGCAGCGACGGCGGCAGCCGCGTCATCCAGGGGCAATCGACCTCATGCAGCGCGGCGATGCGCAGCACCTGCGCGTCGCCGCGCGGCGGGCCGATGATCTGCAGCCCCGCGGGCAGGCCGCGATCGTCGAAGCCGGCCGGCACGCTGATCGCGGGGCAGCCGGCCATGGTCGGGCCGACCACCACCTCCATCCAACGATGATAGGTGTCCATCTGCCGCCCGCCGACCGCCTTGGGCCAGGTCTCCTCGCCCGGAAAAGGGAAGACCTGCGCGGCGGGCAGCAGCAGCGCATCATAGCGCGCGAAGAGATCGAGCATATGGCGATACCAAGCGCCGCGCACCAAAGCCGCCTTGTAGACGTCCAGCGCGCTGAGGCGGTGGCTGTTCTCGATCTCCCAGATCGCCTCGGGCTTGAGCTGGCGGCGCGTCTCCAGGTTACGCCAATTGGCGTCGTGGCGGCCGCCGATGCTCTGTTGGCGCAGCACGACGAAGGCCTGCCAGAGACTCTCCATGTCGAAGCCGATATCCACGGGCTCGACCGTCGCGCCCGCCGCCGCGAAACGCTGCGCGGCCTTATGCGTCAGCTCCAGCAGCCCCCGTTCGAAGGGCAGGTGGCCGCCGTAGTCGCCGAGCCAGCCCAGGCGCAGCCGCACCGCCTCGGCAGGCCGCGCGGCCGCCTGCCAATCGGGCTGCGCGTCGAGAGAAAGCGGCGCGCGCGCGTCATACCCTGCCTGCACCGAGAGCAGCATCGCGACATCTTCGACCGAGCGCCCCATCGGCCCGTCGGTGGCGAGCTGACCGTAGAAGGGATCGAGCACCTCGGAGGGGACGCGCCCCTGCGACGGCCGGAAGCCGAGCACGTTGTTGAAGGCCGCCGGGTTGCGCAGCGACCCGCCCATGTCGGAGCCATCCGCCACCGGCAGCATGCGCATGGCGAGCGCAACGCCGGCGCCGCCGCTCGACCCGCCGCCGACGCGGCTTTGGTCATAGGCGTTGCGCGTCAGGCCGAAGACGGGGTTGTAGCTGTTCGATCCATAGCCCCATTCCGGCACGTTGGTCTTGCCGATGATGATGGCCCCGGCCGCGCGCATGCGCTCGACGATGATGGCGTCGGCGGTGGGGACGAAATCGGCAAAGAGCGGGGAGCCGAAGGTGGTCCGCAGCCCGCGCGTCAGGGCAAGGTCCTTGATCGCTTGCGGCAGGCCGTGCAGCGGGCCGACCGCATCGCCGCGCGCCACCGCGGCGTCGGCGTCCCGCGCCTCGGCGAGGAGATCCTGGCGCGGGCGCAGGGAGACGATGGCATTGACCAGCGGATTCACCGCCGCGATGTGGTCGAGATAGCTCGCCATCACTTCGGCGGCGGAGACTTCCCGCCTGCGGATCATCCGCACCAGCGGCACGGCGTCGATGGCGCAGAGTGGCGGGATCGTGTGCTGGAGCATTCTCAGGACCATTTCGCGAGGTAGAGGCGTGGCAGTTCACCCGCCTGCGCGGTGAAGGACAGGCGCCGGGTGGAGGCGTAGTTGGTAACCTGGTTGTAGAGCGGCATCCACAGCGCCCGCTCGGCGATCCGGCGGATCGCGGCGCTGTAGGCGCGCCGGCGGGCATCGGCATCCGAGGTGCTGCCGCCCTCGCGGATCCAGTGCATAAGCTCCGGGTCGCGCACATAGTCGGAGGCGAGGGCGCGGATCATGCCCGACCGTGTCAGCCGCGCCAGGGCCGGCCCGGCCGAGAAGCCGAGGAGCAGGGTGGGCATGACGAAGTGCCGCCAGCTCTCCGTTCCCGACACCGGCAGGCACTGAAGCTGCAGCCCGAAGGTGATCATCAGGATCAGCGCCAGCCAGAAGCTCGGAATGGCCTGGCCGAGCGTCGTGATGACCAGGATCAGGCGGTCGATCGGCCGGGATTCGTAAAGCGCCCCGAGGATGCCGAGAGGCAGCGCCACCAGTAGCGCGATGCTCATGCCGAGTACGCCCAGGTGAGGGTGATCGGCAGGCGCTCGCCGATCAGGGCCGCGACCTTCTCGCGGAAGAAATAGCTCTCCCCGAGATCCCCTGTGGCGGCGCGGCCGGCCCAGCGCAGGAACGGCATGACTACCGGGCGGTCCAAATCATAGGCGCGGCGGATCTGCGCGACATCCTCCTCGCTGGCATTGGCGCCGGCAATGGAGATGGCGAGGTCGCCCGACAGGCGCGTCATGGCAAAGCGCAGCACCACGCCGAGCGACAGGATCAGCCGATGGGGGAGGAAGCGCGTCACGGCAGGCTCCGCCGGCAGGGGAGGAGGGGTGCCGGTGGGCTTTGATCGATGTCAGCGCGGTCGCGTGCCGTCATGCCCTGACCCTGCCGAATGATAAATTTGATGTATCAAACTATGAATCGATGCATGCTGCCGTGTCAACCGCCCTTCCGGCGGCGTGCGTTTCCCACGCTCAGCACATTGTTCCGCATTGTGCCATATTGGCTTTGATAGCTTACTGCTCGGTGGCTTATTTTGATATGTCAAAAAAGCAAAGAATGACGCGCCGGATCAGGCGTCCGTTCACCCTGAATCGTGTTGAGCCGCGCAGGGCTGGTGGTTCGGTTCGCGTCCCGCGCCTTACCGCCCCGGCAGCCGGAGATCCAGCGCGAGGACCAGGTCGAAGAAGACGATGCTCGTGACGGGCGCCGCCAGCGGCATCGGCGCGCAGATCGCGCGACGGGGCCGTCGCATCAGGCCACCGCGTCATCGCCGCCGACGTCAATCTGGCCGATGTCGAGCGCCCGGCCGACGAGATCGGCCGTGATGCCGTCGCGATGTCGCCCGACATCACCGCGGCCAATGCGTGGGGCCGCGTCCTGGATGCGGCACGGGACCGTTTCGGCGGGCCCGAATCCTGGTGAACAATGCGGCGATCGTGCATCCGGGCCGGGCACCCGACGTGGCGAGCGATCGTCACCAGCAGACCGTGGATACGAATCTCATGGGCGCGCTGAAGGCGCATGTTGGCGGTGCTGCCGCGGTTTCGCGTGCAGGGGTCCGGTCACCTCGCGACCGTCCGCAGCATGACCGCCTTCCTGCCATCCGTGGCATCGGCGAGCTACGCCGCCGCCAAGCCTGCGCTGCGCGCCTTCCACCATGCCGTCGCGATCGAAGAGCGTGACGGCGCGACCGCCTTCACCATCATCCACCCTTCCGCCACGGAAGCGCCGATGTTGGAGCAGGAGGCGCGGGAGGAGGCGGCAGCCATGGTCTTCGCGCGCAATCCCACGGATCCGGCGGCGGTCGCGGGCATCGTCCTGAAGGCGATCAGGGCGCGCAGGTTGGATGTCTACGTTCCGGCCAATCACGGCCGACGGTTCGGCGACCTGGCGGCAATCCGCGCCTGCTGCGGGAAATGGTGGAGAAGAATGAGGGCATCGGCCGCGGCTGACTCATCGAGCGCCGCGCGCGTCAGGAGCGGATGGCCTGAGGGGTCTTCATCGGGTGATTGGCGGATCTTTGGTGCATCAAAAATCCCTACACCGCATTCGATGCCTGAAAAAGTTCGGGACGAATCGCGCAGCGTTCCCGCGGTATATTGGGCCCCAAAGGCCGAATTGCCCCACCCGGGGCACTCCGGGGAAAAAACCCTCTTCCTTTTGATATAGTAAAATGACTAGGCTTCGGCGCCGGCTACACTAAGGGAGTGCCCCGTGGCTCACCGTCGCGTCGTCCTGTCCTCCGCCCTGGCGGCCGCCGCCGCGCCGCTGCTTTCCCCGGGCTTGGCCCGGGCGCAATCCCGCAATACGCTCAAATTCATCCCGCAATCGGACCTTGCCCTGCTCGATCCGGTGCAGACCACCGGCCTCGTCACGCGCAATCACGGCGCGATGGTGTTCGATACGCTCTACGGCCTCGATGCCCGTTTTGCGCCGCAGCCGCAGATGGCTGCCGGCCATGTCGTCGAGAATGACGGCAAGACCTGGACCATCACGCTGCGCGATGGCCTGACCTTCCATGACGGCACGCCCGTGCGCGCGCGGGACGTCGTCGCCAGCATCGAACGTTGGTGCCGCATCGACGCCCTGGGCCAGACGCTGCGCGCCACCGCCGATGAGATCACCGCCATCTCCGACAAGGCGCTGCGCTTCCGTCTCAAGCGCCCCTTCCCGCAACTGCCCTTCGCGCTCGGTAAACCCTCCTCGGTCTGCTTCATCATGCCGGAGCGACTGGCGCGCACCGATATCTCGGTGCAGGTGACGGAAATGGTCGGCAGCGGCCCCTTCCGCTTTCTGGCGCAGGAACGCATGGCCGGGCAGCGCGCCGTCTATGAGAAGTTCGCGGGCTATGTCCCGCGCAACGAACCGCCGAGCTTCTTCGCCGGCGGCAAGGTCGTGAAGGTCGATCGCGTCGAATGGCACACGATCCCCGACGCCTCCACCGCCGCCGCCGCGCTGCAATCGGGCGAGATGGACTGGTGGGAGCAACCCATCCCGGACCTGCTGCCGGCGCTGCGGCGCGGCCGTGGCGTGACCGTCGCGGTGAAGGATCGCGGTGGCTATCTCGGCATGATCCGCTTCAACCACCTGCATCCGCCCTTCGACAATCCGGCGATCCGCCGCGCCTTCCTCGCCGGCGTCGACCAGGCCGACTACATGACCGCGACGATGGGGACCGACCGCAGCCTGTGGCAGGACAAGGTCGGTTTCTTCACCCCGGGCTCGACGGTGGCCAATGATGCGGGGATGGACGCGCTGACCGCCCCGCGCAGCCTCGACCGCGTGAAGCGCGCGTTGGAAGAAGCCGGCTACAAGGGCGAGAAGGTGGTCTTCATCGTCCCCACCGACCTGCCGGCGCTGAATGCGATGAGCGAAATCGCCGCCGACATGTTCCGCCGCACCGGCGTGAATCTCGACTACCAGGCGCTCGACTGGGGCACGGTGCTGCCGCGCCTGTCGAACCGCCAGACGCCTGACCGCGGCGGCTGGAGCGTGTGGTGCAACTACCTGCCCGGCGTGGTCGCGGTGAATCCCACCGCCCATTCCTGGGTGCGCGGCATGGGCTTGCGCGGCCCGGTTGGCTGGCCGGAGAGCGCGCGTATGGAGGCGCTGCGCGACACCTTCCTCGAAACCAGCGATGAGGCGGAGCAGCAGCGCCTGGCGCGGGAGATGCAGCTCCAGGCGTTCCAGGACATCCCCTACATTCCGACCGGCTTCTACTACCAGCCGACCGCCTTCCGCTCGAACATCCGCAATATCGTCGAGGCGTTCCCGGTGTTCTGGGGCGTCGAGAAGGGCTGAGCAGATGAATGCGGAGGATCTCGGCTACGCATCCGCCGCGACGCTCGCGCGGCTGGTGCGGGAGAAGGCGCTCTCGCCCGTCGAACTGACAGAGGCGCTGCTGCGCCGCATCGACACGCTGAATCCGGCGTTGAACGCTTTCGCGCGGCTGACGCCCGACATCGCGCTCGCACAGGCGCGCGCGGCAGAGCAGGCGGTCATGCGCGGCGATACGCTCGGTCCGCTGCACGGCGTCCCGGTCACCATCAAGGACCATGAGGCGATCGCCGGCCTGCCGACCGAGTTCGGCAGCTTCACGCGGCAGGGCGACACGCCGGACTTCACCACGCCGATGGTCACGCGGCTGCTCGATGCCGGCGCGATCCTGATCGGCAAGACCACCACGCCGGAATTCGGCTGGAAGGGCGTCAGCCAGGGGCCGCTTACCGGCACGACGCACAATCCGTGGAAGCACGGATACAATGCGGGGGCGTCTTCCTCCGGCGCGGCGGTCGCGGCGGTGGCGGGGTTCGGGCCGCTCCACCAGGCCGGCGACGGGGCGGGGTCGATCCGCATGCCGGCGCATTTCTGCGGCGCCTTCGGGCTGAAGCCGACCTATGGCCGCGTGCCGATCTATCCGCCGAGTGCCGGTGACTGGACGCTGCATCTGGGGCCTATGACGCGCAGCGTGGCCGATGCCGCGCTGATGCTGCACAGCATGGCCGGCCCGCATCCGTGGGATCCGACCAGCCTGGAATCGCCGCCGGCCGACTATCCGGCCCTGCTGCACCAGGCGCCGGCACGCAGGCCACGCATCGCCTTCAGCCCCGATCTCGGTCATGCCCGCGTCGATCCCGCGGTGGCGGCGCTGGTGCAGGACGCCGCGCGCGTCTTCGAGACCGACCTCGGCTGCGACGTCGCCACGCCCGCGACGCCTTGGGGCAAGGACGGGCCGGCGCTCGCGCGGTATTTCTGGCCCGCGCATTTTTCCCGCTACGCCGAGTTGCTGCCGCGCTGGGAAGCGCAGATGGACCCTGGCTTCGTCGCCTGCATCCGCGCGGGGGAAGGGGGCACGGTTCCGGACTACCTGCGCATGAGGCTGCGCAAATACGCCTATGGCGTTGCGATCCACCGCTTCTTCGAGGAATGGGACTTCCTGCTCACCCCGGCCGTCTCGGTCGCCGCTTTCCCCGCGGATCTGCTGCAGCCGGCGCACTGGCCGCAGCATGAATGGGACTGGCTGATGTGGGCGGAATTCTCCTATCCCTTCAACCTCTCCGGCAATCCGGCCTGTTCCATCCCCTGCGGCTTCACGCCAGAGGGGTTGCCGGTAGGGCTGCAGATCGTCGGCCGTCGCTTCGACGACCTCGGCGTGCTGCAGATGGCGGCCCGCTTCGAAGCTGCCCGGCCCTGGGCGCAGCACCGCCCGTCTTTGTAAGGATGACAGCGTGACACACTGGGCTTTCGTGAGCGGTGGCGGCGGCGATATCGGCGGCGCGATCTGCAAGGTACTGGCGCGTGACGGCTGGGCCATCGCCTGCGTGGACCGCCTCGCCGAACGCGCGGCGGAGGTCGTGGCCACCATCCGTGCCGCCGGCGGCACGGCGGAGCCACTGGCGATCGATCTATCCGACCCCGCCGCCGTCGAGGCAGCGGTGGCATGGGCGGCGCGCCTCGGCGAGATCCGCGGCCTGGTGAACACCGTCGGCAAGACCCACGCCATCAACTACGCCACCGGCAGCTATGAGGCGTGGCGCGACGACTTCAGGCTGAATGTCGATTCCGCCTATCTCTGCACCCAGGCGCTGAAGCCGCGCCTCACGGCGCAGGGCGGGGCGATCGTGAACATCGCCTCGGTCAACGGGCTCGGCTACTATGGCTTTCCTGGGTACAGCGCGGCCAAGGCGGCGCTGATCCATATGTCGCAGACCATGGCGGTGGAGTTCGGCCCTTCGAATATCCGCGTCAACGTCGTCGCGCCCGGCACGGTGCGCACCCGCGCCTGGGCGCCGCGTCTCGCGAACAACCCGGCGCTGTTCGACGAATTGCTGTCGCTATGCCCGCTGCAGCGCATTTCCAACCCTGAGGATGTGGCGGAGGCTGTCGCCTTCCTGATGTCCGACCGCGCATCGATGATCACTGGCGCGGTGCTGCCGGTCGATGGTGGCCTGTCCACCGGCATCGCCGCGGTGGGCCGGGCGGTGACGCAGGAAGCGCATCGGCGCTGACGTCAGATGGTGGGTCGAAGGCGCACCTTCCACGAGATCGAAGGGCATCGTCACGAGCCGAAGCTGGCATGAGACGCCAACACCCGTTCGCGAGGCAGCCGCGATGGGCGGCGCAGCACGCTTGGTCATGCAGATTCGAAGCGTCGTTGCGGCGCGCCTCGGTCTTCCTCGGCGGTGCTCCCGCGATAGCGCCGCTGCACGGTCGGAGGCGTTGGGCGAACAGCTGGACGGCGGGAACATCGTGCCGCGACGGATCCGCGCCGACAGCCGGCCGCTGCCCGGCTGATCCGCGAGCATGACGGTGTGCAGCATGTTGTCACCGTCCGTCCCGATGACTTCGAGTATCCGGAAGACCTGATGCGCGGGCGTGACGGCCGCATCCGGGTCGGCCTGTTCAAGCCGCGGAACCCGGCCGCGGACGGGCTCTCGGAACGGCCCTTCCAGCCGAACGGCACGCCTAGCACTACTTTGGCAGAGAATGCACTGCGCTGATCGATTTCGGATTATCGGCGCAGGCCCTGTGTGATTCATGAGGGGGCGGCCCGGGGGGAGCCGATCATGGCGCGAGCTGACGGATCGCGTTGGAACGGTGGCTGGCCTCGAACGGCGCCCGCTGAATCGCGGCGGCCTCGTGCATCACGGCGACAGGGGCAGCCAGTACGTCTCCTTCCACGACATCGAGCGCCTGGCCAGGCCGGCATCGAGCTCTCCGGCGGCAGCGTTGGCAACAGCTACGGCAACGTCTTGGCCGAGGGCATCAACGGTCTTTGCAAGACCGGGATCCTTCACCGGCGCGGCCCGTGGCGCTCGCTCGAGGTCGTGGAATTCTCCACCCTCGACTGGTGGACCGGTTCAACCATCGGCGCCTGGCCGCCTCAGCGAGCCTCGCTATCGGGTCTCTCCAGCGCGACAACCTTGCGTGCCAGCTCGATCCAGGCGTCGAGCAGTGCCTCGTTGACGTCGTCGCTGCGATTGAAGCTGGCGTGGATGGCCATGCCGCGCAGCAGGCACAGCGTCATGTGCTGGAACTGCTCTCCCTTCTTCACGTCGGGGAAGCGCAGGATCTGGTGCCAGCGAAGGTTTCGCTGGCCGGCGTGCGAGTCCAGCGCCTGGCGCAGCCGCTCGCCGAGCGCCCCATCCACGCGCGCCGCCAGCATCAACTCCAGCGCCGCGATGTAGCTCGGTTGACTGAAGATCTCGCGCCAGACGAAGCGCAGATAGGTCTCAAAGGGCACCTCGCGCAGGTCGGTGCCGCCGAAGCCGGCCTGTCTGGCATCTTCCCAGGTCTGGAGCAGATGCTCGAAGGCGGCGACCAGCAGGTCCGCCTTGGTGGCGAAGTGGTGCGTCTGCGCCCCGCGGGACACGCCGGCGCGCGCGGCGATCAAGGGCGTCGTCAGGGATTCGTACCCAACCTCGCACAGGACATCGAGCGCCGCCTGGCACAGCCGTCGGCGAGTGTCCGCCGAACGCTGCGCCTGCCGTCCCGTTCCACTCTCCGGATTTGCCCCGAGCGTCCTCGCCATACGCCCACTACACCTCGCTACGCGTCTTACGGGCCATAGCCGGGCACAGCCCCGGCCGACCAGACGCGTACGATATTGACCGTCAAAAACAAACAGTCCAGTCTGTTTTTATTAGAAGCGCAGCAGCGGAAGGGAAACGACATGATGCGCAGGCGCGACCTCGGGCGGGTACTGGCCGCCTCTGCCTCCGGCCTGGCCCTGGGCTCCGCCCGACCGGCACTCGCACAGAGCAGTGCCGCCTTTCCCAGCCAGCCTGTCCGCCTGGTCGTGCCGCTCGCCGCCGGAACCCTGACCGACATCATCGGGCGACTGCTCGCCGAACCCATGGCGCGGGACCTTGGCCAGCCTGTCGTGATCGAGAACCGCGGCGGGGCGAACGGCAACCTCGCTGCCGCCTACCTGAAACAGCAACGGCCGGATGGCCATACGGTGATGCTCGCCGGCGTATCGATGTTTGCCTTCAATCCGTTCCTGTACCCGAGCCTGTCCTACGACCCGGCCCGCGACTTCACCTATGTCGCGCCCGTCGTGAACACCCCCTTCATGCTGGTTGCGAGCCGCAAGAGCGGCATCACGACCGTCGCCCAGTTCCTTGATCGCGCGAAGGCGGAACAGGGCGCGCTGACCTTTGCAAGCGCCGGCAACGGGAATTCTACGCATCTGGCAATGGAGATGGTCGCCGAAGCCGCGAACATCCGCCTGACCCACGTGCCCTACAGCGCGGTCTCGCCGCTCAACAGCCTGATCTCGGGCGAGACGGACACGATGCTGAGCGTGATGGGGAGCATGATCCCGCATGTCCGCGCGGGTGCCATCGTGCCGCTGGCGGTGTTGCTCGATGCCCGCGCGCCCGACCTTCCGGACGTCCCGACCCTGGGCGAGGCGGGCGTGAATGCGCCGACGATGCCCGGCTGGTACGCCCTGGTCGGTCCGGCCGGCATGGCGGGGGACGTGACGCTGCGCGTCAATGCAGCCTTGCAGAAGGCGTTGCAGGATCCCGCGGTGCGCCAGCGTCTGCGCGAGCTCTACCTCGATCCCCTTGCCGGCAGCCCTGCGACGATCCGCGAGAGCTTCGAACGCGACAGCGCCGTCTGGGGCGGCTTCATCCAGCGCCGCGGCCTCCGCCTCGGCTGATTGCAGGGACCACGTCACCAATGGCCATCCTCAGCACCGCCGTCCGCGACTACCGTCTCGGTCTTATGCACGCCCTGATGGATCGCGAGGGCTACGATGCCCTTGCCTTCACCCAGGGCGACTTCTTTCAGTTCGCCACCAACTTCGCGACCGACGTGCAGGTCTGGGAACGCCCGATCGTCTGCATCGTGCCCCGCAACGGCGCCCCCTTCGTCGTGTTGAACGAACTCTCGACCAACCACTGGCGCTTCGGCATCGAGGCCGGGAAGCTGTGGGTCACCGATGCCGAGTTCTATGCCGAGCACCCGCGCCTGGCCCATCGTGTGCCGCTGTCGCCGCAATGGGCGGAGATGGTCGCCGACCGGCTGCGTCGCGCCGGCCTCGCACGCGCGCGCATCGGGGCGGATGCGGCTGGCGGCATGCTGGCCCGCGCCGCGGCGCTGCTGCCGCACCTGAAGCTCGAGGGCGCGACAGCCGCCTGCCGCAGCCTGCGCTGGGTGAAGCATGCGGAGGAGATCCAGCTCCTGCGCGAGATCGCGGCGCTGACCGACTGGGTGCAGGACCGCTACCGCGAGGCAATCCGCCCCGGCCGCCTCGTGCAGGAGATGGACATGGCCATGGCCGCCGCCATGGCCGAAGAATCCGCCCGCCGTTTTCCCGGCGAGCATCTCGAGATCCTGCGCTGCTGGACACTCTCCGGCCCTGCCAGTTGCGCGCCGCATGGCGATGGCCGCTCCTCCGGCCAACGGATCGAGAAGGGCGATGGCCTCGTGAACATCGTCATCCCGCGCGTGAACGGCCTGGTGGTTGAGAACGAGCGCACCTGGTTCTGCGGCAAGCCGAGCGAGCGCCAGGCCTTCCTGTTCGATACTGCGCGCGCGGCCAACGAGGCCGCCTGCGAGGCCGCTGTCACCGGCCGGCCGGTCTGCGCCATCGATGCCGCCGCCCAGGCAGTGATCGAGCGCGCGGGATGCGCCGACCTGATCCTGCATCGGACCGGTCACGGCATGGGCACGCTCGGCCACGAGTTCCCCGAGGACATGGCCTTCAACACGCGCCCGTTGCTGGAGAACGAAGTCTACTCGGCCGAGCCTGGCCTCTATCAATGGGGCCTGGGTGGGTTCCGCCACGACGACACGGTCGTGGTCGGCGCGCACCCCGAAGTGCTGACGCGTGCGCCGAAGGACCTGGCCGCGCAGACCGTCGCATGATGACGGACGTGCTCCAGCAGGTTGCCGAAGGACTGGCTGCACCGGGGCAGCCCTGGACCGCGCTCGCGGCGCTGGATGCGGCGCTCGCGGCCACAGTCGGACGTCGCCTCTTCACCGTGCTGGTGCTGGACGAAGCGCGCGGCGTCAGCCGCCGTTTCTACAGCAGCAACCCCGATGCCTATCCGGTGTCCGGCGAGAAGCCGATCCGCCGTGATTCCGAGTTCTACCGCCTGGTCGTCGAGCAAGGCGCGCCGCGCATCTGCCACGACCGCGCCGACATCGAGCGCGCCTTCCCGGATCATGCGCTGATCCTCTCCCTCGGCTGCGAGGGCGCGGTCAATGTGCCGGTGCGCTGGAACGGCAGGACCCTCGGCGCGCTGAACCTGCTGGATCGCGCCGGGCACTACACCACCGCGCAGATGCCCATCCTCGGCGTCTTTGCCGCTTTGGCGGCCGCGCCGGTGCTGCACATCCTCGGAAACATGCCTGCCGGAACAGGGCTTCACGTGCCGTGATGCCAACTGACATCGGGAGGAAGGAGACGCCATGACCATGTCCCGCCGAGGCCTGGGCCTCGTTGCCCTGTCGGCCTGCGCTGCGCCGACGCTCGCGCAGGCACAGACGGCCGCACCCTGGCCGCAGGCGCGTCCGATCCGCTTCATCGTGCCCTTCGCGCCAGGCGGCACCACCGACATCATCGCCCGGATCCTGACCGGCGAGATGTCGCGCCGCCTCGGGCAGACGATCCTCGTGGAGAACCGGCCGGGTGCTGGTGCGACGCTCGGAACCGGGCAGGTCGCGCAGGCAGCGCCCGACGGCTACACCCTCTTGCTGTCCGTCATCAGCGCGATGGTGGTGGGCAAGGTGCTCTACGGCAATCGCGTCACCTGGGATCCCGATCGGGATTTCGCGCATGTCGCGATGGTGATGAGCACCCCGTATCTCATCCTCGTGCGCCCGGATTTTCCTGCCCGCTCGCTCGACGAGCTGGCGGCCCTGGCGAAGCGTGACCCGAATGCCCTGAGCTACGGAAGTTCCGGCATCGGCTCCATGCCGCATCTGGTGATGATGCGCTTCCAGGCGGCTGCCGGCATCACCATGACCCATGTGCCCTATCGCGGCGCGGCGCAGATCGCGACCGACATCGCGGGCGGCGTGCTGCCGATGATGGTGGACAGCCTGACCGGGGCGAGCGCCAACATCCGCAGCGGCGCGCTACGTCCGCTCGCGCACAGCTGGCCCGAGCGCATCCCGGCCTTCCCCGATATTCCGACCTTCCGCGAACTGGGCTTCGCGGATCTGGTGGTGGATGGCTGGTCGGGCATCGCGGCACCCGCGCGCACGCCACGCCCGATCCTCGAGCGCCTCGCCGCCGTGACGCGCGAAGCGCTCGAGGCGCCGGACGTCGTCCGCCGCTATGCGGAAACCGCGACGGCGCAGGGCAGGCTTACCCTCGATGACGCACAGCGCTTCGTGCGGGAGGAACTGGTCGCCTGGACGCCGATCATCCGGGCGTCCGGCGCGACGGTGGATTGAGCCACTGCCCGGCGTCGTGGCGCCCGTCGCCGGGACACCAGCGATTGCGCTCACCGAGGAGCAGTGGCCTCGCGGGATCGGCCGGTCTCGATGGCCTGAACCTCCGCACCCTCCTCAAAGCGTCATCAAGGCGGCGTTGCCGCCGGCGACGGCCGTGTTCGTGCTGACGCTACGTTCGACGAGGAGCATGTCGGGCGGATAGATCCCTCCTGCGGCGACGTCGTGCGACAACAGGGTGAGGGCCGGGGTGATCGGCCCGTCCGCGGCAGCGACGTCGCGCAGGAGCGGGCGAATCTCATCCGCGCGCCCTTCGAGGAGAATGGCATCGAAGCGTTTGGGCTCCGTGCCGTTGACCTGCCTGACGCGGGCGGCGAGCTCCGGCGGCATGCCGCCGGCAGCGTCGGTTCGGCGGGACCGTCAGCAGCAGCCGCTGCAGATACAGCGGCCCACCCGCCTTCGGCCCGGTGCCCGACAGGCCATGCGCACCGAACGGCTGCGACGCGACGAACAGACCGGCGAGCAGCTTCTGCGCATCACCAACCAGCCTTCACGGTCCGGTGCAGTCACATGCGAACACGATGTTCCGCAACGGCGTTCAGCTTGTCGGAACCTGGAGCAGTTGCCCATTCCGGGGTCATTTCTCCGCCGTCGTGACGGCGCGCGCGCTTCATTTATGTGAAAAGGGACTTGCTCGCTTCACCTGGACATAGAAGACTTGCCCTATGGTGAACACGACGACGTCCGGACGGCTTCTCCTGGAGACGGTTTCCCGCCGCTTCGGCTCACTCACGGCGGTCAACAACGTCAGTCTCGACATTGCGGCCGGCGAGTTCATCGCCTTCCTCGGCCCGAGCGGCTGCGGCAAGACCACCCTGCTGCGCATCATCGCCGGCTTCGAACACGCCGATAGCGGGCGGCTGGTCCTCGATGGCCGGCCGCTCGCCGGCCTGCCGCCGAACAAGCGCGATGTGGGGCTGGTTTTCCAGAACCTGGCCCTCTTTCCGCATCTGACGGTCGCGGAGAACATCGCCTTCGGTCTCGAACTGCGCGGCCGCCCTGTCGGTGAGATCAAGCAGAGCGTGGCGAATGCCCTCGCCCTGGTGGCGCTGGACGGGCTGGCTGGCCGCCGCATCCAGCAGCTCTCGGGCGGTCAGAAGCAGCGCGTGGCACTGGCCCGCGCACTGGTGCTCGAACCGTCCGTCCTGCTGCTCGACGAGCCGCTATCCGCGCTCGATCTCAAGCTGCGCCGACAGCTTCAGCAGGAGCTGAAGACGCTGCAGCGGCGGACCGGCACCACCTTCGTCTTCGTCACGCATGACCAGGAAGAAGCACTGTCCATGGCCGACCGCGTTGCGGTCTTCAACCATGGGGTGCTCGAACAGTTCGACACGCCCCAGGCGCTGTACGGACGGCCCGCCTCGCGCTTCGTCGCCGAGTTCGTGGGTGACGCCAACATCCGCGACGCCGTTCAGCTCGCACCGCTGGGCATCACCCTGCCGGAGCGCACGCTGCTGGTGATCCGTCCCGAGGACTGCGCCGTCGGCGCGGCCGCCGCAGCCGCGCCCATACGGCGCGAAGGCACGGTGGAGTCGCTGGACTTCATCGGATCCCACGCCAGGCTGCGCATGACGCTGGACGGCCTGGCCGAACCCTGGCTGGCGCTTTGCCCCGGCGCGGTCGCGAGCGACCTCATGCCGGGCGCGCGCTCGGTCCTGGGCTTCGATCCGGCACGCTCCGCCTCGGTGGCCAGCGCGGCATGAGCCGGCGCCTCCTGCTCTTCGCGCCGATGGGACTGCTGATCGCGGGCTTCGCGCTGTCGATCCTGGGCCTCCTGTGGTCCTCCCTGTGGAACGGAGGCCTGGCCCTCTACGCCGACCTGCTGGCCGATACGATCATCCAGCGCGTGCTGTGGCGCACGGCCTGGATCTCCCTTGTCACCAGCGCGCTCTGTGCACTGCTCGGCTATCCTCTCGCGCTGTTCCTGGCGCGCAGCCCGAACCGCAACCTCTGGCTGATCCTGGTGATCTCGCCCTGGCTTGTCAGCGTCGTGGTGCGGACCTTCGGCTGGATGGTCCTGCTGGGCACGCGGGGCGTGATCAACACGGCGCTGCGGGACTGGGGACTGATCGACCTTCCCATCCGGATCCTGTTCACGCCAACGGCCGTCATCATCGGCCTGGTCCACGTCTTCCTGCCTTTCATGGTCATCGCCATCCTGTCGAGCCTGTTGCAGCAGGATCGCGTGCTGGAAGAGGCGGGGCGCATATTGGGCGGGTCGCGCTGGCAGACCTTCCGCCGCGTCACGCTGCCACTGTCGATGCCCGGCGTGATCGGCGGCTGTTCCCTGGTGCTGCTGATGTCCGCGGGTGCGATCGTGACGCCGCTGCTGCTCGGCGGGCTGCGCGACCGGATGCTCGGCACGCAGATCTATTCCGAGATCTTCCAGGTCTTCAACTTCGACCGCGCCACGGCCATGGCGGTGCTGCTGCTGGCCCTGGCGCTGGTCATGGTCGCGCCGCTTCGCATGATCGAAGCGCGCATCCGCCATCGGCTGGAAGGCGTGTGACGATGGTGAGCCTGCCCACCCGCACCGTCGCGATCCTGCTGCTGATCCTGCTGCCGGCGCCGCTGGTCATCGTGATCGGCGCCTCCTTCTCGCCGCTTGCGGTGCTCGGCTTTCCGCCGCCCGGCTTTTCCTGGCGGTGGTATCTCGAATTCCTCCAGACGCCCGCATGGCTCTGGGCATTCGGGGTCAGCGCCGCCATCGCCGTCGTCAGCGCGGTGCTGACCTCGCTCGTCGCGCTTGGCGCAGCACTCGCGCTCCAGGGCGCGCCCGCGCGGTGGCGAAGCATTGCCGAAACCGCGATCCTGGCGCCGCTGCTGTTCCCCCATGCCGCCATGGGCATCGGTTTCCTGGGATGGCTGATCCTGGCCGGCCTGAACGGCACTGCCTTCGGCATCCTGATCGCGCATCTCATCCTCTGTGTACCCTTCGCCTATCGGCCGATCGCCGTGTCGCTGGCGCAGATCGACCGCTCCCTGCCCGAGGCGGCCACCATCCTCGGCGCCGACCCGCGCCAGGCCTTCCGGCGCGTTGTGCTGCCGCTGCTGCGGCCGGGGATCGCGGCCTCGCTGCTGTTCAGCTTCATCATCTCCTTCGACGAGGTGACGGTGACCATGTTCCTGGTCGGGCCCGAGATCACAACGCTGCCCGTGTCCATCTACGCCAGGCTGAATGACAGCGCCGACCCGGTCGTCGCCGCCATCTCCTCCATCCTGATCCTGCTGACCGCCTGTCTCGTCCTGATCATGGATCGCGTCGTGGGGCTTCGCATCTTCATCGACGTGGAGGAGGAGGGGCGTCACTCCGCCTCCTGAACCGCCTCTCCTGAACCGCATCGTCCCAAGGAGACTTCCATGCTTCTGAACCGTCGCTCCTGCTTCGCCGCTGCCGCCGGCCTTCTGGCAGCGCCGTCCCTCGCGCTCTCCCAGCCGGCGCAGGGCCGCGTCATCTTCGGAAGCTGGGGCGGCGCCACGGCGCGCATGTGGCGCGAGAGCTTCGGCGCGCCCTTCACCAGTGCCACGGGCATCCCGGTGACGGTGGCGGAGATGCCGGATCCGGCCGCCGCCATCGCCGCCGCGCGCGGCCGGCCGCAGCACAATGCGATCATCGCGGCGTCCTTCCAGGCCGCGCACCTCGCCACCAGCGACCTGATCGAGCGGCTGACGGTGGATGAGATCCCCAACATCCGCCATGTGCCCGAGGAGCACTGGGTGCGGGATCCGCAGGGTCGCATCCTCGGCATGCCGATCTACTTCGTCTATCTGGGCGTCGCCTTCAACAACACCCTTGCGCGCGCCGCGGACTTCGCCTCCTGGGAGCGGCTCGCCGACAGCAAGTGGCGCGGCCAGATCTCGGTGACCCGGCCGGTCTTCCTCGCCCCCTACGATCTCTCGCTCTATGCGAAGATCCGCGGCGGAGACGAGACGAATATCCAGCCCGGCGTACCGCTGCTGGAGGCGGTGGCGCGCAACGCCGTCAGCTCCTATTCCTCCATGGCGACGCTGCAGCAGCAGATGTCGCGCGGCGAGGTCACGGCCTGCGCTTTCTACTCCGGCCAGATCCAGATGCTCCGCAAGGCGGGCCAGCGGGATGTGGAGATGACGCTCCCGCGCGAGGGTGGGCTGCTGCTGTCCTACCTGGTCGCGGTGCCGAAGAACGCGCCGGACAAGGCCGCCGCCCTGCGCTTCATCAACGACACGATCGACCCCGCCAAGCAGATCACCGCGGCGCGCAGCGGCTACATCCCGCTGTCGACCAACGTGACCCTGCCCGACGAGGTGGTGCAGGAGATCGGCATGACGCCGGAGCAGGTGCGCGCGCGGAACTGGTCGCCGAACTGGTACACCATCGCCGCGGACATCGAGGCCCGCATGCGGCTCGCCGACCAGATCCTCGACCGCGCGCGCTGAGCCTTCCCCTTCCCCGTCCTGACTCCCGGAACAGTACGATGAACGCAACAACGCTGCCTGCCCCTCGATCAGGAAGGATATGCCCGTGAAGGTCGGGGTCGAGATCGGCGGAACCTTCACGGACCTGGTCCGCATCGACGGGAAGCGGCTGACCATCGCCAAGGTTCCGAGCACGCCGGCGCAGCCCGATGCCGGCGTCTTCCACGCGCTGGAGGCCGCCGGCATTCCGCTCTCGGGGATGGCGGAGCTGGCGCACGGCTCGACCGTCGCCACCAATGCCGTGCTGGAGCGCAAGGGAACCCGCCTGGCACTGCTGGTGACCGAGGGCTTTCGCGACCTGCTGGAGCTGCGCCGGCAGGATCGCGAACGCATCTTCGACATCTTCTACACGAAGCCCGCGCCGCTGGTGGCGCGCCGCGACGCCTTCGAGGTGCCCGAGCGCATGCTGGCCGATGGCACGGCCGAGCGGCCCCTGGAGCTGGAGACGGCGGGTCCGCCGCTCGAACAGGCGCTGCGCGACGGCGGCTACGGCGCGGTCGCCATCTGCCTGCTGAACTCCTTCGCGAATCCCGCTCATGAACGCGACCTTGCGGCATGGCTGCGGGAGCGGATGCCGGATCTGCGCGTCACCTGCTCGGTCGACGTGACGCGCGAATTCCGTGAATACGAGCGCGCCAGCACCACCAGCCTATCCGCCTATGTCCAGCCGGTGCTCGATGCCTATCTCACACGCATCGAGGCGCGGCTTGCCGAAGGCGGTTTCGCTGGCACCTTCTCGATGATGCAATCCAATGGCGGGCGGGTGCCGGCGGCGGCGATCCGGCTGAACGCCGGCTCCGCGCTGCTCTCCGGCCCCGCGGCCGGCGTGACGGGGGCGATCCGCCAGGCGGGGCTGTCCGGCTTCCGTGACATCGTGACGCTCGATATCGGCGGCACCAGCGCCGATGTCTGCCTGATCCAGGACGGCAAGCCCGAGCTGACGCGCGAAGCCCGGGTGGACACGCTGCCGGTGCTGATGCCGATGGTGGACATCACCACCATCGGTGCCGGCGGGGGCTCACTGATCTGGGTCGACGAGGGCGGTCTGCTGCGTGTCGGCCCGCGCAGCGCCGGAGCCATGCCGGGGCCGGCCTGCTACGGCCGGGGCGGCACCGAGCCCACGCTGACCGACGCCCATCTGGTGTGCGGCCGGATCCAGCCTGACGCGAAGCTGGCGGGCGCCATGCCGCTCGACGCCGCCGCGGCGCGCGCGGCGTTCGGCCCGCTCGCCGCGCAGCTCGGCATGAGCGAAGAAGAGCTGGCGGACAGTGCGGTGCGCATCGCGGTGGCCAACATCGTCTCCGCCATCCGGCTCGTCAGCACGCGGCGTGGCCGCGATCCGCGCGACTACGTCCTCGTACCATTCGGGGGCGCCGGCCCCCTGCATGCGGCCGCCGTTGCTGACGCCTTGGCCATGTCGACCGTGGTCGTGCCGCCCAATGCCGGCGTCATCTCCGCCTATGGCCTGCTGGCCGCGGACCACAGCCTGTATGACAGCCTGACCCGCCGCACGCGTCTCGACGACGCGGCGCCGGAGGCCGTGCGCGCGACACTGGCAGACATGCGCGCGAGCCTCGCCGCACGCGCCGACTCCATGGGGCTGGGCACGGAGCGGCACTGGGACGTGACGCTGGAAATGCGCTTCGTCGGCCAGGCCTTCGAGATTGCGGTACCGCTCGACCAGGCGCTCGCGGAATCGCCGACACGCGACGGGCTGCGCACCGCGTTCGAGGCGGCCTATGCGCGCATCTACCGCCATGGCGCCGTGATGGGCGGGCGCATGGCCGAGATCGTCTCCTATCGCGTCGGGCTGCACGTCCCGCCCGAAGCGGTGCCGAGCCTCGCCGGCATCGGCGCCGACGATTTCGTGGTGCCGGAAGCCGTGGTGGAGGTGTTCGACGATGACCGCCGCCAGAGCGCGACGCGACTGGCGCGCGCCGCCCTGGGTACCGCCCCGCGTTCCGGCCCCCTGGTGCTCGAGGACGTGACCGCCACCACCTTCGTGCCGGCCGGCTGGACAGCCGCCTCGGACGCCGCCGGAAACCTCATTCTCAGCAAGGCCGCCGCATGACCCCCGTCGACCAGGCCGTCATCAGCCAGGCGCTGCTCTCGGCGGCGCGCGAAATGGGCATTGCCCTCTACCGATCCGCCTATTCCTCGGTGGTGCGCGATGGCAAGGATGCCTCGACGGGTATCCTCGACGCCGAAGGCAATGCGGTGGCGCAGAGCGACGAGCTGATCCCGATGCTGGTCGGCTCGCTCTCCATCACCTTTCGCAGCTGCGCGGCGCGCTATCCCGTCTCGGAGCTGAAGGAAGGCGATTTCTACATCTGCAACCACCCCTATCACGGGGCGCATCACCTGCAGGACATCCTGATCTTCGTCCCCATCTTCTTCGAGGGGCGGATCGTTGCCTTCAGCGCCGCGGTCGCGCATCACCTCGATATCGGCGGCGGCGCTCCGGGACTGAACGCCTCCTCCACCGACTACTTCCAGGAAGGGCTGGTCATCCCGCCCAGCCGCTACAACCTGGAGGCCGACTGGAACAATGACGGCCCCCTTCGTCGCTTCATCGGCGCGAATATCCGCGTGCCGGAAGCGACGCTGGGCGACATCGATTCCCAGTTCGCCGCCTGCGCGGTCGGCGCGGCGCGCGTGCACGAGATGTGCCGCAAATACGGCGCCGACACGCTGGCCGACGCAATGGCCGAGATGATCGCCTATGTCGAGCGCCGCGTGCGCGCCGCCATCGCCGCGATCCCGGACGGCACCTATGTCGGGGAGGACGCGCTCGACGACGACGGTCTCAGCGAGGCGCCGCTGCCCATCAAGGCCACGGTGACCGTTCAGGGTGACAGCCTCACCGTGGACTTCGCCGGCACCTGCCCGCAGGTGAAGAGCCCCATGAACGCACCCTATGCCTCGACCGTCTCGGCGACGCTGGCCTGCATCAAATCCGTGCTGTCGGGCGAGGACGTGCCCTTCAACGAAGGCGCGAGTCGCGCCGTCACCGTGCTGGCGCCGAAGGGGTGCCTGCTGAACCCCTTGCCGCCGGCGCCGGTGCGCGCGCGCATGGAGGCATCCTACCGCGCCTATGACGCCGTGCTGAAGGCGCTGGGCCAGGCCATGCCCGACCGCGCCATCGCCTGCGGCTACGACACGACGACGGGCTTCTGCCTCTCTCACCTGCAGGACGGCCGGTACCGCGTGTTCCTGGAGCTGCGCGACGGCGGTTATGGGGCCTCCGCAGTGGGCGATGGCTGCGACGCCGTGGCCGGTCCGCTGTCCAACTGCACCAACACGCCGATCGAGCAGATCGACGCCGACTACGACTTCTTCCGCATCGAGCATTACGGGCTGCGCCCGGGCACCGGCGGTGCGGGCAAGCATCGCGGTGGGCTTGGATCGAGCCGGGGCTACCGGATCCTGGCCGATGGCGTTCGGCTTGCCATCTATGCCGACCGTTTCCGCATTGCCGCCGGCGGGCTCGCGGGCGGCGGGGCTGGTGCCCTCGGCTTCTGCCACGTGCATCGCGGCGATGAGGTGATCGAGGTCCGTTCCAAGGCGGACGTGACCCTGCGCAAGGGCGATCTCGTCGTCCTCGCCTCGGGTGGCGGTGGCGGGCACGGCGACCCGGCGCTGCGCGGGGCGACGGCCATCGCCGCCGACCAGGCGCAGGGATATGCCTGACGGCCGATCCGGCCGGGGCCATGACAGGCTCATTCGCGCCTGCCCATCATGGTCCGGCGCTTCGGGCGTCGTCGGCGTCAGGCCCCGGGCCTTCCACCCGCTGTCGTCCACCCTGCCGAAGCCGGAAGAACCCCACACGCGGCGGCAAGACATCGCTCGCCGCGATGGGGATCTTCCGCTTGAGCCCCGCCAGGATCACGCGGGGTATGGCAGGGCCCTGCGGATGCGTCCTCAGCCCTTGTCGGAGGCAAGGACGCCGGCGGTCGCCCAATCGGACTTCTCGACTTCGCTCAGCACGATCTGCACGCCTTGCGGCGTGCCGCCGGCGGTCGACACGAAAGCCTCGGTCAGCGCCTTGACCAGGGCGCGCTTCTGATCAGCGGTGCGGCCTGGAAACATCTCAACCCGAATCATGGGCATGTGGAATCTCCTGCATGGCGAAATTGGTGCATTTTCGCTATACTGAAATCATCTGCCTGATTTCAGCATCATGCAAGGTCTCGAGGCCGGAAATTGCTCGCCAGCGCGGCCAGAACTCGGGATGGTTGGGACAAGAGGAACGCAGATGAGCGGTCGCGGACAGGACACAATGGCGGCGAGGCCTGGATCGCGCGGCGCGACCGGCGTCGCGCTGGACCAGTTGCTCGGCGAGCGCATTCGCCACAGGCGCCGCTCGCTCGGGCTTTCCCTGACCCAGATCGCGGAAGGCACCGGCACCTCCATCGGCCTGCTGAGCCAGATCGAGCGCGGCCTGTCCTCGCCCTCGGTGCGCGTCCTCTCGAGCCTGGCGGACATGCTGAACCTCTCCCTGAGCGACTTCTTCGTGGAGGAGAAGGCGCCGCCGCCTCGGCAGGAAGACCAGGTCGTCACGCGCGCCAATTCACGCAAGAAGCTGGATTTCTGGCGCACAGGCATCTCGAAGGAGCTGGTGACGCCCCAGGGCAATCATCGCGGCACGGACATGTTCATCGTGCTGATCGATCCCGGCGGTACGACCGGTGCGCAGCTCTATTCCCACGAGGGCGAGGATGCCGGCTTCGTGCTCGAGGGTGAATTGGAACTGTTCGTGGATGGCGAATCCTATCGGCTCCGCCCTGGCGACGGATTCCGGTTCAAGAGCACCTCGCCGCACAGCTTCCGCAATCCCGGCCGCGTGCCGACGCGAGTGCTGTGGGTGAATGCGCCGGTCGATCAGTAGCGCCGTCCTGGGGATGCCGCGCGCCCTTCGCCCTACACCACCTGGAAGCCGTGGGCATAGGGATCGCGGTTGTCGATGAAGATGGTGTTGTAGCCGGTCATGCGCGCCCAGCCGGCGATGGACGGGATGATCGCCGGTCTGTTGCCGACGCTGGTCGCGGCTTCCACGCGGCCCTTGAACAGGGATCCGATGATGCTCTCATGCACGAAGGCGTCGCCCGGCTTCAGGCGGCCCTTCGCTGCCCATTGCGCCATGCGGGCCGAGGTCCCGGTACCGCAGGGCGACCGGTCGAGCGCCTTGTCGCCGTAGAACACCGCGTTGCGCGCCTGCGCCTCCGGCTTCGTCGGCACGCCGGTCCACAGGATGTGGCTGAGGCCCCGGATCTCCGGCTTCTCCGGATGGACGAAGTCATGGGCTTCGTTCAGTGCACGGCGCAGCTTCGGGCTGATCTCTAGCAGTCGGCCGGCCGGAAAATCCGCCATGTCGCGGAAATTCTCCTGCGCATCGACGATCGCGTAGAAATTGCCGCCATAGGCAACATCGACGTGCAGCGGCCCGAGGCCGGGGCAGTCCACCGCGAGCCCCTCGGCATGGAGGAAGGATGCGATGTTGGTGATGCGCACTTCCTCCACCAGCCCGCCTTCCTGCCGGTACTCGGCAGTGACGACGCCGGCCGGCGTATCGAGGCGCAGCACGCCCGGCTCCTTCGGCGTCACCAGCCCGTTCTCGATCGCCATGGTGACGGTGCCGATGGTGCCGTGACCGCACATCGGCAAGCAGCCGGAGGTCTCGATGAACAGGATGGCGATGTCGCAGTCGGGCCGCGTCGGCGGATAGAGGATCGAGCCCGACATCATGTCGTGCCCCCGTGGTTCGAACATCAGCCCGGTGCGGATCCAGTCGTATTCGGCGAGGAAATGCGCGCGCTTCTCGATCATCGTGGCGCCCCGCAGCAGCGGCCCGCCGCCGGCGACCAGGCGCACCGGATTGCCGCAGGTATGCCCGTCGATGCAGGAAAAGGTGTGGCGTGCCATGAGTAGCGCTCCGGGTGCTCAGAAGCGTTGCGGGCTGAAGGGCGCGATGTCGAGCGCCGGCGCGCGCCCGGCAACGAGGTCCGATACCAGCCGCCCCGTCGCGGCCGATTGCGTCAAGCCAAGATGCCCATGCCCGAAGGCGTGGATGATACGCGGCGAGGCCCGGGACGGACCGATCGCCGGCAGGCTGTCCGGCAAGGAGGGACGGAAGCCCATCCATGGCGTGCCGCCCTCGGCGCGCAGCCCGGGCAGGAAGCGCTGCGCCTTGGCGAGCATCGCGGCGGAGCGGGCGAAGTTCGGCGGCCGCTTGAGCCCGCCGAGTTCGACCGCCCCACCCACCCGGACGCCACCGCCGATCGGCGTGACGACGAAGCCATGGCCGGGAAAGGTCAGTTGCCGCCGCAGGTCGAAGGCCCCGGGCGGCAGGGTGGTGTTGTAGCCGCGCTCGGTCTCCAGCGGGATCGCGTCGCCAAGCCCCCGGGCGAGCGGCTTCGACCAGGCGCCGGCAGCGATCACCGCATGGCCAGCCGCGATCGTCTCGCCGCCGTCGAGCGTCACGCGCGCACCGCCCTCGCCAGGTGCGACCGAGACCACGCGCGCCCGGTGCAACATCGCGCCAAGACGTTGCGCGTGGGCGAGCAGCGCAAGCGCGAAGCGGTGCGGATCCTCCACCGTCTGCCAGCCCGGCACGAAGGTCGCCACGGCGAAGACCGGCGCGAGGCCCGGCTGCAGCTCGGCGATCCCTTCCCCGCGCCGATGCTCGAAGACAATGCCTTCCGCCTCGCGCGCCTCCCAGCCCGGCAGGGCGGCACGCCATTCGGCCTCGCTCTCGTAGAGTTCCAATGCACCGTCCGAGCGCACCATGCCGCCGAGTCCGGCGCGCGCCACCAGCGCGCCCGTCGCCTCGCGCGCCAGGCGCATCATCGCTGCCTGCGCCATCATGCTGGCGCGCACGCGATCGGGCCGGCTCGCGCGCCAGAAGCGCCAGAGCCAGGGCGCGATCTCCGGCAGATAGGCCGGCGGAATGGCCAGCGGCCCGAGCGGATCGAGCAGCCAGGCCGGCGCCTTGCGCATGATGCCGGGCGAGGCGAGCGGCATCACGTCGGAGAAGGCGAAGGCGCCGGCATTGCCGAAACTCGCGCCGCGCGCCGGCTCGCCGCGATCGATCAGCAGGACGCGATGGCCGTCCTCCGCCAGATGGCAGGCCACGGCAATGCCGACGATGCCGGCACCGATCACGACGACATCGGGCGGGGACGGTGACGCCATGATGCCCTCAGTTCACCGCGTCCACGCTCCGCAGCCACGGCACCGCGCGGCAGCGGGGATTGTACGCTTTCCCGGTGCCGCTGTTCCCACCCGCCGCGACCGCCGTTATCGCGGCGCCGCCGCCGGCGCCTCCGGCGCCGGTGCCGTCACCGTCACCGGCATGCCTTGGGTCGCCTCCCGCGTGCGCCGGATCCGCGCCTCCAGCTCGTTCAGCTCGCCGCGCCGCTCGTTCAGCCGCGTCTCGGCTGCCGCGACCTGGCCGACCAGCTCGGCGCGCCGGCGTTCGGCCGCGGCGATCTCGTTGCGCAACGCTTCGGACTGGCTGGCGAGTTCGCCGCGCTGGCGCTGCGCGGCGGCCGCTTCCGCGCGGCGCTCGGCGGCGGTGCGTTCGGCGGCGGCGGCTTCCTCGCGCAGCGTCGCGACGCGACGTTCCTCGGCCGCGGCATTCTCGCGCAGCGTGGCAACGCGCCGCTCGGCCTCGGCCACGGTGCTGCGCAGCTCGGCGCTGCGTGCCTGCAGGGTGCGCAGCTCGTTGGAGGCCTGCTCGCGCGAGGCCGTCAGGCGCTGCAATTCCGCCTCGATCTGGGAGACGGTCTGCCGGCGTGCCGTGGCCTCCGCCTCGGCGGTGTTGGCGGCCTGGCGCGCGACGTTCGCGCGCGATTCCTGCTCGGCGATGCGCCCGGTCTGCTCGGTGCTGCGCTGCTGCAGCTCCGTCAGGCGCCGCTCCTCCGCCCCCGCCCGCGTGCCGAGATCGGCCAGGCGGCGCTCGGTCGCGGCGGTCTCGGCACGCAGGGCGGTCAGGCGTCGCTCCTCCTCGGTGGCGCGGCCGCCCAGGGCGGTCAGCCGGGCTTCGGTCGCGACCGTGTCGTTGCGCAGCGCCGCCAGGCGCTGTTCCTGGGCGTTCATCTGCTCGCGCAGGCCGCTCAGCCGGGCCTCGCTCGCGGCGATGGCACCGCGACGCTGCTCCAGCACCGTCTCGGCCTGGCCGGTATCGCCCCGCAGCGCGGCGAGGCGACGCTCCTCCTCCTCTGCCCGGCGCGCCAGGGCGGCGGCTTCCTGCTCGGCGGTGCCGCGGCCGGTCTGGGCGGTGCGCAGCTCGGTCTGCGCCCGCGTCAGGCGGCGTTCCATGGCGGTCAGATTGCCCCGCAGGCGCCGTTCCTCGGCCAGGGTGCGGTCCAGTTCCGCGACGCGCGCCGTCAGGGTCTGCCGTTCGGCCTCGGAGGCGGCAAGGCTGCTTTCGAGCCCGGCGATGCGTTGGGTCGTCTCGCGGCTCGGGCCGCAGGAGGGCAGCAGGGCCACCGGAGCAAGCAGGGCAAGGCGGCAGAGGAGGCGGGTCGCGGTCATCGGCTTCTCTTCGAGGGGCGGTCAGGCCGTGTGGGCTCGCTGTTGGTCGCAGTTGGCCACAGCGGGCGCAGGAGTCCAGAGCAGCACGGTTGCAATCGCGTGCCACGGATCACTGCCGCGCATTCTGCCGCGTCAGAGATTGCGGAATGCTTGCCCCGGAGCGCCATGCCGACACACCGCGCCGACGCCGGGGGCCTCCCGGTCTCAGTCCGGTCCCTGGTCCAGCCCGGCGCGCAGCGCGCCATCCGGGTCGGCAATCAGACCTTCCCGCAGGAACAGATCGATCAATACCAGGTTCACGTTGAACTTGATCGAATCGGAATCGCGCACCGCCTCGACCAGCCGCGCGGCAGGCCAGAGCTCGAAACGCTCCACCTCGTCGTCATTCGGCGCCGGCACCAGCCCTTCGGGCAGGTCGAGGTCGTAGACATGCAGCACGTCGCGCCGCAGGCCTTCCCCATTCGCCATGACATAGGAAACGCGCCCCGCCGGCCGCGCCGTCGCGGCCAGGACGGGGTCGAGGCTCGCCTCCTCGACCGCCTCCTTGACGAGACACTCTTCCGGGCCGAGGCCCGCCGGGATGCCGCCAGCGACGATGTTGTCGAGCTGCCCCGGCGCAACCGCCTTGTCGCGCGCCCGCACCCCGACCCAGACATGCAGGCCGTCGGCGCGCCGCACCAGCCCGTTTACATGTATGCCCTGGGAGATGACCCCGAAGGCCGGGATCGCGCCGCGGTCGAGGGTAGCGAGGACAGGGCCGGCGCTGGTCTCTCGCGCATCGAACAATTCGCGCCGGATGCGCAGGAAGCCGCCGCCGGCGAGGGTCGGCAGCGCCTCGGCCAGGGCGTGGCTGCGCAGACCGGGGCTGCGCAGCCGCGCGGCGAGGGCGACACCATCCCGGTCGAAATGGAAATCGCGGGGGCGGAAGGTCAGCGCCTGGGCGAGTTCCGGCGAGACCCAGCCCACCTGCGCCGCACCGATCCGGAAGGGGATCAGGCCCGCGGGCGAGCCGATGTTGTTGCAGGCGTCGATGTGGCGCTGAAAGGCGGGATCCGGCATGGCTTCCCTGTAGCGCGGGCCCCGGGGGCCCGGCGAGCCCCTCGCTCTCACTCGCCGCCCGGACGGACCCGGCAATAGGAGTAGTACTGATAGGTGTCGCGCGGCCAGCGCTCGGCGAGCAGGGAAGCCGGGACGCTCTGCTCGTCCACCCAGGCGTCGGCCAGTACCGCGACATCGGCCCATTGCTCGTAGGGCGGGACCTTCTGGTTGCCGTCGACGTCCGGAATGCCCAGCACCGCGACGGTGTGGTTGCGGAACAGGCGCGTCCCGCTATGCGGCAGGATCAGGATGAGGTCGATCGGCGCCACCGCCGCATGACGCATCAGCGCGAAGGCGGTCGAGGCGATGTAGCCGCAATTGCCCGCGCCCTGGCGGATCGCCTCATGCGCGATCTCATCCGTGTGGTCGAGCCGATAGGGATCGGTGTTGGACAACGACATGGCATGCGCCTCGTCGTAGTCCATCCGGTCGATGGCGGCATCGACCTGGCGCACCCCGAGCGTTGCGTTGACCCAGCGGCCGAACTCGGCCGTCACGCGGTTCAGGCCGAAGGGATCGCTGCCCTGCCGCGGCGGCGGGTCGAAGGCGCGCAGATTGGGCGGCCCGCCGGCCGGGATGCGTCCGCCCCAGTTGCCGCCCGAAAACGGGGCGAGCTGGTTGGACGCGCCATGCCGGATCAGGGCGCGCGTGATGCTGACGGCGGTCGAGCCGGCGATGGCGTGGTTGCCGGCGACAGCGCGGATCGGCGCCGCCAGCCCCGCGATGCGTTGCTGCTTGCTGCGGAGGTCGGATTTCATGGCGTGCCGTGCCGGGTCCTGGCGTCATTCGTCATGGCGCGGTCTTTTGGGGCGATCGGACCGGCCGTGCAATGCATCGGTTCACAGTCCGGGGCCTTGCATCCGTCGCGCGGATGGCGCCCATGCGCCACGGGGCGCTTCCCCTTCCCGCCCACCGGCCCCATCTCCCCGAGCCTGACCGGAGCCTGACGCGTGCCAACTGCCAACCCCCGCGCCCGAGAGAACCACCTCGGCGCCCTGATCCGCATTGCCCCCTATCTCTGGCCGAAAGGCGAGACGGAGCTGCGCATCCGCGTGGTCGCGGCGCTGGTGCTGCTGGCCGCGGCCAAGGTGGCGAACGTGCTCGTGCCCATCATGTATGCCCGCGCGGTCGATGCCCTGGCACCGAAGGAGGGGGTCGGGGCCGTCCTGGCCATCCCGGTCGCCCTGGTCGTCGGCTACGGGCTGCTGCGCATGATGGCGTCGGGCTTCGGGGAACTGCGCAACGCCGTCTTCGCCAAGGTGCAGGCGCGCGCGGGGCGGCGCGTGGCGCTCCAGGTCTTCGAGCATCTGCACGCCCTGTCCATGCGCTTCCACATGGACCGCGCCACGGGCGGCCTGTCGCGGGTGATCGAGCGCGGCGTGCGCGGCATCGCCACCTCATTGAACTTCCTGTTGTTCAACATCATCCCGACCATCGTCGAGATCCTCTTCGTCGCGGCGATCCTGTGGTGGATGTTCGCCGCCTCCTTCGCGATCACGATGGTCGCGACCATCCTTGCCTATGTCTCCTTCACCCTGTTGTTCACCAATTGGCGCCTGCGCTTCCGGCGGACGATGAACCAGACGGACGAGGAGGCGAACACCAAGGCCGTGGACAGCCTGCTCAACTACGAGACGGTGAAGTACTTCAACAACGAGACCCACGAGGCCCGCCGCTACGAGGAGAGCCTGACCCGTTACGAGGGCGCCTATGTCCGGTCGGAGACCACGCTGAACCTGCTGAACGCCGGCCAGGCGGCGATCATGGCGATCGGGCTGACGGTTACGATGCTGCTCGCCGGATCGGGCATCGCGCAGGGCCACATGACGGTGGGCGATTTCGTGCTGGTCAACACCTACCTGATCCAGATCTACCAGCCGCTGAACATCCTCGGCTTCGCCTATCGCGAGATCAAGCAGGGGCTGACGGACATGGAACAGATGTTCACCCTGCTCGAGGTCCCGGCCGAGGTTCAGGACGCGCCCGGCGCGGCGGCGCTGGCCAAGGGCCCCGGCGAGATCCGATTCGAGGAGGTGCGCTTCGGCTACCGCCCCGACCGGATGATCCTGAAAGGGGTCTCCTTCACCGTGCCGCCGGGGCGGATGCTCGCGATCGTCGGGCCGACGGGGGCTGGAAAGTCCACCATCTCCCGCCTGCTGTTCCGATTCTATGACGCAACAAGCGGCCGGGTACTGGTCGACGGGCAGGATGTGCGAAGCGTGACGCAGGCCTCGCTGCGCCAGGCGATCGGCGTGGTGCCGCAGGATACGGTGCTGTTCAACGACACCATCCGCTACAACATCGCCTATGGCCGGCCCGGCGCGACCGACGCGGAAGTCGAGGCCGCCGCCCGCGCCGCGCAGGTGCATGACTTCGTGATGCGCCTGCCCGAAGGCTACGCGACACGCGTGGGGGAGCGCGGGCTGAAGCTCTCGGGCGGCGAGAAGCAGCGCGTGGCCATTGCGCGCACCATCCTCAAGGACCCGCGCATCCTCATCCTGGATGAGGCGACGAGCGCGCTCGACACCCGCACCGAGCAGGAGATCCAGACCGCGCTGCGCGATGTCTCCCGCAACCGCACCACGCTGGTCATCGCGCACCGCCTGTCCACGGTGGTGGAGGCGGACGAGATCATCGTGCTGCAGGACGGGCGCATCGCCGAACGCGGGACACATGCGACGCTGATCGCCGAGGACGGGCTCTATGCCGAGATGTGGCGGCGCCAGGCGCAAGCCGTCGCTGCGGCGGAAGCGGCCGCACGCGCCCAGGCGGAAGCGGATCTGGACCGGCCGCGCGCGGCACGGCTGGGTGAGGCGGCGTCGGGTGGCAATGTGGCGTGAAGCCCTGGCGCGTGGCGGGATTGGAGAGGGGCAAGGCGCCTCTCCAATCCGTCACAGCGGATGCCGCGGGGCAATACGGCCCAATCGATCGGGTTGAGCATATGCCGTCCACGCGGCTGGATCACTGCGCGGGCGCGACTTATTATTACCCGATGCTGCGTTGCAAGAAGCCTGTGGCGAGAACTTCGCGGACGGGGCATGCATCCGCGGGGGGTTCCGCCGCCCATGCGGCTGCACCATCTTCCGGCAGGATCAAGGAGTAACGCCGCATGCAGCAGGACCCCGCGGGAATGGCCCCGGAGGATCTGAGCCACGCCGGTTCCGTCGTCGACAAGGCGATCGAATACATGATGGAGCAGAAGATCGCGCCGATCTCGATCGCCTCGGCCCTGCTGGGCGGGGCGCTCGGGCTGCTCGCCCGCACCATGGACGACCGGGCGGTGGCCGGGGTGTTGCGCAACGCCCTCGCCTCGGTCGAGAGCGGGGAGCTGAACGAGGCCCGGCAGCACCCGCCCCAGGCATGAGCGGCCCCGCGCACCGTGTCGGGCAGTGCGGATGCGGCCAGTTGCGCGCGACCTGCCGCGCTGAACCGCGGCTGGTCTCGGTGTGCCATTGCCTCGATTGCCAGCGGCGGACCGGCAGCGCCTTCGGCATCGCCGCCTTCTGGCCGCGTGATGCCGTTTCGGCCGAGGGCCGTGCCGGCATCTTCACCCGGCCCGGCGCCAGCGGCCTTTCGATCCGCTTCCATTTCTGCCCCGATTGCGGCTCGACCGTGTATTGGGAGCCGGAGCGCCGGCCCGACATGGTCGCGGTCGCCGTCGGGGCCTTTGCCGACCCGGACTTCCCGCCGCCGACCCAGGCGGTGTGGGCGGAGCGGCGGCATCCCTGGGTCGCGCTGACGGTCTGATACGGGCCCGGCCCGCGCGCCTCGCCGATGGCGAGGTCGCCACCGTGGAATGGCGGCATGGGCAGGCCACTCCGGACTTGACGTGGCCGCCTGTCTGGGCCAAAAGCCGCGCCTTCCTCGGTTCCACCCCGCGCGCGGGAGTCCTTCTGCGCGCCCTGATCGTTTCGGGAATACCACCATGGCCCGCCGCTGCGGCATCACCGGCAAGGGCGTCCTGACGGGCAACAACGTCAGCCACGCCAACAACAAGACCCGCCGGCGCTTCCTGCCCAACCTGCAGGAAACCTCCTTCTGGTCCGACGTGCTCGGCTCGGCGGTGCAGATCCGCCTGACGACCAACGGCATCCGCACCATTGAACACAATGGCGGTCTCGACAGCTTCCTGCTCGGCACGCCGGATCGGCGCCTGCCGGCCGAGGCGATCACCCTGAAGCGCCGCATCGAACGCGCTCAGGCGAAGAAGGCCGCGTAAGCGGCCCTCCGGGAGCCTTGAAGAGGCGGCGTCCTTCGGGACGGCCGCCTTTTTCTTTGCCTGGGCGCCCGCTCGCCTCCGCGACCGGGATTCCTGTTTGTCTCAAGCGCCGGCACGGCCGTCCGGCCGCTTGACGTTTCGCGCCCTGCGCTCCCGGCCCGATGCCGGGCATCGGCCCGAAGATGATGGCACGGGGCCTTCCGGTATGCGCCCCCGCGGGGCAGGATTGCGCGTCTCGCGGAGGAAACGCGCATGTCCAAGGTCATCATCACCTGCGCCGTCACCGGCGCCATCCACACCCCGTCCATGTCGGACCACCTGCCGATCACGCCGCAGGAGATTGCCGAACAATCGATCGCCGCGGCCGAGGCCGGGGCCTCCATCATCCACCTGCATGCGCGCGACCCGATCGACGGCCGCCCGACGCCCGACCCGGCGGTCTTCATGCAGTTCCTGCCGGTCATCAAGCAGTCCACCGACGCCGTCATCAACATCACGACCGGCGGCGGGCTCGGCATGACGGTGGATGAACGGCTGGCGGCCCCGCTACTCGCCAAGCCCGAGATGTGCAGCCTCAACATGGGGTCGATGAACTTCAACATCGCGCCCTCGGCAGCACGGGTGAAGCATTTCAAGCATGAATGGGAACGGCCCTACCTCGAAGGCACCACCAACTACATCTTCCGCAACACCTTCCAGGACATCGAGCAGATCGTCGAACGGCTGGGCAAGGGCCACGGCACGCGCTTCGAGTTCGAATGCTACGACATCGGCCACCTCTACAACCTGGCCCATATGCTGGACCGCAAGGTGGTCGAGCCGCCGCTCTTCACCCAGACGATCTTCGGCATCCTGGGCGGCATCGGCGCCGAGCACCGGAACCTGATGTTCATGAAGGAGACGGCCGACCGGCTGTTCGGCAAGGACTATGTCTGGTCCGTGCTGGCGGCGGGGCGCCACCAGATGCCCTTCGTGACCATGGCCGGCATGATGGGCGGCAATGTCCGCGTCGGGCTGGAGGACAGCCTGTGGATCGGCAAGGGCAAGGCCGCGACCTCCAACGCCGAGCAGGTGGCGAAGATCCGCCGCATCCTCGAGGAACTCTCCCTCGAGATCGCCACGCCTGCCGAGGCCCGCGCCATGCTGAAGCTCAAGGGCGGCGATCTGGTCGGATTCTGAGCAGGCCCGGCAGGCCGGATCGGGCGGCGGGCGCTTTCGCCATTGCGCACGCCGCCCGTCGCCCCGATCATCGCCGCCAGAAGCGATGTCGCAGGAGACTTGCCGGATGACCCGTTTCACCCTTTCCCGCCGGGCGCTTGGCGCCGCGGCGCTCGCGACGTTGGCCCGCCCGGCCTTCGCGCAGGCCACGCCGATCAAGGTCGGGGAGCTGAATTCCTATTCGCGCATGGCGGCCTTCGCCGTGCCCTACCGCAACGCCATGCAACTCGCGGTCGAGCAGGTGAACGCCGCCGGCGGCATCAAGGGGCGGCCTCTCGAGATCGTCTTCCGCGATGACGGCTCGACCCCCGGCGATGCGGTGCGCGTGGCCGAGGAACTGCTGACGCGTGAGAATGTCAGCTTCATCGCCGGCACCTTCCTGTCGAATGTCGGCCTCGCGGTCGCGGATTTCGCGAACCAGAAGCAGCGCCTGTTCCTGGCGACCGAGGCGCTGACCGATGCGCTGACCATGGCCCAGGGCAACCGCTACACCTTCCGCGTGCGCCCCAACACCTACATGCAGACCCGCATGCTGGTGGAAGCCGCGCGCGGCAAGACACAGAAGCGCTGGGCGATCGTCGCGCCCAACTACGAATACGGCCAGTCGGCCGCGGCCAGCTTCAAGCGCATGATCGGTTCGGTCATCCCCGGCGCCGAGGTGGTGGTCGAGCAGTTCCCGGCCCTCGGCCGCGTCGATGCCGGCGCGACGGTGGGCGCGCTGCTCCAGGCCCGTCCCGACGCCATCTTCAACGTGCTGTTCGGCCCCGACCTGGTCGCCTTCGTGCGCGAGGGCAACACGCGCGGGCTGTTCGAACGCCGCCTGGTGCTCGGCCTGCTGACGGGCGAGCCGGAATACATGATCCCGCTCGGTGACGAGACGCCGGAAGGCTGGATCGTCACCGGTTACCCCTGGGAACAGATCGACACACCACCTTCCCACAAGGCCTTCGTCGATGCCTATCGCGCGAAGTTCAACGACACGCCACGGCTTGGCTCGCTGCTCGGCTTCGTGGTGGTGGAGATGATCGCGAACCTGCTCAACAAGACGCCGGGGCTGGAGACGGATGCGCTGATCAACGCGCTGTCGGGCCTCGAGACCGACACCATCGCCGGCAAGGTGACGATGCGCGGGCTCGACCACCAGTCCACGCTGGGCGCCTGGGTTGGCGAGACCGCCTTGCAGAACGGGCGTGGCGTGCTGCGCAACTGGCGCTTCGCGGACGGCAAGGACTACATGTTCAGCGAGGCCGAGGTGCTTGCCGCGCGGCCGCGCTGACGCCTGATGGAGTGGAGCTTCCTGCTGGTCCAGGCCCTGTCGGGCCTGGCCAGTGCCTCATCGCTCTTCGTCATCGCCTCGGGGCTGACGATCGTCTTCGGCGTCACGCGCATCGTGAACTTCGCGCATGGGTCGTTCTACATGCTTGGCGCCTATGCCGGCGTGACGATCGTGCCCTGGCTGCTGGAATTCGACCGCTCACCGACGCTGTTCTTCGTGGGGGTGATCGCCTCCGCGCTGGTGGTCGGGCTGCTCGGCGTGGCGATGGAAGTCCTGCTGCTGCGCCGGATCTACAAGGTGCCGGAGCTGTTCCAGCTCCTCGCCACCTTCGGCGTGGTGCTGATCGTGCAGGACCTGGTGCTGCTGGCCTGGGGGCCGGTGGACATCGCCGGGCCGCGCGCGCCCGGGCTGCGGCATGGCGTCTACATCTTCGACCAGCGCTTCCCGGCCTATGAGCTGTTCCTGATCTTCGTCGGACCCGCCGTTCTGGCGCTGCTGTGGCTGCTGATGCACCGGACGCGCTTCGGGGTGCTGATTCGCGCGGCGACGCAGGATCGCGAGATGGTCGGCGCGCTGGGCGTGAACCAGGCGATGCTGTTCACCGGCACGCTGTTCCTCGGTGCGGCGCTGGCGGGGCTTGGCGGCGCCCTGCAGATCCCGCGCGTCAGCGCGAACGCGCATATGGATCTGTCCGTCATCACCGAGGCCTTTGTCGTCACCGTGATCGGCGGCATGGGTTCGGTGCCTGGGGCGTTTCTCGCCGCGCTGCTGATCGGGCTGCTGCAGGCCTTCGGCGTGCTGGTGTTCCCCAAGATCACGCTGGTACTGGTGTTCCTGCTGATGGCGCTGGTGCTGGTGGTCAAGCCCTGGGGCCTGCTCGGGAAACCTGAAGCCGCTTCCGGCCGGGCGGTGCTGCCGGAGGGCATTCTGGATCCGCGGCCGCTCGACCGCTTCGGCAGGCTGCTGGTGGGAGCCGCGCTCGTCGCGGTGCTCGCCCTGCCGCTGCTCGACACCTATGCGGTGAAGGTCGGGACCGAGGTGCTGATCTTCGCGCTGGCCGCCTTCTCGCTGAATTTCCTGGTGGGCAATGGGGGCATCGTCTCCTTCGGGCATGCGGCTTATTTCGGGCTCGGCGCCTATGGAGCGGGGCTGCTGGTGACGAAGCTCGGCCTGCCGATGGAACCGGCCCTGATCGCCGCCCCAATCGTCGGTGGCGCGGCGGCGGCCCTGTTCGGGTTCTTCGTGGTGCGGCTGTCGGGCATCTACCTCGCCATGCTGACCATGGCCTTCGCGCAGATCGCCTATGCCGTGGTGTTCCAATGGGTGGAGGTGACCGGCGGCGACAATGGCCTGGTCGGCGTCTGGCCCTCACGCTGGGCGGCGTCGCGGGAGGTCTATCTGTATCTCGTCGCGGCGCTGTGCGTGGCGGCGATCAACTTCCTCGCCAGCATCATCCGTGCGCCCTTCGGCGCGACGCTGCGCGCGGCGCGGGATTCGGCAGCGCGGGCCGATGCGATCGGCATCGATGTGCGCCGGCATCGCTGGCTCGGCTTCACCCTCGCCGGCGCGGCGGCGGGGCTGGCGGGCGGGCTCTACGCCTTCTCGAAGGGGTCGATCGATCCGACGCTGCTGTCCATTCCGCTCAGCGTCGATTTCCTGTCCATGATCCTGCTCGGCGGAATCCAGTCGGTCTTCGGCGCCGTGGCGGGCGCAGCCGCCTTTCACACGGTCAAGGACGTTCTCATGCCGCTGACGGATTATTGGCGGCTGCTGCTCGGCGCATCGATCATCGCCATGGTGCTGCTCTTCCCGCGCGGCCTGGCCGGGCTGCGGAGGCGTGCAGCATGACGCTGCTCACAGCCGAAGGGCTGGTCAAACGCTTCGGCGGCGTGCTGGCGGCCAAGGAGGTGTCCTTCGCACTCGAGCCTGGCGAAATGCTCGCCATCATCGGGCCGAACGGGGCCGGCAAATCCACCACCTTCAACATGGTGGGCGGGCAGCTTCGCCCCGATGGCGGGCGTGTCACGCTGGAGGGGCGCGACATCACCGGCATGCCACCGCGCGAGGTCTGCCGGATGGGTGTCGGGCGCACCTTCCAGGTGGCGCAGACCTTCCTGTCCTTCACTGTCATCGGCAATGTCCAGATGGCGCTGATCGCGCATCACGGCCAGACGCGGAAGCTGCTGGGCAACGCCATGGCCATGCATCGCGAGGAGGCGCTGGCGCTGCTCGACCGCGTCGGCATGGCGGCGCAGGCGGATCGGCCGGTGGGCGAGCTCGCCTATGGCGACGTGAAGCGGGTGGAGCTTGCCATCGCACTGGCCGCGGTACCCCGGCTGCTGCTGATGGACGAGCCCACCGCCGGCATGGCGCCCTCCGAACGCGCGGCGCTGATGGCTCTCGTCGCCGGCATCGCGCGGGAGCAGCGGATCGGCGTGCTGTTCACCGAGCACGACATGGATGCCGTCTTCGCCCATGCCGACCGGATCCTGGTACTGGTGCGCGGCGAGATCATCGCCCGCGGCACGCCCGAGGAGGTACGCGCCGACCCCGAGGTGCAGCGCGTCTATCTCGGCCATGCCGGCACCAAGGCCGCGCAGCGCGCGAGGCGCGCCCATGGCTGATCGCGTCCTGGAAGTCACCGGCCTGACCGCCGGCTACGGCCCGGCCGAGGTACTGTTCGGCGTTGCGCTGCATCTCGATCGCGGAGAAGTCGCCGCGCTGATGGGCCGCAACGGCGCAGGCAAGTCCACCACCATGAAGGCCATCATGGGCCTGCTGGCGCCGCGCGCGGGCACGGTGCGCTTCGTGGGGCAGGAGATCGCGGGCATGGCCCCCTTCCAGATCGCGCGGCTCGGCCTTGGCTATGTGCCCGAGGACCGGCGGATCTTCACCGATCTGAGCGTGATGGAGAATCTCGAGGTCGGGCGCCGCGCCGCACCACCGGGCCGGCTGGCCTGGACGCCGGAACGATTATTCGGAATCTTCCCCAACCTTGCCGAAATGCGGCACCGTCGGGCTTCCGCCATGTCGGGCGGGGAGCAGCAGATGCTGACCATCGCGCGCACCCTGATGGGCAATCCGGAAGCCGTGCTGCTCGACGAGCCCTCCGAGGGCCTGGCCCCCGTGATCGTCGAGCAGATGGCCGACGCCGTGCTGCGCATGAAGGCAGAAGGCATCGCCGTGCTGGTCTCGGAACAGGATCTCGACTTCGCCGCCGCGGTCGCCGATCGCGCGCTGATCCTGGAAAAGGGCGCGGTGCGCTGGGAAGGCCCGATCGCGACGCTCGAGGCGGATGAGGATATCCGCCGCGCCTATCTGACGGTGTGACGCGCATGACGAGACGCATCGCCGGCATCGATGTGGGCGGCACCTTCACCGACCTGGTGATGCAGGAGGCGGATGGCTCCATCCGCATCGCCAAGGTGCCGACCACCACGGCGAACCAGGCCGGCGGTGTGCTGGGCGCGATCGAGGCGGCAGGGACCACACCCGCCGCGCTCGACCTGATCGTGCATGGCACGACGGCCACGACGAATGCGGTGCTCGAACGCAAGCTGGCGAAGGTCGGGCTGATCACCACGGCCGGCTTCCGGGACGTCCTGGAACTGGGCCGCCGCACGCGCCCGCGCGCCTATGGCATGACCGGCAGCTTCGAACCGCTGATCCCGCGCGAATGGCGACGCGAGGTCGCGGAACGGATGGATGCGCGCGGCGCGGTGGTCACGCCGCTGGACGAGATCGCCGTCGAACGCGAAGTGCGCGCGCTGATTGCGGAAGGCTGCGAGGCCCTCGTCATCCACTTCCTGCACGCCTATGCCAACCCGGCGCATGAACGGCGTGCCGGAGACATCGCGCGCGCGATCTGGCCGAACGGCTACATCACGCTGGGCCACGCGCTGCTGTCGGAATTCCGCGAATACGAGCGCGGGACCACGGCATCGGTGAACGCGGCGGTGCAGCCGGTGCTGGACCGCTACATCCGCCATCTGCAGGACCGCCTGGCCGAGGCCGGCCATGCGCGCGACCTGCTGGTGATGAACGGCAATGGCGGCACCGTGCCGGCACGCGCGGTCGCGGCGGAAGCGGCGAAGACGGTCATGTCCGGCCCGGCCTCCGGCGTCATGGCGGCCGCCGCCACCTTGACCCAGGCGGGCGTGCGCAACGCCATCACCTGCGACATGGGCGGCACCTCGACCGACGTCGCGCTGATCGCGGGCGGCGTGCCGGAGGTCTCGGCCGAATTGTCCATCGCCTATGGGCTGCCGATCCACCTGCCGATGGTCGATGTGCGCACGGTGGGCGCGGGCGGCGGGTCGATCGCCTGGATCGATCGCGGCGGCATGTTGCGCGTCGGGCCGGAAAGCGCGGGGTCCATGCCGGGGCCCATCTGCTACGGGCGCGGCGGGACCCGGCCGACCGTCACCGATGCCAATCTCCTGCTCGGGCGACTCGATCCCGATGCGCTGCTGGCGACCGGGCGGCGGGTGACGGTCGGGGAAGTGCGCGACGCCTTCGCCCGCGACATCGGCGATCCGCTCGGCATGACGCCCGAACAGGCCGCGGAATCCGTGATCCGCCTCGCCAATGTGCTGATGGCGGGCGCGATCCGCATGGTCTCGCTGTCACGCGGGCATGATCCGCGGGACTTCGCCCTCTTCGCCTTCGGCGGCGCCGGGCCGCTCCACGCCGTGGCGCTGGCGCGGGAGATCGGCATTCCCGAGGTCTTCGTCCCCTTCCGCCCCGGGCTGACCAATGCGCTGGGCTGCCTCGTCGCCGATCTGCGGCAGGATGTGGTGAACACCCTCAACCGGGGGCTGGACGACATCGCCGAGGCGGAAATCGCGGCGGTGCTCACCGCCCAGGAGGCGCGCGGGCGATCGGGCGTCGCGGCCGGCGGCGCGGAGGTCGAACGCATCGAGGTGCAGCGCGTCGCCGAGATGCAGTTCCGCGGCCAGACGCATCTGATCCGCGTGGCGCTCGGTTCGGCCACGCCGTCGCGCGGGCAGATCCAGGCAGCGTTCGAGGAAGCCTATTACGCGCGTTTCCATGTCAGCCTGCCGGAGATCCGGGCCGTGCTGGTGAACCTGACGACCAGCGTCGTCGGACGGCGGCGCACCTTCGACATGCGAACGCTGGCGGCCGGCGACGCCGGCGAGGCAAGGCTCGGCACGCGGCGCGTCTATGCCGATGGCGCCTGGCATGACGCGACGGTGTGGCGGCGCGAGGCGTTGGCGACCGGCGCGACAGTGAGCGGACCCGCCGTGCTGCAGCAGGCGGATGCGACCATCATCCTCGAACCGGGAAGCGAGGCCGTGGTCGATGCGCTCGGGAATCTGAGGGTGCGGGCATGACGGAAGAAAGACGGGGGAGGAACACCTCCCCCGAATCCCCCACCGCTTTTTGTCTGTTGGAGACTGACAGCGGCGGCCGGCGCCAATTGACAGAAAAAGGAGGGGGTTCGGGGGAGTTCATCTCCCCCCACCTTTCTTCCTGATGGACGCGCTTACCCTCGCTGTCATCCAGGCCGGGTTGCAGCAGGTCTGCAACGAGATGGACCTGGCCTTCTCGCGATCCGCCTTCTCGCCCGTGATCGCGGAGGCGGATGACCGCTCCGACGGCATCTACGCCGCCCAGGATGGCGCGCTGATCGCCCAGGGCGAAGGCGGCCTGCCGGTCTTCGTCGGCGCCATGCAGCATTCGGCGGGCCATCTGATCCGCCTGATCGAGGAAGGCGCCGTCGCCGCACCGGAGCCGGGCGATATCTACATCGTCAACGATCCTTATCTCGGCGGCACGCATCTGATGGATGTGCGCTTTGCCAGGCCTTTCTTCGTCGATGGCACGCTGTTCTGCTGGCTGCAGAACACCGGGCATTGGCCGGATACCGGCGGCATGGTGCCCGGCGGCTTCAGCGCGCACGCCACCGAGGTCGAGCAGGAAGGCCTGCGCCTGCCGCCGGTGAAGCTGTTCAAGCGCGGGGAGATGGATCGCGAGATCCTGTCCATCATCCAGTCCAACATCCGCGTCGCCGAACAGCGCATCGGCGACATCAAGGCGCAGGCCGCTGCACTTCTGGTCGGTGAACGGCGCCTGGCCGAGATCGTCGAACGCTATGGCGCCGACACGCTGCGCGAGGCGATCGTGCTGATCCGCGACCGTGCCGCCGAGCGCATGCGCGCCGAGATCCGCCGCATGCCGGAAGCGACCTGGCGCGCCGAGGCCTTCGTCGATTCCGACGGCGTGGTGAACGAACCGCTGCGCATCGCCCTCGCCGTGACACGCAAGGGCGACACGCTGACCTTCGACTTCGCCGGGTCATCCAGGCCCTGCGCGGGGCCGATGAATTCGGTGTGGGCCACGACCTATTCCGCGGTGTGCCTGGGCGTGAAGCACATCTTCCCCGATGTGCCGATCAATGCCGGCACCTTCGCGCCGCTGCACATCATCCGGCCGGAGGGGACCTTCCTCGATGCGCGCTATCCCCGCCCCGTCAGCGGCTGCGCGGCGGAGGTCAGCCAGCGCATCGCGGAGGCCGTGTTCCTGTGTCTCGTGCAGGCCTTGCCGGATGAGGTGACGGCGGCGCCGGCCGGGACGTCCGGCAATTTCGCGCTGGGTGGTTTCGACCCGGCGCGCGGCGCGGGCTACGTGATGTACCAGATTACCGGCGGCGGCTATGGCGGCAATGCGCAGGAAGATGGGCTGTCCAACGGCTGCTCGACCATCGGCATCAGCAAGACGGCGCCGGTCGAGGTGATGGAGCAGTACTACCCGGTGCTGTTCACGCGCTTCGCGCTGCGCGAGGGCTCAGGTGGCGCCGGCGCGCATCGTGGCGGCTTCGGCGTGCACTACGAGGTGGAGTTGCTGCGCGGCGAGGCGCGTGCCTCCTTCGTGATGGACCATGGCCGCTTCGGCCCGCCAGGCGTGCTCGGGGGTGGCGATGGCGCGCCGAATGCGGTGCGCATCCATCGTGGCGGCGAGACGACGATCCCGCTGCATCTGTCGAAGGACCAGGGTATCGCGCTGTCGCCCGGCGACCGCGTGGAGGTGATGACACCGGGCGGCGGCGGCTACGGCGATCCGTTCACCCGTGATCCGGCGTTGGTCGCACAGGATCTGCGGCGCGGGTATTATTCCGCGGCGCAGGCTGCTGCTCTGTGGGGCGTCGCGTTCGCCCCCGATGGTACCGTGGACGATGTCGCCACGGCCGCGCTGCGCCGGGGGGTCGCTGCCTGATGTGCCCAGAGCGCCTTGGTGACCGACAGAAGAAGGAGGGGGTCCGGGGGAGTTCCCTCCCCCGGCCGCCGGAGGCATCACGATGACCAGCCGCGTCGCCCGCAGCGAGAAATTCGGCGCCGCCGAGGGTGACGGCATCATCCGCTGCGATGCCTGTCCGGTCCTCTGCCGCATCCGCCCCGGCCGTTCCGGCGCCTGTTCGCGCTACGCCAACGACAATGGCGTGCTGGTGCGCACCGACCCCGCGCTCGCGTTGATGCGTGCGGTGGAGGGCAACCGCCCGGTCGCGCCCTTCGCGCAGGAGGAATGGGACGGGACGCTGCTCGACCCATCGCGCGTCTTCATCACCGGTGTCGGCTCGGGCACCACATACCCGGATTACAAGCCCGCGCCCTTCATCGTCGGCGCCGAGCATGATGGCGTGGACACCGTCACCGTCGTGACGGAAGGCATGTTCAGCTACTGCGGCGTGAAGGTGAAGATCGACACGGACCGGCACCTTGGGCCGGAAGCCGCACCGGTGCGGGTGAAGGGCGAGCAGGTCGGCCATGTGACGACCGCCGAATACGGGTCGCAGATGCTGTCGATCGGCGGGGTGCGGCACCTGACGGGTGGGTCGAAGAAGGAGGGCGTCGTTACCTGCGAGACGCTGCTGAAGCTGTGCGGCGCGGAGCCGGTGGAAATGACCATCGATGGCGGCCATGCCGTGATCGTGCAGGCCGGCGCGGCGCCCATCGTGGATGGCGCGCCGGAACGGCGCATGCGCGTGGGCTGCGGCAGCGCGACGGTCGGCATCTTCGCGCAGCAATGGCTCGGCCATGTGGATGAGGTGATCGTGGTGGACGACCACATCACCGGCGTCCTGTCGGAGCACCAGGCCGGCAAGGTACTGCACATGAAACCCGCCGGCATCCGCGTGCGCGGGCGGCGCTCCACCCCGGGGCGGTACTTCCAGGTGGCGCAGCCGGGGCTTGGCTGGGGTGGGACGGACATCAGCGATCCGCTCGATATCATCGAGAGCATCGACCCCAAGACCGCCTGGCCGGGGTTGCGGCTGCTGATGACCAGCACGACCGGCGACCACGCGATGTTCTGCGTGCTGGATGAGGCGCTGAAGCCTGTACCGGCGGACATGCCCGCGGCCGTGCGCGGCGTGGTGGATCGCATCGGGGAGAATTGCGAGCCATCGCTGTGTTCCGTGGTCTTCGTCGCCGGGGCCGGCGGGTCGCTGCGCGCGGGCGTGACGGAGAACCCCGTGCTGCTGACACGGTCGGTCCAGGCCGGGGAAACGCGCGTCACCATGGGCGGGGCGCCGGTCTATCTGTGGCCGGGCGGCGGGATCACGGTCATGGCGGATGTGCTGCGCATGCCCAAGCGCGCTTTCGGGCATGTCCCGACGCCCGCCATCGTGGCGCCGATCGAGTTCACCCTGCCGCGCAGCCTGTATGAGCGGCTGGGCGGCCATATGGATGAGGTGACGCCGGTCGGCGAGGTGCTGCAGGGGTTGGGCGAGGATCTGCGCCTGGAGACATGGCACCCGGCGAATCCCTGGCCCTTCGGTCGGTGATCCGTCCGGGGGGCCTCGCCGCGCCCCGGATGGCTCGTCAGCCCCCGGCGGCGGCCTGATGCCCGTCATCCAGCGCCTGACGGGGAACCGGCTTCATCTCTCCGACGGCCCCATCGACGTGGTGCTGCGCGCCTGGGGCGCTCCGGAGGCGGTAGGCGCCGCCGAAGCGGCCGCGGCGGCGCTCTTCCCCGGCATCCTGCCTGGCCTGGTCGCGGCGTTGCCGGAACTGCGCCGCCCCATGGCGGAAGCACCGCGCGTCGATCACCCGATCGCCCGGCGCATGGTGTCGGCCTGCCAGCCCTTCTCCCCCATCTTCCTGACGCCCATGGCCGCCGTGGCGGGTGCCGTGGCCGATGCGCTGCTGGAAGCCATGCTCCAGGCCGCGCCCTTGGGCCGCGCCTATGTGAATGATGGCGGCGACATCGCGGTGCATGTGGCGCCGGGGGAAGCCCTCGCCATCGGTCTCGCGGATGATCCCTTGCGGCTGGCGCTGCAGGGTGGGCTGCGCATCACGGCCGGTTCGGGCATTGGCGGCGTGGCGACCTCGGGGCGGCATGGCCGCTCCTTCTCCCTCGGCATCGCTGACGCCGTCACGGTGTTGGCGCGCGACGCCGCGACGGCGGATGCGGCGGCCACATTGATTGCCAACGCGGTGGATTGCGACAGCCCCGCGGTGCGGCGCGCGCCGGCGGTTTCCCTCGATCCGGATAGCGATCTCGGGGAACGCCTCGTCACCGTCGATGTCGGAGCGCTCGGCGAGGCGGAACGCGATCAGGCGCTGGAGGCCGGTCTGGTGCGGGCGGAAGCCTTCCGCAGCACGGGTCGCATCATCGGCGCGGCGCTGCGCCTGGATGGGGCGGTGCGCGTCGCGGGCGTCACGCCGTTGCCACCCCCCTGAACGCAGAAAGGGGCGCCTTTCGGCGCCCCTTCCCGGTATCCGACGCTGATGCTGGGATCAGCGGAGGATGATTTCCACGCGGCGGTTCTGCGGCTCGCGGGTGTTGTCCGGGGTCGGG
>JAYRJZ010000147.1:0-9211 GCA_041906015.1 Roseomonas sp.
AGACGACAAAAGAGACGTGCCGTACCGCCCGCGCGCGGGGACGCCTTCCTGCCCTGCATCGTCGTTTCCCCCCATATGCGTCGACCGCAAGACGCTAGGGGAAGGTGCTCGCCGCCAACAATATGACGACAATCTGCACCTTATGCCGAGCGTCCCTGATCGACACCCGGCGGACCGTGCCCCCCGTGCCGAGGCGCCTATCGCTGCCGACGGCTGGCGGCGCCGCACACCATGAGGCTTGCACGGGCCGGCCAAGCCCTGCTTTCCTCGCCCCCCGGGAAGGATCGCGGGTCACCATCGGCAACGCCGTTGGGGAGCTTGCGCGATGCGTCGACGACATCTTCTGGCCGCCATGGGGACCTCGCTGCTCGGCAGTCCCGCCTTCGCCCAACCCGCCTCGTCGCGCATCCTGCGCTACGTGCCGCAGACGGATCTGACGGTTCTCGATCCTGTCTTCACCACCGCCTACATCACGCGACACCACTCGCTGATGATCTACGATCAACTCTTCGGCCTCGACGCCCAGCTCCGGCCGCAGCCGCAGATGGTCGAATCCTACGAAGCGAGCGGCGACGGCCTCCTCTGGACCTTCCGCCTGCGCGAGGGGCTGCTGTTCCACGATGGCGAACCCGTGCGGGGGCGGGACTGCATCGCCTCCATCCGGCGCTGGGGGCAGCGCGATTCGCTCGGCCAGGTGCTGCTGTCGCGCACCGCCGAGATGACGGCCCCGGACGACCGCAGCTTCACCATCCGACTGACCCGCCCCTTCGGCCCCATGCTCGATGCGCTGGGCAAGATCGGTCCCTCGGCGCTGTTCGTGATGCCGGAGAGGATCGCCGCCACCGACGCCAACACCCAGATCCGCGAGACGATCGGCAGCGGCCCCTTCCGCTTCGTCGCCGACGAACGCATCGTCGGGTCCCGCGTTGTCTATGAACGCAACCCCGCCTACCGCCCGCGCGAAGGCGGCACCGTGAGCTGGGCCGCCGGGCCCAAGCACGTGCATTTCGATCGCGTCGAATGGACGGTGATGCCGGATCCGGGCACCGCCGCCGCCGCCATCCGCAACAATGAGGTGGATTGGTGGGAGAACCCACCGAACGACCTCGCCCCCGTGCTGCGCCGATCACGCGACATCACGGTCAAGCGGGCAAGCCCGCTCGGCACCTTCGGGACGGGTATCTTCAACTGCCTCCACCCGCCCTTCGACAAGCCGGCGGTGCGTCGCGTCATCCTCAACGCCATGTCGCAGGAGGATTTCATGACCGCGGCCGCCGGCGCCGATCCCGCGCTGTGGAATGCGAAGACCGGCGTCTTCACCCCCGGCTCCCCACTCGCCAACGATGCCGGCATCGACGCCGTCACGGGGCCGCGCGACATCGAACGGTCCAAGCGCGAGCTGCGCGAAGCGGGTTACAGGGGCGAGACCATCGTCATGCTGGCTCCGTCGGATCAGCAGGCACTGATGGGCCTGGCCGAGGTGGGGCGCGACCTGTTCGTGCGGCTCGGCATGGAGGTGGATTACCGCGTCTCGGATTGGGGCACGCTGGTCCAGCGGCGCGCCAGCCGCGAGCCGCCGGACAAGGGCGGCTGGAACTTCTTCCATACCACCTGGAACGGGCTGGACGGCATCAATCCGGGCGTCATGACCTTCCTGCGCGCCAACGGCACCCGGGCCTGGTTCGGCTGGCCGAGCGTGCCGAAGCTGGATGCACTGCGCGAGCAGTGGTTCGACGCACCCGACCTGGCCGCGCAGCGCGCGGCCGCTTCGGAGATTCAGCGCACTGTGTTCGACGAGGCGCCGTACCTGCCATCCGGCCAGTATTTCAGCAACACGGCGTTTCGCCGCTCGATTACCGAGCCGATCTCGGAGATCTTCGCCTTCTGGGAGGTCAGGCGGGTCTGATCCGGCCGTGGGCCCGCCTTACCGCGGGTCCGCCCATCGACGGCGCGAGAAATCGTATCGGGACACGCCTCGCGCGGCGTTGAGCCGCGTTCGCCTCGCCGCCTGGCCGGCGTCGCCATCGCCGCATGCCGCTCGTGTGGAACCGCCGCATCGGCCAGGTCAAAAACGGCACAGTAGCGCGCAATTCGGCACTGGGGCTTAGCCGGCCGGAAGGGAGACGGCTAGTATCAGTCACGTCCCAGCCGACCGGAGAGCCCGCCTTGACCCCACCCGACGCCGCCGTTCCGCCCGTCGATGCCCTGGCCTTGCGGGACCGCATTCTCCGCAAGCTGACCTACACCCTGGGCAAGCTGCCCGCCGAAGCGCGCGACCGCGACTGGTTCATGGCCACCGCCCTCGCGGTGCGGGACCGCGTGGTGGAACGCTTCCTGCGTCAGATGGAACGGACCCGGGGCAAGCCGGCCAAGCATGTCTACTACCTGTCGCTGGAATTCCTGATCGGCCGGCTGCTGCGGGAGAATGTGAACAATCTCGGCCTGGTCGAGGAGATCCGCGCCGCGCTCGCCGAGCTCGGGGTGACGCCGGACCAGGCGCGCCTCGCCGAACCCGATGCGGCGCTGGGCAATGGCGGCCTGGGCCGGCTCGCGGCCTGCTTCATCGAAAGCATGTCGAGCCTCGCCATCCCCGCCTTCGGCTATGGCATCCGCTACGATCACGGCCTGTTCCGCCAGATCCTGCGCGACGGCTGGCAGCAGGAATTCCCCGAGGACTGGCTCTCCTTCGGCAACCCCTGGGAATTCGCCCGGCCGGAGTTCCGCTATCGCGTCGGCTTCGGCGGCGAGGTGGCGACCGAGACGCGGTCCGACGGCACCGAGCGGCATCTCTGGCAGCCGGGCGAATGGGTGGACGCCGTCGCCTATGACACGCCGATCGTGGGCTGGCGCGGCGAACATGTGAACGTGCTGCGGCTGTGGCACGCGCAATCGCCCGATCCGCTGCGCCTCGACGCCTTCAATCGCGGCGATCATCACGGCGCGCTCGCCGAGCAGGTCCGGGCCGAGGCGATCTCGAAAGTACTCTATCCGGCCGATGACAGCCCGGCGGGCCAGGAGCTGCGGCTGCGACAGGAATATTTCTTCACCGCCGCCGCCTTGCGGGATGTGCTGCGCCGCCAGCTCCGGCAGTCCGGCACGGTGGACAACCTCGCCGATCGCGCGGCGATCCAGCTCAACGACACCCATCCGGCCATCGCCGTGGCGGAGCTGATGCGCCTGCTGGTGGATGAATTCGAGCAGCCCTGGGAGAAGGCCTGGGAGATCACGCTCGGTACCATTTCCTATACCAACCACACCCTGCTGCCCGAAGCGCTGGAATCCTGGCCGGTGCCGCTGATGGAACGGCTCCTGCCGCGCCACATGCAGATCATCTACCGCATCAACGCCGAGCATCTGGACGCGGTGCGCGCGGCGCACCCGGGCGACGATCGGCTGCTCTCCTCGGTCTCCCTGATCGGGGAGGATCACGGGCGGCGCGTGCGCATGGGCCATCTCGCCTTCGTGGGGTCGCACAAGGTGAACGGCGTCTCGGCGCTGCACACCGGGCTGATGCGCCAGACCGTCTTCAGCGACTTCAACACGCTGTTCCCCGACCGTATCGTGAACAAGACCAACGGCATCTCCTTCCGCCGCTGGCTGTTCCAGTGCAATCCGGGGCTGACCGCCTTGCTGGCCGAGACGCTGGGTCCGCGCGTCATGGACGACGCGACCGCGCTTGCCGATCTGCGCCCCCATGCCGAAGATGCCATCTTCCAGGGCCGCTATGCCGCCGTGAAGCGGGCGAACAAGGAGGCGCTCGCGGTCATGATCCAGGAACAGGCCGGGGTGAAGGTGGACCCCGCCGCGCTGTTCGACGTGCAGATCAAGCGCATCCACGAATACAAGCGGCAGCTCCTCAACGTGCTGCAGACCATCGCTCTCTACGAAGCGATGCGCGCCCATCCGATGCGCGACTGGACGCCGGTGGTGAAGATCTTCGCGGGCAAGGCCGCACCCGGCTATCATCGCGCCAAGCTCATCATCAAGCTCGCCTGGGACGTCGCGCGGGTGGTGAACCGCGACCCCGCGGTGCGCGGCCTGCTGAAGGTCGCCTTCCTGCCCAACTACAACGTCTCGGCCGCCGAGGTGATCGTGCCCGCGGCGGATCTGTCGGAACAGATCTCCACCGCGGGGATGGAGGCGTCGGGCACCGGCAACATGAAGCTGGCGCTGAACGGCGCGCTGACCATCGGGACGCTGGACGGCGCGACGGTCGAGATGGCCGATCGCATCGGCAAGGAGAACCTCTTCCTCTTCGGCCTCTCCGCGCAGGAAGTCGCCGAGCGCCGTGCCGCCGGCTGGCGCGGCGAACAGGCGGTCGAGGCCTCCGACACGCTGCGCGAGGTTCTGGACGCGGTGGCTGGTGGCGTCTTCTCACCCGACGATCGCGGGCGCTACCATGACCTCGTCGCCTCGCTGCGGGCCGAGGACTGGTTCATGGTGGCGGCGGATTTCGACAGCTACCTGGCCGCGCAGAAGGACGCCATGACACTGTATCGTGACAATGAGGCCTGGCGGCGCAAGGCGGTGCTGAACACGGCGGGGATGGGGTGGTTCTCGGCCGATCGCAGCATTGCGGAATACGCAACCGATATCTGGAAGGTGCCCGTTACCCCATGACCGGCTGGCGTGCGGCGACGTCGGACATCGATGCGCTCCTCGCCGCACGGCATGCCGATCCTTTCGCGCTGCTCGGCCCGCATGCGGTGCCGGAGGGCATTGTCCTGCGGGCCTTCATGCCGGGCGCGGAGACGCTGCAGGCCCTGTGCGGCGGGGCGGCACACCCCCTCGAACGCCGGCGCGACGAAGGCTTCTTCGAGGGCCTGATCCCCGGTGCCACCTGGCCGCTGACCTATCGCCTGCGCGCGCGGCGCGGCGAGGATCACTGGGAGATCACGGACCCTTACGCCTTCGGCCCGACGCTCGGGCCGCTCGACGACCATCTCTTCGTCGAGGGCACGCATGCGCGGCTGTTCGACCGGCTCGGCGCACATCCCTGCACGCATGACGGCGTCGCCGGCGTGCGCTTCGCCGTCTGGGCGCCGGAGGCCCGCCGCGTGTCGGTCATCGGCGACTTCAATGCCTGGGACGGCCGCCGGCACCCGATGCGCAAGCGCGTGGATTCCGGCCTGTGGGAGATCTTCCTGCCGGAGCTGGCCGAAGGCGCGCGTTACAAGTTCGAGATTCTTGGCCGCGACGGCCGGCTCTGCCCGCTGAAGGCGGACCCGGTGGGCTTCGCGGCGGAACTGCGACCGGCCACCGCCTCGATCGTCGCGCGCAGTGACCGTCATGCCTTCACCGACGCCGCCTGGATGGCGGCGCGCGCGCGGCGCGACGCGCGCCGCGAACCCATGGCCATCTACGAAGTGCACGCCGGATCCTGGCGCCGCCATCCCGATGGCCGCTTCTACAACTGGGATGAGCTCGCCGATTCCCTGATCCCCTACGTCCTCGACCTCGGCTTCACGCATATCGAGCTGATGCCGGTCAGTGAGCATCCACTCGATGCGTCCTGGGGCTATCAGCCGCTCGGTCTCTATGCTGTCACGGCGCGCTATGGGCCGCCCGAGGGCCTGGCACGGCTGATCGACCGCGCGCATGCGGCCGGGATCGGCGTGATCCTCGACTGGGTACCGGCGCATTTCCCGCTCGATGCGGCGGGGTTGTCGCGCTTCGACGGCGGCCCGCTCTACGAACCGCCCGATCCGCGGCGCGGCTTCCTGCCCGGCTGGGGCACCGCGGTCTTCGATTTCGGGCGGCGCGAGGTCGCGGCCTTCCTCGCCGCCAATGCGCTGTTCTGGCTGCAGCGCTACCACGTGGACGGGCTGCGCGTGGATGCGGTCTCCTCCATGCTCTATCTCGATTACGACCGGCCCGCCGATGCCTGGGCGCCGAATGAGGATGGCAGCAATGTGAACCGCGAGGCGGTCGCCTTCCTCCGCCAGGTCAACGACCTGATCGCGCGCGAGGCCCCTGGGGCGATCACCGCGGCCGAGGAGGCCTCCGCCTGGAAGGGCATCACTGCGCCCGTCGCAACCGACGGCCTCGGGTTCCGTTTCAAATGGAACATGGGCTGGATGAACGACACGCTGCGCTATGTGGCGAAGGACCCGCTCCATCGCCGCTGGCACCACGACCTCGTCACTTTCGGGCTGATGTATGCCTGGAACGAGGCCTTCATCCTGCCTCTCAGCCATGACGAGGTGGTGCATGGCAAAGGCACGCTGTTGGGCCGGTTGCCCGGCGACGATTGGCAGCGCTTCGCGACGCTGCGCTGCTACTACGCCTTCATGTGGGGGCATCCGGGCAAGAAGCTGCTCTTCATGGGCCAGGAATTCGGCCCCTGGCGCGAATGGTCGGAAACGCGCGAATGCGACTGGTGGCTGCTGCAGTATGCGCCGCACCGCGGCCTGCAGGGCCTGGTGCGGCGCCTGAACGAGCTTCACCGCACCGTCCCCGCGCTGCACGCGCGCGACTGCGAACCCGAAGGCTTCCAGTGGATCGAAGCCGACGACGCGGAGCACTCCACCTTCTCCTGGCTGCGCTGGGATGGCGGCGGCGGGCCGCCGGTCGCGGTGATCTGCAACTTCACCCCGGTGCGGCGGCGCATGCGTGTCGGCCTGCCCGTCCCCGGGCCGTGGCGCGTGCTGCTCAGTACCGACGATGAAGGCTATGGCGGCACGGGCGACGCCATCGATGGCGAGCCCGTCGCCGAAGCCCTGCCCTGGCAACGACAGCCGGCCTCGGCCGTGCTCGACCTGCCCCCGCTCAGCGCGCTCTATCTGCAACCCGCGACATGGCCTGCGCCGGCGCTTGATCCAGCGCAGGATGCTACGGCGGAAGGCGTGGCGTGATGGTGGGGATGGATGCTTGCGATGGCGACCGAGAAGGGCCTTGCCCCTCTCGGGCTCTCCCCACCAAAGGCCGAAAGGCCTTTGGAAGCCAATACCTGGTGCCAGGCGGCAGCCGCGCGCTGCGCCCCCTCGCCGCGCGCCGTGCGCAGAGGCGGATCTCAGCAAGCAGATGGCCCGCAGCGCCCAATACCAAATCGAGGTTTCCAAAGGCCTTTCGGCCTTTGGCAGGGGAAGTCCGGAGGGGGCTGAGCCCCCTCCGCCTGCGCCCCCAAGAGCATGATCAGGGAGGCCACAATGCCCTATGACCGCCCCATGGCCGGTCCGCCCTACGCACGTCATGCCATGGCGTACGTGCTCGCTGGTGGCCGCGGCTCGCGCCTGATGGAGCTGACGGACCGCCGTGCCAAGCCCGCGGTCTTTTTTGGCGGCAAGTCGCGCATCATCGACTTCGCCCTGTCCAATGCGATCAACTCGGGCATCCGCCGCATCGCGGTCGCGACGCAGTACAAGGCGCATTCGCTGATCCGCCATCTGCAGCGCGGCTGGAACTTCCTTCGCCCCGAACGCAACGAAACCTTCGATATCCTCCCCGCCAGCCAGCGCGTGGATGAACGCAACTGGTATCTCGGCACGGCCGATGCGGTGTTCCAGAACCTCGACATCATCGAGGATTACGGGCCGCGCTACATGGTGATCCTGGCCGGCGACCACATCTACAAGATGGATTACGAGAAGATGCTCGCCCAGCATGTCGAGGCGGGCGCCGACGTCACGGTGGGCTGCTTCACCGTCCCACGAATGGAAGCGACCGGCTTCGGCGTGATGCATGTGGACGATGCCGACCGCATCACCGACTTCTTCGAAAAGCCCGCCGATCCGCCCGGCATTCCGGGCAGCCCGGATCTCGCCCTGGCATCGATGGGCATCTATGTCTTCGACTTCGGCTTCCTCGTCGACCAGCTTCGCCGCGATGCGCAGGATGGCGATTCCAGCCACGATTTCGGCAAGGACATCATCCCCCACATCGTCCGGCACGGCCACGCCGTGGCCCACCGCTTCGAGAGTTCCTGCGTCCGCTCCGGCGCCGAGGCCGCGCCATACTGGCGTGATGTCGGCACGGTGGATGCCTATTGGCAGGCCAATGTCGACCTGACCGACGTGGTGCCGGACCTCGACCTCTACGACCGCGCCTGGCCGATCTGGACGAATGCCGAGGTCACGCCGCCCGCGAAGTTCGTCCATGATGTCGAAGGCCGGCGCGGCGAGGCGGTGGCCTCCCTCGTCTCCGGCGGCTGCATCGTTTCCGGCGCGCTGGCGCGGCGCTCGCTGCTCTTCACCGGCGTCCACCTGCATTCCCACGCGGTACTCGAAGGCGCGGTGCTGCTGCCGCAGGTCGATGTCGGACGCGGCGCACGGCTGACCAATGTGGTCATCGATCGTGGCGTGCACATCCCGCCCGGCCTCGTGGTCGGCGAAGATCCGATCGAGGATGCCGCACGCTTCCGGCGTACCCAGAACGGCATCTGCCTCATCACCCAACCCATGATCGATCGGCTTTCCTGACGCATGCCGCTTTCCGTTCTCGCCGTCGCGTCCGAGCTCTATCCCCTGATCAAGACCGGCGGGCTCGCCGATGCGGCCGGGGCCTTGCCGGGCGCGCTCCTCGCGCAGGATGTCGCGGTGCGCACGCTGATCCCCGGCTATCCGAAGGTGCTCGCCGCGCTGCCGGCGCCGCGCAGCCTGCTCGATATCCCCGATCTCTACGGCGCGCCGGTCCGGGTGCTGGAGGCGAAGGCTGCCGGGCTCGACCTGCTGGTGCTTGACGCGCCGCATCTCTTCGACCGGCCCGGCGGTCCCTATGTGGCGCCTGATGGCGCGGAATGGGGCGACAACGCGATCCGCTTCGCGGCACTCGGCCGCGTCGCGGCGCAGGTGGCGCAACATCTCGGCGTCGCCGCGGTGCATGCACATGACTGGCAGGCGGGGTTGGTGCCGGCCTATCTGCGCTTCGCGCCGCGCCGCATTCCCTGCCTCTTCACCATCCACAACCTGGCCTATCAGGGAAAGTTCGACGCCTCGCTGTTCCCGCTGCTCGGCCTGCCGCCCGAGGCGATGTCCACGCAAGGACTGGAATACTTCGGCGCGCTCGGCTTCCTGAAGGCAGGGCTGTGGTACGCGGATGCGATCAACACCGTCTCCCCCAGCTACGCCGAGGAAATCCTGACGCCCGAGGGAGGCATGGGCCTCGATGGGCTGCTGCGCGGCCGGACAGGGGATCTGCATGGCATCCTGAACGGCCTCGACACGCAGGACTGGAACCCGGAGACCGACCCGCACCTCGCCGGCACCTACTCGAC
>JAYRJZ010000018.1:0-64850 GCA_041906015.1 Roseomonas sp.
GGGCGGGGCGGCGGCGGGCGCCTCGGCGCCGGCTTCGGCGGCGACCGGCGCCTCGACCGGGGGCGGCGGGGCCACGGCCGCGGCGAAACGGTCGAAGAACTGGTCCGACATCTGCTTGGCCGTGCTGTCGATCAGCCGCGCGCCGAGCTGCGCCATCTTGCCGCCGACCTGGGCCTTCACCGTGTACTTCAGCAGCGTCTCGTCCGCGCCGAGCTCTTCCAGGGCGACATCCGCGCCGCCCTTGGCGAAGCCCATCGCGCCGCCATTGCCCTCGCCGGAAATGGTGTAGGAGACGGGCGCGTTGATGTTCTCGAGCTTCACCTTGCCGCCGAACTTGGCGGCCATGGGACCGATCTTGATCGAGACCTTGGCCTCGAAGGCATCCTCCGCGGTGCGGGTGACCGACTCGCAGCCGGGGATCGAGGCCTTCAGCATCTCCGGGTCGTTCAGCGCGTCCCAGACGCGCTGCCGCGGCGCCTGGATGCGGCGCTCGCCGCTCATGTCCATGGGGTGATCTCCTGTGTGGCGGTCAAACTAGGGCCGAGGGCGGGGGTGGAAAAGGGGGCGGCCCCCCTTGTCGCTCCGGCGCGCCTCCTGCAAGGACGGTTGGGGGCCGCGATGCGGTCGGGGATGGGGAGACAGGATGCGACCGGTCCGCAGCATTGCCGCTACCGCGCTGCCTGGCCTGGTGGCCAGCGGGCTCCTCCTCCCGGCGGGGCCGGCCGTCGCGGCCGGCGTCAACGGCGCTGACCTTTCGCTGGCCTGGGGCATCCCCTTCGTCGGCATGCTGCTGTCCATCGCGCTGATGCCGCTGCTCGCCGGGCATGTCTGGCATCATCACTACGGCAAGATCGCCGCGGGATGGGCGGCATTGCTGGTCCTGCCCTTTGCCATCGCCTTCGGTCCGGACCAGGCCGCGAACGAGGTCTGGCATATCGTCCTGCAGGAATACGTTCCGTTCATCGCCCTGCTGCTCGCCCTCTATGTGACGGGCGGCGGCGTGCTGCTCAAGGGCACGCTGATCGGTACGCCCCTGGCCAATGTCGTACTGCTGGCGATCGGGACGGTCGTCGCCTCGGTGATGGGCACGACCGGCGCCTCGATGCTGCTGATCCGCCCGGTGCTGCGCGCGAACGCCTTCCGTCGGCGCAAGACCCACACCTTCGTCTTCTTCATCTTCCTGGTCAGCAACATCGGGGGCTCGCTCACGCCGCTCGGTGACCCGCCGCTCTATCTCGGCTTCCTCAAGGGCGTGTCCTTCTTCTGGACCACCACGCATCTCTTCGGCGAGTTCCTCTTCTGCGCCGTACTGCTCCTTGCGGTCTACTACGTGCTGGACGTCATCGCCTGGTCGAAGGAGAAGCCGATCGTCCCCGACACCGGCGCGAAGGAGCCGCTTCAGGTCGAAGGGCTGGTGAACCTCGTCCTGATCGGCCTGGTCGTCGTGATGGTCCTGGTTCAGGGTTATTGGCATCCGGGCGAGGTGTCGATCCTCGGCCAGCATATCGGTGCGGAGCGGCTGGTCGGCGTCGCGGCCTTTCTCGCCATCGCCTACGTCTCCATGCGCCTGACGCCGGCCGCGCTGCGCGAGGCCAATGGCTTCGCCTGGGGCGCGATCCTGGAAGTGGCGAAGCTCTTCGCCGCCATCTTCGTCACCATGGCCCCGGTGCTCGCCATCCTGCGCGCGGGGGAGGCCGGGGCGGCCGCCCCGCTGGTGGCGCTGACCTCGGGGCCGCACGGGGAGCCGATCCCCTGGGTCTATTTCTGGCTGTCGGGGGCGCTCTCCTCCTTCCTCGACAACGCGCCGACCTACCTGGTCTTCTTCAACCTGGCCGGCGGTGATCCGGTCCATCTGATGACCGATGGCGCGCTGATCCTGGCCGCGATTTCCTGCGGCGCGGTCTTCATGGGGGCCAATTCCTATATCGGCAATGCGCCGAACTTCATGGTCAAGGCCATCGTGGAGGAAAACGGGGAGCGCATGCCCTCCTTCTTCGGCTATTGCGCCTGGGCTTTGGCCTTCCTGGTCCCGTTGTTTATCCTGGTAACGCTGATCTTCTTCTGAGGAGGGCCACATGCCCTACGTGATCGCCGACGACATTCCCGACGAGCCCGCCGGCCTGCGCTTCCGCCGCCTGCTCGACCGGCCCGAGATCCTGCAGATGCCCGGTGCGCATCTCGGCATCGCGGCGCTGCTGGCGAAGAAGCAGGGCTTCCCGGCGCTCTACATGTCCGGTGCCGCCATGTCGGCGACGATGGGCCTGCCCGACCTCGGCATGATCACGGTGGACGATGTCGCCTGGCATATCCGCCAGGTGGTGCGCGCCTCCGCCCTGCCGGTCCTCGTCGATGGCGACACCGGCTATGGCGAGGCGCTGAACGTCATGCACATGGTCCGCAGCTTCGAGGAAGCCGGCGCGGCCGCCGTGCATCTCGAGGACCAGCTCCTGCCCAAGAAGTGCGGGCACCTCAACGACAAGAAGCTCGCCGCGCCCGAGGACATGGCCGCGAAGGTCGCCGCCGCCCGCAAGGCCCGCAAGCACCTCTACATCATCGCCCGCACCGACGCCGCGGCCTCCGAGGGCATGGACGGCGCCGTCGCCCGCGCGAAGCTGTATCTGGAAGCCGGCGCCGACGCGATCTTCCCCGAGGCACTGACGACGAAGGAGATGTTCGTCGAATTCGCGAAGCGCATGCCGGGCGTGAAGCTGCTCGCCAACATGACCGAGTTCGGCCGCACGCCCTTCTTCACCGCCGCCGAGTTCCAGGCGATGGGCTATTCCATGGTGATCTGGCCCGTCAGCCACCTGCGCATCGCCGCGCGCGCGATGGAGGAACTCTATGCCGCCATCGGGCGGGATGGCGGGACCCAGAAGATGGTGGACCGCATGCAGACCCGCGCGCAGCTCTACGAGACCATCCACTACCATGAGTATGAGTCGCTCGACGCCACGCTGATCAAGACCATCGTGCCGGAAGGCATGCCGCAGGCCTGACCGGCCGGGCCCTTGCCGGGCATTCCCGGCAAGGGTCGCCTGCTCCCGGGTCACGTTGCCGTCAGGCCCATGACATTTCCGGGAGTGGCCCCTGACATTTCGAAAATTGCATGAAACCTTTCCCGTCGAGATCGCGTTAGCGGTGCGCCGGAGGGGGAAGGGGACGTCGTTGCCTGCCGCCGGTCATCCGTGAGGCTTATCGGCGAAAGGACATTTCATGCGCGCATTGCTTCTGGCGTCAGCGGCACTGATCGGTGCCACGGGGGCGGCCTCGGCTCAGCATGTGAGCGGGCTCTATATCTCCGGCGGAGCCATGCTGAACTTCCTGCAGGACAGCGACATCAGCCTGAGCCCGGGCCTGGCGAACAGCCAGGCGGTGGCGGGCATGGGTCGCGACGGCACCATTTCCTACAATGTCGGCTATGGCGGGGCGCTCGCCATCGGCTACGGCTTCGGCAATGGCCTGCGCGCGGAATTCGAGGGCAGCTACCGCTACAACGAGGTGGACGGCATGTCCGGCTTCGGCGGCGGCGGCAGCTTCGGGCAGTTCCGTGGCAGCCAGCGCACCTATGGCGTCATGGCCAACCTGCTCTACGAATTCGACGTGAGCTCGCGCTTCCGCCCCTATCTCGGCGCCGGCGTCGGCTGGATGTGGACCGAATGGCACGCGGTGCGCGGCACCAACCAGGTCGCGCGCATCGGCTCCGACGATACCGACAGCAACTTCGCCTATCAGCTCATCGCCGGCTTCGCCGTGCCGCTGAGCCCGAGCTGGGCCCTGACCCTCGACTACCGCTTCATGCAGGTGGTGGATCCGGAACTCGATAGCCAGGCTGCGCGGGTCGTCACCCCCTATGGCACGGCGCGGGGCAAGATCGACACGGACAGCTTCAACCACGCCATCATGCTCGGCGTGCGCTATTCCTTCGGCGCCGCGCCGCCGCCCGCCCCGGTGCCGGCCGCCGCGCCCGTGCCCGCGCGCACCTTCCTGGTCTTCTTCGACTGGAACCGCGACAACCTGACCGACCGCGCGCGGCAGATTGTCGCGGAAGCCGCGCAGGCGCGCACGCAGCAGCAGGTCACCCGCATCGAGGTGAACGGCTACACCGATACCTCGGGCTCGGCGCAGTACAATATGGGCCTGTCGGTGCGGCGCGCGAACGCCGTGGCGGCGGAGCTGGTGCGCCTCGGCGTGCCGCGGCAGGAAATCGTCGCGCGCGGCTTCGGCGAGACCAACCTGCTGGTACCCACGCCGGACAACACGCGCGAGCCGCAGAACCGCCGCGTGGAGATCATCCTGCGCTGAGCGGCGCCGGCCGGGCCGGGCGTGATGCCCGGCCCGCCGCATCCATCGCACGCTGCAATGCAGCGGCCTGATTAAGGGTTCCAAAACCTCACCCCTGTTCAATGGCGGCCGGGACGACGGTGCATCCGCCACCGTCGCGTCGGACATGGACCGCCATCGTCGTGACCTCGACAGAACAGACCGTGCCGGATGAGGGGCAGGCAGTGCCCGATGCGCCTGCGGCATCGGGCACATCTGACCGCCCCGGCGCGTCGGCCCGGATCCTGCCCACCATGCTCGGCTTCACGGCGGGGCTGGCCATCGCCGGCGCGCTCGCGGGCATCAGCCATCTGCGGGCTGGCCCGGCCGAGGCGGCGGAAGCCGCGCGGGAAAGCCTGCAGGCGCGCGTCGCACGGATCGAGGCGACGCTCGGCGAGGTGGTCGCCGCGGCGGAACGCGAGGATGCGGCCCCGCCGCGCCGCGCGCAGGACGTCGCCGCGCAGGTGCCGGAGAACAACCGCTTCATCGCCGCCGCGCTGCTGCTGCAGGCCGCGGTCGCGACGCCGCGGCCCTGGACGCGCGAGTACCAGGCGATGGTGGCGCTCGCCCCGCCCGGCGCCTTGCCGCGCCCGCTCGCCGAAGTGCTGCTGAGCCACGCCGCGCGCGGCCTGCCGACCGAGGCGGAACTGCGCGAACGCTACGCCGCGCTGATGCCGCAGCTCGTCGCGCGGGCGCCGCATGACGCATCGATGATCGAGCGTGGCATGACGGCGATGCGCGCCGCCTTCGCCGGCATCGGCCTCGCCGCCCCGCCGGCGCCGACCGATCAGGAACAGGCCATTGCCGGCGTCGCGCAGCAGTTGCGCCGAGGCAACCTTGCCGCCGCGGTGGCCGATGCCAGTGCGCTCGATGCCGCGCTGCAGCCGCTGCTCGCGGGCTGGCTGGCGCAGGCGGGCGCGCGCCTCGCCGTCGAGCAGGCGGTGCAGGAAACCCTGCTGCGCGCGCTGACCACGCCGCCGCGGCCGATCTGATGCGCCGCCATTCCCCCATTCCCGCCCATGCCCGAACGGAGGTTTCCGTGCGTCGTGTCCTCGGCCTGATGGCCCTGTTGCTGCCCTGCTGCATCGGGCAGGCGCGTGCCGAAACCGCCATCACGCTGCGCGACCGGGTGGTGGTGCTGAGCTCGGCCTCGACCACCACGCTGACGCGCCTGCTCGTCCGCAGCTTCGCGGAACGCTTCGCGGGCGTGGCCACGCCGAGCATCGAGACGGTGAGCGCGAGCAGGATGATCGAGGCCTTCTGCCAGGGCGTCGGTCCGCAGACCCCCGACATCGCCATCGTCAGCCGCCGCATGCCGCGCGCGGTGATAGACGCGTGCAACGCCAATGGCGTGCGCGACATCATCGAGGTGCGGCTCGGCCTCGGCGCCGTCGTGCTCGCGGGGCGGCGCGGCGATGCCGCCCATGGCGTCAGCGCGCGGCAGGTCTGGGAAGCGCTGGCCGCCGAGCGCCCGGAGGATGAGGAGTTCACGCCGAACCGCCAGCGCTACTGGTCCGATATCGCGCCGCACCTGCCGCAGGCCGAGATCCGCGTCCTGCTGCCCTCCGAGGCGTCGGGCACGCGCGCGCTGTTCGACGACCTGGTGATGGAGGGGGGCTGCCGCAACGTCGGCCGGATCCGCCTGATCTTCGATGCCGCCTACCGGCGCAGCAAGTGCCTCGCCGTCCGTACCGACGGCCATGCCGTCACGCTGCACGGGGATGAGGTCGTGCCCGCGCTGCTCGCCGCGCCGCCGGGCACGCTCGCGGTGGTCAGCTACGACCAGCTCATCTCGAGCGGCGGCAATCTCGTGGCGCTGCCGCTCGACGGCGTGGCGCCGAACACCACCACCATCGGCAATCTGGACTACGAGCACGCCCGCACCTTCTTTCTCTACGCGAAGCGCCAGCACGCGCGGAACCAGCAGGGCGTCGGCGTGGTGCGCGGCATCCACGAATTCCTCGTCGAGAGCACCAGCGAGCAGGCGGCGGGGCCGGGCGGCTACCTGACCACGGCCGGGCTCGTACCGCTCGGCCCGGCGGAGCGCGCGGCACAGCGCCGCATCGCCGAGCAGGGCCGCCTGATGTCCCGCTGACCTCCCCCCGGATCGGAACCCCACGCCATGCGCTCCACGGCCTTCGTGCTCGCCGCCTTCCTCGCCACGCCGCTTGCTGCCGGTGCCCAGACCGCAGCACCTTCGGCGCAGCAGCGCGTCGTGGTGCCGGCGCCGCTGCAGGACCTGCCCTCGGATGACGACGTGATGGCCAGGGCCGAACGGCTCTGGAGCGGCATCATGGACAGCCTCGGCTTCAGCTTCGGCGCCGGCAGCTCCTTCGCCCAGCGCCACAGCTTCGCCGCGCAGCAACAGGCACGCGACGACTTCGCCTGGCTGATGGACATCGCCGGCTACAAGCTGAAGGAGATCGAATCCTCGGTGGCCCTGCTGCCGCACCTCTCGCTCACCTTCGGCCAGGCGCGCGAGCTGACCGACAGCGACCGCGAATATGTCGAGCGCATGCTCGAACGCCATTCGCGCCGCAATCCCGGCCCGATCTCGGCCATGCAGCGTACCATCGTGCGCGGCATCATGGATGCGGGCGAGCTCGGCGGCTTCTCGGTGGACAAGGTCGAGGTGACGCTCTTCCCGCTGCCGCAGGTGCGCTTCGCGCTGTCCCCGGCCGATGCGCCGCTGGGGCAGGAGGCGAGCCGTATCATGCGCGCGATCGACCGGCTGAACCAACGCGTCTCCGCGCTTGGCGCGCGGCTGGCCGCGCCGGACCCCGGCCGGCAGAGCTTCGACCAGCCCGATGGCGGCGGCGCACGGCTGCTGCCCGCTGCCGCCACCGTCTTCCACTGACTCCACATCCCAGGCCGCGCCAGGACGGCGCGGGGCGCGAAAGGCAGAAGGCCCGATGATCCCGACGGACCAGACGCAACGGCAACGCTACGCCGAACTCGTGAAGCTGCAGCTCCAGGGCCGCCGCTTCCTCGAGCGCGACCAGGAACGGCGGCTGCTGGAGGAAGGGCTGATGCGCTACGGCCTCACCCTCGACCAGGCGAGCGGCGTGCTGCGTGGGGCGGCCGAGCATGACGAGGTCGCGCTGGAAGGCGAGATCGGCGCCTCCTCGCGCGAGCTGCTGCGAACCCTCGCCGACAAGCGCAGCCGCGTCTCGCGCGATGATTTCAGGCGTGCCGTGGCCTTCTACCGCGCCCGCGCCGGCGTGCCCGAGGCCGACGCGCAGAAGCGCGTGAAGCGCCTGATGGAGGAACTCGACCTGCGGCCCAAGCCGGTCGGGCGACTGATCCGAACGCGCCGCTGGTACCGCGCGATCGGCGAATGACCCCCCCCCCAAGAACAAGGAAGCAAGCCATGCGCAAGACCCTCCTCCTCCTCGCCATGCTGGTCGCGGCACTGCCGGCGGCCGCGCAGACCACCGCACCCGCGCCTGCGGCGCCTGCCGCCCGCACCGCTGCCCCAACCCTGACACTGCCCGACATCCCGAAGCTCTCGGCGGGGCATGCCGCCGCCCTCGGCACCGGCATGTTCGTGGGCGCGCTCGCCGGGTCGGCGATCATCCATGGCGGGGCCCTCGCCACGCTGATCGGCGCGGCGGCGGGGCTGACCGTCGGCCACTGGTACTGGACCGAACGCCACGAGGAGGCCGACTGAACCCACCCCGGACCGGCGGGACCGCCTGACACGGGCGGCGGTCGGTCCGGCGGGCCGCCGCCGCCCTTTCCGGGTGGTCCCCGGGGCCGCGCAGGACGCGCCGGCCCGTCGCCCCATCAACCGACGCGCCGCGGAGGATCCCGGCCTTGGACATCCTGCTACCCCACGAACTCGCCACGCTGCCCACCTGGATCGGCATGGCGGTCTGCATCGCCGTGCCGGTCGGCCTGGCGATGCTGCTGGGCCGGATCATGTACGCGCTGTTCACCGCCACGGAGTTCCAGGCCAACGCTGCCGTCGGCGCGGTGAAATACAGCTTCGTGGTTGAAATCTACGCCGTGGTCGCGGCGCTGACCTTGGTGGGCGGCTGGGACATCTTCCAGACCGCGCGCGACACGTTGCAGAAGGAGGCCTCGGGCCTCTACATGCTGGCCCTGGCCGTGGACACCTATGACGGCCCGGGCATGGCCGGCACGCGGCTCGAGATGCGCGATGCGATCCGCGGCTATGCCGGCGCGGTGGTCCAGCAGGACTGGCCGGCGATGCAGGCGGGCGTGCCCTCCTCGGCCTCCGACGCGCCCTTCCAGCGCATGACCCGCGCCTTCCTCGATGTCGAGGGCGAGCGCACCGCCCAGCAGGTGCTGCAGCAACAGACCGGCAACTGGCTCGCCCAGGTGGCGGAAGCGCGGATCGAGCGGCTGTCGGTGCAGTCGCGCACCCTGTCCGGGCTGATCTGGATGCTGGTGCTGACCGTCTCGGTCGCCGTCATCGCCTTCCAGTGGTTCTTCGGCGGCGCCAGCGCGGCGATGCACTTCGCCATGGCGGCGGTGATCGCGGTGATCGTGGGATCGGTGCTGATCGTCTCGATCAAGCTGGCCTTTCCGTATGTGGGCGATCCCGCGCTGCTGACGCCGGCACCCTTCCTTGCGATGATGGATCTGCGCTGATGCGCGGGCTGGCGTCAGTGCCCCCCCGCCTGGTGCGGGCGGTAGCGCCAGCGCTGGAAGAGCAGCAGCGCCACGACGAGGATCCAGACATTGAGCTGCGCGGCGGACCAGGCGGCGAGATGCGCGCCCCAGTGCAGCAGCAGCGCGATGTGCAGGGCGAACAGCAGGAAGGCGAGGTAGGCCCGGCGCTGCGCTGCCCCGCGCCACAGCCGCCCCGCGATGATCGCACCCTGCGTCAGGCCAAGGAAGGCCGCCCAGCCGATCAGCGCCGCCGGGCCGGTGAAGGTCAGCATCGCGTCGGGCAGGGCGCGCAGGGTTGCCGCCCGCGGCAGGGCATCGCGGCCGAGCAGGTCCAGCAGCCCGATCGCCCAGGGTCCATGGCCGGCGAAGACGCGGTCGGGCAGGAAGTCCCGCGTTTCGGGCGAGGCCGCGATCAGCGCCGCGCCGAGCGCGATGCCGGTGAACAGCGCGACCAGCCGCAGGATCGGCACGGCTTCCGCATCATGTGGCGCGGTGGTCTCGAAGCCCGCCACGCCGAGCCGCAGCAGCCCCATCGCGAAGGCCACCGCGAGAAGGGCGGCGAGGGTGCCGCCGAAGATGTCGCCGAGATATGCCATGACGCGGCGTTGATAGGGCGCGAGACGCTAATGCGCGGTTCATGGGCCGCCGCGTTCCTGCTGCTGGCGGCGCTGCCCTTGAAGGCTGAGACGCTGCGCGTGGTGCTGCCGGACGGGGCCTGCCTGATGCGCAGCCTGCCGCGGGGGGGTGTGGCCGCCGAGGCGGCGGCGCTGCGGGAGGAAGCCGGCGCGCTGGCGGCGCTCTCGTCCCGGCTGCTCGCGGATGCGGCGCGGATGCGCCTCGCCCCGGCGCGGGAGGGCGTGCCGGGTTTCGGCGACTGGGCCTATGGCTGGGTGCAGAGCTACGTCACCTCCTACCGCAGCCTCGCGCGCGGCATCGCCAGCGTCGTCCGTTCCGTGGCCAGCGCCGAGGAGGCGGCGACGATGGCCGCGCGCGTCGCGGAGGAGATGGCCGAACCCGTCCGCGCGGAGTTCCGCCGGCGTGTGCTGGCTCCGACCCTCAACGATGGCGGCTTCGCGGCCGATCTCGATCATGTCGGCGGGGTGCTCGATGGGGCCTGGCGGCAGGCGCTCTCGACGAGCGCAGCGCGGCTCGCCCGGCAGCCCGTGGCCGCGCCGGGGGCAACCGCCGAGAACGTGCTGAACCTGGCCGCCGCCGGCAGCCCGATGGGCAGCGCCCTGGCCAGCGCGGTACCGGCCGATCCGGTCGAGGCGCTCACGCGGCAGGGTGCCGATGAAGGCAGCGTCTTCGTCCGCTCCATGCGCCCCATGGCCGCGCGCTTCGCCGCCGTGGCGATCCGGCTGAGCGAGGCGGGATCGCTGGTCGTCGCCGGGGGCGCCTTCGGCCTCGCGGCGGGCGGGGTTCCGGGCAGCGTCATCGGTGTCGCGGGCGGCATCGGGGCCTCCTGGGGGCTCGACTGGATGCTCAACCGGCTCGACGCGACCTTCACCCGCGCCGGCTTCGAGGCGCAGGCGCTGGAGGCGCTGGCCCAGGCCGAACAGCGCCTGGCCACCGAGGCCGCCGACGCCGCCGCCGTCCTTCTCGCCGCGCGGGTCGCCGCGCTCGCCACACCAGGGGAATGTCCATGACCGATCTCACCAACGGCCGGCGCGACTGGATGGGCCTGGCCACGCTCGGCTGCGCCGCGCTGGCGTGCCTCGCCTCCGTGACAGGCCTTGTCGTCATCCTCGGCGGGCGGCCGCCGACCATGACGATCGCGGCGCAGGCGGCACCGCCGGCGCCGGTGGAACTGCGCATCGCCGAGGACATCCCGCGCGTGCCGCTGGCGGTCGAGGTGCTGCTGCCGCACCTGCCGCGCGGCGCGCCCTATCCGCGCAGCTTCGCCACGGCCGTCGCGCTGGCCGCGGGCGATGCCGAGGCGACCCGGCTGCTGCTGCCGCTCGCCGCCGGCGCCGCGGAAGGGGCCCCGACGCTGCGCCAGCTCGCCGAGGAATTCGGCCCCGCCGCGGATGCCGTGGTGCTGGCGGAGATGGGCTATGGCCCCGATGCCGGCTGGTTCGCGCGGAACGCGGCGCGCACGATGCGGCTGGGGGCGGATTTCGGCGCCGCCGGCACGCCGGCGCTGACCGCGCTGCGCGATGCGGCGGAGCGGCTGGGGAATGGCGACGCGCGGGGCGCCGAGGCGGCACTGGCCGCGCTGCCGGCCGATAGCGCCGCGCCGATGACGGCCTGGCGGAACCGGCTCGCGCGCCGGATCACCGCCGATGCCGCGCAGCCGCAGCTCGCCGCCCTCGCGCTGTCCCGCGCCCAGGCGGCGCCACGATGAGCGCGGAACGCTTCGACTGGCGCGGCATCGTCTCGCGGGCGCTGTTCTGCCTCTTCGTGGTGCTCGCCGTGTACAATCCCTCCGGTACCTCCTTCGTGCACTGGGTGCTGGAAGGCTTCGACTGGTTCTGGCTGAAGCTCGCGACCGGGGCGGCGCTCGCGACCATCATCATCATGCTCTGGACCACGACGGTCGGCGTGCTGGGGCGGCGCGGCATCGCGCTCGTCGTCGCCTTCTGCATCGGTACGGGGATGACGGGTCTGCATGTCGCCGGCATCAGCCTGTTTGCCGGGGATACGCTGCTGATGGGCGCGCTGGCGAGCCTCGCCGGCGTCTTCACCGCCGGGCTCTGCTTCTCCCACCTGCATCACCGCCTCGGCGGCATCTCGCACACGCAGGAGGTGCCGAAATGAGCCTTCCCCCCAACGCGCCGCGCAAGGCCGATGCCTTCCTGGTGAGTTGCATCGACCCGCGCCTGACCGACGACACCACCTTCCTCATGGCCGCGCTCGGACGTCGCGACCGCTACAGCGAGATGCGCATCGCCGGTGCCGCGCTCGCGGCGGTGGACACGGCGCATCCGGCCTGGGGCACCGCGCTGTGGGAGAACCTGGAAGCGTCACGGACGCTCCATGGCGTGCGCAAGGTGATCTTCCTGAACCACCGCGATTGCGGCGCCATGGCGCAGCATGTCGGCCGGCCCCTCGCCGACGACCCGGCGGAGGAGCTGCGCCAGCACCACGCCGTGCTGGAACGCGCCGCGGCGGCGGTGCGCGCGCGCTATCCGGACATGACGGTCGAGATCAAGCTGATGGACCTCGATGGCAGCGTGAGGGTGCTGCCCTGCACGGCCTGCGCCGGCGGCGGACCGCTGCGCGCCGAGGCGGTGCAGGACCCCGCCGGACGCAGCATCGCCGCCATGGCCGCGATGGGCGGGGCTGAGATCATCCCGCCGCAACCCGAGGCGCCGCCGCCCGACCCCGCGGGCTTCGCGGATCTGGTCCGCCTGCGCGCCGGCGATGGCCTGCTGGACCCGGAAGCGGAACTCGCCCTGCTGACCGAGGGCGTGACGCGCCATGGCCTGACCGCCGCCGATGCGCGGGCCGCGCTGGATGCCGAGAACCGGCGGCGCGGCGCGGCCGGGGGCGCTGCCGGGGCGCGGGAGGCGGTCGCCTTCCTGCGGGCGCAGGCCGATCCGAAGGGTCGCGTGTCCCATCAGGACGCGACGCGCGCCGTGGCGTTGTACCGGGTGCTGACCGGCCGCCAGGCCACCGAGGCGGAAGCGCAGCGGCGCGTCGCCACGCTGCTGGAGGCGGAAGGCCTGTCACCGCGCCCGGAGGGCCTGTTCCGCACCACGACCTGGCATCGGCGCATGGCCCAGGCGTGAGGCTCGCCGTCAGACCACGCTGATCGTCGCCCCGGCCGCACGCGCCGCATCGACGATGCGCGCCTGCATCGCCATCAGGGGCCGATTGTCAAACAGGCTGAACATGAAGGCGTTCTCGGCGAAGGCGTCGCGCAGGTAGTGGCCGGTCTCCGCCGGTGCGCCGGCATAGGTCAGGCGCAGGAACTGCACGAGCAGCAGCGAACGGACCATGTGCACGGCGACCACGCGCCGCAGCAGGATGGTCGTCTCCATCTCCCGCTCGACATGGGAGAACAGGTTCACCACCGTGAACCACGGCCCGTGGCGCGCGATGGTCAGGCAGTCCCGATACAGCAGCAGATGCCCGCCCATGCCATGCAGGGCAGCGAGGCAGGGGCCCCGTCGGGTGGGGGCGACGCTCATGCGCGGGGTTCGGCGGCGCGCCGTGGGGCGCGGCAGGGCAGCGGGGTATCCATGGGCAGGAGGACAGCCTCGCATGCGAGGCTTCACCAGGAGGTTAGCAACCAGCGTCGGACTCGTTTTCCGTATCGTGTTAATGAAATCTAAACTATTCTCCGTGACGGCGCCCCGGGCGCGCAGCATCCCTTGTCCTGCAGGCTCGGAAAATCCGGCGCCGGCGGGGCTCAAGCCTCAAGCAGTCCCGATGCCGACCCGATTTGCGCCGCGCCGTTTCGCCGTCCTTGCCGTCATGGCCTGCCTTTGCTCCGCGCCGGCCCAGGCCGCCGAGGATCCGCTGGAAGGCCTCAATCGCCGCATCCACAGATTCAATCAGGGCGTGCAGGCCTATCTCCTGCAGCCGGCCGCGCAGGCCTATGTCGCGGTCACCTCGCCAGGCTTCCGCAGCGGGCTGGCCAATGTGCTGAGCAATCTCGGCGAGCCGGTATCGGCGATCAGCAGCCTGGCGGCGGGCGACCTCTCGCGCGCGGGCAACGCGGCGATGCGCTTCGGGATCAACACCACTCTCGGCCTGGCTGGCGTGAACGACGCCGCGGCGCAGATGGGCTTCCAGCGGCGACCCTTCGCGCTGGCGGATGCGGCCTGTAGCTGGGGCGTGCCGAGCGGGCCCTTCCTCGTCCTGCCGGTGCTGGGGCCCACCACGCTGCGCGACGCCTCCGCGCTGGTGGCGAGCACCGCGATGCTGTCGCAGGCGGTGGGGCCGGAAGCGGTGCTGGGCTGGCGCGCCAGCGAGATGTTCGTCTTCTACGCGGGCATTCATGACGAGTTGCGGCGGATCGATGCCGAGGCGCTCGATTCCTATGCCGTACACCGCAGTGCCTATCTTCAGCGCCGGGCGGCGGCCTGCCCGGGGGATGCGGAGGAGGACGAGGAAGACTGAGGCGGCCGGGCTGCGGAGAGCGGTGTCGCCTCTCCAACGCCGCCATCACAGGAACTTCGCCACCACATCCGTCGACGACCGCTCCCCGATCGCGTCGAAATGCGCCGCGAGGAAGGCCTCCGCCTTCGCCACCCCCAGCGCGCGCAGGTGGCGCAGGAAGCCGCTGCTCGCATTCAGCTTCGAGCTCGCATTGAGCATCGCGAGTTCCGCTTCCGCATCCACCGTGTGGATGAAGCAGCGCAGATGCTTCCCCGGCGGCAACTGTCCCTGGTCGATCAGGTCCGTCACGAAGCGGATCATCCGCATCTCCCGCATCAGGGAGGAATTGAAGGCCAGCGTGTTCATCCGGTCCACGATGGCGCGGATGTCGCGCGGCACTTCGGGGATGTTGATGGGGTTGAGCTGCACGATGAGGATATCCGGCGCGCCGCCCATGTAGATCAGCGGGAAGATCGGCGGATTGCCGCAATACCCGCCATCCCAGTAGTGCTGGCCATCGACCTCCACCGCATGGTGCAGCAGCGGCAGGCAGGAGGACGCCATGATCGCCGCCGCGCTCATCTCCGCACGCTCGAACACGCGCAGCCGGCCGGTCAGCACATTCGTCGCGCAGACATAGAGCGCCGGGCCGGTCGCGCCGCGCAGCCGCGTGAAATCGACGCTGGCCTCGACATGCTCGCGCAGCGGGTTGGCGTTGGCGGGGTTCAGCTCATAGGGCGAGAACTGCCGCAGCATCACATCCGCGATGCGCCACAGCGGCGAGAAATCCATGTTGCCCGGGCTGAGCATCAGGTCCATCGGCGTCGGCTGCACGGGCGAAAGCTTCGCCATCTCGCCCAGGCCGTCCCAGAAGGCATCGAGCCGCCGGCGCGCTTCGGCAGGGCCGCCCGCGATCAGCCCATCCACCAGCACCGCGGCGTTCATCGCGCCGGCGCTGGTGCCGACCACGGCCTCGACCTCCAGCCTCTCATCGGCCAGCAGCCGGTCGAGCACGCCCCAGGTGAAGGCGCCATGCGATCCGCCGCCCTGCAGGGCGAGCTTGATCCGTTTGCGCGTCGCCTCGGCCATGCTGGTGTCCTATTTCGTGTCGAGCCGCGTCACCGGCGACCAGCCGGTGGGCGGGCCATCCGGATACTGCGCGAGCCGCGCCGCATAGGCCGCGACCAGCGGATCCCTGGCGGGATCGCCGGCCTCCTTCAGCGCCTGCATCGCCGCGGCGAAGCGCCCGCCGCGCCATTGCAGCACCACCTCCTGCCAGGCTTCGAGGTGCGCGACCAGGGTCCGGTCCGCAAGCAACGGCAACTCGGCTTCATCCTGCGCATGCGACAGGCCGAGCAGCTCATGCACCTCGATCGGGTCCTGCGCGCCCTTGGGCTGCACCAGGTCGACGGGGCGGAAGACGAAGCCGCTGCCCGCGCCGATGCGCGTCTGCTCGGACACCAGGATCGAGGTACCGTACATCTTGTTCATGCCCTCGAGCCGCGAGGCGATGTTCACCATGGACCCGATCGCCGTGTAGGACATGCGGTCAGAGGAGCCGACATTGCCCACCACCGCCTCGCCGCTGTGCACGCCGAAGCGGGTGTGCAGGCGGGGCCAGCCGCGCGCGGCGAAGTCTTCCTCCAGCCGCCGCGTGAGGGCGCGCGCCTGCAGCGCGGCGCGGCAGCCATGCAGCGCATGCGCCAGGTCGCGCTTCGGCGCGTTCCAGATCGCCATCACCGCATCGCCGATATACTTGTCGATGGTCGCCTGGTTGGCGAGGAGCTCCTCGGTCAGCGCCTGGAAATAGGTGGAGGTGATGTTCATCAGCGCCTCCGGGTCCAGGCGCTCGGCAATGGTGGTGAAGCCCTGCACGTCGGAGAACATCACCGTCAGCCGCCGCCGTTCACCGCCGAGCTCCGCCTCCGCGCCCTCGGCCATCAGCTTGCGCACCAGATCGCGCGGCACATAGACGCTGAACAGGCGCAGCGCCGCCTTCATGCCCCCCATGGCATTGGCGAGGCGTTCCACCTCGGTGATATGCGTCTCGAGGCGCAGCGGCTGGGCGAGGTCGAGCCGGCGGATCGCCTCCGCCTCCCGCGTCAGCACGCCGAGCGGGCGCGCGACGCGCCAGGCCACGATGCCGAGGCCGGCGAGGCCCAGCAGCAGTGCCGCCAGGGCCAGCAGCGTGCCGCGGCGGATACCGGCCTCGATCCCGGCGGTGACGTCGGCGAGCGGTGCCGTCACGCCGACCAGCACGCGCGGTTCGACGAAATCGCCGACCGTGGCAAGGTGGACCAGGCTCTCCTGCCCGGCGATCGGCAGCCGGCGTGTCTCGCCGGGCTGCAGCCTTCCCTCGGCATAGGCCCGCCACAGCGCCTCCAGCGCCGGATCGCCGCTGCGGGCGAGGGTGGTCCAGCCGCCGCCCGCGAGCAGAGCCCGGCGGGGATCGGGATGGCCCAGCAGCACGCCATCCTCGGTGAAGAGCGCGGTCAGGCCATGCGGGCTCACCCGTTGATCGGTGAGGAAGCCGCCGAGATCGGCCAGCGCGATGTCGAGCCCGAGCGCGCCGCCGCCGGGCAGGCCATGGCCCACCGTCAGGCCCGGCCGTCCCGCGAGGGGCAGGTCGTAGAGCGTCGAGATGTGCACCCCCGGCTCGCGCGCCTGCAGTACCCAGGACAGGCCACGGGGATCGCCGGCGCGGCGCGGCGCCTCGGCCCGTCCCAGCGCCAGCCCCGCACCATCGAGGAAGGTCCAGCTCTCGCGCGCCGCGGGTGGGGGAGGGACCCGGCGCATGGCGAAGGCCGACCCCGGCGGCACGGGCGTCGCGGCCACACCCTCCGGCAGGCGCGACAGGCGCAGCACCTGGTCCAGCGCCCCATCCGGCCGCACCACCGAGACGGCGATCACCGGCGGTTCCGCCGCGAGCACGCCGAGTGCCGGGTCGAGCACGCCGCGATCGGCCGCCGGCATGCGCGCGAGGACCACGGCATGCCCCAGCAGCGGATGGATCAGGCCGCGCGCGCCCCCCGCCGCCGCCGCCGCGGCCGCGCCGAGATGCCGCGCCGCGGTCTCCTCCGCCGCCCGTGAACCTGATTCGCGGAAGCCCGTCACCACTGCCAGGCCGGCAAGGACGAAGACGATGCTGAAGGCCGTGAGGATGGTGATGGTGAAGTTGAGGCGCGGGCGGAGCCTCATGATCCCGATCCGGCCCAGGCGAGTACCGCCTCGGCATCCGCCGGGTCCATGGCATCGAGCGTGACGCCGCCCGCCTCGGCCGAGGCCTCCCGCAGGCCGAGCCGGCGCGCCGCCTCCTCATAGGCCGCGAGCTGCGCCTCGCGCAGCCGGTCGAGACCGAGCGCGTGCGCCGGCGCCGTGGCCGGGCCCATCATGCGGAGCAGCCCGACGCGGGCCGCATGCGTCGCCACCCCTTCGGCACCCAGCAGGCCGCAGGTGGCGAATTCCTGGGCGAGCTGGCGGCTCAGCAGCGGACCGAGCGTGGGCAGGCTGCTGCCGAACAGATCGGCCTCCCGCGCCAGGTGACAGAGCAGGTCCGGCGCGTCGGTGTCCTCCCACGGCCAGGTGGTCGCGAGGATGATCCGGCGCAGCGTGGCGATGTCCGCGGCGCCGAGGCCCTTGGTCGCGGCGATGCCGGCCGTCACCTCGGCCGAGCGGCGCTCCAGCCAGCCACGTGTCGCGTGCACCCGTCCGTCATGCAGCAGGTCATGCCCGGCCATCGCGATGACGCCGAGTGCGGCCTGATCGGCGGTCAGCAGCCCGAGTTCGCGCGCGGTGCCGGCAAGCCAGCCCATCGCGAGCGTCGCCTCGGCCTGGTGATGTCGGCCGTGATAGGCGGGTTCCTCACCGGGCGGGAAGCGTGCGCCATGCGCCTCCACGGCCGCGGCCACGGCAGCGCCGAGCCGCGCCAGGCAGGATGGCGGCCCCTCCGGTCCGGTCGCGTCCCGCAGGGCCTGGCTCACCGCCGCCTCCACGCGCGGGGGCCCGCCCCGTCGGTCCAGCAGGAACGCTTCAGCCTTTTGCAAGGCCGCGAAACGATCACCCGCGCGGAGCGCGAGACCGAGGATCTGGCTGCTGGTCGTGGCCGCTGCGGCCATGGGACCCTTCGATGGTGGCGCGCCATCCTAGAGCACACGCCACCGTGTTTGGGAGCCTCCGGCGTATCCGGATCAGGCCACCGCCGCCTTCGGTGTGAGCCCGAGCACATCCCGCATCGCAGCAAGCATCTCCCGGGCCTTGTCACCGAGCTCGTCTTCGGGTCCGGCGACATGCTCCACCACGGCCAGCGCCTTGCGCCGGTCGGCCGCCGTCTTGAGCAGCTTCGGCAGGGCGGCGAGGGCCTCCTGGCGCAGCAGCGTGACGATGAGCGTCTGCTCGCGGATGATCGCCTGGCGGGCGGCGGGGGGCATGCCCGCGAAGGGCGCTTCCGTCGTCAGCAGCGTGTTCGAGCGGGCAAGGCGCGAGCGGCGCACCCCCCCGCGCGCATCGGCGAGCAGGATCATCATGCGGATCACCGCCTCGGCATAGCCGCCTTCGGCGACCGCGGCGCGGGCGGCCGGAAGCTGCGCGGGCTCGATGGCGAGCGACCGACGCGCCGTCTCCGCTTCCTCGGCGCTGTCGTCGCCGGTCACGCCGATGGCGGCGAGGTTGCCGTAGATGGCGTGGAAGGCGATTTCGCTCATCGCATCGCGCACATCGCGCCAACTGTCGATGGCGTGCTCGACGCGGTCGGCCCAGGCCTTCTCGATGGCGAGGAAGGGGTTGTCCGTCGCGGCCGGTGCGCGATGCTCACGGGCCATCTTCGCCATCGCGCGCACCGGCATCATGAAGGGGTTCATGTCGCTGAACATGTAGCGCCGCATGCGCATCGGGCTGGCCTGCCGACGCGCCTCCGCGCCTGCCTCGGTCGCGAATTGCCGCACGATGGGGGAGACCAGCACGTCATAGAGATGCTGGTTCATCTCCGAGATCTTGGCGACCGCGGGGAAGGCCTCGTTGCTCGCTTCGCCGGACAGGGTGCGTACATCGGCGATCTTCCGTTCGACCAGCTCGACCTGCCATTCCTCGTTCGCACCCGTGCCTTCGTGGCCGGTGATCTTCATCTCATAGAGGCCCGGGGCGACCGCCTCGATCATCTCGAGCGTCGTCGCGATCTCGCTGTGCTCCTTCTTCGCCACCGCGCCGGAGACGAAGATGCCGAGATGGCCGATCTGGTCGTGCAGCAGATAGACGATGGTCTGGCCGAGCTGCTTGATCTCCTGCTCGTCGCGATAGACGTCGGCGATCCAGCGCAGCGCCTGGCCGGGGGGCGTGATGTTGTCGCCCGAGGAGGCGAAGACGACGATCGGCGCCTTCACTTCCCGCATGTTGAAGGTCTCGCCGCCGCCCGAGCTGATCTGCCCGGTCGAGAAGCGGTTGCCGATGAAGAGGTTGTCCACGATCCAGCGGATCTCGTCGCTGGTCATCAGGAAGTAGCCGCCCCACCAGCGTTCGAATTCGAGGAAGCGCTTCTCCTCGGTATCGACCTTGGCGTAGAGGTCGAAATACTTGCGGAACCAGGTGTTGCCGGGGGACAGGCTCTCGAAGTTCGAGACCAGCGAGGCACCGTCGAACTTGCCGTTGCCGAGGTCGGCCATCAGCGAGGCGGGCCAGCCACCGCCGGCCAGGCCGCCGAAATAGCGCATCGGGTTCTTGCCCTTCTCGCCGGCCCAGTAGGAGAGGGGGGCGCCGTTCAGCACCAGCGCGCCGACGGCCTCGGGGGCCGAGGCACCGAGCATCATCGTCGCCCAGCCGCCCTGGCAGTTGCCGATGACGACCGGCTTCGGCGCCTCCGGGTGGTCATTCCCGATGCGGGTGATGAAGGCGGCTTCGGCGGCCGTCACGTCGAGGATGGTCTGCCCCTTCTCCGGCTCGCGGAAGAAGACGACGAAATAGACCGGATGGCCGCGCCGCAGCGCGACGCCCACCTGGCTGTCCGACTTGAAACCGCCGATGCCCGCGCCGTGGCCGGCGCGCGGGTCGATGATGACGAAGGGGCGCAGCTTGGGGTCGGTGGCGGCAAAGCCCTCGGGCGGGGTGATCCGCACCAGGGCGTAGTTCACCGGACGGGCGAGGGTGCGTCCGTCGATGACCGTCTCATAGTCGAAGAACAGCACCGGCGGGCAGCCGGCCTTCTCATGTTCGACGAAATTGTTGCCGGCCTCGCGCATCACGTCCCAGAACATCAGCCAGCGCTGGGTCGCGTCGACGGCATAGGACTGGATGTCCTGGGCGAGCACCGTCGGGGTGCGGGACAGCGCCGCCTGCGCGGCCCGCAGCGCCGTGGTGGTGTCCGGATTTGCGCCGGGGATGAGGGCCGAGGCGTCGCGCGCCATCACCTCCGACAGGGCGCGCACCTGTTCGAGCACCCGGCTCGTGGTCTCGCGGGCCTTGTCCAGCACTTCCCGGGTCGGCAGGTTCGGCGTGTTCGGCATCGGCGTGCGTTCCTCTGTTGCCCCGTTTGTGGTCCCGAGGCCCGGTCGGTTCAAGCGAAATTGCTGCGATGCAACAAAGTCAACACGTGGCGGGCGATCATCGCCTCCTCGTCGGTGGCGCGGACCAGCACGCGCGTCTGGCTGCCGGCGGCGGAGATCTCCGGCGCATTCGCCTGGTTCGCCTCCGGGTCGATCCGGATCCCCAGATGGTCGAGCCCCTGGCAGATCGTTCCGCGGAGGGTGCGGGCATTCTCCCCGATGCCGGCGGTGAAGACCAGGGCGTCGATCCCGCCCATGGCCGCGGCGAGCGCGCCGATCTCCCGTCTCACGCGCCAGGCATAATATGAAAGCGCCTGGGCTGCGCGCGGATCGCTGCTCTTCTCCAGGTCGCGCACATCCTGGCTGATGCCCGACATGCCCTTCAGCCCGGCATTGCCATAGAGCAGGCCGGTGATGTCGGCGGCGTCCATCTTCTCGGTCAGCATCAGGTGCAGCAGCACGCCGGGGTCGATCTGCCCGCAGCGCGTGCCCATCGGCACGCCGTCCAGCGCCGTGAAGCCCATGGTGGAATCGACGCTGCGCCCGTTGTGGATGGCGCAGAGCGAGGATCCGTTGCCGAGATGCGCCACCACCACGCGCCCGGCGGCAAGCGCAGGGTCCTCCGCCGCCAGCAGGGCCGAGATGTATTCGTAGGACAGGCCATGGAAGCCGTACCGGCGGATGCCGCGCGCGTAGAACTCGGGCGGCAGGGCGAAGGTGTCGGCCTCCCAGGCATGGGCGCGGTGGAAGGCGGTGTCGAAGCAGGCGATCTGCGGAACGCCGGGGAAGCGGCGCATCGCGGCCTCGATGCCCGCGATGTTGTGCGGCTGGTGCAGCGGCGCGAGTGGCATCAGCCCGCGCAGCGTCTCCATGGCCTTGTCGTCCACCAGCATCGGGTCGGCGAGGTCCGGCCCGCCATGCACGACGCGGTGCCCCACCGCGATGATGCGGCGATCGGCGATGGCCGGGCCGATGCTTTCCATGATGCGCACCAGCGCGGTGACATGGTCCGCCACATCGGGGCCGGGCCAGCGGTGATCGGCCAGCACCTGGCGGCGCATGTCGCGCGCGATCAGGTGGGGCGAGGCGCCGATGCCTTCCATCTGCCCGTCGAGCCGCGTCTCGGCGTGGTCGCCCACCACCTTGAACAGCTCGAACTTGATGGAAGAGGAGCCGGCGTTGAGGACGAGGACCGCGTCGCTCATACGCTGAGCTCCGGCACCAGGCAGGTGCCCGTGCGTCGCCAATGGCCGTAGAGCACGGCGAGGGCGGCCGACATCAGCCGCGCATGCTCGTCATCGGCGCGCGAGGTCAGCATCACCGGCACCTTCGCGCCGACGACGATGCCGCCCGTATCGGCCTGGGAGAGGAAGACGAGCTGCTTCGCCAGCATGTTCCCCGCTTCGAGGTTCGGGGCGACCAGCACATCGGCGCGGCCGGCGACGGTGGAATGGATGCCCTTGGTGCGCGCGGCTTCGAGGTCCACCGCGTTGTCCATGGCGAGCGGCCCATCCACCAGCCCGCCCTTGATCTGCCCGCGATCGGCCATCTTGGCGAGGATGGCGGCATCGAGCGTAGACGGAATGGCGGGGTTGATCGTCTCGACCGCCGAAAGCACGCCGACGCGCGGCTGCTTCAGGCCGATCGCCTGGGCGAGGTCGATCGCGTTCTGCACGATATCGGCCTTCGTCATCAGATCGGGCAGGATGTTGATCGCCGCGTCGGTGATCAGCATCAGGCCCTCATGGCCAGGGATGTCGAGCACGAAGACATGGCTGATGCGCCGCCCGGCGCGCAGGCCGCCATCCGACTTGGTGACATGGCGCAGCACCTCATCGGAGTGGATGTTGCCCTTCATGACGGCCTCGGCCCGGCCTTCATGGACCAGGGAGACACAGCGCGCGGGCGCATCGTGGGCGGTGCTGACGGGTTCGATGCGCACGCCGGCGAGATCCCAGCCGAGCTTCGCCGCCTCCTCCCGGATCGTGGCTTCCGGGCCGACCAGGATGGGCTCGATCAGCCCCTCCTTCGTCGCTTCCCACGCGCCGCCGAGGGAATTCTCGTCGGTCGGCGCCGCGACGGCGGTCGGCATGGGCGGGATGCCGCGGCAGGCATCCAGCAGGCGCGAGAACTTGCCGCGCCTGACCAGCGTCAGCTCGGGAATGATCACGCCATCGGTGTGGATGCTGACCGCCGGCGCGCAGACCTCCGCCATGCCGGTGCAGACCACCGTGCCGTTCTCCTTCTCGAGCCGGCAATCCATGACCAGCAGGTTGCCGGGCAGCTTCTCGCGGACGGTCACGGTCGCGATCACCGCATCGCCGGCCTCGACGCGGGCGTGGAAGCGCAGATCCTGGTAGCGGTAGGTCGCGCCCGGCCCCGGCAGCTTGTTGCCGAACACGGCCGAGAAGAGCGAGCCGCACCACATCGCCGGCGCCACGGGCGCGTGGCCGGTTTCCTGCTCGGACTCGCCGGGCAGATGCACGGGGTTGAAGTTGCCCGAGGCATGGGCAAACACGATCAGGTCGTTCGGCGTGCAGACGCGGGTCACGCTCGCGCTCTCGCCGACCTTGATGTCGGCCCAGGCGCGGCCGACCAGGGCAGGGGCGGTGATGGTCACAGGCGCATCTCCGGTACGGTGTCGGGAATGATCAGCGGTGCCGTGGTGACGGCCAGGATGTCGCCGACCGCGACGCCCGGCGCGCGTTCGCGCAGCACCAGGCCATCCGGCGTCGGCTCGATCACCGCGAGGTCGGTCACCACCAGGCTCACCGGCCGCGCGGCGGTGGGCGGCAGGGTCAGTTCCGGCACGATCTTCGCCTCGCCCTTCGCCGCATGCTGCATGGCGATGACGACGCGCTTCGCCCCGGCGACGAGGTCCATCGCCCCACCCATGCCGGCCACCATCCTGCCCGGCACCATCCAGTTGGCGAGACGCCCCTTCGCATCCACCTGCAGTCCGCCCAGCACCGTCATGTCGAGGTGCCCGCCGCGGATCAGCGCGAAGCTGGTCGCGCTGTCGAAGGCGAAGGCGCCGGGCAGGGCGGAGATGAAGCCGCCGCCGGCATCCGTCAGGTTCGGATCCTCCATGCCATGCGGCGGGCAGGCGCCGAAGCCGATGATGCCGTTCTCGCTCTGGAAGGCGACGAGCATGCCTGGCGGGACGTAGCGCGAGACGAGCGTCGGCAGGCCGATGCCGAGATTCACCAATGTGCGGTCGCGCAGCTCCTGCGCGACGCGGCGGGCGATCAGTTCCTTCGCGTCCATCTCAGCGTGGCCTTTCGACGAGGTGCGTGACGATGATCGCGGGCGTGCAGACATGGTCGGGCGGAATGACGCCGATCGGCACGATCTCGTCCGGTTCGGCGATGACGGTGTCGGCGGCCATGGCCATCACCGGGTTGAAGTTGCGCGCCGTCAACCGGTAGCTGAGATTGCCGTAGTAGTCGGCCTCGTAGCAGTGCAGCAGGGCGACATCGGCGCGCAGCGGTTTCTCCAGCAGGTAGTCGCGACCGTCGAGGGTCAGCACCTGCTTGCCATCGGCGACGACGGTGCCGACGCCTGTCGGCGTCAGCACGCCGCCGAGCCCCGCGCCGCCGGCCCGGATGCGTTCGGCGAGCGTGCCCTGCGGGACCAGCTCGACCTCGATCTCGCCGGCGATCATCTTCTTCTGCACCGCCGGGTTCAGTCCGATATGGCTGACGATGCAGCGCGCGACGCAGCCGGCATCGACGAGCACGCCGATGCCGAAGCCGGGCCGCGCCGCATCGTTGCCGATCACCGTCAGCCCGCGCGCCCCGCGCGCGGCGAGCGCGGCGATCACGCGATGGGGCGAGCCCACGCCCATGAAGCCGCCGATCATCACGGAGGCGCCGTCAGGCACCAGCGCCGCCGCCGCCTCGGGGGAAATCGCTTCGCGCATATCCGTCACGCCACGTTGTGCAGGCCGGCATCGACGTAGATCGTGTCGCCGGTCATGCCGCTCGAAGCCCCGCCCACCAGGAAGGAAACGACGCGCCCGACCTCCGCGATATCGACCAGGCGATGCGCGGGGGCGCGTTCGGTCGCCATCTGCACCAGCTCGTCGAACTGCGCGATGCCGCTCGCCGCGCGCGTCTTGAGCGGGCCGGGCGAGACGGCGAAGACGCGGATGCCCTTCTCGCCGAGCTCATTCGCCGCGTAGCGTACGGACGCCTCCAGCGCCGCCTTCACCGGCCCCATCATGTTGTAGTTCCCGACCACCTTGTCGGCGCCGTAATAGGACATGGTGACCAGCACGCCGCCCGCGGGCATCAGCGGCTCGGCAAGCTTGGCCATGCGCAGGAAGGACCAGCAGGAGACGTGCATCGCCTGGGCGAAGCCCTCGGCCGAGCAGTCCACGACGCGGCCATGCAGGTCCGCGCGCGGGGCGAAGGCGATCGAATGGATCAGGAAGTCGAGGCCGCCCCATTCCGTCTGGATGCGCTCGAAGACGCGTTCGAGCTGACCGGGCGTCTCGACGTCGAGCGGTTCGATGATGTCGGCCTGCAGCGCCTCGGCGAGCGGGCGGACATGCTTCTCCGCCTTCTCGTTCAGATAGGTGACGGCGAGGTCGGCGCCGAAGGCGCGCAGCTTCACCGCGCAGCCATAGGCGATGGAATCGGCATTGGCGACGCCGACCACCAGGCCGCGCTTGCCCTTGAGCATGTCACCGACGCGGCTGTCCGGGTCCCAGACCTTCGGCAAGGGGTCGGTCGGTCGATGGTCGTGTGCCATGCGTGGTCTCCTGGCCCTGTCGGTGGGAATGGCGTGCCACGGCGACGCCTTCCGAATCTTGACCTAGAGCAGATTTCGCGCGGCGGTCCATCAAGGTTTTGCTGCAACGCAGCGACGCTTCCGCTCTGGACCATCCCCGGTACCGGTGGTTCGCTGCCGGAAAAGGCAGGAGGAACGCCGCATGAAAGGTGCCGTCTTCACCGGTGACCGGCAAATCGAACTGATGGATTTCCCGGACCCCACGCCAGGGCCGGGCGAGGTGGTGCTTGAGATCCGGGCGTCGGGCATGTGCGGGTCGGATCTGAAATTCTACCGTGCGCCGGGCGGGCCGGGGCGGACCGCGGCACTCGGCCTCGGCTCGGTCGCCGGGCCGGTCATCGGCGGACATGAGCCCTGCGGCGTGGTGGTCGCGGTGGGGCAGGGGGTTCCCGCCAACCAGGCCTGGGTCGGCATGCGCGCGATGCAGCATCACTATCGCGGCTGCGGGGTCTGCCCGCGCTGTTCGACCGGCTGGATGCAGATGTGCGACGAGGGCGTGAAGGAGGTCTACGGCATCACCGGCCATGGCGGGCATGCGCAGTACATGAAATGCCCCGCGCGGACGCTGGTGGAACTGCCGGAGGCGTTGTCCTTCGAAACGGGGGCGGCGATCTCCTGCGGCACGGGCACGGCCTGGGGAGCGTTGCAGCGCCTGGGGCTGACCGGGGACCAGACCATCGCGGTGTTCGGCCAGGGGCCGGTGGGGCTGTCGGTGACGCTGCTCGCGGCGAAGATGGGCGCGCGGGTGATCGCGCTGGATACCTCGGCCGCGCGGCTGGCGCGGGCGCGCGACTTCGGCGCCGACCTGCTGATCAACCCGGCCGAGACCAACGACGTGCTGGGCGCGATCCGACAGGCGACACATGGGCTCGGCGCCCATGCTTCGCTCGATGCATCGTCGAACCCGCTCGCGCGGCGGCAGGCGGTGCAATGCGTGCGCACATGGGGCAAGGCGTGCTTCGTGGGGGAGGGCGGGGAGGTGACGCTCGACGTCTCGCCCGACCTGTTGCGGCGCCAGGTGACGCTGATCGGGTCCTGGACCTTCTCCACCGTGGGCCAGGCGGAATGCGCGCGCTACATCGCCGATCGCGGCATCGACGTGGATGCGCTCTTCACCCATCGCTGGCGGCTGGACCAGGCGGCGGAAGCCTATCGGCTGTTCGACCGGCAGGCCGATGGCAAAGGTGTGATCCTGCCTGCGGCCTGAGGCACTGCGCGCCTCAGGCTTTAGCTTTTTGATGCCCTCAAACGGCGGGCGCCGCGCATCCGCGCGGCTTACCTTCGCGCCATGCGCTGGCGCGCCGGGGATGGCGGGTGGTCTGGGCGCGGTCGCGCTTCGCGCTCGCGGCCCGATGCGTGACATCGGGCCGGGGGGCGACCGGAGGGGGCGGTCTTGCCTGCATCCGCTCCCCGGCCGAAGGTGCGCCGCGCGCTTCCAGAGGACACGCCATGTACATCGAACACCGCCAATACACCTTCCACCCGGGCAAGCAGCCGGTGTGGCTCGACGCCTTCGACAAGTACGGCTTCCCGTCGTCGCAGCGGACCCTCGGCGCGCCTTCCCTCGGCACCTTCGTCGCCGATGTCGGCCCGATCAATCGCTTCGTCTTCATGCGCGGCTGGGACGACATCGACACCCGCGACGCCGGCCTCGCGGCACGCGAGGCGGACCCCCAGTGGGGCGAGTTCAAGAAGGCCTCGGCCGGCTGCCTGATGGCGCAGGAGGTGAAGTTCCTGAAGCCGACCGCCTTCTCCCCCATCCAGTCGGCCAAGGCCTTCAAGTTTGAGCGCAAGATCGGCGGCACCGGCATGGTGGTCGATCACCGCACCTACGACTTCGTCCCGGGCAAGATGCCGGCTTGGCTCAAGGCGTATCAGGAAGTCGGGCTGCCGGTGCAGCAGCGCCTGCTCGGCCAGCTCCTGGTCTTCGCGGTCACCGAGATCGGGCCGATCAACCAGGCGGTCTTCTGCTGGCTGTACGAAAGCTACGGCGACCGCGACGCACGCCGCACCGCCATGGCCAACGACAAGGACTGGCAGGAATTCGGCAAGATGGTCGCCGAACTCGGCGCGCTCAAGCAGCAGACGGTGATGGGGCTGCGCCCGACCAGCTTCTCACTCGTGAAGTGAGGCGGTTGCCGGGTTAACCCGGATTTCAACTCCGGGGCCGAGGATGGCATCCCTCGGCCCCGGTAGGAACATGCAGGAAACCGTTCGCCACCCAACCCCCAGCGCCGCGGACCGCTTCCTGACCTTCGCCTTCGCCGCGGCGGAACTGCTCGTCGAAACAGATTCCGATGGGCGCATCACCTTCGCCGAGGGCGCCTTCCCCGCCCGCTTCGGCCGGCCCGGCCAGAGCTTCCTCGGCAAGCCGGTGCAGTCGTTGGTGGCGCGGGACCAGCGCTCGGGCATGGGCACGGCGCTGGAACTGCTCTCGGCGATGGGGCGCATCCGGCCGACCGCCATCCGCCTGTCGGACCCCGCGCGTTCCGCCTTCTCCATTGCGGGGCTGGCCGCGCCCGGCCAGGCCGGGCGGTACTGCCTGACCTTCGCGCCGCTGCCGCATGAACTGCCCGGCGGCTCGCTGCCGGGCGGGCCGGGCCTCGCCCGTGCTGCGGAGGAAATGCTGCGCGATGGCGCGCCGGGCGCGCTGGGGCTCATCGAATTGCAGGGCGATGGCGGAGCCTTGTCGCCGCGCGCAGACCTCGCCGCGCGCATCCAGTCCGTGCTCGCGGCCCATGGCGGCCATGGGGCGGTCGCGGCCGATTTCGGCTCCGGCCGCTTCGGCGTGCTGCCGGCGGAGGGCGGGCCCGATGTGAAGACGCTGGCCGACCAGGTGGCGCTCCTGCTCGCCCAGTACGGGCTGCCGGGACGGATCGGGGCGCGCGCCCTGCCGCTCGACCAGGGCGGCCTCAGCCCGCTGCAGACGACGCGGGCACTGCGCTTCGCGCTGTCCGCCTTCTCGCGCGGGGGCGATGCGGCGCTGGAAAAGGCGGGGTTCTCCGGCGGGCTGGCCGGTTTCGTCACCTCAGCGGCCGATCGCGCGACGGCGCTGCGCCAGACCATCGCCGAACGCCGGTTTCGCCTTGCCTTCCAGCCGATCGTCCTGCTCGCCGATCGCAAGGCGCATCACTACGAGGCGCTGCTGCGACCGATCGCCACGCCGGCCAATCCCTACGGCGAAGCATCCGAATTCATCGCCCTCGCCGAGACGGTGGGCCTGTCGGAAACCCTCGATTGGGCGGTGGTCGAGACGGCCTGCGAGGCGGCCCGCGCCGCGGCCGGGGCGCGCATCGCCTGCAACCTCTCCGGGCTCTCCTTGCAGAATCCGGCCTTCCGCCAACAACTCTGCGCCCTGTTGGAGGCCAGCCCGGACCTCGCGCGCCGCCTGCTCATCGAGATCACCGAGACCGCGGAGATCGAGGATGAGGGGGAGGCCATCCGCACCGTGGATGCCCTGCGTGGGCTCGGCCTGCCGGTCTGCATCGACGATTTCGGCGCCGGCGCGGCCGCCTTCCGCTACCTGCGCCTGTTCCGCGTGGATTTCGTGAAGGTGGACGGCATCTACGTCACCCATGCCGTGGAGAGCGAGCGCGACCGCGGCTTCATCGCGGCCATGGTGGACTTGGCGCGGACCGTGGGCGCCCGGGTCGTGGCCGAGAAGATCGAGACCGAGGCCCAGGCGGCGCTGATGCAGGAACTCGGCGTCGCCTTCGGGCAGGGCTTCCTGTTCGGCAGGGCCGGGGCGCTGCCGGGGCAGTAGCGATGCTATGAGGTCGCGGTGCCGCGCCACGGCTGCGAGGCCGTTTCCCTGGCCCGACTCCGCGATCGATTCGCAACATTTTCTCAGTTTCGGCAAATCGACAGTTGCTGTAGGTATCGCGCCCCGCCCCTCGGAGAGTGCCGCGTGACGCCGCTGACCACCGTGACCCTGGCGCTCAGCCTGTCAGTCGATGCCTTTGCGGCCTCGGTTGGCAAGGGCGCCGCCCTCGATCGCCCCCGGTTCAGCGAGGCACTGCGCACCGGCGTCATCTTCGGCGTCGTCGAGGCCATTACCCCCGTGATCGGCTGGGCGATCGGCCTCGCGGCGGCCAGCACGGTCGATGACTTCGACCATTGGATCGCCTTCATCCTCCTGGCCGCGGTCGGCGGCCGCATGGTCTTCGAGGCGGCCCGCCGCCATGACGAAGAGGCCGCACCGGCAAAGCCCCGGCGGCATGGGCTGCTCGTCCTGCTTGCGACAGCGGTCGGAACGAGCCTGGACGCCTTGGCGGTCGGGGTGACGCTGGCCTTCATCGGGGCGAACATCACCGTGGCCGCGCTGGCGATCGGCCTGGCGACCGCCGTGATGGCGACGGCCGGGATGCTGCTCGGCCGCTATCTGGGCGGCCGGTTCGGGCGCGTCGCGGAAGCGCTGGGCGGTGCCGCCCTCATCGCGTTGGGCACGAAGATCCTGCTTGAGCACACCCTGCTCGCCTGAGCGCCCGCTTGCCCTCGCGGCGCGCTCAGCGCAGGAAGCGCGCATGACGGAGACTGCCCCGCCGCGCCTTGCCGTGGTGATCCCCTGCTACAACGAAGCTGCCAATGTCGCCCCGATGGTGGCGCGGCTGGACGCGGCGCTCGCCGGCATCGCCTGGGAGGCGATCTTCGTCGACGACGACAGCCCGGACGGCACGGCAGCGCGCGCCAAGGCGATCGCCGGGCGCGACCCGCGGGTGCGCTGCATCCGGCGGATCGGGCGCCGCGGCCTCGCTTCGGCCTGCGTCGAGGGCATCCTGTCCACCGCGGCACCCTATGTCGCGGTGATCGACGGCGACCTGCAGCATGACGAGACGATCCTGCCGCGCATGCTGGCGGCGCTGGAATCCGACCAGGCGGAGATCGTCATCGGCAGCCGCAACGTCGAAGGCGGCACGAAGGGGGAGGGGCTGTCGCCCATCCGGCGGATGGTCTCGGATGGCGGGGCGGCGCTGGCCAATGCCGCGCTGCCGGTGAAGGTCGCCGACCCGATGAGCGGCTTCTTCGCCCTGCCGCGCGCGCTGTTCGAGGAATTGGCGCCCCGGCTGACCGCGACCGGCTTCAAGATCCTGCTCGATATCCTGCTCTCGGCCGGGCGCCCGCTGCGGGTGGCGGAGATCCCCTACACCTTCCGCGCGCGGGAAGCGGGGGAGAGCAAGCTCGATGCCGGGGTGCTGCTGGAATTCGGCGGGCTGCTCGCGGACAAGGCGCTGGGCGGGGTGGTGCCGCTGCGCTTCATGGCCTTCGCCCTGGTGGGGGCGATCGGCGTGCTGGTGCATCTCGCCGTGCTGGGGCTGCTCCACGGCGTCGGGCCGGTGGGCTTCTGGCCGGCGCAATGGGCCGCGACGGCGGTCGCCATGACGGCCAATTTCCTGCTGAACAACCGGCTGACCTATCGCGACCGGCGGCTGCGCGGTGCCGCGCTGCTGCGCGGGCTGGTGCTGTTCTACGTGGTCTGCGGCATCGGGGCGGCGGCGAATGTCGGCATCGCCGGGCTGCTGCTGCGCGACGGGCTGGTGAACTGGGGCCTGGCCGGCGCGGCCGGGGCCTTGCTGACGGTCGTGTGGAACTACGCGGTGTCCTCCACCCTGGTCTGGCGGCCGCGCTGATGGGGTGGATCGCTGCCCTCGCGGCGCTGACCGCGCTGCGGCTGGGCCTGGCCGCGATCCTGCCGCTCGCGCCGGACGAGGCCTATTACTGGGTGTGGTCGCGTGACCTGCAGGGGGGGTATCTCGACCACCCGCCCATGGTCGCGCTGTTCATCCGGGCCGGTACCGCGATCGCGGGCGAGACGGCCTTCGGCATCCGCCTGCTCGGCCCGCTCGCACTGGCATGGGGCTCGGTGCTGCTGGCCCGGGCGGCGGAGGATCTGTTCCCGGGCCGCAAGGCTGGCCCCTGGGCGGCGGCGCTGCTGAACGCGACGCTGCTCGCCGGCGTCGGCGCGGTGGCGATGACGCCCGACACGCCGCTGCTCTTCTTCTGGACGGCCGCGCTCTGGGCCCTGGCACGGCTGCATCGCACGCAGGATGGGCGGTGGTGGCTCGCGGTCGGCGCCTTCGCCGGCGCGGCCCTGCTCAGCAAGTACACGGCGGTGCTGCTCGGGCTCGGCATCGTGCTGTGGCTGGTGTTGGACGCGACGGCGCGGCGCTGGCTGCTGCGCTGGCCGCTCTGGGCGGGCGGGGCGGTGGCGGTCGCGGTCTTCTCGCCGGTCATCCTGTGGAACGCGACGCAGGGCTGGGCGTCCTTCGCCAAGCAGGGCGGGCGCGCGGGGGATTGGCAGGCAGGCCAGGCGCTGCGCTTCCTCGGCGAGCTGATCGGCGGGCAGCTCGGCCTTGCGACGCCGCTGGTCTTCGTGCTGTGCGCGGCCGGCATGGGCGCGGCGGCGCTGCGCTGGTGGCGTGGGCGAGACGGTGCCGCGCTGCTGGTCGCCTGCCTGACCATCCCCGGCGCGGCGATCTTCCTGTGGCAGGCGACGGGCAGCCGCGTGCAGGGGAACTGGCCGGCCATCCTCTACCCGGCGGCGGCGATCGGCGCGGCGGCGCTGCTGACGGCGCCCGGCTGGCTGCGGCTGCGTCGGCCGGCGCTGATCCTGGGCGGGGTGATGACGGCTGGCGTCTATCTCCAGGCACTCGCCGCGCCCTTTCCGCTGCCCCGGCGCAGCGACCCGACGCTGGCGCGGCTCGGGGGCTGGCCCGCCTTCCTGCAGGATGTCGATGCGGCGGCGGCTCGCACGGGGGCGCGCTTCGTGGCGGCGGAGGAATACGGCCTGGCCTCGGTCCTCGCCTTCGGTCTGCCGTCCGGCCGCGTGGTCGTGGCGATGGATCCGCGCTGGCGATATTTTTCTCTCCCCGCGCCGGAACAGGGCGTAACCGGCCTGCTGGTCCGCAGCGAAAGACGCGGCGAGGGGCCTCCCCTCTGGCCGGGCGCGACGCCACTGCCGGAAGGCGAGGATCGTCTGGTCCGCCGGCGGGATGGGGTGGAGGCGGAGGCTTATCGCCTTCACCGCGTCACTGCCGGGCCGGACCAGCCCCCCGCCGCGGTCTTGCCAAGGCCGCGGTCCTGACAGCAGGCTTGATCCCGGGACGCGAACGCCGATCTCCGGGACAGCACGGAGGGTCTTGGACATGCCGATCCGAATTCCGCGTGGGTGGGAGATCCCCGAACGCGATGTCACGCCCGAGCACCTGGTGTTCAATCGCCGCAAGGCGCTTGGCCTGGCGGCGGGGCTGATCGGCGCGGGGGCGGCCACGCCCGCGCTGGCGCAGCAGGCCGCCGGCGCGCTGCCGCCGGCGATGCGCAACACGCGCTATCCGCCTGGCCGCGCGCTCACCAGCGAGCGCGATGCGACGACCTACAACAATTATTACGAATTCGGCTCGGACAAGGGCATCTATCGGCCGGCCCAGCGCCTGCCGCTGCGCCCCTGGACCGTGAAGGTCGAGGGCATGGTCGAGACGCCGCGCGAGTTCGGCATCGACGACCTGATCCGCACCATGCCGATCGAGGAGCGCGTCTATCGCCTGCGCTGCGTCGAGGCCTGGTCGATGGTCATTCCCTGGACCGGCTTCCCGATCTCGGCGTTGCTCAACCAGGTCAAGCCGCTCGGTTCCGCGCGCTACGTGGTGTTCGAGACGGCGGCGATCCCCTCGGTCATGCCGGGGCTGCGCCAGTCCTGGTATTCCTGGCCCTATATCGAGGGCTGCACGGTGGAGGAGGCGGGCAACGACCTCTCCTTCCTCGTGGTGGGGGCCTATGGCAAGCCGCTGCTGCCGCAGAATGGCGGCCCGATCCGCTTCCACCAGCCCTGGAAATACGGCTTCAAGGCCGGCAAGAGCATCGTGAAGATCACGCTGACGGACCGCCGTCCGGTGTCCTTCTGGGAACAGCTCCAGGCGTCCGAATATGGCTTCTGGGCCAATGTGAACCCGCAGGTCGCGCATCCGCGCTGGAGCCAGGCCAATGAACGGGTGATCGGCAGCGGCGAGCGCGTGCCGACGCAGCTCTTCAACGGCTATGCCGACTTCGTTGCATCACTTTACACGGGTCTCCAGAACGAGCGACTTTGGGCATGAGATGATCCTCCGGCTGCTCGCCCTGCTGTTCGCGTCGCTGGGATTGGTGATGGGCCTGACCCTCGGCTGGGCTTTGCCGCTTGAGGCCGCGATCACCCGCATCAATCCGACGGCGCTGCCCGCCCTGCATAACCTGGTGAGCGGCGTGTTGTGGCAGCAACTCTGGAGTCTGCTCGCGCAGCCGGCGTTGAGCGCGCCGGCCTGGCTGGCGCCGGTGGAAGTGGCGCTGGTGCTCTACGCAATTGCGGTCATACGGCCGGGCCTCAGATAGCTCGCTGACCAGGAAAGGGAAGGCGCTGCCCCACCGTCCGTCAGGCCCCGGTGTGGCCTGGAGGGGCGGCGCCCCTCCAACGCCTGCCTGCCACCCGGGGCGGCCCCGTCACTCGATCCGCGCGCCGGAGATCTCCACCAGCCGCTGCCAGCGGGGCGTCTCGGCCGCGATCATCTGCGCGGCCGCGGCCGGGCTGTCGCTCAGGATCACGGTATAGCCGAGCGGCCGCAGGCGTTCGACGAAAGCGGGTTCGCGCGCGACGCTCCGCACCGCCTCGAACAGGCGCTGGACGATCGGCGCCGGCGTGCCGCCGGCGGCCGATACGACGTTCCAGTTGACCAGGGCGTGGTCCCCCAGGCCGAGATCGGCGAAGGACTTCATCCCCGGGATGTTCGGCAGGATCGGCAGCGGGTCGGCGGAGGACACGGCCAGCGCCTTGAACTTGCCGCTCTCCACATGCGGCATCAGGGCGGGCATGACGTCAAACATCATGTCGATGGTGCCCGCCACCAGGTCGTTGATGGCCGGCCCGCCGCCGCGATAGGGCACGTGCAGGATCTTCGCATCGGCGAAGCGGTTGATTGCCGCGATGTTGAGATGCGAGGAGGTGCCCGACCCCGAGGAGCCCATCCGCACCTGTTCGGGATGGGCGCGGGACCATTCGATCAGGGCGCGGAAATCGGTCCAGCCATTGCGCTGCGCCGTCTCGGCATTCACCACGCAAAGCAGCGCCCCGTCGGTGAGCTGGGTGATCGGCGTCAGGTCGCGCTTCGGGTCGAAGGGCATGCGGGCATGCATGAACTGCGAGGCGCACCAGGTGGTGGCGCTGAGCAGCCCGATCGTGCCCCCATCCTTGTCCGACTTCGCGATGGCATCCGCACCGATCAGCCCGCCGGCGCCGCCGCGATTCTCGACGACCACGGTCTGGCCGAGCACCGGGCCGAGACGCTCGGCGAAAAGGCGGGACGTGATGTCCACCGCGCCGCCGGGCGGGAAGGGCACGATGACGCGCACCGGCCGGCCGCCGGCGAGTTGTTGGGCGAAGGCGGGTCGGGCAAGGGCGGTGGCGCCGGCGGCCAGCAGGGCGGCGCGGCGCGAAAGGGTTCCGTCAGGGCGCATCATGAGACTCCCGGAGAGCGCGGATGGCGGTTGCGTAGCCCGCGCCGCGCCGATGCGCCAGTGATGGGGAGGCGTTGTCTGCCTCTCCCCGTCGCGGCGGCACACTGGCGGAGCGGCCGTCGTGAAGCCGCGCCGCTTCGCCCACGGCATGCGTTGAAAAAAGGACCAAGGTCCTACTATACTGACCGCATCCAGGGACGGATGCGGAGCGGGCACGGCCGGAGCCCGGGATAAATCGCTAAATCTCTAAATCTCTAAATGAATTCAACTCAGAGTTGTGTCTTCTATCGCCGCGAGTGCCGCCCTCGCCGCCGCGATTGCCCGATGCGTCGCCGGCGTCAGCTCGTAGGCCGCGAACTCGTCCGGCGTGGCCCAGGCCACCGCACTGACGTCGTCGCCGGCGCGGGCTTCGCCCGACTGCCACCGAGCGGCGAAATCGATGATCGTATAGTGGTACTGGATGCGGTCCCGCTCGTCCGGCGTGATGGCATCCACCAGCAGGGCGAAGGCGAGGGCACCGACCTCGATCCCCGCCTCCTCGCGCAATTCGCGCCGGGCGGCATCCTCGGCCGTTTCACCGAGATGCTGCGCGCCGCCGGGCAATGACCAGGTCCCGATGCGCGGCGGCTTGCCCCGGCGGACCAGCAGCACCGCCTCCTCGCGGAAGACGACGCAGCCGATGCCGACCCAGGGGCGGTCGGGATATTCGCGGTCGCTCACTGCTGGCGGGGCGGCTCGGCGGGCGACGTGGCCGGGGGGGCGGCCGGCGCAGTCGCGGGGGCCTGGGCCGTGGCCGGGTCGTCGCTCGCCGCGGGCGCCTCGGGCGCCGGCTGCTCCTCGCGTCGCAGATCGGCGATGCGCGGCACGAAGGACTTCTCCTTCCAGGGCCCGACCTGATAGGCCCAGCCGCGCCAACGCGCGTTGAAGCGGGCGGCCTCGTCATCGCCCTCGGCGGCAATGGTGATCCAGAGCGATTCGCCGTCCTTGCGCGGCTTCACCGTGATGGCGAGGTTGTCGGTCAGCTCGAAGCGGCCCTCGCCAAGCGGTTCGCCCGGCATGTCGGCCTCGGGGCGGACATCGATGAAGGTCAGGAATTCGAAGGCGCGGCCGACCTCGTCGAGGTTGGTCTCCTCGAGCGGCGGATGCTCGGCGGGTTCCGTTACCTCCAGCTTGCCATCCGGGCCTTCGCCGCGGACGAGCACGAGCGGCGCTTCGCCGGTGCGGCTCACCGCGACGCGGCGGACGCGCTCGCGCGGGATATTGGCAATGTCGCGGTCGAGCCAGAGCTGCGGGTCGGAATCCACCGGAATGCGGCCTTCGGCGAGCCAGGTCTGGTTCTCGCCCGGCCGGCGGACGAAGGCGCTTTCCGGCACATTGCCCTGGGTGCGCACGCGGCGGCGGCCGATCACGAGGGCGGCGATCACGCCCCCCTGCGCATCGAGCACGCGCAGCAGCGTGGCGGTCGAACCCTCCTTCGTCGGTTCATCCACGCCGAGGCGGTCGAACTGCCCGGGGTCCGTCGTGCGCGGCTCGGTGAGGCGGAGCTCGGTCAGGCCGGTGAGCAGCTCGCGCACCTTGTCCTGCCGCACCGGATAGCCACCCTTGCCGGGCAGCACCCAGGTGTCGCCGCGGCGCGCGATCTCGAGCGTGCCGTCATGGCGCGTCGCCTCGATCTTCGCCGCGGATTGCAGGCGCTGGGCGAGACCGGGGAAGGCGAGGGCGCCGCCATCGGCAGGCGGCGGCGTCGTGTCGTCGCTCGGGATCAGCAGCGCGCCGCCGACCGCGACGATGGCGGCGCCGGAGAGCAGCAGCAGGGTGCGGCGTTGCATGGCGGCGGTTCCCTTACGACCGTGCCGCGCTGCGCCGGCGCGCGCGCATGATGCCGAGGCCGATGGCAAACGCCGCGAGCAGCAACGGCACCGCGGCGATGTTGACGACCTTGAGCGAGGTCTCGACGCCTTCGATGTCGCGCCGCATGTCGAGCTGCACCGCGCGGAGCTGCTGCCGTGTCTGCACGATCTGCTGGCGGGCGGCGTCGATCTCGGCGCGCTGCTCGGGGGTGATGACGGCGCCGGCCTGCGCGCCCTGGCCCTGGCGCAGTTCGCGCAGGCGGCGTTCGGTCTGTTGCAGGCGCTCGGTCAGGTCGCGCTCGGTCTGCCGGAAGCGGGCATCGGCATCGCGGCGGATATCGTCCACCACGGTGAAGGGGCGGATGGATTCGCCGCGCGAGCGCAGCGAGATCAGCGCATCGCCGCCGGCGAACATGTCCACCAGATTGGCGACGAGGTTGCCGTTGTCGCTGAACGGCGTGGCCACCTGCTGGCCGAAGAAGTCCTGGGTCCGGACCCAGAAGCGGTCTTCGAGGATGTCGGCATCGGCGATGACGACGAAATTCGCCGGGCCGTTGCTGCGGGCGAGATGCGCCGGGAAATCGGCCGGGCGCTCGGTGCCTTCGGGTGGCGCCGGCGGGCCGTCGGGGAAGGCGGAGGGGACCTCGCCGCGCACGCGGGCGGCGATGGTGCGCTGCAGGTTCTCCGGGCGGAACTCGGCGAGGATGCGCGCCGGATCGGGGTTGTCGCGCACGCGCTCGACATTGGCGAGCATGCTGCGCGGGCTGCTGCGCAGCAGCGGGGTGAATTCGATGCCGGCCCCGTCCCGCTGGCTCAGATGGCCGGCGGCGGCCACCGTCACCTGGTTGAGCTGCGCGGTGGCGACTTCCGCATCGTTGATGGAATCGCCCTGCATGTTGAACCAGGCGAGGTAGTCCACCGCCTGCACGCGGTCATTCGGGTTGGCGCGCACGCGCCAGGCGCCGCGCAGATCCAGCACCACCGCTTCGGACGGCGCATCGACGCCCCAAGCGTTGAGCAGCCGGTTCAGCTCCGACGCCGTATTGGCCGGCGGACGCCCGCCGGGGCCGGGGCGGGAGGCCTGGCCCTCGGAATAGGGATCGACGAAGGCGATCAGCTTGCCGCCACGCATGACGAACTGGTCGATGGCGTATTGCGTCGCTTCCGACAGGCCCTGCGGATGCACCACCATCAGCACCTGCACATCGTCGGGGATGCGCTGGGTGTCGAGCGGGACGTCCTGGACCGAGAAGAACTGCCGCAGCGTCTGCATCACCGCGAAGGGCTGCGGCGCGGGGCCGCCGCGCATCATCATCATCATGCGCGGGTCGCCGTTCAGCGGCAGGGTGGACATCACCCCCACCACCGGGCGGCGCGGGTTCGACAATTCGTAGACGAGGCGCGTCAGGTCGAATTCGAGGAAGCGTTCGCGATCCGGCTGGAAGAAGGGGATGGAACGCTCGTCATCGAGCAGGTTGGTGCCGGCGAGGCCGAAATAGATCTGCTCGCCGGACTGGTCGACGGGCACGCCCTGCAGGCCGTAGGCCATCGCGCGATCTTCGGTTTCGCTGAAGGGCTCGGGGTCCAGCACTTCGAGGCGGATCTTGCCCCCCGAGACCGAGACGTATTCGTCGAGCATGGCGCGCACGCGCTCGGCATAGGAACCGTAGGCGGGCACCGCCGCGCCCAGGCGCCGCGAATAGAACAGCCGCAGCGTGATCGGGTCGCGCAGGTTGCGCAGCGTCTGCGCCGTGCCGTCCGACAGCGTGTAGAGACGCTGCTGCGTCAGGTCGATGCGCGCGCGCGGCGCCAGCCGGTCCACCAGCATGTTCGCGCCGACCGCGAGCGCGGCCGCCGCCACCAGGCCGAGGGCCGAGGACCACAGCCGGCGGCTGCCGGGACGGGGCTTGGGGGAGGTCTCGCTCATCGCGATCAATCCGCCTTGCGGTGGTCGATGACCACGGCGTTCAGGAAGAGGAAGAAGCCCATGAAGGAGCCGAAGAACACCACGTCGCGCAGCGCGATCACCCCGCGGGTGAGGCTGTTGAAACGCTCGGTGATCGACACGCCGCGGGCGATCTCGGCCAGCACCGGCAGGCGCTGCGAGAGGAATTCCGTGACGATCGGGCTGCCCGCCACGGCGAACAGGAAGCACACCGCGACGGCGAGCACGAAGGCGATCACCTGGTTCTTCGTCATGGCCGACATCGCGGCGCCGATGGCGAGGAACGCGCCGGCGACCAGCAGGCAGCCGAGATACCCCGCCGCGATCACCCCGTTATCCGGGTTGCCGAGGTAGTTCACCGTCAGCACCAGGGGGAAGGTCAGCAGCAGCGCGATGCCGCAGAAGGCCCAGGCGGCGAGGAACTTGCCGAGCACCGCCTGCCATTGCGGCAGCGGCAGGGTCAGCAGCAGCTCGATGGTGCCGAGCCGGCGTTCCTCGGCCCAGAGCCGCATGGTCAGCGCCGGCACCAGGAACAGGAACAGCCAGGGCACGAAGGTGAAGAAGGGCCCGAGATCGGCCTGCCCGCGGGCGAAGAAGCCGCCGAGGGTGAAGGTCAGCGCCCCGGCCATCATCAGGAAGATGACGATGAAGACATAGGCCACGGGGGTGGCGAAATAGCCGGCCAGTTCGCGCCGGGCGACGGTGAGGGCACCCATCACGCGGCCTCCTGCCGGGTGGGCGCCGTCAGGTCGCGGAAGACCTGCTCCAGCGTCCGGTCGGCCGGCGTCAGGCCCTTCGGCGTGTCATCGGCCAGCACCTTGCCGCCGGCGATGATGATGGCCCGGGTGCAGACCGCTTCCACTTCCTCCAGGATATGCGTCGAGATCAGGATCGCCTTCTCGGGCGCCATGCGGCGGATGAGCTGCCGGACCTCATGCTTCTGGTTGGGGTCCAGGCCGTCGGTCGGTTCGTCCAGCACCAGCACGGGCGGGTCGTGCAGCAGCGCCTGGGCCAGCCCGACGCGGCGCTTGAAGCCCTTGGACAGCGTCTCGATGGGTTGCAGCCGCACGCCGTCGAGCTGGGTGAGGTCGATCGCGTCCTCGACACGCTCCAGCCGCTCATAGCGGCCATAGCCGCGCACGCGGGCGACGAAGTCGAGGAAGCCGGTGACGGTCATCTCGGGATAGGTCGGCGCGCCTTCGGGCAGGTAGCCGAGGCTGCGCTTCGCGGCGACCGGCTCGTCCACCACATCCTTGCCGCAGATGCGCGCGGTGCCGGCGGTGGGCGTCACGAAGCCCGAGAGCATCTTCATGGTGGTGGACTTGCCGGCGGCGTTGGGGCCGAGGAAGCCCACGACCTCCCCGCGCGCCACGGTGAAGGACACGTCGTCGACGGCGGTGAAGGCGCCGAATCGCTTGGTCAGACGCTCGATCTCGATCAAGGCGGCCAAAGCCGGTCTCCTGCGCTGCGTCATTCGGGGCGGTCGGGCGGTTTGGCGCGGCTGGGTGCGGGATGCAAGCCCCCGGGCAGGTTACGATGCGCGACGGATGTAACCGGGCGAGGCGCCGCCCCGCCCGGGCCCAGCCCGGCAACGGCCGAAAGACCTTAGCAAACCGCGATCTGGCGCTGGCGCGCGGCCGGCTCAGGCGGTTTCGAGAACCCAATGACCGGCTTCGACTTCCTTCAGGCGGGCCTCGGAAGACGGCGGCACCGCCTCGTAGAAGATCCGCTGCCGGGCCTGCTCGCGGTCCGGGTCCGGGATCGGCATCGCCGAGATCAGCGCCTGCGTGTACGGATGCCGGGGATTGTCAAAGAGTTGCGCGGTCGTCGCCATCTCCACGATCCGTCCGCGCAGCATCACCGCGACGCGGTGGCACAGGTGGCGCACCATGGCGAGGTCATGGGCGATGAACAGGTAGGCGACGCCCATCTCCTCCTGCAGGTCCATGAACAGGTTGACGATCTGGGCCTGGATCGAGACGTCGAGCGCGGTGATGGGCTCGTCGGCCACGATCAGCTTCGGTTCCACGGCGATGGCCCGCGCGATGCCGATGCGCTGGCGCTGGCCGCCCGAGAATTCATGCGGGAAGCGGGTGGCGAATTTCGGGTCGAGGCCGACGCGCTCGAAGAGATGCGCGACCTTCTCCTCGCGCGCCTTGCGGTTCTTGATCAGCCCATGGGCCAGCAGCGGTTCGGCCACGGCGTCGCCGACGCGCAGGCGCGGGTTGAGGCTGCTGAAGGGGTCCTGGAAGACGACCTGCATCCGCCGGCGCATGCCGCGAAGCTGGGATCGGCGCAGCCCGGTGATCTCCTGCCCCTCGAAACGCACCTGGCCCGAGGTCGGGTCGTCGAGACGCAGGACCAGGCGGCCCGTGGTGCTCTTGCCCGAGCCGGATTCGCCGACCAGGCCGAGCGTCTCCCCCGGCGCCACGGTGAAGGACACGCCGTCCACGGCCTTCACGCGATGCGTGACCGCGCCGAAGAAGCCCTTGGTGACGAAGTGGCGCGTCAGGTCATGGACCTCGAGCACGGGCTGCACGCGGGTCATGCGGTCTCTCCGGCAAGGGCGGCCGCATCGCGCAGCGGGCGCAGATCGTACCAGGCGGCGACGAGGTGGCCGGGCGCCGCATCCGCCGCTTGCGTCAGCGGCGGGACTTCCCGATGGCAGCGTTCGGTCGCGAAGCGGTTGCGCGGGGCAAAGGGGTCGCCCGGCGGCGGGTTCGTCATGTCGGGCGGATAGCCGGGGATCTGCACCAGGCGCTTGCGGTGCTCGCCGGGCCGCGCGGCCGGTTCGTCATGGTCGGGCAGGGAGTGCAGCAGGCCCCAGGTATAGGCGCTGCGCGTGTCGTTGAAGACGGCGCGCGCCGGGCCGCGTTCCTGGATGCGGCCGCCATACATGACCTGGACGTTGTCGGCGATGCCGGCGACCACGCCCATGTCGTGGGTGATCCAGATCATCGCCATGCCGAGCTGCTTGCGCAGCCGGCGCATCAGGTCGAGGACCTGGGCCTGCACCGTCACGTCGAGGGCGGTGGTCGGTTCGTCCGCGATCAGCAGCTTCGGTTCGCAGGCGATGCCGATCGCGATCATCGCGCGCTGGCGCATCCCGCCCGAGAACTGGTGCGGATACTGCTTCACGCGATGATGCGGGTCCGGGATGCCGACCAGATCCAGTAGCTCGACCGCGCGCGCCCAGGCCGCCTTCCGGGACAGACCCATGTGGCGGCGCAGGCTTTCCACGATCTGGAAGCCCACGGTCAGCACCGGGTTCAGCGAGGACATCGGGTCCTGGAAGATCATGCCGATCTTGCCGCCGCGCAGGCTGCGCAACTCGCGATCGGACATGGCCAGCAGGTCGCGGCCCTCGAACAGCGCCTGGCCGCCGGCGATCCGCCCGGGGGGCTTCGGGATCAGGCCCATCATGGCGAGGACATGGACGGATTTGCCGGAACCGGATTCGCCGACGACGGCGAGGGTCTCCCCGGCGTCGAGCGTGTAGGTGACGCCATTGACGGCGCGCACCGTGCCGTTGCGCGTGTCGAACCGGACCGTGAGGTCCCGGACATCCAGCAGAGGTGCCATCGCCTGTCCTACGAGATAATTTGCGAGTGATTCTTATTATCAATTCATGATGCACCGCAAGGTGGCAGGCGCGCTCCTCCCGGTGCAGGCGGTCCTGCCGTCTGGAACAGGGTGTCCCGGCCAGCCCGGACCAACCTCCGATCGAGCCAGCCGCGCCGCTCTTCCGACCGGCGCCGATGGGCTCAGATCCCGGAGCCCTAACCGGCGTCGAGCGGCGCCATCGAGATGTCGTGCCCGAAGATCGCCAACAGCAGCCGCGCCGCCCGGCCACGGGGGGAGGCCAGTGCGGCGTCCTTCTGCAGCAGCAATTCCGCGTCGCGATGGGCGATCTCGACCAGGCGGCGGTATTCGTCCGGGTCCTCGCGCGGGTCGAGCAGCCGCGCCCCCGGCATTCCCGCCTGGCGCGCGCCGAGGGCATCGCCGCCGCCGCGGGCGCGCAGATCCTCCTCCGCGATGACGAATCCGTCATCGGAATCGCGCAGCACCATCAGGCGCTGCTTCTCCCCATAGGTCAGGTCCGGGGAATGAACGAGCAGGCAGGAGGACGGCTTCGATCCGCGCCCGACCCGGCCGCGCAGCTGGTGCAGGGCGGCGAGGCCGAAGCGTTCCGCCTGCTCGATCAGCATGATGGTGGCTTCGGGGACGTCGACGCCGACCTCGATCACCGTGGTGGCGACGAGGATCTTCGTCTCCCCGGCGGCGAAGGCCGCGAGTGCCGCCTCCCGCACCGCGATGTCCTGGAGACCATGGGCGAGGCCGACCTGGCCGGGGAAATGCGCGGACAGCTCCGCGAAACGGTCCTCGGCGGCGACGGAATCGTCGCGTTCCGACCCCGTGATGGCGCGTACCACCCAATAGGCGCGCTCCTCCCGCCCGATCGCCTCGCCGAGACGGGCGACGATCTCGGGCAGGCGGTCCTGGCTGACGACGCGGGTGGTGATGGGCTGGCGGCCGGGCGGCTTTCCGGCCAGGCGGCTGACCGCCATCTCGCCCCACTGCGTCAGCAGCAGGGTGCGGGGGATGGGGGTGGCGGTCATGACCAGCATGTCCACCACCTCGCCTTTCTCGGCCAGCATCAGGCGCTGGGCGACGCCGAAGCGGTGCTGCTCGTCCACCACGGCAAGGCCGAGGTCGCGGAAGACCACGCCCTCCTGGAACAGGGCGTGGGTGCCGAGGACGAGGGGAATCGAGCCGTCGGCGAGGCCGGCCAGGACGCGCTTGCGCTCCTTGCCTTTGACGTTCCCCGTGAGCAGGGCGACAGGCACGCCCGCCGCGTTGCAGAGCCTGGTGAAGGTGCGCAGGTGCTGGCGGGCCAGCAGTTCGGTCGGCGCCATCAGCGCGGCCTGGGCGCCGGCCTCGGCGGCGCGGAGCATGGCCATGATCGCGACCAGGGTCTTGCCCGCGCCGACATCGCCCTGGACCAGGCGCAGCATGCGACGCGGGGCGGCGAGGTCGGCGTCGATCTCGGCGATGGCTTGGCGCTGCGCCTCGGTGGGGGGGAAGCCGAAGGCGGCGAGCGCCTTGGCGCGCAGGCTTCCATCGCCGGTCAGCGACCGGCCGGGGCGTTCGCGCGAACGCCGGCGGACCAGGCCAAGGGCGATCTGCCCCGACAGCAGTTCGTCATAGGCGAGGCGCCGATGCGGGGCCTCGCCCGGCTCGGCTTCGGGCGCCTGGATCGCTCGCAGCGCGGCGGCGAAACCGGGCCAGCCCTCGCGGCGCAGCAGCGGCGCGTCCTGCCATTCGGGAAGGTCGGGCAGCAGGGCAAGGGCGGCCGCCATGGCCCTTGTCACCGACGGCAGGGTCAGCGTGCCGGTCAGCGGCCAGACGGGTTGGATGGCGGGGATGGTCTCGGCGCGGGCGGCGATCTGGGGGTTCACCATCACCCAGTCGTCGTCGCGGTCCTCCTTCAGCGTTCCGGCCAGGAAGCGCGCCACGCCCACGGGCAGCGTCTTTTCGGCCCAGGGCTTCTGCCAATTCATGAGGAAGGCGGTCAGCGACTCGCCACCCGCCTCGGCGCGGACCCGGACATAGGGGCGGCCCTGGGCGGACCGCGCGGCCTTGTGACTGATGGGGATGGCCTCGATCAGCGCCTCCGCGTCGGGCAACGCCTGGGAAGGACGGTCGATGCGACGGCGATGCAGATAGCGTTCCGGCAGGTGCAGCAGCAGGTCGAGCACGCGCGCCCCGCCCGCGGCCTTGGCGATCAGCCGCGCTTCGTTCTCCTTCACGCCCTTCAGCCCCGCGATCGGGGCGAGCAGCGGCGCCAGCACGCCGGCGCCTTGCGGCGCTGACGCGTCGCCGCCTTGCGGCGCTGACGCATCGCCGCCCTGCGGCGCGGGCCTATCCTCTCGGGCTGACACGATTCCCATCGGCCTCTATATGGCAGGGCTTACGCCATGCCCGAACCCCAGGAACTCGACCCGCGCCGCCGCCGCCTGATCTTCCGGGCGATGCATCGCGGCACCAAGGAAGCCGATCTGATGATCGGCGGCTTTGTCACTCGCCATGTCGCCGCCTTCTCCGAGGCCGAACTCGATGAGATCGAGGCCTTGCTGGAGCATTGGGACGTGGACCTGGCCGATTGGCTGTCCGGCCGCCGCCCCATCCCGCCCGAGGCCGATACCCCCCTCATGCGCCGCATGGCCGAGGAATGCAGCCAGTCCGGCTTCGGCGTGCCGCCAGGGGCGGAGCGGTGAGCGTCCTCACCGTCCATGGCGCACCGGAGGGCTTCGATGCCCTGCTGCTGTGCCGCCGCCGGGCGGAGACCGACGCGCCCGTCGTCCATGTCTGCCGCGACGATGCCCGCATGGCCCGCATGGTCGAGGCGATCCACTTCTTCGCGCCTGAAGTCGAAGTGTTGCGCTTCCCGGCCTGGGACTGCCTGCCTTACGACCGTGTCTCGCCCAACCCCGAGATCGTCGCGGAGCGAGTTTCGACCCTGACGCGCCTGCTGGAACCGCCGAAACGGCCGCGCATCCTGGTGACCACGGTGAATGCCATCGTGCAGAAGGTGCCGCCGCCGGCGACCTTTGCCGGGGCCACGCTGCATCTGGAGAAAGGCGGGCGGGTGCAGCCGGAGGTGTTGGCCGCCTTCCTGGAAGCCAACGGCTACCACCGCACCGGTACGGTGATGGAACACGGCGAATACGCCGTGCGCGGCGGCATCGTGGACCTGTATCCGGCCGGCGAATCCGATCCGGTGCGCCTCGACCTCTTCGGCGACGAAATCGAGGATATGCGCCGCTTCGACACCGCGTCCCAGCGCAGCGGCAAGGTGGTGCCGGAACTCTGGCTGCGGCCGGTGGGCGAGGTCTTCCTCGACGAGGATTCCCGCGCCCGTTTCCGCACCGCCTATCGCGACCTGTTCGGCGCGGCGGCGGCGGAAGACCCGCTCTATGTCTCGGTCAGCGCGGGGCGGAAGCATCCGGGCATGGAGCATTGGGCCGGGCTGTTCCACGAATACATGGCGACGCTGCTGGATTATGTGCCTGGTGCCTCGGTCAGTCTCGACAACCAGGCCGAGGACGTCGCCACCGCGCGGTTCGAGATGGTGGCCGACCACTACGAAGCCCGCCGCGTGCCGGTGCGCATCGCGGAGGGAGAGGTGCCCTATCGCCCAGCGCCGCCCGAGACGCTGCATCTCGATCGCGCCGGTTGGCGCGCGATGCTGGCCAATGGCCCGCTGTTGCAGTTCACGCCCTTCAACAAGCCCGATGGCGTGGAAGGCATCGAGGCCGGCGGCCGGCCCGGCCCGCTGCTGACCGAAGCGCGCCTGGCCGGCGAGAATGTCTTCGTCGCCTATGGCAGCATGATCGCCGGTCAGTTGAAGGCGAAGCGGCGGCCCTTGCTGGCGGCGTGGACGAAGGGCTCCCGCGAGCGCCTGGCGAACCTGCTGCGCGAGAACGCCATCCCTGCCGCCACCGCCGAGGACTGGAAGGCTGCGCGCGCGCTGCCCGAAGGCGTGGTCGGCCTGGTCGTGATGGGCCTCGAGCGCGGCTTCGTCGCGGATGGCATCTGCGTCACGGCCGAGCAGGACATCCTCGGCGAGCGCATCGCGCGCCCGCCGCGCCGCCGCCGTCGTGCCGACCAGTTCATCGCCGATGCGACCGAGATCGCGGAAGGCGACCTCGTCGTCCATCAGGATCACGGCATCGGTCGCTATGAAGGCCTGATCACCATCGACGTCTCGGGCGCGCCGCATGACTGCCTGAAGCTGACCTATGACGGCGGCGACCGGCTTTTCGTCCCGGTCGAGAACATCGAGATCCTCTCGCGCTTCGGCACCGAGACGGCCGGTGTCGCGCTCGACAAGCTCGGCGGCGCGTCGTGGCAGAACCGCAAGGCGAAGGCCAAGGCGCGGGTGCGCGACATGGCCGATGCGCTGATCCGCACCGCCGCGCTGCGACGGATGAAGGATGGCGTGCTCGCCACGCCGCCCGAGGGTGTGTGGGACGAATTCTGCGCCCGCTTCCCCTTCGCCGAGACCGACGACCAGGCGCGCGCCATCGCCGATGTGCTGGAGGACCTGTCCGCCGGCCGGCCGATGGACCGGCTGATCTGCGGCGATGTCGGCTTCGGCAAGACCGAGGTCGCGCTGCGCGCGGCCTTCGTCGTCGCGATGTCGGGCGCGCAGGTGGCGGTGGTGGTGCCGACGACGCTGCTGGCCCGGCAGCAGGCGCGCATCTTCACCACGCGCTTCGAGGGCTTCCCGGTGAAGGTCGCCCAGCTTTCCCGCATGGTCACGGCCAAGGACGCCGCGCTGGTCAAGGAGGGGCTGAAGTCCGGCGACGTCAACATCGTCGTCGGCACGCATGCGTTGCTGGCGAAGGGCGTGGAATTCTCCGACCTCGGCTTGGTGATCGTGGACGAGGAGCAGCATTTCGGCGTGAAGCACAAGGAAGCGCTGAAGTCGCTCAAGGCCGATGTGCATGTGCTGACGCTGACCGCGACGCCCATCCCGCGCACGCTGCAGCTCGCGCTGACCGGCGTGCGGGAGATGAGCGTGATCGCGACGCCGCCCGTCGATCGCCTCGCGGTGCGCACCTTCATCATGCCCTGGGACAGCGTCGTGTTGCGCGAGGCGATCCAGCGCGAACGCTTCCGCGGCGGCCAGGTCTTCTGCGTGGTGCCGCGCATCGAGGACATGGCGAAGGTCGCCGAGCGCCTGACCGAGATCGTCCCCGAGGCGCGCACCATCCAGGCCCATGGGCGCCTCTCCCCGACCGAGCTCGAACGCGTGATGACCGAGTTCGGCGACGGCAAGCACGACATCCTGCTCTCCACGAACATCGTGGAATCCGGCCTCGACATGCCGGCGGTGAACACGCTGCTGATCCATCGGGCGGACATGTTCGGCCTCGCGCAGCTCTATCAGCTTCGCGGGCGCGTCGGGCGCGGGAAGTTGCGGGGCTACGCCTACCTCACCTGGCCACAATCGCATCGGTTGTCGGCAGCCGCCGAGAAGCGCCTGGAAGTGATGCAGACGCTGGACAATCTCGGTGCCGGCTTCACGCTCGCCTCGCACGACCTCGACATCCGCGGCGCGGGCAATCTGCTCGGCGAGGAGCAGTCGGGGCAGATCCGCGAAGTGGGCATCGAACTGTATCAGCAGATGCTCGAGGAGGCGGTCGCCGATATCAAGGCGGGGCAGGGCAGGGGCGAGGAGTCGGAACGCGACTGGACCCCCCAGATCAATCTCGGCCTGCCGGTGCTGATCCCCGAGACCTATGTGACCGACCTGCCGGTGCGGCTCGGCCTGTACCGGCGCATCGGCGGGCTCGCCACGGATGGCGAGAATGACGCCATGGCGGCCGAACTGGTGGACCGCTTCGGCCCGATGCCGCCCGAGGTGGACAACCTGCTGCAGGTCGTCGCCATCAAGCGGCTGTGCCGGGAGGCGGGGGTCGAGAAGCTCGATGCCGGCCCCAAGGGCATCGTGCTGTCCTTCCGCGGCAACCGCTTCGCCGACCCGGCTGGCCTCATCGGCTGGGTCACGGCCCGCAAGGGCGAGGTCAAGCTGCGCCCCGACCACAAGCTGGCCCTGCTGCGGGAGATGGACCTGCCGCAGCGGGTCAAGGCGGCCCGGGACTTGCTCGGGTCCCTGGCGCGGCTGGTCCGGCGGGCGCGCGCCGCGTGACGCGGCGCCTCCAGTAGACAGCCGGATGGCCCGGCCCTAATCCGATACGATACCGACCGAGGTGCCTCTACATGACCGTTGCGTTTCCCCGGCCGGCTCGCCTGATGTCCCTGGCGGCCGCGTCGCTCCTCCTGGTTGCCGGGGGTCCGCCGCCCGACCGGGTCACCACGCCGCGCCAGCAGGCGCTGCCGGCGACGGCCGCGACGGTGCCGCCAGCGGCGCCGGCCGCGCCGGTTTCGGAACCCGCGCCGGTACCCGCGGTCGTGACAGCACCGGCGGCCCCGACCCGCACGCCGGTCGATCTCTCTCACCTTTCACCGGCGGACCGCGCGCGGGCGATCGCAGATTCGCGGCCCTGGTCGGCGACGCTGTTCGTCGGCTCCTCGGTGGCGGACGGCAAGCTGCGTGACCTCATGGTCGCGCCATGGTCCGGATCCTGGGGGGACGACACGCTGGTGGGCGGGGCCGTGCAGTACCGGGTGGCCCGCTTCTGGCGCTTCTTCATGGTCGATCTGGAAGCCGGCAGCGCCTATCGCTTCGGCGATACCGAGGGCGGCGAGTTCTGGGGCGCGGTCTATCTCCGCTATGACGGCTTCCCCTGGAGCAACTACGTCTACACGACCGTCGGCCTGTCGATGGGCCCGGACTTCGTGACGCGGCTGCCGCAGGTCGAACGGGGCACGGATGCCTATCCGGAGCAGAACCAATCGGCCTGGCTGAACTTCTTCTCGCCCGAGATCACCTTCGCCCTGCCGGACTATCCGCAGTACGAGGTCGCGTTCCGCTATATGCACCGCAGCGGCATCTTCGGCCTCTACAACGGCGTATGGGAAGGCGCGAACAGCTTCGTGGTTGGCTTCCGCTACCGCTTCTGACGAAGCGGTAGCTGGTTTTTCCTGACCCTCAGACGGCGGGCGGCGGCCATCCGGCCGCCTTGCCGTCGCGCCGTGGGCTGGTGTGTCGGGGGCGGTTGACGGTCTTGGCGCGGTCGCGCCGTGCGCTCCCGGATCGCGTCAAGCCGCGATCCGAAGCCAGGACAGCAGCGCGCTGCGTTGATGCGCATCTTCGATCAGGTTGATAATGGCCCGCCGCGGTGCGTGGGCACACATCCTCTCGCGGCTGCACTGCGAAAGGGTGGTGGGCGCACGTGGGATCGAACCACGGACCTCCTGCGTGTCAAGCAGGCGCTCATACCACTGAGCTATGCGCCCCCCGTCCTGGCGGGGCCGCCTCCTTAGACGCGGCGCGCGATGCGCGCAAGACCCCTCGCTGAAATCCTCACGCTTCGACCAGCGCGACATCGAGGAGACGTTCCAGAACCTCGGGTTCCTGGGCGCCGGCGATGGCGTGGCGGCCTTCCAGCACGAAGCAGGGCACGCCGTTGATGCCGAGCCGATGGGCGCGAAGATTCTCCGCATGCACCGCATCGGCATCGGCGCTCGATTCGAGGAAGAGGTGCGCCTGCGTGCTGTCGAGCCCCGCGCGCGCCGCGAGGTGCACCAGCGTCTCGATATGGCCGAGATCCGCACCCTCGACGAAATGGCCATGGAACAGCGTGTCGACCATGGCATCGCCCAATCCTTCGCGCGCGGCGAAGCGCACGAGGCGATGGGCATCGAGGCTCGAAGGCATGCGCAGGATGCGTTCGAAGCGGAAGGGCACGCCTTCGGCCCGGCCAAGCTCGGCGATGGTCGCGTGCAGGCGCCGCGCCCGTTCCTCGCCGCCGAACTTCCGCGTCATGAACTCCTGGCGCGGCAGGCCAGCCGAGGGGATGTCGGGGTTCAGCAGGAAGGGCCGCCAGAGGATGTCGACGAGGATGTCAGGGCGCGCGCGCAGCGCCCGGCGCAAGCGGCGCGTGCCGAGGTAGCACCAGGGGCACACAAGATCGAAGACGACCTCGATCTGCAGGCGGGCGCGGGGCGGGACGAGAAGATTCACGGCGTCATCCTATCCCGTTTCGCGTCGGTGCGGAACGCGGCGTGCCTATCCTGGCAAGAACCCCGCGGGCGCGGCGGGGGAGGCAGGGCATCACCGCCGTGCGGCGGCTCGATATCACCCCGATGATGGGCAGAATCGGCTGGGACAGGCCCCTGCCTGCTCCTCCCGCATGACGGCGATCCTGGGCATGGTCCAGCATGGCCCGTCCCTGTCCTCACCCATGCCATGCCACCCTGACGTGGCGGCGGGCCGACCGGATATGGGCGCGGGCCGTGCCGGTTTCAGGATCGCTTGCGACATGCCGGCACCCGGAAGAGTGACCAGGCCGAGGGCAACGAAGCGTGGATGAATCGACGACGCATCGGTATGAGGCAGGGCTCATGTGGGAACTCGGAACCCGGGACGGTGGACAGCGACAGCAAGGCGCGGCCTGAATCGGCAGAAGCGCCCGGGTCGGCAGCGCCTGCGGGGCGGGCGGCGCGGCCCATCTTCGCCTTCTCCACGAGCGACCTGCCCAAGGCTCAGCAGGCGGAGGTCTGGCGGGCAGGCAATGCCCCCTCGCTCGATATCGTCTTCGGCGACGAGCGGTTGGCTCGCGCCGGTTTCAAGGCCGAACGGCAGGTGATCCCCTTCGGATCCTTCGTGATGACTCGCGTCGTCGCGGAGAGCCAGAGCGTCATCCGGACGCAGCGCCACGCCCGGCGCGACGGGCTGGATCACTGGTGCGTCAACCTCACGACCTACGGAGACCGGGGCTTCCGTTGGGATCGCGGCGACCGCTGCATATCGGTGCCGGCCGGGCAGTTGCATGTCCAGGCACTCGATGAAGCCTATCAGGGCTCCAGTGTGACCACGGAGTGGATCGGCATCTTCTTCGCCCGGGATAGCTTGCCTACGCTGTCCGCGCATCTCGATGCGACGCGCGACCACCCGCGCACGGATGCGCTCTCCCGCATGCTGGCCGACTACCTTGCCGGGCTCTGGGCCGTCCTGCCCACCATGACGGACGAGGAACGCGCTCGCACGGCCGAGGCCAGCGCGGTGATGATGCGAGCCTGCCTCAGCGGCGGCGGCGATGCCCTGGCGATGGCGGGCCCGCTGCTGCAGGAACACCAGCGGGCCCGCGCGCTGGCCTTCATCCGGCGCCGCCTGGGATCGTCCCGCCTGACGCCGCAACTTGTCGCGCGCGCCCTCGGCATCTCCCGCAGCCAGCTCTACCGGGCCTTCGAACCCATCGGCGGCGTGACCCAGGCGATCCAGGCGGAGAGGCTGAAGGCTGCCGGGCGCCTGCTGTCGCGAGAGGCGGAGGGTCGCAGTATCCGCGAGGTGGCGGAAGCGGTCGGCATGTTCGAGCCGTCCTCCTTCAGCCGCATGTTTCGCCGCCACTTCGGCATGACGGCGAGCGAATGGCGCAGCATGTCCCGTTCCGCCGCGGACGGGTCCTGCCAGGCCCGTTTTCGTGGCTTCGCCCTGGCCGACTTCCTGCGCTGACCCTCCTTGAGCGCGTTGTCGGCCGAAAGCCCGGCTGCGCCGGCGGCGTCGGGCGCCAAGCCTGGTTGCCGGACAGCCCGGCGCAGGGCAACAGAGGCGGGACAACATCGGAGCCCCACCAGCATGCCCCGGAACGACATCACATCGCGTCTCGCGCACCACCTTCCTGCGATCACCGCGATTCGCCACGACATTCACGCGCATCCGGAACTGGGCTTCGAGGAAACGCGCACCGCGGGCCTGGTGGCGGCGAAGCTGCGCGAGTGGGGGATCGAGGTCACCGAGGGTGTCGGGCGCCTCGGCGTGGTCGGCACGCTGCGTGGCCGGCGGCCGGGGCAGGGGGCCATCGGGCTGCGTGCCGACATGGATGCGCTGGCGCTGACCGAGCGTACCGGCCTGCCCTATGCCTCGAGCAATCCGGGCCGGATGCATGCCTGCGGGCATGACGGGCACACGGCGATGCTGCTCGGTGCCGCGCAGCTTCTCGCCGAGGCGCCGGACTTCGCCGGCACCGTGCACTTCATCTTCCAGCCCGCGGAGGAGGGCCGCGGCGGCGCCGAGGCGATGATCGAGGCCGGACTGTTCGATCGCTTCCCCGTCGATGCCGTGTACGGCATGCACAACATGCCGGGCATACCCACCGGCTCCTTCGCCACGCGCACCGGACCGCTGATGGCCGCCTCGGGCCGCTGGAAGGTGACTTTCCGCGGGACCGGCGGGCATGGCGGAAACTCGCCGCACCTCGCCTCGGACATCACCGTCGCGCAGGCCATCTTCATCCAGGCCCTGCAGACCATCGTGGCGCGCAACGTAGCGTCCACCGAGAGTGCCGTGGTCAGCGTGGGACACATTGCCGGCGGCGCGGCCGAGGCGCTGAACGTCATGCCCTCCGAACTGATGGTGGGCGGCACGATGCGGGCCTTCACCCCGGCGGTGCAGGCGCTCGTCGAACGCCGCATCCGCGAGCTGGCGGAGCAGTCCGCGGCCATGGTCGGCGCGACGGCGGAGGTGACGATGTGGTGGAACACCGTGCCCCTCATCAACAGCGGACGCGAGACGGAGGCGATGATCGCCGCCGCCCGTGCCCTGGCCGGCGAGGCGCAGGTGGATGCCGAGACCACGCCGGTCACGGGCGGGGAGGACTTCGCCTACATGATGCGGGAGAAGGCGGGCGCCCTCATCTTCATCGGGAATGGCGCGGCGGCAGAGGGGCCCGTGCACGGGCTGCACACGCCTGACTATGACTTCAATGACGCCGCCCTGCCGCATGGCATCGGCTTCTGGGTCGAACTGGTGATGGGAGAACTCGGGAGCTAGGCCCAGGCCCCATCAACGGCGGGAAGGGCAGGGGGCCCGATTCCGGGTGTGGTCGCGTGCTGTCATGCTCGCTGACCACTGCCCGGATGCGGCGGCGCTCACCTGTCGCGGGGGAGAATGAGCGGTAGGTGGCGAGCAGGACCGTCCACGTCCTCCGCCATCGGCCTGCCGTGGCGCGATGCGCCGGCCGCCCGGGGCCGGCACACGCTGCGCCACAGCCGCTTCATCAATCCAGCCGGACGCCCGAGGCTTCGACCACCGGCAGCCACAGGGCGAGCTGCGCCTGCCAGAAGACCTGAAACTCCTCTGCTGTCGTGCCGGCGGGATCGGTCCCGACCTCGCGCAGGCGACGGGCGATATCGGGGTTGGCAATCGCGCCGCGCACCGACTGCTCCAGCCGTGCCACAATGGGCGCCGGCGTGCCCTTGGCGACGAAGATACCCATGAAGTTCACCACCTCGAAAGCGGGGAACCCCTGTTCGATGGCGGTGGGAACCTCGGGCATCAACGGGCTGCGCTCCCGCGCCAGCACCGCCAGGGCGCGGATCGACCCCGACTGCACATGCGGCGCCTGGGAGGCGATGCCCTCCACCAGCCAATCCACGTTCCCCGCGATCATGTCGGCATAGACCTGGCCCGCACCGCGATAGGGGATGTGCTCGGCGCGCGTGTCGCTGCGCAGGTTGAATAACTGTGCGCCGAGATGGTTGAAGCTGCCGGCGCCCGAGGAACCATAGGTCAGCCGCCCCGGGCGCTCCTTCATCAGCGCGACGAATTCTTGCAGGTTCCGCGCGGGAAGGTGGTTGCCCACCGTCAGGACCATCGGCATGGTCACGACCAGCGAGACGGGCATGAAGGCCTGGCGCGGATCGAGCCGCGCATCGTGGATCAGCCCCGCATTCAGCACGGCATTGGTGATGGTGAAGAGCGTGATGGTGTGCCCGTCCGCCGGCGCGTTGATCACGGCCTCCGCGCCGAGGCGCCCGGCCGCGCCGCCCCGGTTGTCCACGATCACGGGCCGTCCGCCGAAGGCATCCTGCATGCCGGGGGCGAGAATGCGCGCCACGATATCCGTCGCCCCGCCAGGGGCGAAGGGGACCACCATGCGCACCGGCTGGCGCGGGAAATCCTGCTGCTGTGCCATGGCGGCGGGAACGATCCCGAGCCCGGCGAGCGCGGCGACGCCGCGGCGGGTGATGGTCATTCTTGTCTCCTCCCGGTCGGTTCTGGTCAGGGCATCAGGCAGGCAACGCCCGCGCGTTCGCAGACGCCCCGGAGCTTTTCGACGAGGCTGTCGGGCACGGGGATGCCCTCGGCGAGGCGGCGCGCGCGGGATTCGGCTTCCGGATCGCCGGCGACCAGCACGGGCTTCGACGGATCGGCCGGCGGCGTCGCATGCAGCACGTCGATCGCCTCGTCGAGATCGGCTTCGAATTCGCCTTCGTCGCGGAAGCAGTCGGGGTCGAGCGCCATGAAGAAATGGCCGAGATTGTCGGGATCCTCCGCTCGCTGAGTCTTCACCCGGATCGGCGAGAAGGAGGCCCCCGACAACACGCCGCCCAGGATGTGCACCATCATGGCGAGGCCATAGCCCTTGTGGCTCGCCATCTCCGCGGTGCCGCCGAGCGGCGTGAGCCCGCCCTCGGGGCTGTTGCGAATGGTGTTCCAGGCGTGCGACGCATCGCGCACCGGCTGGCCCTGTCCGTCCAGCACCCAGCCCGCCGGCAGCGCCTTGTTCAGCAGGTCGTAGACCTTGACCTTGTTCGCCGCGACGGTGCTGGTCGCCATGTCGAGCCGGAAGGCGCGGTTGCGCTTCGCCGGCGCGGCGAAGGCGAGGGGATTGGTGCCGAGCACCGGGATTGCCCCGCGCGTCGGCACCACGCCGATTGTCCGGGTCGCGCTGGTGACGAGCCCGACCAGCCCTGCCTGCGCCGCCATCGCCGCGTAGTAGCCGGCGGCCCCGAAGTGATGGGAATTGCGCACCGCCACGACGCCGACGCCGGCCGTCTTCGCCTTGCCGATCGCGACCGTCATCCCGAAGACAGCGGCCGGATGGCCGAGGCCGGCATCGGCATCGGCCAGCGCGGTGACGGGGTTCTCGCGGATGATGCGTGGGCGCGCGGCGAGGTTCAGCTTTCCCTTCCGGCGGGACTCGTCATAGTCCATCAGCATCGAGATGCCGTGGCTGTCCACGCCGGCGAGGTCGGTCTCGATCATGACCTCGGCGGTGATGGCGACGGTCTCGGGGTCCATGCCCCAGGCGGTAAGGACGGAGACGATCTGCGCGCGGCAGGTCTCGGCGGGAACGAGATTCATCTCAGGCCACCCTGCTGAGCACGGGCTGCCCCGCCAGCGCGGCGAGAAGCTGCTCGGCGACCAGCGTGGCGCTGCGGATCTGCGTCTCCTCCGTGCCGCCGGCCGCATGGGGCGTGGCGACGACGTTGGGCAGCGAGAGCAAGGGCGTGGTCTCGTTGGTGGGCGGCTCGATCTCGAAGACATCGAGGCCCGCGGCGAAGAGCCGATCGTTCCTGAGCGCATCGTAGAGCGCCGCCTCATCCACGATGCCGCCGCGCGCGGCGTTCACCAGGATGGCGCGCGGCTTCATGCGCGCGAGTTCCGCCGCGCCGATCATATGGTGCGTCTCCTCGGTCAACGGGCAATGAATGGTGACGAGGTCCGAGCCCTCCAGCAGCGCATCGAGGCTTGCCGCCCGGTCATGCGGCAGGTCGCGCCAGGCATCGGCCGGAACGTAGGGGTCGTAACCGATCAGCTTCGCGTCGAAGGCACCCAGCCATTTGCGCGCGACGCGCGTGCCGATATTGCCCATGCCGATGACGCCGACGGTCCGCCCCGCCGCCTCGACGCCCAGGTAGCGGTCGCGCTTGATCGTCCCGCCCGCGCGCATGACGCGATCCATCTCCGCGATGCGGCGCCCGGCACAAAGGCCCAGCGCGAGCGCGATCTCCGCGACTGCCTCGCTGTTCACGCCGGGCGTGTTGCAGACCAGCACGCCATGCTTCGCGGCCGAGGCAAGGTCGATGTTCTCGATCCCCACGCCCTGCTTGGCGACGGCGCGCAGATGCTTGGCCGCGGCGAAGTCCGTGTCGCCGAGGCGCGTGAGGCGGACCATCAGCCCGTCCGCTTCCTCGCGCCAGCGACCGATGCGCGGGTCGTCCCAGCGAACCACATCGGCATGGCGGGAGATCAACTCGACGCCGGCCTCATGGAACACGTCGAGGATGAAGACGCGGGGGCGGGTCATGCCTCGATCGCCTTGCGCAGCCCGGAGGTCCACTGATTGGCCGCAGCGGCGAGGAAGCCGATGTCGGATTGCGTCGTCAGGAAGCGCACGCCCCGCTTCACCGATGCCGCCTGTCGCGCCACGTCGCGATTGCCGCCGCAACCGGCGAAGCCGTTGTTCTTCGCGGTCGCGGCGATCGCGCGGTCCATCGCCTCGACCACGATGGGATCATCGAACTGCCCCGGCTTGCCGAGCGAAACCAGCAGGTCGTTGGCGCCGATATGCACCACATCCACGCCGGGGACGGCGCAGATCTCCTCCAGGTTGTTCAGACCCTCGGCGGTCTCGACCATGCAGACGACGAGCGTCGCGACGTCGAGCGCCACCGTCGCCTTCGAGACCGGCACGCTGCGATAGTCGAATTGCGGATAGCCGCCCGACACCGAACGGCGACCCAGCGGCGGGAAGCGGCAGCGATCGACGGCGCGACGCGCCTCGGCGGCATTGTTCACATCGGGGAAGACGATGCCCGCCACGCCATTGTCGAGCAGCAGCGGCACGTCCGGATCCTCGACGGACCGCACGCGCACCAGCGGCGAGACGTTGATCGCCAGCGCCGTCTGGGCGATGGCGGCGATGCTCTCCAGGTTGAAGATCGAATGCTGGACATCGATGAACAGGAAGTCGTGGCCGGTCGCCTTGGCGACACGCGCGATGTCGGGCGAGCGCGCCAGGCGCACGCTGAGGCCAAAGGCAGCTTGCCCGCCACGCATCTTCACGCGGATCGGGTTCTCGGGAAGCAGGGCATCGCTCATGCGTCGTGTCACTCCGGTTTCAGGCCGGCGAGCGCCACCGCCCGGCGGGCCTTGGCGATCTCGGCCTCGAGATAGGCGAGGAAGCCGGCGGGGGTCTGCTGCTCGGGCGTGGCCATCTCCGCGCCCAGTGCTTCCAGCCGCGCGCGGACATCCGTGTTCGCGTCGGCATCGGCGACGGCCTGCTGCAGCGATGCCAGCACTGGGGCCGGTGTGCCTGCGGGAGCGGAGATGCCGACGAAGGCCTCGGCCGTGAAATCGGCGACGCCGGCCTCGATGACGGTCGGCACGTCGGGCAGTTGCGTGGAGCGGTTGCGCGACGCCACGGCGATGATCCGGGCGCGCCCGGTGCGGTGCAGGTCGAGGCAGGAGGAAAGCTCGGTCAGCGCCCCGGCGACATTCCCCGCGACGAGATCGGGTAGCACGGCCCCACCGCCACGATAGGGGACGTGGAGCAATTGCGCCTGCGTCGCGGCGTTCAGCAGTTCGAGCGGCAAATGGTTCGCGCCGCCGACACCCGAGGTGCCGATCCCGATGGTCCCGGGGCGCGACTTCGACAGCGCGATCAGCTCGGGCAGCGTGCGCGCCGGGACGTTGTTCGCGACGATGATGACCATGGGCACGCGACTGATGAGCGCAACATGCGCGAAGTCGCGGATCGGGTCGTAGCCGACATTCGCCTGCACCAGCGGTGCGGTGACGAGCGGCCCCGCCGTGGCGCCGAGCAGCGTGTAGCCGTCGGGCCGCGCCCGCGCGACCTCGGCGGTACCGATCGCGCCGCCGGCGCCGCCCTTGTTGTCCACCACCACGGATTGGCCGAGCCGGTTCGCCATGATGGGCGCGGCGACGCGGACGGTCAGGTCGCCGTTGCCGCCGGCGGCGAAAGGCATGACGAGACGGATGGGCCTGTCGGGCCAGGCGGCCCGGGCCGCTGCGACGGGCAGCACGGCGATGCCGAGCCCGGCGAGCAGCGATCGGCGCTGCAGCATGGTGTTTCCTCCGGTTGTTGCGCGGAGCCTCCCCGCACCACCCCGTGAAGTCCAATCGAAACACCGGGCCGATCCATTGATCCGGGCTATGCCTTCGCCATCTCCCCCACTTCCTTTCGCAGATGCGTGACAAACCGCGCCATGATGGCCGAGCGCGGCGCGGAACGGGCGCGGATGAGCAGTGTCTTCAACTCGATGCGTGGCCGCAGCGGGCGGGCAACCAGGCCCGGCAAGGGCAGGGCCTTGAGCAGGAAAGGCTCGACCAGCGCGATGCCCGCGCCATGATAGGCGAGCGCCATGCCGGTCAGCGACAGGCTGACCTGCACGCTGAAGCGCGGCATCACCCCTGCATCCGACAGGGCGCGGTCCACGTAGCTGCGCAGCAGGGCACGCGGCAGATAGGTGATGATGGGCATGCCATCGAGCTCATGAATGGCGATCTCCTCCCGCTCCGCGAGAGGGTGATTGTCGCGCATCACGCAGGAGACGCCGGAGGTGATCAGGACCTCGGTCTCCACCTCGGGGTTCACGACCGGCTCGAAGGCGATGCCCAGTTCCACTTCCCGGCTGACGACGCGGTCGATCACCTCGGGCGAGGTAAGCGACTGCAGCACGACGCGCAGCCGAGGGCGCTCCGCCTGGAAGGAGGCGACAGCCGCGGCCAGGTAGCCATTGGCGATGGGAAAGGCGCCGGCGAGCGAGAGCGTGCCGATCCGCCCGCCCTTGAGGTCCTGCAACTGGCGATCGACGGAATCGAGCCGGGCGAAGATCGCCTCGATATCCGGCAGGATCGCCTCGGCTTCCGGGGTGGGCTGCAGCCTGCCGCCGATGCGGCGGAACAGCGGGATGCGAAGCTGCGCCTCGCAATGCTTCAGCACGGTGCTGACCGAAGGCTGCGTCACGCCCAGCAGACGCGCCGCGCCGGTAACGGTGCCCGCGCGCATGACCGCGTGGAACACTTCGAGTTGCCGCAGGTTCATCCCGGCGCTTCCTCCGATCCCATGCATAAACGCGATCAATGAGGTCGGGCAAGCAAGCCATTGGACGACCGATGCGCTGCCTGGAATGCTGTCTCCGGAGTTAGGGACGGAAACGGATGAACGACGCCGCGCATCAGCGGGACCTTCTCGGCGTGCGCCATGCTGCACTGGACTTCGCTATGCCGGCGGGGGCCTGTGATTGCCATACCCACGTCTTCGGGCCCGCCGCGCGCTTCGGTTTCGATCCGGCGCGGCGCTACACGCCGGGCGATGCGGTCGCCGCCGAGTTGCTGGCGCATCAGCGCCTGCTCGGCCTCGACCGCGTGGTGATCGTGCAGCCGAGCCCCTATGGCAGCGACAATGCCTGCACGGTGGATGGCATAACCGCGCTGGGCCCCGCCATGGCGCGTGGGGTGGCGGTCATCGACGAGGCGACCACCGACGCCGCGCTGGCCGCGATGCACGCCGCCGGGATGCGTGGCGTCCGCGTGAACCTCGAAACCGCGGGGCAGTCCGACCCGGCAGTTGCGGCAACGGCGCTGCGCTGGGCGGCTGACCGCGTCGCACCGCTGGGCTGGCATGTGCAGACCTTCACGCGCCTCGCGGTGATCGAGGCGCTGGAGGCGACGCTCGCCGCCTTGCCGGTGCCGCTGGTCGTGGACCATTTCGGCCATGCTCGGGCGGAGGCCGGCACGGCGCAGCCCGGGCTTGCGGCGCTGCTGCGACTGCTGGGTTCGGGGCGCGCCTATCTGAAGCTGTCGGCGCCGCATCGCGTCGCCGCGGACCCTGACGGACCAGCCGCGGCGGCGCTGGCTCGCGCACTGATCGCGGCCAATCCCGACCGCATGCTCTGGGGCAGCGACTGGCCGCATCCGGGCGGCCGCCCCGGTGCCCGTCCGCCGCCCGAGGTGATCGAGCCCTTCAACCCGATCGATGACGGGGCGGCGCTCAACCGCCTGGCTCGCTGGGCGGAGGACGAGGCGTTGCTGCATCGCATCCTCGTTGCCAATCCGGCGCGGCTCTATGGCTTCACGGAGGCGGTACGATGAACTGGCAGGGTGGGGGCTGGGAGCTGGAGGTCCTGGTCAATGGCTATCCCGGCAAGGCGGTGCAGCATGGTGGGCTCGGCTGGAGCACGGTCGTGCTGCTGCGCGGCCATGGGCGCATCGTGGTGCTGGATGGCGGCGGCTTCGGGTTGCGCAAGACGCTGGTCGGGCTGCTGAAGGATCGCGGCATCGCGCCGGGCGACGTCACCGATCTGCTGCTGAGCCACGCGCATCACGACCACGCGGTCAACTGGCCGCTGTTCCGGCAGGCGCGCATCCATCTCGGGCGGAAGGAACTCGCCTGGGCGCTCGGCGTGCCCTGGGGCACGACGCCGGTGCCCGAACATGCGATCGAGGCGCTGTCGCGCTGGCCGACACTGCAGTTGATGGATGACGGGCAGGAGGTGCTGCCCGGCATCACGGCGCATCTCGCGCCCGGCCACACGCCCGGGCACCTGATCTTCGTCATCGCCGGCGACGGACAGGACTGCATCCTGTTGCAGGATGCGGTGAAGAACCGCATCGAGCTGACGACGCGACGCACCGACATGACCTACGACCCCGCGGTCAGCGAGGCGACGATCGCGATGGTGTGGGAGCTGTGCCGCAACCGTCCCGGCTGCCTGCTGATCCCGGGCCACGACCTGCCGATGACGGTGGAGAACGGCATTCCACGCCCGATCGGTCGTCAGCAGGCCGCCATCAGGGCCTGGTTCGGCGACACGCTCGACGACATGACAAGCTTCGAATTGGGGCCCGACCGCACATGATCCGGATTGCCAGACGCGCGCTGATGGCCGGCGTGCTCGCCGCCCCCACGACCCTGCGCGCGCAGGACGCCTGGCCGGTCCGCCAGGCACGTATCGTCATCCCCTTCGCGGCCGGCGGGCCGCAGGACATTCCCGCGCGCGTGATCGCGGAGAAGCTGAGCCAGCGGCTCGGCGCGACCTTCATCATCGACAACCGGCCTGGCGCAGGGGGCGGGCTTGGCGCCCAGCACGCCGCGAAATCGGCGCCTGATGGGGCAACGCTGCTGTTCATCTCGGCGTCCATCTCGATCATCCCGACGCTGCAGCCGGCGCTGGGCTTCGATCCGCAACGCGACCTCGCGCCGCTGACCATCGTCTGCGACGTGCCGTCGGGCCTGCTGGTGCGCGCGGAGTCCGAATTCCAGTCGCTCGCACAGCTCCTCGCCGCCGCGCGCGCCAATCCGGGCAAGCTCACCTATGGCTCGGGCGGGGTCGGGTCGGCCAACCACCTGGCCGGCGCGTTGTTCGCCGCGCAGGCCGGGATCGAGCTGACCCATGTGCCCTATCGTGGCGTCTCCCAGGCGGTGAACGCGATCTATACGGGCGAGATCGACCTGATCTTCGGCAGCACGCTGGAAGTGCTGGCCCATGCGCGGCAGGGCCGCGGCCGGCTGCTCGGCGTGACCATGCCCGAGCGCGTGCCGGGCATCGAGGGCGTGCCCGCCATCGCCGAACAGGTGCCTGGCTATGCCGCGCCCAACTGGTTCTCGATGTTCGCGCCCAAGGGCATGCCGCCGGCGGCGACCGAGCGGCTTCTGGCAGAACTGGCCCTGCTGAGGGACGATCCCGACCTCAAGGCCCGGCTGTCGGCGGGCGAGGCCATCATGCGCATGGACGGGCCGGCGCCGCTCGCCGCGCGCCTGTCCGAGGAAGTCGTGAAATGGCGCGAGCTGATCGCGCGCACCAACATCCGCACCGAGTGAGGATCCGTCGATGACCCATGCATCCGCCCTGAAGATCGCGCCGCTCAAGGCCTCGGTCAGCGAGGCCGAGTGGAAGGCGCGCGTCGATCTCGCCGCCTGCTACCGGCTATGCGACCGCTATGGCATGTCGGACATGATCTACACCCACATCACGGCGCGCGTGCCGGATGCGCCGGGGCAGTTCCTGATCAATCCGAACGGCATGCTGTTCAGCGAGATCACCGCCTCCTCCCTGCTGAAGGTGAATGAGGAAGGCGAGATCCTCTATCGCCCGGACCTGCCCTATGGCCTGCATCCGGCGGGCTTCACCATCCATTCGGCGATCTATCGTGCGCGGCCCGATGCGATGGCGGCGATGCACACCCATACCATCGCCGGCATGGCGGTCTCCGCGCTGAAATGCGGGCTGCTGCCGCTGACGCAGACGGCGACGCGCTTCTACGGCCGCATCTCCTACCACGACTTCAAGGGACCGGAGCGCGACCCGAAGGAGCGCGCCGCGCTCGCGAGGTCGATCGGGCCCAACAACTACTGCATCCTGCGCAACCATGGTCTGCTGACCCTGGGCGAGAGCGTGCCGGAAGCCTTCATCGCCATGTGGGGGCTGGAACGGTCCTGCCAGGCGCAGCTCGCGGCGATGGCCTGCAATACCGAGCTGGAGATGCCGAGCCCGGAGGTGGTGCAGGCGTCCTGCGCGATGTATGGGCCCGGCAGCTCGCGGAAATACGGGTTGCTGGAATGGCCGGGGCTGCTCCGGCAGCTGGACCGGACGGAGCCCGATTTCCGCGACTGATCGAGGACGAGGATGGCGCATCGGATCGCGACGGGTCGGCGCAGCCCGTCGCCCTTTGCCGTTATCGGCTGCTGGCGGATCGGCAGCCGCCCGGATCACGCCTCCCCGGCGATCTGACGGCGGCTTTGGCCGCGCATGGTCGTCGTCGCAGCGCATGGCCCATGCCGATGGGGGCGCGGCGACGGCCGCCCGCTCACGGCAGGACGAAGACGCCGACCAGCGCGATCCCGGCGATGAAGACCGTGCTGGCGATACCCAGCAGCAGGGGGCGGCCGCCGCGCGCCTTCATGGCTCGCAGATCCGTGCCCAGGCCGAGGGCGGCGACACTCGCCGCCAGCATCACCGGCACGACGTCCCGGCTCAGGGCCGCCGCCATCGGCGGCACGAGCCCCAGCGAACCGGCCGCGACCAGCGCGAGGAAGCCGAAGGCGAACCACGGCACCGGCACCGAAACCGCATCCTGCTGGCTGCGCGAGCGGCCGATCCACAGGCCGAGCATCATGACCGCGGGCGCGAGCAGGAACACGCGCGCGAGCTTCGCCACCGTGCCGGACCGCGCTGCTTCCTCGCCGCCCGCCGCAGCCGCGCCGACCGCCTGCACCACCTCATGCACACTCGCGCCGGCCCAGATGCCGTAAGCCCGCGCATCGAGCCCCAGCAGCGGCATCAGCAGCGGATAGAGGATCATTGCCGCGGTGCCGCACAGCGTGATGACCGCGAGCGCATAGGTCACGTCCTCGTCCCGCCCGCGCGCCACTTGGTTGGCCGCCACGATCGCGGAGGCCCCGCAGATCGCCGTGCCGGTGCCGATGAGCTGCGCGAGGGCAGGTTCCACGCCCAGCAGGCGCCCGAGCCAGATCGTGAAAGGCAGGGTCAGCGCCACCACCGCGACGGCCAGCAACAGGACGCCCACGCCATGCGACACGAGCCCGGCCAGCGTCACCTGAAGGCCCAGCAGCACGATCGCGCTGCGCAGCAGCGGCTTCACCGCGAAGCCGATGCCGGGCTTCAGCACGGCGGGCCGGCCGAGCAGCGCACCGAGTCCGAGGCCGATCAGCAGCGCCACGACGACGGGGTTGAGGGCGGCGATGCCGGAGAGATTGCGAATGCCGATCGAGGTCGCCGCGATGGCGAGGCACAGCAACAATCCCGGAACGATGGCACCCCACCGCGTGGCCGCGGATGGCAATCCGATCCGCCCCGCCCGTACCTGCTGCGACATCTGAGGCCCTTCCTTCGGGCCCCTCGGCCCCACGCCACGGCGCGGGAGCACGACATTCTCCGGCAAGCCGCCTTTTCGAGCGGGAATCTCGTCGTATGGCGGATTTTGACAATCGCATTTCCCAGGCAGAAAACATAAGCAATGCTGAAGCGTGATGTCCGATGACCCAGAACCTTGACCTCGACCTGCTGCGCAGCTTCGTGGCCGTGGCCGATGGCGGTTCCTTCGCCGCGGCGGCGGAGCGCGTCCATCGCACGCAATCCGCCCTCAGCCAGCAGATGCAGCGGCTGGAGGAACAGGCCGGACGGCCGCTGTTCCTGCGCGAAGGCCGACGCAAGCGGCTCAGCGAGGATGGCCAGCGCCTGCTCGCCTATGCGCGCCGCCTGGTTGCCCTGAACGATGAGGCGACCGCGGCGCTCGGCCCGGCGGGGCAGACGGAACTCGTGCGGCTCGGCGCCAACAACGACGTGGTCGATACCATGCTGCCGGAAATCCTCGGCCGCATCGCCCAGCGCCACCGCGACATCCTTCTTGAGATCCGCACGGGGCGGAGCCCCTTCCTGATGGAGGCGCTGGAACGCGGCGAACTCGACCTCGCCATCTCGACCCGCGACCACAGCACCTTCCCGCGGCTGGTGCTGCGGCGTTCGCCCACCGTCTGGTTCTGCAGCGCGGGCTATCTGCCGCAGCCGGGCTTGCCCGTGCCGCTGGTGCTGTCGAACGAGCCGAGCCTGTTCCGTAGCCTGGCGATCCAGGCGCTGGACCGATCGGGCTGCACCTGGCGGCTCGCCTATCTCAGCCTCAATCTCGGGGCAATTCGCGCCGCGGTGCGCGCGGGGCTCGGCATCACCGCCCGGAACATCGAGATGCTGACGCCGGACCTGCGCGTGCTGGGCGAGGCGGACGGGCTGCCGCCGCTGCCGAACGTGACCTTCTCGCTGTTCCTGCGGTCCGGCAGCGGCGCGGTG
>JAYRJZ010000148.1:0-9124 GCA_041906015.1 Roseomonas sp.
GGCCCGCGCGGCGCCGCGCGGCACGTCATAGGCCAGGCCCGCTTCCGCGATGGCGCGCTTGGCGCGGGTGATGCGCTGCCCGATCGCCGCTTCGGTCGAGAGGAAGGCGCGCGCGATCTCGGCGATGGTCAGCCCGCCGACCAGGCGCAGCGTGAGCGCGGCGCGCGCCTCCGGCGCGAGCATCGGATGGCAGGCGGTGACGATGAGGGTGAGGATCTCGTCGCCGATCTCGTCATCCAGGGCCGTTTCAGGTGCCGGCGTCCGGGCCTCCTCGCGGTCGGCGGCCAGGACGGCATGATGGCGGGCCTGCATCCGCGCGCGCCGGAAGCGGTCCATCGCGCGGCGCCGGGCCGTGGCCATGAGCCAGGCCCCCGGGCGGTCGGGCACGCCCGTCCGCGGCCAATCCACGAGCGCCGCGGCCAGCGCGTCCTGCGCCAGGTCCTCGGCCAGATCGAGGCTGCGGACCAGTCGCAGCAGGCCACCGACCAGGCGCGGCCGCTCCGTGCGGAAGACGGTCTCGACAGCCTCCAGCGCCGCCGCGGCGGGATCGGGCGGCGGCGCCACCGGGCTCAGTTCCCGCCCGTCTGGCTGCGCAGACGGTCAAGTTCGCGCTGCATCCCCTCGGTGAGCGCCTCGCCGAAATCGCTCGCCTCGACCACTTCGCGGATCTCGATCTCGCTCGGGCCGGGCATGGGGTTCGGGCAGCGCTTCACCCATTCGACCGCCTCGGCCATGTCCTTCACCTCCCAGAGCCAGAAGCCGGCGACGAGTTCGCGGGTTTCGGCGAAGGGGCCGTCGATCACGCTGCGCCGCGCGCCGTCGAAGGCGATGCGCTTCCCCTTGGAGGACGGGCGCAGCCCTTCTCCGGCCAGCATGACCCCGGCCCTGGCCAGTTCGTCATTATACGCCGTCATGGCCTCCAGGAGCTCCACCGTGGGCATGGCCCCCGCCTCGCTGTCGTCGGTCGCCTTCACCATCACCATCACGCGCATGGATCTTCTCCTGTCCTTCCGGCCGGCCGTGATGGCCGTCCTGCCCCTACGACGAACAGGGCGGCCGCGGGACGACACGGGCAGCGCATTTTCCCGTTCCGGCACCGCGCCGTCATGACACCGCGACGTGAGGGATCGTTCCGCAGGCCGGCCGCATCCCTCCCCCTCACCCCGCGTTCATCCCATGGGCCGGATGCACGGCCCCCACGACAAGGAGAGAGAACGCATGAGCGCACAGACCAATCAGATCCGCGAACATATGGAAGTGGTCGGGAATGACGGCCGCCATGTCGGCACGGTGGACCGCGTCGAAGGCGACCGCATCAAGCTGACCCGCGAGGACGATCCGGATGGGAGCGGTCAGCACCACCACTTCCTCTCGCTGCAGACCGTCGATTCCGTCTCCGGCGACCAGGTCCGGCTGAACTGTCCGGCCGATCGTGCGAAGCGCGACGCGATGGGCGATCCACGCCAGCGTCACTGAACCGGCGGGGCGCGGCCGGCAAGGCCGCGCCCCGGACCGGCACGCCGCGGCGTCAGCCCAGCAGCGCCTCGGCGCAGGCGTCGAGGATCGCATCGCTGTCGAGCCCGTATTCCCGATAGAGATCGGGGATGTCGCCGGCCTGGCCGAAGCGGTCCACGCCGAGCGGCACCACGCGCTGCCCGCGCACCGCGCCCATCCAGGCATGGGCCGCCGGATGGCCGTCCAGCACCGTGACCAGCGCCGCCCCGGGGGCCAGCGGGGCAAGGATGCGCTCGATGTGCGAGACCTGCCGCACCCCGCCGCGCACGGCGCGCCGGGCGGCGAGCCAGTCGGCATGCAGCCGGTCGGGGCTGGTGATGGCCAGCAGCCCGGCGGCCGCGTCCTCGCTGCGCAGCTCCTCGAAGGCAGCCATCGCCTCGGTCGCGACGGGGCCCTGATAGCCGATGGCGATGCGCGCGCCCGGCGCCGGCGGCACCACCCAATGGGCGCCGGCGATGACCGCGGCGGGATCGAGGCTCCGTTCGGGCTGCGGCAGCCCGCGCGTGGACAGGCGCAGCCACACCGCCGACCCATCCGGCTTCTGCATGTGCTCGAAGGCATGGCGCAGCAGGATCGCGAGCTCATCCGCATGGGCCGGCTCGAAGGCGGCAAGCCGGTCGGCCGCCATGCCGATCAGCGGCGTGTTCACCGACTGGTGCTGCCCGCCCTCCGGCGCGAGGGTCAGGCCAGAAGGCGTTGATACCAGAAGAAATCTCGCATCCTGGTAACAGGCGTAGATCAGCGCATCGAGCCCCCGGTTCACGAAGGGGTCATAGACGGTGCCGATCGGCAGCAGCCGCGCGCCGTAGAGGCGATCCGCCAGGCCAAGCCCGGCCAGCATCAGGAACAGGTTCTGTTCGGCGATGCCGAGCTCGACATGCTGGCCCTCGGGCGACATGCCCCAGCGCTGCGCGCTGGCGAGCTTCGCGTCGCGGAACACGTCGTTCTTCTTGTGGCGGTCGAAGATGCCCCGGCGATTCACCCAGGGACCGAGATTGGTCGAGACCGTCACATCCGGGCTGGTGGTGACGATGCGCCTGGCGAGGTCGGCGAACTCGTCCCGGCCGCGCCCGATCTCGGCAAGGATGTCGCCGAAGGCGGCCTGGGTGGATTGCTTGCGCCCTTCCCCCACCTTCGGCGCGACGAAGGTGGCGGGGACATGGATCGCGGGCGCGGCCAGCGAACGGCCCTGAGGCGTCAGCGGCGCCGCGAAGGGGACGGCGGCGAGGAAGTCGCGCAGCTCCGCCTCGGGGATGTCGAGGCCCTCGAACAGATCCCACTCGTGGCCGGGGCGGATGGCCATCAGCTCGCGGAAGCTGCCCATCTGCTCCTTGGTCATCAGGCCGGAATGGTTGTCCTTGTGGCCGGCGAAGGGCAGGCCCATGCCCTTCACCGTGTAGGCGATGAAGCAGGTGGGCTGGTCACCCTCGGCATCCTGGGCGCGGAAGGCCTCGGTCAGTGTCTCGATGTCGTGGCCGCCGAGATTGGTCATCAGCGCGCCGAGCTCGTCATCCGTCAGCGGGTCGATGATGGCGCGGATGCCGGGCACGCGGCCGAGTTCGGCGAGCACCGCGGCCCGCCAGGCGGCACCTCCCTGGAAGGTCAGCGCGGCGTAGAGGCTGTTGGGGCAGTCGTCGATCCAGCGGCGGAGATGCTCGCCATCCGGCCGCGCGAAGGCGGCTTCCAGCTTGCGGCCGTATTTGATGGTGACGACGTTCCAGCCCATGTCGCGGAACAGGCCCTCGATGCGGCCGAACAGCCGGTCGGGCACCACGGAATCGAGCGACTGCCGGTTGTAGTCGACCACCCACCAGACATTGCGGATGTCGTGCTTCCAGCCTTCCAGCAGGGCTTCGTAGATGTTGCCCTCATCGAGTTCGGCATCGCCCACCACGGCGACGTGCCGGCCGGCGGGCAGCCCCTCGGGCGCCAGGTTGTGCAGATGGACATAGTCCTGCACCAGCGAGCCGAAGGAGGCGAGCGCCACGCCAAGCCCGACCGAGCCGGTGGAGAAATCCACCTCCCCGCCATCCTTCACGCGGGACGGATAGGGCTGGATGCCGCCGAACTGGCGCAGCGTCTCCAGCTTCTCCCGCTGCTGGCGGCCGAGCAGGTAGTTGATGGCGTGGAAGACCGGCCCGGCATGGGGCTTTACCGCCACGCGGTCCTGCGGGCGCAGCATGCCGAAATAGAGCGCGGCGAGGATCGACACCGACGACGCGCAGGAGGCCTGGTGGCCGCCCACCTTCAGCCCATCCCGGTTGGGGCGGATGTGGTTGGCGGTGTGGATCATCCAGGCGGACAGCCAGAGCAGCTTGCGTTCCAGCGCGTGCAGGATCTCGATGCGGCGCGCCTCGCCCGGCGCGTCGAGCCGCTGGCCCTTGCCCTGCACGGTCATGGTCTGTCCTCCCACTCTCCCGCCCATGATGGGCATGGGGGGAGGCGTTGGGAAGCGGCGGGCGGGGGCGTCGCCGGCCTGCCGGCGGGACGGTGCGGTACCGATCGGCCGGGGCCGAATCCGCCGCGCGCCAGGCGCCTGGAAGGCGAGGCCCTGCCCGCCCTCACCGCCCCGGGGGCAGGGGCGACGGGCGCGTCGCGCGGCCGACGGCACGCCGCGGGCGGCGGCGGCCGAGAACGCTGCCTGCCACCAGCATGGCCGTCAGGGCCATCCAGAGCACGACCAGGAACTGCGCCATCGCGACCATCGGGTCCCTCCCGCCTTGCCTGGCCAGCATCCCACCACGCAGGGGGCTTCGCCGTGCCCGATGTCACGGGACCGCGCGCCCGGTGGACGTCCGGCGTTCCGGGCGTTTTCATGGATCGCTGCATTTTCCTTGCGGTGCGCCGATCAAAGGCGCGAGGCTCGGCGGGCGAGGAGAGCCAGCAGTGCGGTGTCACCTGCGCCCCGAACCCGACGGTCAGGGCGCCTGCAGGAGAATCACGCCATGCTCGACGCCCCTGTCGTGAACCTGTTCACGCACAACAAGCCCGGCGACACGCCCTGGCGGCTGGACGGGCTGCGATCCTTCTTCGCCTACCGCGACCTCGGCGTCGCGGCGGCGACGGGCGGGCGGGTCATCGCCCACCTCGTCCGCGCCAACGAGGCGCCGGAGCAGGGCACCGGCTGGCACACCCACCAGGCCGATTTCCACATCGTGCTCATGCTAAAGGGCTGGGCGAAGTTCATGTACGAGGACAAGGTGACGCTGGTCGAAGCGGGCGACTGCGTGCACCAGCGGCCCGGGATCGTGCACTACCTCTACGACTACTCGCCGGACATGGAATATCTCGAGGTGGTGGGGCCGGCGGATTTCGGGACGCAGGAAGCCGAAGGCCCCTGCGCGGTCCCGGCCCCCGAACCGTGGCCCGCCGACGCGAAGCCCGGGTGAACGGGCGGGGCGCCGCCCCTCCCGGACCCGCCATGCTCAGTAGTCGATCTCGAGCTCCGCGATCTCTTCCGGCTCGATGACGGCCTCGCGCGTCCATTCCTCGAGGTCCGGCCAGGCCAGCACATGCGCCTGATACGCCGCAGCCCGCGCGCCCAGGGCGATGTCATAGGTGCGGAAGCGCGTGGCGACGGGGGCGTACATCGCATCGGCGATGGAGGGCGTCGCACCGAACAGCCAGGGCCCGCCGCTGCGGTCGAGGCAATCCTCCCAGATCGCCTCGATCGCATCGATATCCGCGCGCGGCCCCGACCAGACCGGGAAGCCCGGCCGATGCGCCTTGAGGTTCATCGGCAGGGACGCCCGCAGCGCGGCGAATCCCGAATGCATCTCCCCCGAGATGGAGCGGCACAGCGCCCGCGCCTCCCTCTCGGCCGGCAGCATGCCGGCGGCGGGGAAGGTCTCGTTGAGGTACTCGGCGATGGCGAGCACATCCCAGATCCGCACCCCCTCATGCACCAGGCACGGGTAGCGGATGGAGGAGGAGCGCAGCAGCAGTTCCTCCCGCGCGATGGGATCGTCGGGGGAGATGGTCGTGGCCTCGAAGTCGAGGCCCGAGAGCCGCGCCAGCAGGAAGCCGCGCAGCGACCAGGAGGAATAGTTTCGGCTGGTGATCAGCAAGGTCGCCTTGGTGGTCATGCCGCTCTCCATCCGCCTGGGCGTTGCTGTATCGCGGGATTGCAGTGCAGCATTAGCATCGGGCGCGTCTGGCAGGCCAGCCATACGGTGCGGGGGTGACGGCGGGGGATGATCTACACCGTCTATGACAGCCATGCGCGCGCGCTCGCGCCCTTCCGGAGCCAGGCGGAATGGCTCGCGGCGCTGCTGCGCGGCGCGGGCGGGGACCGTTCCCCTGCCCTGCGCCGCATGATGGCGAGCTACGCGCTCTTCGCCAGCGCGCGCACCACGCACCGGCGCCTGCCCTTCGGCTTCGAGACAGTGCCGGTCGGCGACCGCGCGGTGGCGGTGACGGAGGAGGTGGTCACATCCACGCCCTTCGGTTCCCTCCTGCGTTTCCGCAAGGACATGCCGGTGCGCCAGCCGCCACTGCTGCTGGTCGCACCCATGTCCGGCCATTTCGCGACGCTGCTGCGCCCGACCGCCGAGGTGCTGCTGCCCGATTTCGACCTCCACATCACCGATTGGCACAATGGCCGCGACGTGCCGCTCGCTGCCGGCCGCTTCGGCCTCGACGACTTCGCCGAGCATGTGATGCTGTTCCTGCGCGCCATGGGCGAGGGCGTGCACGTGCTCGCGGTCTGCCAGCCCTCGGTGCCCGTGCTCGTCGCCGCCGCGCTGATGCATGAGGATCGCGAGCCGGCCCGTCCGCGCAGCGTCACGCTGATGGCGGGACCCATAGACACGCGGCTGAACCCGACCCAGGTGAACCGGCTCGCCGCCGGCAAGCCGATCGCCTGGTTCGACCGGCACATGATCGCGACCGTCCCCTTCGGCAGCCGCGGCGCGGGGCGGCGGGTCTATCCCGGCATCACGCAGCTCACGGCCTTCATGTCGCTCAACATCGCCCGGCACATCACCGCGCATGAGAGCTATTGGCGCAACATCGCCCAGGGCGAACACGAGGCCGCCGAGACGCATCGCCGCTTCTACGAGGAGTATTTCGCGGTGATGGACCTGCCCGCGGAATTCTACCTCGAGACCGTGGGCAAGGTGTTCCAGACCCACGACCTGCCGCGCGGCGCGCTCACCTTCCGCGGCCGCCCCGTGCAGCCGCGCGCGATCCGCCGCATGGGGCTGATGACGGTGGAAGGGGAGAAGGACGACATCTGCGGCATCGGCCAGACCATGGCGGCACTCGACCTGTGCTCGTCGCTGCCGACGGCGATGCGCAGCCACCACCTGCAGACCGGCGTCGGGCATTACGGCGTCTTCGCCGGCAAGCGCTGGCAGAACGAGATCTATCCGCGCGTGCGGGCGATGATGCAGGGATACCAGTAACGCGGCCGCGCCGCGTCGTCGGTCAGTTCCCCTTCGCCAGCTTGCGCAGCGCGGCCGAGACGGCGCGCTTGCCCTCGCCCACATAGAGTTCGTGGTTATCCTCGATGCGGTCGGGGTCGTAGAGGTAGTTCACCATCACCCCCACCGACTGGCGGTGCCCGTTCTCCGAGGTGTCGGCGCGCCAGTTCAGCCGTTCGATGCGCGCGCCGTTGGACAGGTGGAAATGCGCCACCGGATCCCGGGCGCGGCCCGGTCGGGACGGGTTGTCCTCCTTGGCCAGGTAGCGCGCGCAGAGGCGCGTGAGGATCGGCTCGAGCGCCTTCTGCGCCTCCTCCACCCGCAGCACGCCGCGCCGGGCGATGGCGGCGCGCAGGATCGCTTCCTCCTTCGCGTCGTCGGGCACCGTCTCGGGCATCAGCGCGGCGACGCCGTGCAGCGTCTTGCGCTCCTCCTCGGTCAGCAGGGGCTCGTCGCCGGCCAGCGCCTTCTCCAGCCAGCGCCGGAAGCCCGGGATGGGAGAGAGGGTGCAGAAGGCCTTGATGTTGCGGAATTCATCCGACAGCAGCCCGACCACACGCTTGATCAGGAAATTGCCGAAGGAGATCCCGTCCAGCCCGCGCTGGCAGTTGTTGATGGAATAGAACACCGCGGTATCGGCACTCGCCGGGTCGAGCACCGGCGCCTTCAGGTCGAGCAGCCGCTGCACGCTGTCCGACATGCCCTTGGTCAGCGCGACCTCGACGAAGATCAGCGGCTCCTCGGGCATGCGCGGATGGAAGAAGGCGTAGCAGCGGCGGTCCGATTCCAGCCGGTTCTTGAGGTCGCGCCAGTGGCGGATGCGGTGCACCGCCTCGTACTGGACCAGCTTCTCGAGCAGGTTCGCCGGCGAATGCCAGTCGATGCGCCGGAGTTCAAGGAAGCCGACATCGAACCAGGAGGCGAGCAGCGCCTTGAGGTCGGTCTCGAGCGCCAGCAGCAGCTTGTCGCCATCGATGCGCGCCAGCAGGTCGGAGCGCATGTCGACCAGGAACTTCACCCCGTCCGGGATGGCGGCGAAGGCGGTCAACAGGCGGATGCGCGGCGGTTCCAGCGCGCGGCGCAGGCGGGAGGTGGCCATGGCCCGTTCCGCCGCGTCGGCGGCGGCCGCGACCGCCTCCATGGCGCGGGCCACGGCGCCCGGGTTGGAATCGAAGGCCGCGAGGGCGCGCAGGAAATCGGTGCGCCCCGCGTCATCCATGGTCCGATAGGCCTCGGCCAGGCTGGCCGCGCGATTGCGTGCGGAAACCTCGCCGCCGCGCGCATCCAGCGCATCGCGCAGGCGGGCGGTGATGTCGGCTGCGGATTCGCTGGACCCGACCACGGCGGCCATGTCCCGCCACAGCGACGAGACGCGGCGTAGCGCCCGATCGAGCAATCCGGCCTGGACAGCGACTTCCGACATGCCTCACCCCGCTCTGCCTGGGCGTGAAACCTACGGAAACAGAAGTTGAAAATCCAGCGTGGCGATGCCGCCATGCTGTGCCCTGGCCGCAACAGCGCGGGCCGAGGCGGCCTCGCCGGACGTCAATGCTTGCCGATACCGAGCAGCGCCGCGCGCACCGAGGATACCACGCCGGACGTCTCGCCGCTCTCGGATGGCGCCAGGGTGGGCGTGCGGACCGCGGCGTCGGCGACGGCGGCCTCCGCGATGGCGGCGACGGAGGCTGCGGCCGGCGGTGCCGCCACGGCGACGGGCTGCGCGGCCGCCTGCGCGCCGCCGGCGGATGCGGCGAAATGGATGACATCCCCACTGCCGCGAGCGGCTTCGCCCGACCCGTCGAGGCCCGTGGCAACCGAAGGCTGCGCGTCATAGAGCGCCAGCAGCCGGCGGATCGCTTCCAGGCGCTGGAACGGCTTGGAGGCGCGAAGCTCCGCGATGATCGAGCGCTCCTCCTGGTGGAGAATGCTGACGAGACTGCTGCTCACGGTAACCCCCAATCACCTCTTCGTGAGAAGGCTATCTCTAAAGATTGAGTCAATTCAACAAACTGGATGCGCCGCAACAAGAGAGGCACAACCCACAACGAATAGTGGCCAAATGGCCGGTCGGCACCCCATATATGGCAGGATGTCGCCGCCATGCTGCCCGCCGCAACGGCGCCGCGACAAATCCCTAAAATGATCCCTGTGATTGAGCCGCCACGCGCATTGCCCCCGGCAATGCC
>JAYRJZ010000019.1:0-64570 GCA_041906015.1 Roseomonas sp.
TCGCCTGCTGTCCCGGCTACGCTCACACCCGGCATGGCCGAACGGGAATTCGCGGTGCAGGCCAATGCCCTGCGGCTGCAGCGGCGCCACGATGCGGAGGAGACGGTGCTGCGCCGCTGGATCGCCGCCAGCCCTGCCGCGCCGAGTCCTCGCCTGGCACTGGCGAATTGCCTTCAACAGCTTGGGCGACCGGAGGACGCGGCGCTGGCCCTGCTCGACGCGATCCGGGCCGGGGTGCGCGACGCCGCCATCCACACGGCGCTCAGCGGCCTGCTGCAGGGGCTGGAGTGGTCGGTTCGGGTGGCCGAAGCCGCCGCCGCGGCACACGATGCCACTCCGCCCGATGCGGCGGCTCTTGCTCTGTCGGGCGAGATCGCCCTCTGGTCCGGTCAGATGGCCCGCGCCGAGCAAGCCTTCAGTGCGGCGCTGGCGCTTGAACCCCGTCATCTCGTGGCGCTGCGCGCCCTCGCCGGGATCGAGCCTGATCCCGCGCCGGGCGGGGCCCCGGGCCCCCATCTCGCCACGCTGCTGGCGGCGCTTGAGGAAGGCCGGGCGCCGGAAGGGGAATGGCAGGCGGTGATCAATCGCCTGACGCAGGCCGGGCGCAGCGAGGCCGCCCTGCTCGCCGGGCAGGTCGCGCTGCGCCTGCATCCGGCTTCGCCCCGCTTGGCCCGGCGCATGGCCTGGCTCCTGCACGCGGCCGAGCGGCAGGAGGAGGCGATGCAGCAGTTTCGTCGCCTGGCCGAGCTTCAGCCGAACCAGGCGTTGTCCTGGTACAATCTAATTGATGTGCTGATGGTGATGAAGCGCTTCGAGGAAGGGCGCGACGTGGTCGTCCGTGGTCTCGCGCGGCACCCTGCGGATACGGGGCTGGTCGTGCGCCATGCAAACGTCCTCGCGATCCTGGGCGAAGGGGCGGCGGCCGAGCGCGAGGCGCGCCGGGCCGTCGCGCTCGATCCGGCCGCGGAGATCGCTCATCTGGCACTGGTGGACGCGCTTTATTGCCAGGAGCGTCACGGCGATGCCCTGGCGACAGCGCGCAGCGCGATGGAGGCGTTGCCCGAGGCCGCGACCATCGCCCTGCGGGTCGGCCGGCTCTCGGCGGATCGCGAGGATCATGCGGCCGCGGCCGCGGCCTATGAGCGCGTCGTCGCCCTGATGCCGAAGCCGCCGCAGTGGGTCTGGGTGGGGCTGGCCGAGGCTCTGGTCGCGACGGGCCGGGCCACGGAGGCCGAGGCCGCGATCCGACGTGGGTTGGATGCCGATCCGGGCGCGCAGGAGCTGCGGGCAACGCTTGGCCAACTGCTGTTGGGCCGTGGAGAGGCGGAGGCCGCGCGGGACGCGCTGGCCCAGGCCTTCGACGAGGCCGCCGATTCGGCGGCGGTGAGCCTTGCCATGGCGGAGGCGTTGTTGCGCCAGGGCCGCAAGCGGGAGGCGCTCGGCCTGCTGGAGGACGCCGTGGCGCTGAAGCCTGGCCACGCGCCCGCCGAGATCCGGCTGGGCCAGCTGCTGATGGAGGATGGCCGTGTGGAGGAGGCCGCGGCACTGTTCACGCGGCTGACGACGCGGTCGCCGGCACTCGGCCTGGCGTGGGTCGGGCTGGCGGATGCCGAGAGGTTGCGCAAGCAGGTGAAGCCTGCCCTTGCTGCCTATCGTGCCGCCCAGGAGGCTGGGGTGGATGCGCAGATCCTGCGGAACCTGCGCTTCCGCCTGTTCGGGGAATATGACGGCTAGAGCAGATCATGATCAGGTGGAATCACCTGACCGGGTGACGATGTTCGCAAGAACAATGGGCTAGAGACGCCCCTCGGGGTCATCCGGCTGGCGCCGGCCGCGGCCTCATCCCGGCCAGCCGCAACAGCGCGGCCAGAGCCGCCAGGCTCAGCACGCCCAGGAACGCGAAGGTCGCTGGCGCCCCGATACCGGCCATCAGCGCCGCGATGGCCGGCGGGGCCAGGGCGATGATCAGGTTCATCGGCAGGGCGATGGTCGCCACCGCGGCCGCGTAGTCGGCCTTCTCGAAGAAGACGAGCGGCATGGTGGCGCGGGCCACGGCAAAGGCGCCGCTCCCGACCCCGAACAGCAACAGGTAGCCGCCCACCGACAGCATGCCTGCACCGCCGATCCAGATCGCGAGCAGACCCGCGGGGATCATCGCGCCGGAGACGATCGCGGTGGACAGGCCGTCCCATCGCCGCCCACCCAGAAGGTCGATCACCCGCCCGCCGACCTTGAAGACGCCGAGGAGGGAGGCGATCGCGACGGCGCTGGCCAGGTCCATCCCCATCGCCTGCAGAAGTTCGATTCCCGCGGCCTCGATGCCGAAGGTGACAAAGCCGTTGAGGGCGATGGCGGCGACCAGCAGGATAAAGGCAGGTCTCTGTCGTCCGCCCATCGGAGGCGCTGTCGTGGCGGTTGCGGCGGCGGTCGCGGGCAGGCCGAACCAGACCAGTGGGCCGACGATCAACGCCATGACGCCGGCATAGACGGCGACAGCGCCACGCCAACCGATCAGGTGGTCGAGAAGGGCGGTCATGGGCCAGAAGACGCTGCCGGCCAGCCCCGTCACCAGCATCAGCGTTCCGATCAGGCTGCGTGCTCGATCCTCAGCGTATTCCGCGAGATAGGCATAGGCCGCGGTCGTGAGGAACATCGCGCCCGCCAGCCCGGTCACCGCCCACGCGATCCAGAACGCCGGCAGGCCAGGCGACAGCGCGAGCAGGCATAGACCCAGCCCGATCAGGCCTGCTCCGGCCGCCATGACGCGACGTGTTCCGAACCGGCGAAATGCGCGGCCTGCCCAGGGTGCGGCAAGCCCCATGGCGACGAACATCACCGAGGTCCCCAGGAAGACCGACGGCAGGGAGGTTCCGAATTCCGCCGCCACCGGTGTCGCGAGCACAGGTAGGAGACCGACCGCGCCCCAGCCGGTGATCTGCGTCAGTGAGAGAAGGAGCAGGACAAGGAAATGACGTTGCATCGTCCACTCGTCGGGTCGCGGGGCGTGTGTCCCGGTCTGCTGCGGCCCGCTCCTTTGCGGTCATGTTGGGCGCAGGAGCGGGCTAAGGCGCCGGGTTCCGACCGTGATGCACGACGCCCGGTCAGGGTTTCAAAAGGCCCATCGGCAAGTAGCGGACGCCAAGCGGATGGCGGTCCGGCGCGGAAGGTCACGCAGGCAGGGGCGGTGGTCGCCTACAGCCCGCAGGCCGCATCCAGGAAGGACCCGCCGAGCGTGCCTGGGCCGGCCGGCTGGAAGCTGCGCCCGCGCGCCCGTTCGGCATGCACCGGGTCCTGCGCGTTCGGCCGCGCGAACCAGGCGCCTTCCAGGGGCCGCCACTCGCGCTGGGCGCAGCGGTATTCGGCCATGAAGCGCACGGACTGGGCGCGACCGCCAGTTTCGGGGATGGGGATCGGCTCGCGCAGGTTCAGCAGGATCCACGCACGGCGCACCGCACCGGTCGTGACCAGGCCGCGCTCCTGTACATAGCCCCCGGCGATGTCGCCGCCGGTGCTGAGTGACGGGATGGCTCGCCAACCCACCGGCGGCGGGGGCGGCGGCGGCGCAGAGGCGGGCGCGGGCGGGGGTTCCGCGGCACAGCCGGCGAAGATCAGGCAAGCCAGAAGGGTGCGGTAGCGGAGCATTCAGAGGGACCTCCTGGTGGTGTGGACGGAGCACCGAGGCCAACGGCCCGGGCGTCTCGGACGACCTCGCGCATGGAGGTCGGATGCTCACCTTCAGCGCGCACCTTACGCCCGAGATCGTTGTCCGGTGCGCCGAGCGGGTCTTCGGTTGCACGACATCGGGGCGGCCCGGATCAGCGGCCGGCCCACCGATGCACGACTCGTACGCCAGCCTAGGCGTGACGCTGTGGATCGTCCACCAGGGGGCGGCGGCACGGGTCATTCCTCCGCCGCGCCAAATCTGGCCGGAAGAGCCGAAAGGACACGCATCAAACCGGCGTGCGGCGACCGGCAATCGAATGTTAGGCTGCGCCGCTGGATGATCGGCCGCGCTCGGTCGGCGCCCTGCGAATCAGGCCGATGTGGGAACTGCAGATGAGCGAATTCCGGACCGAGCATGACAGCTTCGGACCCATCGAGGTCCCCGCGGACCGTCTCTGGGGTGCGCAGACGCAGCGATCGCTGGAGCATTTCAGCATCGGACACGACCTGATCCCGCGGGAGCTCATCGACGCCTATGCGGTGGTCAAGCGGGCGGTCGCGGTGGTGAACCACGCGAGCGGCAGGCTGGACAAGCAGCGGCACGACCTGATCGTCGCCGTCTGCGACGAATTGCTCGCGGGCCAGCACCGCGACATGTTCCCGCTGCACGTCTGGATGACCGGCAGCGGCACGCAGTTCAACATGAACGTCAACGAGGTCATCTCGAATCGCTGCTGCCAGTTGGCCGGTACGGCGCTCGGCTCGAAGACGCCGGTGCATCCGAACGACCACGTCAACATGGCGCAGTCGTCCAACGACAACTTCCCCACCGCGATGTACGTCGCCGCCGCGATGAACGTGACCGGCCGGCTGCTGCCCTCGCTGCGCGCGCTGCGCGACGCGATCGCCGCCAAGGCCGAGGCCTGGGACGACATCGTCAAGATCGGCCGCACCCATATGCAGGACGCGACGCCGCTGACGCTCGGCCAGGAATGGTCCGGGTATGCGGTGATGCTGGAGGAGAACCTCGAACGCCTCCAGGATTCGCTGAAGGGGGTGTACCTCCTGGCGCTGGGTGGCACCGCGGTCGGCACGGGGCTGAACGCCGCGCCGGGTTTCGCCGAGGCAGCGGCGGCGGAGATCGCGCGGATCACCGGCCTGCCCTTCGTCACCGCACCCAACAAATTCGCCGCGCAGGGGGCGCATGACGCTCTGGTGCAGCTTTCCGGCACGCTGAGGACCTGTGCCGCATCGCTCTACAAGATCGCGAACGATATCCGCCTGCTCTCCTGCGGACCGCGCGCCGGCTTCCATGAATTGCTCATCCCGGAGAACGAGCCGGGCTCCTCCATCATGCCCGGCAAGGTGAACCCGACCCAGGTCGAGGCGCTGACCATGGTCGCGGTGCAGGTCATGGCGAATGACGTCGCGGTCGGTTTCGGCGGCGCCGGCGGCTATCTGGAGATGAATGTCTACAAGCCGGTGATGATCGCCAACATCTGCCAGTCCATCACGCTGCTGACCGATGGCTGCGCCAACTTCCGCAAATATCTGGTGGAAGGCACCGAACCAAACCGCCGGAAGATCGCCGAGTATGTCGAGCGGTCGCTGATGCTCGTCACCGCCCTGACGCCGCTGATCGGCTACGATAAGGCCTCGCAGATCGCGCATCACGCGGCGGAGCACGATCAGACGCTGAAGCAGGCGGCGCTGGAACTCGGCCTGGTCAGCGAGGCGGATTTCGACCGCGTCGTCGATCCCGCCAAGATGGTGCACCCCTACGTCGCGGGCGGCTGAGCCCGTATCATCCACAACGCCAGTCAATCCGTGAGGACGCATGTCGGCCACCGAAGGGACCGCCCGTGATGGGCAAGCTCTGTTGCGCGATCCGCGCTTCAACAAGGGCAGCGCCTTCAGCACGGCGGAACGCCGCGCCCATGGCATCGAGGGGTTGCTGCCGCCTGGTGTCGCGAGCCTCGATCTTCAGGTCGCGCGCATCCATGAGGAGTTGTCGAATCTCGACAACGACCTCCAGAAATACCTGCTGCTGTCGGACCTGCAGGCGCGCAACGAGACGCTGTTCTACGCCGTGCTGATGGGCGACCCGGCGAGCTTCATGCCGCTGGTCTATACGCCGACCGTGGGTGAGGCCTGCCAGAAGTTCGACCACATCTTCCGCGCTCCGCGCGGCGTCTATCTGCCGATCTCCGCGAAGGGCCGACTGAAGGAACTGCTCGGCCACTGGCCGGCGAAGGATGTGCGCTTCATCGTCGTCACGGATGGCGAGCGCATCCTCGGCCTCGGCGACCTCGGCGTGGGGGGCATGGGCATCCCGGTGGGCAAGCTCGCGCTCTATACCGCCTGCGCGGGCGTGCCGCCGCAATACTGCCTGCCCATCACGCTCGATGTCGGGACCAACAACCAGGCATTGCTGGAGGACCCACTCTATCTCGGCCTCAAGCAGAACCGCGTGCGCGGTGCCGAGTACGACGCCTTCATCGAGGAGTTCGTCCAGGCGGTGCAGGAGCTCTATCCGCTCTGCTGCCTCCAATGGGAGGATTTCGCCAACATCAACGCCGTGCCGATCCTGGAGCGCTACCGCGACAAGGTCTGCACCTATAATGACGACATCCAGGGTACGGCGGCGGTCGCGCTGGCGGGCATGTACGGGGCGCTGCGCATCTCCGGGCAGAAGCTGACCGATCAGCGCTTCCTCTTCCTCGGCGGCGGGTCGGCTGCGACGGGCATTGCGGAACTGATCAGCGAGGCGATGGTCCTCGAAGGCCTCGACATCGCGGCCGCCCGCGCGCGCAACGCGCTGTTCGACATCAACGGGCTGATGGTGACGTCGCGCACCGACCTTGCGGACTTCCAGAAGCCCTTCGCGAAGGACATGCCGCCGATCGGCAATTTCGTCGAGGCGATCAAGGCGTTGAAGCCCACCGGCATCATCGGTGTCAGCACTGTGCCCAAGCTGTTCAACCAGCAGGTCATCGAGGCGATGGCCGCGATCAACGACCGGCCGATCATCTTCCCCTATTCCAACCCCACCTCGCGGTCGGAATGCACGGCCGAGGAAGCCTATCGCTGGTCCGATGGCCGCGCGATCTTCGCGAGCGGCAGCCCCTTCCCGCCGGTGACCCTGAACGGCCGGACCTTCATCCCCGGCCAGGGCAACAATGTCTACATCTTCCCCGCCCTGGGCATGGCGGTCTTCGCCACCCAGGCGAAGCGCGTGACCGAGGCGATGTTCATCGTCGCGGCGAAGGCCGTGGCCGAGCAGGTCGATCAGGCGACGCTCGACACGGGCCTGATCTATCCGCCGCAGAGCCGGATGTTCGCGACCTCGCTGCATGTCGCGACGCGCGTGGCGGAATACATCTTCGACCAGGGCCTGGCGCGGGTGGAGCGGCCTGCGGATGTCGCCGCGCTGATCAGCGCGCGCGCGTACAAGCCCGTCTACGGCGCCTGACGGCGAGAGGGGAGGGCCGGTTGGCCTTCCCCGCCGCACAACAAGCAATCAGTAGCAATCGCGGGATAATCTGCCGCACGGGCCGGCTGGGGGAACGTAGCGCACCATGACGACGACGCTCGAGATCGAACTCAGCGCGCAGATGCAGACTTGGCTGACTCAGGGGGCAACACCCGGGGCCGGGAACGGCGTGTCGGTCTTTGCCATCCTGTATGGCAGCACGACGCCAGGGGGCAGCGCCGATACGCCTCTGTCGACCGTCACGCTGGTGGACAACGGCACGGTCAATGCCGGCGGCAGCTTCAGCATCGACCTGACGACCACCACACAGCCGCAGCTCTACGGCGGCAAGGTCTATTTCATCATCCAGAGCGTCGCCGACGGGACGGCCGCCATCGATCCGACGACGCTGAGCCAATCCGCCATCACCTGGGGGAATGCGGCGGCGCTCGGCTATCGCTACGACAGCATCGAGGTCAGCCTGACCGGTGCGGCGGGCGATGCGGCGAACCTCACCTCGATCGAAGGCTTCGGCATCGGCATGACGCTCGAGGCCGAGACAGGATCGCGCAGCTATGCGGTCTCGGCGTCGCAGATGTTCGATTCACTGGCCGGTGCCGCAACGGACACGCAGCCCGGCATGTCGGGTGTTGACAGCTTCTCGGCTGGCGGCCTGCAGGGCGAGTATCGGGAGGCGGTGTCCCCTGCCGTCGCGGTGGTGCCGGCCAACGGCTATCCGGTCTATTCGACGGATGACTGGCTGCAATACGTCGACGCGCTGAAGCACCCGGATACGCGCATCGTCGTGAACGGGTACTTCAACGGGGCGGCCGATCTGCAGGCCAATGCGCCGGCCGGCACGGCGTCGATCTGGCGGAATGCCGGCTTCTTCAGCTACGAGCTGCATTGGATCGAAAAGGACAACACCTTCTGGCTGATCCCGACGGAAGGCAGCCAGATCCAGGGCGCGATCCGTCTGACGGCCGAAGCACTGTCCCAGAGCATCTATTCGACGCTGGGCACGGTGGAACTCTACGAGACGATCGGCGCCGCCTCGCCCTTTGAGATCTATCCCGGCAGCACCGAGATGAACACGGGCGCGAACAACGCCTGGGGGCAGGCGCTGCAGCAACTCACCCTCGGGCTGACCGCGGGGTATCTGCAGTCGCAGGGCACGTCCCAGAACGATGCGGTATCCGCCGCGATCGACCTCAACAAGAACTACAACTGGGATCCGAGCTACGCCTACGGTCAGAACACCAACAGCCTGCTGCCCGATGATGTGCTGGTGACCTGGGACCCCTATTCGCAGCTGTTCTTCGCCAACTCGAATTCCTACGGCACGCAATACGCCGACGCGCTGATGAACGCCTTTGCCCAGGGCGGGCCGCAACTCCCGACCTATGCGAATGGGCAGAACGTCTCGACGATGAAGGTGACGCTCTTCGCCGATGGCGAGACGCCGCCAGCGGGCGACTACACGGCGCCGGTCATCTACGACTACGTGGCGGGAAGCGAGGCCGGGGGCCAATACGCGCCTGCGGTTTGGTATGAGAGCAACCCGGCGAATGTGACGCTCAACTTCAACCCGGGGAACAGCCTGGCGCAGTCGCTGGTGCTGAAGGACGGTGTCGCGCTCTCCATCCGCATCCTAACCGGATATGACGGGGACACGCCGCAATTCCAGGAGGTCGCGCTCGGTGGTGCGGGGACGACGCCGTGGCAGACCTGGACCTTCGCCTACAATGACGGGAGCTATTCGGTCAGCGGGAATGGCGGGGCAGGACAGACGTCGCAGAGCCTCGTTCTCACCGGCCTGCCCATGGCGGCGAGCGGCGTCGGCTGGTACCAGATCGTCGTCCGCTTCGGCGACTTCGAGAAGGCCTTCAACCTCTACACCACGACCTTCACGCCGGGGGCGGCGGGGTCGATACCGCTCTTCTCCGATTTCGGCAGCGATCCGTCGCTGTTCGGTATCGATGGCCTGGCGATGCTCACACCAGGCACGGCGCAGGATGGTGGGCTGGTCACCTTCTCCGTTGATGTCACGGGGGTGTCTCCGACCATCGACCTGTCGCTGATGCGGGCCAACACGAGCAGCGGCTTCCTCACGAATCAGGTCAAGGCGACCGCACCTGTCGCGGGAACGCAGCAGGGCGGCATCTTCTCGGCCCTCGCGGGCCAGACCGCTGATGTCCATGATGGCGGTGGCGGCGGCGTCGACCTGTCCGCCGTCAGCCAGTCCGGTCTGCTGGCCTTCGGCTGGACAGGGCTGAACGACGCGCCCGATACCGCCACCTGGACCGAGACCTTCACCAACCTCATCCAGGGCAAGTCCATCGCGGTCGTGCGCATCGCCGATCAGGGCGGCAGCCTGGTGGGGGCGCTGCACGCCAAGGCCGATCTTGCCGGCGGCTGGCACACGATGATGGCGCAGCAGCTCGGCAACGGCACCTATGACGTGACGATGAGCGCCTATGCCGCGAGGCCCAAGGCGCCGAACCTGCCCGACTATGCCGAACCTCTGACCAGGGACAGCGCCGTGCTGACCGTGCAGGTCGCGCTGTCCGATCTCGAACTCAAGGCCGGCGCGGGCGGCAGGGCGCTTGAACTGATATCGGACGACAGCGGCACGGAAGGGAACTGGATCCATATCGCTGCCACGACCGACGCCCTGAACAAGGGCGTGGCGGTTGCGCTGTATGCGACCAATGCGTCCGGCCAGCCGATCGGCACGGACGGACAGCCCGTGACGGGCATCCAGGACGCCGTGCGCGGCTGGGTGGGCGCGGTGGGCGGCGATGGCGGCGGGCTGATGTTCGATGGCGCGCAGGCGGTTTATCTGGGCGCGGGCCAGCAGCTTCGCTTCGCGATGGTGGGCGATGACGGCGCCCTGTCACCGGCCGGCACGGTTGCCGTGAGCGGTGCCGAAGACGGGACATTCAGCCTCGACATCGACGGCCTGCGCTTCGATGCCGTGGTGCAGAACACCCTGTCTGTCCCGATGCAGCAGGCGGCCGTGCAGCGCATGTTCGGGCTTCCGCTGGTGCAGGCGGAGCACGGGCAGAGCTTCAGCATCGAGCTGGCCGGCAGCGCCGCCAATGTGAACACGCTGGGCTTCGTGCGGCTCGACCTCGACCAGGCGACGGGGGCGATCAGCCTGGACGACATTGCCTATGGTGACACGGATGCCTTCCGCTCGGCGGTGCATGGCGCGCTGGACAAGGGCTTCGCCGTCACCGCGGGGGGCACGGATTTCGTGGAGACCACGACATGGACCGTCGCCGGGGAGGATGGCTACTACGTGCCGGTCCTCATCACCCAGTCCGGCGAGATCTTCGTCCCCGGCATCGGCAACCAGGGCGGCCAGGAGTACATCCGCATCTTCGGCGAGAACACCTTCGGCTTCGAGGATCTCGCCGCCGACCAGGGATCGGATTTCGACTACAACGACATGGTGATGCGGCTGGTGCCGCACCTCTAGCCGCGCAGCAGCGCGACCCGCGCCGATGCCGCGCTCTGCAACAGCGCGGCGTCGTGCCCGGCCGAGAGGTAGCGCATCCCCATCGCCTTCGCGCGTTCGAGCTGCTTGTCGTCCGGCAGTCCGCCCATGCCGGGTGTCTTGCCGTGGCGCCGGCAGGCGGCGACGACCTTCTCCGCCGCTTCCCACAGCAACGGATCGTCCTTCAACCCGGGCCGGCCGAGATCGGCCATCAGGTCGGAAGCGCCGAGGAACAGCACGTCAAGCCCCGGCACGGCGGCGATGTCCTCCACCGCATCCAGGGCACGCTTGGTTTCGATGATGCCGACGACGCTGGTCTCGGCAGTGAGCGTCGCCGTCGCCTCGCCTTGCGTGACGGGCTTGCGCCGGAAATGCGGGAAGACCGGCGGCACGGGTCGGCGGCCGGCGGGCGGGAAGGTCGCGGCACGGACGATGGCCTGCGCGATTTCCACACTCTCGACGCGCGGGATGACCACGCCGAGCGCGCCGGCCGACAGCGCCTGGCCGATCGGGCCATGGCCCGCATCCGGCAGGCGGATCAGCGGCGTGATGCCCGCTTCCAGCGCGGCCATGACCAGCGCGTTCACGGCATCGTCGGGGATCTGGTTGTGCTCGCGATCGATGACCATGACGTCATAGCCGGCGACCGCGAGGATGCGCGCGACATCGCCATCGCGTGCCAATTGCGTGGTCACGACCAGGGCGGCCTCACCCGCGGCGAGCCGCGCCTTCATCCCGTTCTTCACCAAGATCCGCCTCGCTCCTGCTCTACTCTCCGCGGCCTTGCCGCAGGGTGTACGGTCGGTATACCAATTGCTTGCAAGCAGCAACGGCACCCAGCCGCCACTTCGGAAAGAACCATGACGAAGCGCAAGATGCATCTCGGCCTGTCCATCCGTGCGCTGGGCTATGCGCAGGCGCCGTGGCGGCACCCGGAGGTGAAGTCGGACGGACAGATCGACTACGACAGCTTCCTCAAGGTCGCGCAGATTGCGCAATCCGCCTGCTTCGACATGATCTTCTTCGCCGACAATGTCGGTTATATCGGCGGCGACAACCCGCCGGGTTCGATTGCCTATACCAATCGCGTGGTCGAGCTCGACCCGCTGATCCTGCTTTCGGCGATCGCGGCGAATACCCGCCATATCGGCCTGGTCGCGACCGCCTCCACCACCTTCAACGAACCGTACCAGATCGCACGACGCTTCTCCTCGCTCGACCATGTCAGCGGCGGGCGCGCGGCGTGGAACGTCGTCACCTCCTTCAACGATGCCGAGGCCCTCAACTTCGGCATGGATCACATGCCGCCCTATGACGAGCGGCACGAGCGCGCCGAGGAGTTCGTCCAGGTCGTCGAAGGCCTGTGGGACGGGTGGGAGAACGACGCGCTGGTGCTCGACAAGGAGAGCGGTCAGTTCGTCGATCCGGCGAAGATGCACGTGCTGAATCACGTAGGGAAGTACTTCAAGGTGCGCGGGCCGCTCACCTGCCCGCGGTCGCCGCAGGGCCGGCCGGTACTGGTGCAGGCCGGCGACGGCGAACCGGCGCGGCGCATCGCCGCGGGGCATGCGGATCTGGTCTATACCGCGGCGGTCAGCCTGCAGGCAGCGCAGGATTACGCGGCCTCGCTGCGTGGTATGCTGGCGGAGAAGGGGCGCGACCCCTTCTGCGTGCGCATCATGCCGGCCGCGACCGTCTTCGTCGGCCGCACCCGCGCCGAGGCCGAAGGCAAGTACGAGCTGATGCAGGAGCTGGTGCATGAGCAGACCGGCCTCGCGCTGCTCTATTCCCGCATGGGCGACATGTCGGACTATCCGCTCGACGGGCCGGTGCCGGAGCCGAACCCCCAGAGCTCCGTGATGATGAGCGGCGCGCGCCGCTTCTACGACATGGCGAAGCGCGACGGCCTCAGCATCCGCCAGCTCGGCCGGCGTCTCGGCGCGGGCACCTGGGGGCGCCCGCCGGTGATGGGCACGGTGAAGGATGTCTGCGACCATTTCGAGGAATGGTTCACCGCGGGCGTGGCGGATGGCTTCAACCTGACGCCGGGCTACCTGCCGCATCAGATCCAGGACTTCGCCGAGCTCGTCGTGCCCGAATTGCAGCGGCGCGGCTTGTTCCGCACCGCATACGAGGGTCCGACGCTGCGCGACCAGCTCGGCCTGCCGAAGCATCGCACGCATTGGGAAATCGCGCGCGAGATCCCGGCCGCCGTGGCCTGATCCGCGCAACCTGGCAATCGGCTTGCATGGGAGTGTCGTGTCGCCACGCATGAGCTGAACCAGGTGGTTGATTTGCCTTAACGCCGGCACAGACCGGCAAGGCAGGAGAGGGAGTGCCGCAGACGCCCGACAGGGCGATGGAGACGAGATGTTCAACGCTGTTTCCCGCCGCGCGACTTTTGCGCTGGCTCTTGCGACACCGAGTATCGTGCGGGCGCAATCCTATCCGTCGCGTCCGATCCGTTTCATCTCGCCCTATGCCCCGGGTGGCACGGGCGACATCATGGCGCGCCTGATCGCCGAAGGCGTGCAGGCGAAGCTGGGGCAACCCGTGGTGGTGGACAACCGCCCCGGCGCGAATGGCGTGATCGGCGCGGATGCCGTCGCGAAGGCGGCACCGGATGGCTACACCTATGGCGTTGTCGTCTCCTCGCACACCATCAACAAGGCGGTGCGCAGCAACCTGCCCTTCGATCCGGTGACCGATTTCGAGCCGGTCAGCCTCGCCGTTCGCACAATCTTTGCGCTGACCGTCACCGGCAGCATCCCGGTGAGCAACACGCGCGAATTCATCGAGTATGCGCGCGCGCGGCCGGGTCAGCTCAGCTACGCGTCGGCCGGGTCGGGCAGCAATGTGCACGTCTTCCTCGAATGGTTCTGCCGCCGCGCGGGGATCGACGCGACGCATGTGCCCTATCGCGGCAGTGGGTCGTACCATCCGGATATCCTCGCCGGGCGTGTGCAGTTCACGATCGACGGCTACGCGTCCTTCACCCAGCATTATCAGAGCGGCGCGCTGAAGCTTCTCGCCATGGGTGGCCCGGGCCGCTTCAGCCAGCGCCCGGAGGTACCGACCATCGCCGAGGCAGCCGGCATCGACGGCTTCGAGGCAGGATCCTGGGCCGGCGTCATCGCCCCGAAGGGTACGCCTGCGCCGATCCTCGATACGATGAACGCGGCGGTGGTCTCCGTGATGCAGGAAGCGGCCGTGCAGCAGCGCACCACCGAGCTCGGCGCCGTCGTCACCGCCACCAGCCGCACCGAGTTCGGTCAGGTACTGCAGACCGAGGCCACGCGCTTCTCCGCGCTCGTGCAGGAATTCGGCATCTCCGCCGCTGGCTGACCGGACGGGGGGCGGCAAGCCCCCCGCAAAAAAACCAATTGGGAAAACGCCGCGGCACGACAGAATGCCGCGCCATCGTGCGCACCACCCCGAAGGAGTGTGATGATGTTGCCTTCCCGTCGATCCGTCCTGGCCGTGCCGGCGCTGCTGGCCGCCACGGGCCTCCGGCCGCGCGACGCGCATGCCGATACCTATCCCGATCGCCCGGTGACGATCGTCGTCGGCTTTTCTGCCGGTGGTTCCACCGACCTCGTCGCGCGGCTGATCGCGCAGTCGCTGAGCGAGGTGCTGAAGCAGAGCTTCGTCGTGGACAACCGTGCTGGTGCGGCCGGCGTGGTCGGCCACACCGCGGTCGCCCGCGCGCGGCCCGATGGCTACACGCTGCTGATGGGCACCAACAGCACCTATGTGATGGCGACCTTCCTGTACAACAACATCCCCTACAACAGCGACACGGCCTTCGCGCCGATCTCGTTGGTGGGCAACAACGGGCAGGTGCTGAGCGTCAATCCATCCCTGCCGGCGCAGGATGTGAAGGGGCTGATCGACTACCTGAAGGCGCGGCCCGGGCAGGTGAACTTCTCCACCTCGGGCGTGGCGGGCACGAGCCACATGGCGACCGAGCTGTTCATGTCGATGTCCGGCACCCAGATGACGCATGTGCCCTATCGCGGCGGTGGTCCGGCGGCGCAGGCGCTGATGACGGGCGAGGTCGGCGTCTGCTTCGTCGATGTCGCGACGGCGGCGCCGCTGGCGGCCGATGGCAAGATCCGCGCCCTCGGCATCAGCAGCGTGCAGCGTTCCGCCCTGCTGCCGCAGGTGCCGAGCATCAATGACTCGCTGCCGGGCTTCGAATCCTCGACGGATTTCGCGTTTCTCGCCCCGGCCGGCACGCCCGAGGCGGTCCAGCAGGCGCTGTATCGCGCACTGACCACGGTGCTGGCGGAGCCGACGCTGAAGAGCAAGCTTGAGCAACAGGGCGTGAACGTGATCGGCGGCACGCCGGCGGCGTTCAACGACTACCGCGCGCGGGAACTCCAGCGCTGGGGCACCATCATTCGCGAACGGAACATCCGTCCCCCGTCGTGAAGTGTTGGTGATGGCGGCACCGGAGGGGCGCCGCCCCTCCGGACCTCCCCGCCGGGTTTCCATCGGCGTTGCTTCGCAACGTCGATGGGGTCCCCTGGCCACAGTGTGGCCTGGACCGCCGGGACTTGGCGCCGGGCGCAACACGGGCGCTCGACCCTCGCAGCGCGCTTCGGGCGCACGAGCGGGTTTCGGCACCATTCTGACCGTGGTGCACGGCGCCAAGTTGAGGTTTCCAAAGGCCTTTCGGCCTTTGGTGGGGTGGTTTGGAGGGGCAAAGCCCCTCCAATTCCACAGCGCAATTGGCTGGTTCATCGGACAGGCCTGGAGAGACGGTGCCCCTCCCACCTGAATCGCTCCCGACCTATTGCCGGCGCTGTTCCCAGATATCCGGCCGGACCAGATGCTTCGGCCGGCGACCCGCCAGCACCTCCAGGATCTGATCCGCGCATTGCAGCGCCGTCTCACGCAGCGCGTCATCGGTCGCGCCGCCCAGATGCGGCGCGAAGACCGTACGTGGCGCGCTGAGCAGCGGCTCGTCGGTCGGCGCCGGCTCGATGGCGAAGACATCGAGACCCGCGCCGGCGATGCTGCTGCCGTGCAGCGCGGCGGCGAGCGCGGCGGCATCCACCAACTCCCCGCGCGCGGTGTTCACCAGAATGGCGCTGGGCTTCATGCGCGCGAGCTGCGCGGCGCCAATGGTGTTGCGCGTATCCGCCCGCAGCGGGCGATGCAGCGACACCACATCGGCGGCATCGAGCAGTGCATCGAGGCTCGCCGCACGCTCGGCGCCGATCTCGGCCAGCACCGCGTCCGGCGTGTTCGGCGACCAGACGAGCAGCCGCATGCCGAAGCCGTGCAGGGCGATGCGCGCGGTCAACTGGCCGATGATGCCGAAGCCGACCAGGCCCAGCACCTTGCCGTGCAGTTCCGCCATGCCGGGCTGGTAGCGCAGGGCCCAGTCGCCGGCGCGCACGGCCGCATCGCCTTCCGGCCCGCGCCGCGCGACGGCGAGCATCAGCGCGATGGCCTGCTCCGCGACGGAGCGCGCATTGGCGGTCGGCGTGAAGACGGTCGGGATGTTGAGCCGGCCTGCGTGGTCGAGGTCGATCTTGTTCGTGCCGACGCCATGATTGGCGATGACCTTCAGCGCCGGCGCGGCATCCATCGCCGCGGCGTCGAGGCCGGCATTGCGGGTGATGACGGCGACGCTGTCGCCGATCTCGCGTGCGACGGTGGCCATGTCGGCGGCACTCGCGAGGCGCGTCGCGACGCCGGCCGCGTTGAGACGTTCGATCCCGGCCAGGTGGATCGGCTGAACGATGAAACAGGTCGTCATGGAATTATCCGTGATGCAGCGGGGGAGGGTGCGCCTCCCCCGCCAGGGATCAGGCCGCCTTGGCGGTGCTGGGCAGCGCGAAGCTGTCCATGGTGATGGGATCGAGGCAATCGCTCAGCAGCTTGCCGTAACCCTCGATCCGGTCCCGCAGGCCGAGCATGCGCAGGCACGCCCAGAAGCAGGACTGGTTGCTGGTGACGACCGGCTTGCCGAGATCCGTCTCGATCTGCTGGATCATGTCGATCGTCGCGAGGTTGGTGCAGGAGATGAAGATCGCATCCGCCTCCGGCCGGTCGGTCGCGAGCGCCATGCGATAGACATGCTCGGGCGGCACACGGCCGATGCCGCGGCGTTCCTCCTGCGTCTCGCCGAGGCGCAGCCCGTGCATCGAGGTGACCTCGAAGCCGTAGTCCTGGAGGAACTTGATCTCGCTGTCGTTGACGAAGTCCACATACGGCGTCGCAACGGCGACTTTGCGCGCGCCCAGCGCCCGCAGCGCCGCGACCACCGCACCGGCCGTCGCGATCGCCGGCACCTTGGTGCGCTGCTGCAGGTCGGTCACGATGTCCTGCAGGGAACACACGATGGACCCAGAGGTGCAGCCATAGGCGACGACATCCACCTCGGCGGTGGCGAGGTCATCGGCGGCGACCTTCACCGCCTCGGCCATCTTGAAGTAGCTCTCCTCGGTCGCCTTGCCGAGCAGCGTGGCGCGGCCGGTGTGGATCGTCACGCCCTTGGGGGCGAGGCGCCAGAATTCCGGCTCGTTGATCGTGTTGGTGGAGGGGACGATCAGTCCGATCTTCCCGCGCCAGCCATAGGGGCGATAATCGGCGACAGCCTTCATGGGTGTGTTTCCTTCCGAATGTCAGGCGCGGCCGGCAAGGGACTTCAGCCCCTTCGACGCCGCGGAGAAGCTGTTGAACAGGATAGCGGCGTCATTGGCGAAGGGCATCCAGCGGATGCCGCGCTTCAGCCATTTCTCGCCCGCGGCGAGATCCTGGCAGGAGAAGCCCCAGGGGATGTTCTTCGCGGAACATACCTCGATCACGCGCTCGGTCGCCGCGACCATCTTGGGGTCGTTCATCAGCCCCGGCACGCCGAGATCCTGGCTGAGATCATCCGGCCCGATCATGATAGCGTCGAGCCCTTCGACATCGCAGATCTCGGGCAGCGCATCGAGACCCATCTGCGTCTCGATCATCGCGACCGTCAGCGTGCCGGCATTGATGCGGGCGATTTGTTCGGCCGGATCGGCGAGGCGGTCGTAATCCGTGTGCGGGCCGCGGAAGTTCAGGATACGCTCGCCGATCGGATAGTACTTCGTCGCCTTCACTACGCGGCTCAGCACCTCAGGGCTGGTCACGTTCGGCAGCAGCAGCCCTTGCGCGCCGGAATCGAGCGCGCGCGTCAGCTCATGCGGGGAGAGCAGCCCGGGCGGGCGCACGATCGGCGCGATGCCCGCCTCGCGCGCCATCAGCGCCATGGTCGAGACGTCGCGCACCGTGAAGTCGGTGTGCTCCATCTCGAGGATCACGAAGTCCAGGCCGGTGGCGGCCAGTAGCTTCATGAAGCGCGGGTGGTTCACCAGCGTGCACCAGGTGCCGAAGGCAGGCTTGCCTTCGGCCCAGAGCGCCTTGATCTGATTGGGACGCATACGAAGAACGATCCTCTCTCACGTATTCCACGGCCGCGTGCGCCACAGTGTCCGATGCGCGGCATCGACCTGCTGGAGATAGGCGACGTAGTCCGTGGAGGGCAGGAACTTCAGCGGCTGGAAGGTGCGCTCGCTGGTGGCGATGAATTCCGGGTTCTGCAGCACCTTGCCGAGCGCATCGGACAGGCGCTGCGTAACCTCGGGCGGCAGGCCCTTCGGCGCGCCGAGCCCGCGCAGCGAGCCGCCGCGCAGATCGTATCCCGCTTCCTTGAAGGTCGGGATGTCGCGCGCCATCGCGGACCGGTCGGCCGCCATCACGCCGAGCGTGCGATAGGGCTGCTGCTGCGCGAAGGTCAGGCTCTCGCCGAGATTGGCGGTGGTCACCTGGATCTGCTTCTGCAGCAGCGCGAGCGCCGCCGGCGCGGCGCCGGAATACGCCACGGGCTCGAAGCGCACGCCGGCGGCTTCTTCCAGCAGCAGCATGGAGATATGCCCGGCCGACCCCACGCCCTGCGTGCCGACGGTGATGGTGCCGGGTGCTGCCTTGGCGGCGGCGACCAGGTCGGCGATGGATTTGATCGGGCTGTCGGGATGCACGGCGAAGGTCGCGGGGTCCTCGACCACGCCGGCGATGAAGGTGAAGCTGTCCATCGACCAGCGCGGATGGCGCTCGATCGGGATGGTGACGATGCCGGGCGTGTTGATGATGCCGACCGTGTAGCCGTCCGGCCGCGCATCGGCGATCGCCGACAGGCCGATCTCGCCGCCCGCGCCGCCGCGATTCACCGCGACGACGGACTGGCCGAGCTCGGGCTCCAGATAGCGCGCGATGGTGCGCGCCGAGATATCCGTGCCGCCGCCCGCGGCGAAGGGCACGATCATCTGGATTGGCTTGTCGGGCCAGGCGGCGCGCGCGATGGAAGGCGCCGCAAGCGCACCGCCCGCGAGAAGGCCGAGCGTCGCCCGGCGCGAGATGGTCAGCGTCATGGTCTCAGCGGGTCCAGGGATCTGGGTCCGAGGCATCCCCGCGGGAACATTGGACAGCGCGCCCATGCTCCCTAGAATCGGCGATCTCCGCAGCATGAGGGCTCCTCAGACCGTGTTGAACGCCGTGTACCGTCGCAGTCTCCCGAGCCGCTGGATCGGCCGGCCGGCCTTCGGGCCAGGCGGCCGCCAACGCGATTCTTCGCGCGTGCGGTCTGCGAGTGGTATACCAACAGAACACCCGACCGGCAACGCCGTTTCAGACAGCGAAGACTGATGATCATGCAGGATGATGATGGGCGATCGGTGGAGGAGCTTCCGCCGCAGGGCCGCAGCGCGGCCGGCCATGCCTATGACCAGCTTATCGAGATGCTCCTCTCCCGCCGCCTCGAACCCGATGACGTGGTGCAGGAACGCCGGCTGGCCGCCGAGCTTGGCGTCTCCCGCACGCCGCTGCGCGAGGCGATGCACCGGCTGGAGGGGGAGGGGATGCTGGCCCGGCGGTCGGACGGCGCGCTGGTGGTCCCGCGCCTCGATGCCGAGGAGACGCTGGAGGTCCTGAGCGTCCGGCGCCTGCTGGAGGTGGAGGCCGCCGGCGCGGCCGCCGGCAAGGTCCCGGCCGAGGTAATCGAAAGGCTGCGCGATCGCGTCCAGGCATTGGCGGCCAGTGGCGATCCATCGAGCCCGGAACGCCTGCTGCTGGACCTCGACCTGCATCGGGCCATCGGGGAGGCCTGCGGCAATCGCTGTCTGGCGCGCATGATCGCGGATCTGAGGCGGCGCACGCAGCTTTTCGCGACACGCCGCACGCCGGAACGGCTGGAGCCGATCTGCGCGGAGCACCTCGCCATCCTCGACGCCCTCGAAGCCGACGACGCGACCGCGGCTCGCCGGGCGATGGCCGACCACATCGACGCGACGCGGGCGGGCATCATGCTACGACTGCGGGCGGTCTGAACCTGCTCGCGACCGTGGCGCCCATGCGGCTCTCGATGCCGATCCCGCTGGTGGCGCGGTCTTTGGAAAGGGCGCGGGCCGTCTTGGCGTGCCGTCGCGCGCCCTACAACTGCTTCGCGAGCTTGCGTGCCAGCAGCAGCCCGATGCCGCCGCCGGCCGGTGCCGCGGGTAGGGCGATCGCCCAACCGGCGTGGTTGCCGTTGAGCACCAGGGCGAGCCCGGCATACAGCATCAGCCCGCCCACCAGGGAGCCGACCACGCCCGCCGTCAGGCCGAGCACCAGGATGTCCGATCGCGTGACCATGCCGCGCGACTAGTCCGGGCATCCGGGGTTTGACAAGCCCCGCCGTGCCACTTATGTCGCCGCCTCCTTCCGGGAACGTGGACGGGCCTTCGGGGTCCGCGCCCGCCGCCGCCCGACCGGGGTGGGGGCCTACCGGGACAACAGCCCTGCGGGGCACAGCGAAGAAGGGCCGTCGCGGCGACGCGGCGGCGTGTTGCGCATGACCAAGCGCGCTGAATCCAAGTACAAGATCAATCGCCGCCTCGGCGTGAACCTCTGGGGCCGCGCCAAGTCCCCGATCGCCAAGCGTGAATACGGCCCCGGCCAGCATGGTCAGCGCCGCAAGCAGAAGCCGACCGATTTCGGCGTGCAGCTCATGGCGAAGCAGAAGCTCAAGGGCTATTACGGCAACATCGGCGAGAAGCAGTTCCGCAAGTATTACGAAGAGGCCGTGCGCCGGAAGGGCGACACCTCGGAGAACCTGATCGAGATCCTGGAGCGTCGCCTCGACGCCGTGGTCTACCGCATGAAGTTCGCGGTGACGCCGTTTGCCGCCCGCCAGTTCGTCAACCACGGCCATGTCACCGTGAACGGCAAGCGCGTGAACATCCCCTCCTATCTGGTCAAGGACGGCGACCAGGTCGAGGTGAAGGAGAAGTCGAAGCAGCTCGTCGCGGTGCTCGACGCCGCCCAGTCCGCCGAGCGTGAGGTCCCCGAGTATATCGAGGTGGATCACCGCGCGATGCGGGGCAAGTTCCTCCGCGCGCCGAAGCTCTCGGATGTGCCCTATCCGGTCCAGATGGAACCGAACCTGGTCGTCGAATTCTACAGCCGCTGATCCGCGGCTGAGGACGTCGCCTGGCAGCGCCGGGACCTTCGGGTCCCGGCGTTTTGCGTTTCCGGGGCATGGCCGAGCTGGCGGTGCTCCTGGCTGCCTTGCGAAGGGATGTAATTTTCCCTCGATAAAGACCTTGAAGAATTTTTCTCTATGATATTACCCTGTGGCGACAGACGCATTCTCCACCCCCTCGCCGGGGGGCTGGCCGCAGGATCTCGCCCGATGAACGTCATTGCCGCCCGCAGCGCCCTCGATGCCATGGCCGATGGCATTTCGGCCGCGTTGCATGGCGCGCAGGGCGATCCTTCCGCCGCGGTGGCCGAGGTGCTTGGCCACTACGCGGTCGATCCCATGCTGCTGGTCGGCCGTGCCTGCCCTTGCCGCGCCGAGAGCTACATTCGCCACCTGCTGCATGAGGATCCGGTGGATGGCTGGGCCGTCGCCGCGCTGGTCTGGCGGCCCGGGCAGATGTCCCCGGTCCATGCCCACAACGCCTGGTGCGCCGTGGGTGTGCATCGCGGCGTGCTGACCGAAACCTTCTACGCGCCGCCGGCGACCGATGGCGCGGCGCCGGAACTCACCGGCATCGCCCTCCGCCGGCCGGGCGATATCACCTATGGACCGGCGCGGCCGGACGCGATCCATCGCCTGGCCAATCTCGGCACCGAGACGGCCATCTCCATCCACGCCTATGGCCTGCCCTATGGGCGTTTCAGTACCGAGCTGAACCGCGTCCTCGCGCCCTGATCCACGGTCTGCGACCGGCGCGGCATGACTGATCCGCGCTGCGGCGCGGTATACCTGTCCATCCGGCCGGGGCACTCTGCCGGGCGATGAATCCGAAAATCCTGCTGGGGCTCGCCGTTGGCATCGCCTGTTCCATCATCTGGGGCGGGCATGCGGTGGTGGCGCGGCCGGCGCTGGCCGGGCAGGGCTTCCATCCGCTCGACCTCGCCGCCTTTCGCTATGCGCCGGCGGCGCTGCTGCTCGCGCCCTGGGCCTGGGCGGCGCGCGACGCGCTGGCGCGCATCGGCTGGAAGCGACTGTTCGTGCTGTCCTTCTTCGGCGGTGCGCCGAACCTGCTGCTCTTCGTCTGTGCGCTGCTCTTCGCGCCCGCCTCGCATGGCGGGACGATCGCGCCCATGGTCATGCCCGTGGCCGGCGCCCTGCTTGCCATTCCGATGATCGGGGAATGGCCTTCCCGCGGCCGTGCGCTCGCCCTGACGGTGATGGGGGCCGGGGTGCTGATGATCGGCTGGGATGGCGTGGCGGGGAATCATCCCGGCGCCTGGCGCGGCGACATCCTGTTGGTGCTGGCCGGGACCACCTGGTCGATCTTCACCCTGCTGCTGCGCCGCTGGCAGGTGCCGGCGATCCCCGCGACGGCGGCGGTGACGATCATCTCCGCGATCCTCGTCCTGCCGGTCTGGCTGCCCTGGCGCGCGGCGGAGATGGCGCAGATCCCGACCGGGCCGCTGGTCGTGCAACTCGTCGCGCAGGGCATCGCGCTCGGCGCGCTCGCGATGTTCCTCTATGCGCGTGCGGTGGAGTTGCTCGGGCCGACGCGTGCAGCCACCCTGTCGATCATGGTGCCCGTGACCGCGCTGCTGCTCGCCGCTTTCCTGCTCGGCGAACCGATCTCCTTGCTGCAGGGGCTCGGCGCGACCCTCGCGGCCGCGGGCATGCTGGCGGCGGTGCTGTTCACGGGGCGCAAGGCGGTATGACCGGCGCGACCCTGGACGCGCCCCGCCACCACGGCGGCGCGGTGCCCCGGTGAGGGAGGTCGTCCTCGCCACCTCCATCCCGCCCCGTATGGCGCGGCCGGGGATGGGCGGTTGGGATGCCGGACCCGGGTGGCGGTCTGCCTGCATCGCTTCCTGGCCGGCGCCCGGCTGGCGCGTGCTGAGCGTGAACCCCGAGGCGGAACAGGCTGCCCTCGGCGACCTGCCGGTGGGGGTGGAAGCCGCTGCCGCCCTGCCCGGCGTCGCCGAGGCCTTCGGCCGCCCCGGAGCCTGGATCGCCGATGCGCTGGCCCGGGCCGTGGCGACCGGCGCGCCGGTCGTCGGGCTGGTCAATGCCGATATCCGGTTCGATCTCGATGCGGCGCGGCGCGATGCGCTGGTGGCGCGCGCCCGCGACCGCGTCATCGCCTGCAATCGGATGGATGTGGGCCATCCGCAACAGGGGGAGGGGCCCTTCTACCGTTACGGCTACGACCTCGTGCTGATGCCGCGTGACATCGCCGCGCGGCTCGACCTGCGGGGCTTCGCCTTCGGTGTGCCGTGGTGGGACTACTGGATCCTGCTCGATGCGCTGCTGCAGGGCATCGCGGTCGATGTCGTGCAATGCCGTGGCGTGCAGCATCTGTGGCACAAGCAGGCTTGGCGGCGACCGGCCTGGCTTGCCGCGCTGCGCGCCCTGATGGCGCATCTGCAACCGCGCCGCGCCGCGTTCGGTGCGCTCGCCATGGGGCGTGTCGCCGATGCCACGGCGGATCTGCTGACCGCATTGGCGGCCGATCCCGACGCGGGCTATCCCTTGGCTGAGATGGCCGAGACCGCCGGCACGCGCTTCGGCATCGAAGTGGTGCGCCTCGCCGAGCGCAACGCCTGGACTCTGGAATAGGAACGCATGGCAGCACAGTCCTGGCGGCGCCGCGTCGTGCACGACATGCTCTTCGGCATCGAGGGCAGCGGCTGGCACCCCCCCGAACTGCGCGAGGCCGGCGGCTTCCGCTGGAGCGGCCCCGGCCACCTCTCCATCCTGCGCGTCGCACTGCCCGAAGGCGCCGGCCGCGGCGAGGCGCATTGCCTGCTCGTCGAGCCCGAGGCGCTGCCCGAGGTCGCGGTCTTCCTCAACGGTCATCGGCTGGAGACGGCGGTGCGGCGACTCGGGACCGGGGCGGTGCTGGACTTTGCCTGGGATGCCGCTGCCGTGGCCGGCGAGACGCGCGGCGAGTTCTGGTTCCACTGCGCCCGGCTGCGGCACCTGCCGGCGCCCGATCAGGGGATGCGGGCGATCGGCTTCCGCCTGTCGACCCTCATCGTGGAGGCAGTGGAGACCGGTCCAGCGACGTCGCGCGACGCGCTGGCGCTGATCGCGGGGCGGCGCTTCCTCGACCAGCATCTGCCGGTGGCGACAGGGCGGGCGCGCCTTGCCTTCCTGTCCGATGGCGGGGCGCGGTTGCTCGACATGCGGCTGGAAGCCGCGCGGCTGGGGTCGACGCCGCTGCCGGTCCTTGCCATCGCGCTGCGCGAGGAGAACGGGGCGATCGACCTGGCCCTGGCCGCGCCGGCGGTGACGGCGCTGCGGATGGGGCTCAGCGCGGCGGGCGAACTTCACCCGCCCGAAGGCGTCTCGGTGCGGGATGGGCTGCTCGTCGCGCGTCTGCTGACGGTGCTGCCGGGGGCCTTTGGCGCCTGGATGGATGAGGCGATGCGCGGGGCGGCGCCGGATGCGGCGCTGCTCGCACATTGGCGGCGGATGCTGGGACGCCTAGCTCTGGCATCGGAGGCGTGGCTGGCGCGGGCCCTGGCGGATGGGCCGGATCCCTTCGCGACGGGACCGGCGACGGGGTTCGTCTGGCCATAGAGCACGGCGCCAGGCTGGCAAGATTGCGACCGGAGAGGGCCTCGCCTCTCTCCGGTCTACCGTCACGCGCATGGGGCGGAGCCCCTCCGGTCGCCAGGCGGGCAAGGCCGAGGCGACCGTCACTTGGCGCTGAACACATCGGTTGCCGAAGGATTGGTGAAGCATCCCGGGTCCGGATGCGCGGTGGGCCCGGCCTTGGCGACTGTCCTGCCGCACACCTCAGCGGCGCCGCATCTCGGCCATGGTCACGACCACGGCCCCCGCCAGGATCACCGCCGCCCCGGCCCAGGTCCAGCCATCCGGCGTTTCGTGGAAGAACACCCATCCGAAGCCCGCGACGAAGATGAGCCGCAGATACTGGAACGGCGCCAGCGCCGAGGCTTCCCCGTATCGGAAGGCGCTGGTGATCAGCCAGATGATCCCCGGCGCGAAGCCCGCCACGGCGAGCAGGATCAGCACGTCGGCCGCCCCCAGCGGCGCCCAGCCAACCACGGCGAAGGGCGCGGCACCCGCCGTCGTCACCAGCCCGACCCAGGCCATGATGGTGGTGTTGCGCTCGGTCAGCGCCAGCGCGCGGGATGACAGCGTGATCCCGCACCAGGTCAGCGCCGAGGCCAGCGCGAGCGCGACGCCCACCATCGACACGGCCGTGCCCGGCCGCAGCATCACCGCCACGCCGATGAACCCCGCGATGGTGCCCGCCCAGCGCCAGCCATCGACCCGTTCGCCCAGCACCGGCCTGGCGAGCAGCGTCGTGAACATCACATTGGTGAAGGACAGCACCGTCGCGGTGGCGAGGTCGAGCCAGGCGAAGGAGGCGAAGTAGAAGCCCCAGGTCAGCAGGCTTGCCCCGCCGCGCAACAGGTGCAGCCCCGCGCGCTGCGTGCCGAAGACGGCCAGGCCCGACCGCGCGATGACCGGCGCGACCCACAGCAACTGCCCCGCGGCACGGAAGAAGACCTGGACTTCGATCGGGATGCCGCGCGCGGTCATCAGGCGGATGGCCAGAGCCTCGGCCGCGAAGAGCACCGCGGCCGCGGCCATCAGCGCCCCGCCCCGGAGATTGCCCGACACGCCCTGCTCCATTGACCGCGATGTCCCCCGGCGCCGCGGGGCAGAGTGCGGCGGCTGCTGCGGGTCGTCCAGGCATGGCATGCTTCGGCCGGCGCCGCAGCATGCCGGTCCCCAAAGGGGCCAGGCTCCGGGCCCGACAACGGAAACGCCCGATGGACCTGCCTGCCGCTCCTACTGCAACGATCCCCTTCGCCGGATGGCGGGTGGTCCGCGCCGCCTTCATCGTGGCGGTCTTCGGATGGGGGGTCGGCTTCTACGGACCGCCTGTCTTCCTGTTCGCGGTCCATGAGGCGCGGGGCTGGCCCATTCCGCTCGTCTCGGCCGCGGTGACCTGCCATTTCCTGCTCGGCGCGCTGGTGGTGGGCAATCTGCCGCGAATTCATCGGCGCTTCGGCGTGGCGGGGGTGACGCGGCTGGGCGGGGTGCTGTCGGGGCTCGGCGTGCTGGGCTGGGCGCTGGCCGTTTCGCCCTGGCAGTTGTTCGCCGCGACCGCGATCAGCGGCGCGGGCTGGGCGATGACCGGCGCGGCAGCGATCAATGCCATCGTCGCACCCTGGTTCGTGCGGCGGCGGCCGGCCGCGCTCAGCGCCGCCTATAACGGCGCGAGCGTGGGCGGCGTGGTGCTCTCGCCGCTCTGGGTGTCGCTGATCGCGGGGTTCGGCTTTCCCGTGGCGGCCGGGGCGATCGGGTTCGCCATGGCCGCCGCGCTGTGGTGGCTCGCGGCGCGGCATCTGGCGGCGGACCCGGCCGAGCTCGGCCAGTTCCCGGACGGCGATGCCGCGCTCCCGCCGGTCGCGGCGCGCGTCGCACGGAATGCCGCGCCGCTGCGCAGCCCGTGGGCCGAGCGGCGCTTCGGGACCCTCGCGCTCGGCGCCTCGATCGGGTTGTTCGCGCAGGTCGGGCTGATTGCGCATCTGCTTTCGATGCTGGTTGCGCCGCTGGGGGCGACGCTCGCGGGCATCGTCGCGGGGCTGATGACGGTCTGCGCCATCATCGGGCGGACCGGCATGGGCTGGCTGCTGCGGCCCGGCGTGGATCGGCGTGTCGCGGCGGCGGCGAATTATGGCGTGCAGCTCGCCGGGTCGCTGTTGATGCTGGCGGGCGGGCCGGATGGCGTCGCGCTGCTGCTCTCCGGCATTGCGCTGTTCGGGCTCGGGCTGGGGAACGCAACATCGCTGCCGCCGCTGATCGCCCAGGCGGATTTCGCGCCGGCGGATGTGGGGCGCGTGGTGGCGCTCGCCACCGCCATTGGCCAGGCGAGCTACGCCTTCGCGCCCGGCCTCTTCGGCGTGCTGCGCGCGATTGATCCTATGCTGCTCTTCCTCGCCGCGGCGGGTTTGCAGGGGATCGCGGCGGCGGTGCTGATCCTCGGCCGCGCGGGCGCAGCAGGTCAGCGATAGCCGCAGACGCGGCGCGGCGAATTCCGGTAGATCGGCTGGCCATAGCGGTCGTAGCCGACCAGGACGCGGCGATACTCGGTCCAGCAGGTCTGGCGCGGCGGCGGTGGCTGGTAGTAGCGCGGCGCGGGCTGGTAGCCCTGCCTCTCCTCATGGAAGTACTGCGTGGGCAGGATCGGCGCGCCGCTCTCCGATACGATGCGGGCAGGGGATGCCGAGCCCGACGCCATCGCGGCGCCGGTCATCAGGGCGGCCAAGATCATCACGTCCCGGCTTCGTGCCATCATGGCCTTCTCCTTTCGTGACGGCCGCGGTGGCTTCCGCGGCCGTCACGAAATTCAGCCCTGCGGCCGGCGATGGCAAGACATCACGACTGCGCCATCGCCACCGCGCGTGAAGCGCTTCAGGCCAGCGTCGTCAGCAGCCCCGCCAGCAGCTTGGCGCGCGGCACCAGGCTGTCGATCAGCACATGCTCCTCCAGCGTGTGCGCCAGCGCACCCTGCACGCCGAGGCCATCGAGCGTCGTGACGCCCATCGCCCCGGTGAAGTTGCCGTCCGACCCGCCGCCGGCACTCTGCGGGTTGATGTCGAAGCCGATGCTGTTCGCGATCTTCCGCGCCTGGTCGTACAGCGCCATGCCTTTCGCATCCGGCTCCCACACCGGGCGCGTCACGCCGCGCGTCACCTCCAGCGTCACGTCATTCGCGTTCGACCGCAACGCCAGCATCTTCTCCACGCCGGCGTCGAGATCCTCCTGCCGCTTCGCCATCGACAGCGATTCCGCCTCGCAGGTGGTGGACACGCAATTCACCCATTGCCCGCCATGGATGACGCCGACCGAGAAGGTGCAATCCTCGGTGGTCATCTCCTCGATGGCCACGATCTGCTTCGCCATTTCGCGGATCGCGCTGCGCCCTTCGGCCAGCCGCGCGCCGGCATGCGATGGACGCCCCGTCGTCTTGAGGTTGAAGCGCGCGATGGCGTAGCGGCCGGTGACCACGCCACCATCCGGGCGCGCCGGTTCGGGCACCAGCACGAAGCGGTTGCGCGACGCCTCGGCCTCGATGATGTCGCGCGTCGACGGGCTGCCGATTTCCTCGTCGGAGGTGAGCAGGAAGGTGACCGGCAGATGCGTCGCCATCCCCGCGGCGATGATCTGGCGCATCGCCTCGACGGCGAGGACCGTGCCGCCCTTCATGTCCTGGATGCCTGGGCCGTAGCATTTGTTGCCCTCGCGCCGGATCGGCAGCTTCTCCAGGGTCCCGATGGGGTGGACCGTGTCGAGATGCGCGAGCACCAGGATGCCCGGCGCGGCGTCGCCCGCCGGATGCGGGAAGCGCGCGCGCACGCAGTCGCCGAGCCCCATCCGCCCCGGGATGCGGTCGATCCGCGTGCCGAGCAGCGCCAGGTCGCGCGAGGCCATGTCCATCATCCGGTTGACCGCCGCCGCGTCGAAGGTCGGGCTCTCGCAGGCAGACCAGCGCATCAGGCGGCTGAGGATCTCCTCCGCATCGAAGGGCAGGTCGGTCGCGGGGTATTCGGTCATGCGGTCCCTCTTCGGCTAGCCGTCGGAGGCGGAGGGTCCACCCGCTGCGCCGATCCGGCAAGGGACGGCGCGATTGTGACCTGCCTCACACGGCGTGCTACCCTGGCGTGCATGACGACCCTGACGCGACCCCGACCGAGGCCCGCACCCCAGACCGGCCCTGCCGTCTGGGCTGCGGGCGACCTCACCCCGGCGGATTGGATGGTGCCCGTGGGTATCGAGGAGGCGGCCGAGCTCGAAGCCGCCCTGACGGCGGCCGAGGCCGCCGCGCCTCCGCCGCCGCTCACGCGGCTGGCGCCGATTCTCACCGATGTCGTGACGCGGCTCGATACCGGCCGCGGTTTCTGCCTGTTGCGCGGCCTGCCCTTCGACCGCCACGGCGCGGCGGCGGCGGAAGCCGCGCTGCTTGCCCTCGGCGAACAGCTTGGCAAGCCGCTGAACGGGCAGGGCTCACCTGTCACGCGGCTGACCGGGCGGCCGACGGAAACCGAAGCCATGCGCTCGGGCCTGCCGCGCTTCCATATCGAGGCCTGCGACGCCATCGCACTGCTCTGCCTCGCCAGCACACCCGACGCGCCGCCGCACGGGCTGGTTTCCGCCGGCGCCGTGCACAACGAAGTGATGCGCCGTGATCGCGCGGCGCTTGCCGAACTCTACGAGCCCGTCCCGCTGCTGGAGGAGGGCGAGCCTGTGGCCCGTGCCGTCTTCACCGTGACCGGGGGCGCCTTCGCCGCGCGATACACCCGCCACGCGGTGGAGGAGGCCGCAAGCACCCCGCAACCCGGTGCCGCACCGCTCTCCGCCGGGCTGCGGCCGGCCTTCGACCTGCTCGATACGGTCTGCGCCGAGCCGTCTCTGATGTTGAAGCTGGACCCGCGCCCCGGGGACCTGCTGCTGTTCAATCCGCATCTGGTGTGGAAGCTGCGCAGCCTGGTCGAGACCCCCGCCGATGCCGCCGACGCCCCGCAGGAGTTCCGCCGCCTGCGCATCACCATGGCGCATTCGCGCCGCACCGTCGCGGAGCCTGGTTGATGCGCCTTCTGGTGGCCAACGCGAACACCACCGAGGCAATCACCGAGGCCTGCGCCGAGGCCGCGCGCGCGGCGGCCGCGCCGGGCACCGAGATCGTCCCGGCGACGCCGCGCTTCGGGCCGGCGGTGATCTCCTCCCGCGTCGAGAACGTCATCGCCGCCCATGCGCTGCTCGAGCTGCTGGCCGAGCATGCGGGCCAGGTGGATGCGGTGCTGCTCGCTGTCAGCCATGACACCGCGCTCGATGCGGCGCGGCAGCTGATGCCCTGCCCGGTGGTGGGCATGACCGAGGCGGCGTGCCTCGCCGCCTGCATGCTGGGCGGGCGCTTCGGGATCGTCACTTTCGGTGGCGTCGAGAGCTATCGCGAATTGATCGCGCGCTATGGCCTGTCGGAGCGGCTGGCGGATATCGTCGGCGTCAACGCGACGCCGCCCGAAGCTGTGGCGGATCCCGACAGCGTCGGCACCAAGGTGCTGATCGCCGCCAAGGCGCTGGCCGCTGAGGGCGCCAATGGCGTGGTGCTGGCCGGCGCCGCCCTGGCCGGCTTCGACAACCGCCTCCAGGCCGCGAGCCCCGTGCCGTTGCTCGACGGCATGGCCTGCGGCGTGCGGATGGCCGAGATGATGGTCGCGCTGCGCCTGCCCAAGGTGCAGGCTGGTTCCTACGCGCCGCTGAAGGGGCGCGGCGGGGTTGGCATCTCTTCCGCCCTTGCGGCGTTGCTGCGGGGCGGAGCCTAGCAGAGGAGCGCCGTCATGCGTCTGGACGGTCCGGAAAGCGGCAATGTCGAGGATCGGCGCGGCCAACGCGTCGGCGGGCGCGGCGTCGCGGTGGGCGGGGGGCTCGGCACGATCGCGCTGCTGGTGATCGCGCTGCTGCTCGGCGTCGATCCGGGGGAGTTGCTGCAGGGGCAACTCGGCGCGCCGCAGCAGCAGCAACAAACCCAATACCGGCAGCAGGCGCCGGGCGACGACGCGGGCCGGCGCTTCGTCGCCCAGGTGCTGGGCGAGACGGAGCAGGTCTGGAACGCGGAATTCGCGCGGCGCGGCGCACGATACCAGGAACCGGTGGTGGTGCTGTTCTCCGGCGCGACGCAGTCGGGCTGCGGTTTCGCCCAGGCGCAGGTGGGGCCCTTCTACTGTCCGCGCGACCAAAAGGTTTACATCGACCTCGACTTCATGGCGGACCTCCAGCGCCGGCTCGGCGCGCAAGGCGATTTCGCGGCCGCCTACATCATCGCCCATGAGGTCGGGCACCATGTGCAGAACCAGATGGGCGTGCTGGGGCGTGTGGAGGAGGTGCGGCGCGGACAGGGGGAGGCGACCTCCAACGCGTTGCAGGTGCGCGTGGAACTGCAGGCGGATTGCCTCGCGGGCGTCTGGGCCCGGCGTGCGCAGGAGACGCGTGGCATCCTCGAAGGCGGCGACATCGAGGAAGGGCTGAACGCCGCCGCCGCCGTGGGCGATGACCGGCTGCAACGCGCGAGCCGTGGCTATGTCGTGCCGGAGAGCTTCACGCATGGCAGTTCGGCGCAGCGCGTGCAGTGGTTCCGGCGCGGGCTGGACAGCGGGCGGCTGGAGGCCTGCGACACCTTCGCGCGGGGGTGAGGCGCGCGGCCGCGCGGGTCATCGACCGGCCTTGGGCTCCCGGCTCGCGACGCGCAGGAGCTTCCTGAACCGCGGGCACTCGAAATGGTTCGGCGCCGGACATTCGGCGACATGCCTGATCACATCGCGAAGCGCCGTGAGTTCGAGGATCTGTCGGTCGATCTCGCGTGTTCGCACGCGCAGCGCCGAGCGTGGCAGTGCGCTCGCCCCATCGGCGGAGAAGAGTGCCGCGATCTCCGACAGGGAGAAGCCGGCCTTCTTGCCGAGTGTCACGAGCCTGATCCGCGGGAGCGCCTCGGGCCCGAACTGCCGTCGCAGCCCATGGCGACCGATCGAGGTGATCAGCCCGATTTCCTCATAGTAGCGCAAGGCCGAGGCCGAGAGGCCCGACCGCGCGGCGAGTTCGCCGATGTCCACCGTTTTCCTTCTTGACCTCAAGTTCGCTTGAAGTGGCAGTGTGCCGGGCCGGACCGAACCAGGCAAGGACGGCAGACATGCGACCCTCTCTCCCACACGCGATACCCAGCGGCAGTACGCGCATCCTCGGACCCTTGGCCCTGGCTGTCCTGCTCGCCTCCCTGGGCGTGAGCATCGCCACGATCGCTCTCCCATCCCTCGCGCGGCACTTCCTGGCACCGGTCACACAGGTGCAGTGGGTGATCCTGGCCTATCTGCTGTCGATCACCGTCGTCATCGTCTCGGCAAGCCGTCTGGGCGACCTGCTGGGCCATGTGCGGGTGCTGCTGGCGGGCATCGGCATCTTCACAGCGGCCTCGGCGATGTGTGCCATGGCGCCGACGCTCGGTGTGCTGATTGCGGCGCGCGCCGGCCAGGGTGTCGGCGGGGCAATCCTCATGGCCGTGCCGATCGCGATCATCCGCGACACCGTCGCCAAGGAGCGCATGGGCGCGGCCATGGGCCTGATGGGCACGATGTCGGCGATTGGAACGGCCCTTGGCCCGTCCATCGGCGGGCTCGTCATCGCCTGGGCGGGATGGCGATGGTCCTTCCTGCTGCTCGCGATGCTGGGCGCCATCACGTTCGTCCTCGCCGCGCGATACCTGCCGGCCAAGCGGGCCGGCAGACCCTCGACATGGCGCGGCCTCGACGTGCCGGGCGCCGCGGTGCTGGCCTTCGCCCTGGCAGCCTATTCGCTCTCGGCAACCGGCGCCCTGGTGGCGGCGGGACCAGGCCGCGCTTTGATGGCTGCGGCCGCGGTGGCGGGACTGGCTGCCTTCGTCGCGATTGAACGACGGCAGGCGGTTCCCCTGATCCAACTTGCCGTGCTGCGCGACCGGCGGATCGCGGTGTCGCTGTTCACGAACCTGCTGGTAGCGACCGTGATGATGTCGACGCTCGTCGTGGGCCCATTCTACCTGGCCTTCGCCCTAGGCCTGGATGAGGGCCTGGCCGGCCTGGTCATGGCTGTCGGCCCGGCGACGGCTGCCCTGTCGGGCATCCCGGCCGGGCGCCTGACGGACAGCGCCGGACCTCGGCGGGTCCTGGGCCTGGGATTGGCGCAGACCCTGGCCGGGCTTCTGTGCTTCGCGGTCCTGCCGGGATTGGCCGGCGTTGCGGGCTATGTGCTCTCGCTGATGCTGCTGACGCCGGGCTTCCAGCTTTTCCTGGCCGCGAACAATACGGGCGTGATGATGGCCGCACCGGATGATCGGCGCGGCATGGTCTCCGGCCTGGTGGGGCTCTCACGCAACCTTGGCTTCATGACCGGCGCTTCGGTGATGGGCGCCGTATTTGCGCTGGCCGCCGGGACGGCCGATGTCGCGCGGGCCTCTGCGGCCGCTGTCGGCGCGGCATTCACCACGACGTTCCTCGTGGCGGTCGGCCTGACGGTCGTTGCGATGATCGTGGCCTGGATCGATGGGCGCGTTTCCGCGCGTGGCCTGCCGGTCGTCGAAGCGCACCGCCCGACCGCCGGAGAGGGCCGGCAACAAGGCTCCGCGGCGACCTGATCCACGCTCCGGTACTGCGCCGGCGGCGTTCCTGCCGCCCGGGCCCTGGTGGGGGCTGGCGGGCGAGGCTAGCCTGCCGCCATGCCGCACATCGCCGTTGCCCGCCTGTGGTTCGAAGGTAACTCCTTCACCCCCGTTCCCACGCCCCGAAGCGCCTTCGAATCCCGCGAATGGGGCAGCGGGGCAGGACACCTGGCCCGCTATGCAGGTACCGCGACGGAACTCGGCGCCGTGGCTGCCTTCCTCGCTGAACGACCGGACTGGCGCGCGACGGTGCTGCCCTGCATCGCTGCTCAACCCGGCGGGCCGATGACGGACGAGGCCATCGTCGCCTGGCGCGAGGAGCTCGAGGCCGCCCTGCGCGCGCAGCGCTTCGATGGTGTCTATCTCTCGCTGCACGGCGCCTGCGTGACGGAATCCGATCCCGAGGCCGATGCCACCACCATCGCGCGCGTGCGGGCCATCATCGGGCGCGATGTGCCGCTCACCGCGAGCTTCGACTTCCACGCCAACATGTCGCCCGAGATCGCCGAATGGCTCGATGGCGGCTCGGCCTATCGCACCTATCCGCATATCGACATGGATGCGGCGGGGATGCGCGCGCTGCGCCTGCTGGAACGCGCGATCGGCGGGGCGCCGCGCGCGCGGGGCGCCATCGCGAAGCGTCCGATGATCCTGCACAGCTTCCACATGCGCCATGAGGCCGGCCCCATGGCCGAGGTCTGGGCGGAAGCGAAGGCGGCCGAGACCGCACCGATCCTCGACGCCTCGATCTTCGGTGGCTTCGCCTGGGGCGACAGCCCGCATGCGGGGCCATCGGCCATGGTCTGGGCGGAAGATGCCGGCGCGGCGCGCGACCTTGCCGAACGCCTGGTGGAGTCCATCGCCGCGCGGCGCGCGCGCTTCGCGGTCACGCTGCCCGATCCGGCGACCGCACTGCGCGAGGCGCTCGCCGCGCCGCCCGGCCTCGTTGCGCTGCTCGACCCGGCGGACAATCCGCTGTCAGGCGGCATTGCCGATACGCCCGAGATGCTGCGCACGCTGGTGGACGCGCGGCTCGACGTGCCCAGCGTCTTCGCCTTCCTGCACGATCCGGCCTCGGTCGCCGCGGCGCAGGAGGCAGGGGTGGGCGCGACACTGACGCGCCACCTGGGCGCCACCATCACGGAAGCCTTCGGCCGCCCGGTCATCGTCGATGTCGAGGTCGAGTGCCTGACCGATGGCCGCTTCGTCAATGAAGGCCCGATGGAACGCGGGGCGCCGGTGGATCTCGGCGCCACCTGCGTGCTGCGGGTCGGCCAGCTCCGCGTCATCTGCACCGCGCTGAAGGAGTCCGCTGTCGATCCGGGATTCTTCTCCCTGCACGGCATCGATCTGGCGGCGACGCGGCTGCTCGCCAACAAGGGCAAGAACCACTTCCGCGCCGCCTTCAAGGACCGCTGCGTGGCGATCGTGGAATGCGACGCGCCGGGCCCCGCGGCGCTCGACCTGCGCCCGTTGCCCTGGCGGTACGTGCCGCGCGAATGGCTCGGGTGATACATCCGAAACGAAAGATGCCGATGCTTGCGCCGATCCCCGTGTCGCGCTAGCGGCGGGGGGTAACGCTCAAGGAAGATCATATGACGCGCACCACACGTCGCGCCGTGCTCGGCGCCCTGCCTCTGCTGGCCGCTCCGGCCGTGTTGCACGCGCAGGGCAACTGGCCCAACCGCCCCATCCGGCTGATCGTTCCCTTCGCCGCCGGCGGCGCCACCGACGTGACGGCACGTGTGATCGGCGAGCAACTCAGTACCGCGCTCGGCCAGCCCGTGGTCGTCGAGAACCGCGCCGGCGCCGGGGGCAATATCGGCGCGGACGCCGTCGCCAAGGCGGATCCGGACGGACACACGCTGCTGATGGCCACCATCGGCACGGCGGTGATCAATCAGTTCCTCTACAGCCGCATGCCGTTCAAGCAGGACGACCTGACCGCGATCACGATGGTCAACCTGGTCGCCAACGGCGTGATGGTGAACCCGCAGGTCCGCGCGAATTCTCTCGCCGAGCTGATCGCGCTGGCCAAGCGCGAGCCGGGCAACCTGAACTACGGCACGCCGGGCAACGGCACCTCGGGGCATCTCTCGGCCGAATATCTCAAGTCGCTCGCGAAGATCGACATCCAGCACGTGCCCTTCCGCGGCACGGGCGCGTTGATCCCGGAGTTGCTTGCCGGTCGCGTACAGATCGCGGTGGACAACCTGCCGGCCTATCTGCCGCACATCGCCTCGGGCGGCGTGCGGCTGCTCGCTGTCACCTCGGCGCAGCGCTGGTTCTCGGTGCCGCAGACGCCGACCATCGCGGAGAGCGGCTTCCCGGGCTTCGAGGCGGTGGCCTGGTTCGGTCTTCAGGCCCCCGCCCGCACGCCGCGCCCGATCATCGAGCGCGTCTCGGAGGCGACGCTCGCCGCCATCGCGAAGCCCGAGGTTCAGGCCAAGCTGCGCGAGGTCGGCAGCGAGCCGCGCCCGCTCGGCCCCGAGGCGTTCCAGCGCTTCATCGCCGAGGAAACCGTCAAGTGGCAGCGGGTGGTGCGGGAATCCGGCGCGCGGCTCGACTGAACGGCTTGGCCTCGGACGCGTGACAGGATGGCGAAGGTCGGCCGGGGATGGGCTTTGCCCTTCCCCGGACCCCTCCCCACCAAAGGCCGAAAGGCCTTTGGAAACCAATATGCGGCGTTGGGCAGAACGGGCGTGTTGAAACGCCGGCGAGGGTGTTGCGCCCGATGTCCCGATCGCCCTGCCACCGGCCATCTGTGGCATTCAGCATTTGGTCCGGACGATCCTGCCGGACACCGGGTCGAGGGGTGCAAAGGTCTTTCGGCCGATGCGGGGCCCTGCCATGTCGTGAGGCCTGTGATCGGACGGCCGTGATGGGGTGAGGCCTGGAGAGAGTAAAAAACGCCTCTCCCGTTCCGGCAGTGCGGATCTCGCGCTGAGCAGGCAACGGCGCCTGCGCGCGCGGATCTTCTCCTCAGCCGAGCGTCACCCCTGACGCCCGTACCACCTCCGCCCATTTCGCGATCTCGGCCTGGATGAAGGCATCGAAGGTCGCGGGCGTGGTGCCGCCATCGGCCGTCAGGTTGGGCAGTTCGGCGCCGAACTCGGCAAGCTTCGAGCGCGTCAGCGGTTCCTTGCTGATGGCGTCGATCTCTGCGCCCAGGCGTGTGATCACCGCCGCGGGCGTATGGGCCGGCACCTGCATGCCGAACCAGGCGGTGGCCTCGAAGCCTGGTAGCGCCGCTTCGGCGAGCGTCGGCACCTCCGGCATGACCGAGGAGCGCAGATGGCCGGTGACGGCGAGCGCCCGCAGCCGCCCGGCGCGGATATGCCCGATGCAGGAGGGGATGTTGTCCACCGCGACCGGGACCCGCCCGGCCAGCGCCTCGATCAGCATGGGTCCGGCACCGCGGAAGGGCACATGCGCCATGCGCGTGCCCGTTCGCAGCATGAACAGTTCCATCGCCATGTGCGGCGAACTGCCGATGCCCGTGCTGGCATAGCTGAGCTGCCCCGGCCGTGCCGCCGCGACCAGGTCACCGATCGTGCGGATGGGTTGGGAGGGATGCACCATGATGACGTTGGGCACGCGGAGATAGAGGCTCACCGCGGCCAAGTCCTCGGGCCGGTAGGGCATGCGCGGCCCGAAGACGGTGTAGTTGATGGCCGCTGGCGAGACGGCGGTGCTGAGCACCGTGTACCCATCGGGCACGGCCCGCACCACCGCTTCCGCGCCGATGTTCCCGGTGGCTCCACTGCGATTCTCCACCGGTACGGGCTGATGGAGCCGCACCTGCAGCCGTTCGGCATAGAGGCGCGCGGCGATGTCGGTGGTCCCGCCCGGCGGAAAGTTCACGATCATGCGGATCGGGCGGCTGGGATAGGGTGCTTCCTCGGCCCCCGCCGCGGCCGGCAGGGCGCCGAGGGCGGCGATCAGCGAGCGGCGGGCGATGATCATGCGGCCTTCCTCCCGGCTCTGGCCGGCCGTTCCACGCTGTGCGCCAGGTCGCTCGGTCCGGTCGGGTGCCAATGGCACGCTGCGCCACTGCTGGGAAAGGAAGAATCCATGGCGTTGCTGGCCGCGGTGGGGGTGGGCGTGCTCGGCTTCCTCTCCATCCTGTCGAGTGGAGTGGGGCTGTTCGTGGCGGTCTCCGGGCGACGGGCACTCGACGCCGCGCTGGCCGACGAGCGCGCCAGGGGCATGCGCGAGCGTGGCGTGCTGCTGGTCGACCAGATCCGCCATCCGGTGCTGCGCTGGCTGGTCAACCGGGCCGGCGCGATGGCCGGCACGGTGTTGATCGCGGCGCTGCGCGACAGGCTCACCGCGCTGTTCCGCGCCGCGGTCTTCGGCATGCTGGTCGGGGTCGGGCTCATCGTCTTCGCCTTCCATGTGCCGGGGCTGATGGCCTGAACGTCCCGCCCGCCGCCGGCGCCGGACTTTCGGCGACGGCGGCGGCGCGGTTCAGTCCACCGTGATGCGGCCGCGCTCGACGACCTCGGCCCATTTGACGATCTCGCCGCGGATGAAGGCGTCGAAGGTCTGCGGCGTGGAGAAACCATCCGGCGTCAGGTCGGGCTTCATGCCGCCGAGATCGGCCAGCTTCGCCCAGACCGCCGGATCGGCCAGCGCCGCGTTGGTGTCGCGCGCGATGCGGTCGATGATCGGCCGCGGCGTGCGCGCCGGGGCGACGAGGCCGAACCAGGCGGTCGCCTCCACGGCGGGGAAGCCGGCCTCGGCGCAGGTCGGAACGTCGGGCAGGGAGGGTGAGCGCGTCGCCGTGGTCACCGCGAGCGGCCGCAGCCGCCCGTCGCGCAGATGCCCGATGACCGATGGCAGATTGTCCACGCCGACCTCGACCCGCCCGGCGATGATCTCCTGCAGCATGGGCCCGGCACCCCGGAAGGGGACGTGGGTCATCTCGATCCCGGCGGCCTGCTTCAGCAGCTCGCCCGTCATGTGCAGCGAGGTGCCAACGCCCGAGGAGCCGATGTTCAACTTGCCGGGCTGACGCTTGGCGAGGTCCACCAGCTCGCGCAGGCTGCGCACCGGCAGGTCGTTGTTGACGAAGATGGCGTTGGGCACCTTCACCACCAGCGCCACGGCGGCCAGGTCTTCCGGCTTGAAGGGCATGCGGTTGCCGTACAGCCCGAAATTGATCGCGCCCGAGGAGATGGTCTGCATCAGCAGCGTGTAGCCATCGGGCTCGGCCTTGGCGACGACGTCCGCCCCCACATTGCCGCCCGACCCGCCAGGCCGGTTCTCGACCACCACGGGCTGGCCGAGGCGGTGGGTCAGTGGTTCGAGCATGATGCGCGCCGCCAGGTCCGTGGTCCCGCCCGGCGGGAAGCCGACGACGATGCGGACAGGGCGGTTCGGCCAGCTCTGCGCGAGGGCGGGGCGCGCGAGGGGCGCAAGGGCAAGGCCGCCCAGCAGGGCGCGACGATCCATCATTCCTGAGTCCTCCCGGAGCCCGGGACATGGCCGGGCCTCTCTGCGATGTGAGGACAGACTGGCGTTTCGACCACGAGGGATCAACCGTTGCGGCGCACGATGCCGGAGAGGAGCCGTCCCTCCTGGACGGACCAGGGCCATCCTGGACGGGTGTTCGGGGATATGCCCGACACGATTCGCAGCCGCCATGGGTGCCGGTGGCGCGCCATGCGCTCCAATTGACCAACGGCACCTCAGTTCAGGCGCCGCGGATGCCCACCCACCCGGCAAGCTTCCGGCGATTCGTGACTGTGACAGCGCGAAACACCCGGCTCCATCAGCGTCTTCTGGCTCCATTCCGGACAATGACGCGCGCTTAAGAAAAATCTTCGGACCCGCATGAATTTTCCCTTTGCGGAGCCGGGCGGCCGGTCCTATACGCCGCGCCAGACGCAGTACGCACGTGCCTCTGGCCCCCGGCCCAATCCGGCCAAAGGGTTTACGCAACGACGTCAAGCGTTCTGGCAACCCCGCCCGGTGGCATCCGGGCGGCCCACTTTGGTCGCTGGTTCGTTCGACCGTTTCGTCAACCTTGGGCCGTCGCCTGGACAGGCGGCCCGCTGGAGCCTGGAAGAGGTGCGGCGATGACCCCCAAGATCGCCCAGTATCTGCGCGACTCTGCGCCCGCGACGCCCTGCCTCGTGGTCGATGTGGATCGTGTCGAGACGAATTATCGCCGGCTGAAGGCCGCGCTGCCGCTCGCGCGCGTGTACTACGCGGTGAAGGCGAACCCTGCCGGCCCGATCCTCGAGCGGCTGGCCGGGCTCGGTTCCTCCTTCGACGCCGCTTCCTTCGAGGAAGTCGAGGCTTGCCTCGTCGCCGGCGCGCGGCCGGAGACGATCTCCTATGGCAACACCATCAAGAAGGCTTCGGCGATCAAGGCGGCGCATGAGGCGGGCGTCACCATGTTCGCCTTCGACAGCGAGCCCGAGCTGCTGAAGATCGCGAAGAATGCGCCGGGTGCGCGCGTCTATTGCCGCATCCTGGTCGAGAACAAGGGCGCCGAATGGCCGCTCAGCCGCAAGTTCGGCTGCGAGCTCGACATGGCGCGCGACCTGATGGTGCAGGCCAGGGCGCTCGGCCTCGACCCCTACGGCATCTCCTTCCATGTCGGCAGCCAGCAGACCAGCACGACCGCCTATGAAGGCGCCATCGCGCGCGTCGCGATGCTGTTCACCGACCTCAAGGAGGCCGGGGTGAAGCTGCGCATGGTCAATCTCGGCGGCGGCTATCCGGTGCGTTACCGCGCCGAGGTGCCGGCGATCGACGATTTCGGCATGGCCATCATGGGCGCCATGACCCAGCATTTCGGCAACGACCTGCCGGAGATGGTCATCGAACCCGGCCGCTTCATGGTCGGCGATGCGGGCGTGCTCTCTTCCGAGGTCGTGCTGGTCTCCCGCAAGGGCAAGGACGATCCGGTGCGCTGGGTCTATCTCGACATCGGCCGCTTCGGCGGTCTGGCCGAGACCGAGGGAGAGGCCATCAAGTATGCGTTCCGCACGCCTCATGACGGGGAAGCGGATGGGCCGGTGACGATCGCGGGCCCGACCTGCGACAGCACCGATACGCTGTACGAGAAGTCGAACTACCGCCTGCCGCTGGCGCTGACTGACGGCGACCGGGTCGAGTTGCTGGCGACCGGGGCCTATGTCACCAGCTATGCCTCGCAGCACTTCAACGGCTTCCGGCCGCTCGCCGAACACTACATCTGAGGCGGGGCGGGGGCGCTGCGCGCGAATCCTGCGCCGGCGCCCGATTCCGCGTTCCAATCCGGCGCCCAGCCGGATAGGATGCGGCGATGGACAGCATTGACCGGAACATATTGGTCGCGCTGCAGCATGATGGTGCCGCGGGGCTGGCGGAGCTCGCCAAGGTCGCGGGCCTTTCGGTCTCCGCCACGGCTGAACGCGTCAAGCGCCTCGAGGAACGTGGCACCATCCGCGGCTGGCGGGCGGATCTCGAACCCGCCGCCGCGGGCTGCCCGCTGCTCGCCTGGGTCTTCGTGGCGCTGCGGGCCGGGGCGCAGGAACAGAAGTTCCGCGAGGCCGTGCTGCCGCTCGAACACGTCCTCGAATGCCACGCCGTCAGCGGCCCCTGGTCGTATCTGCTGAAGCTGCGTGCCGCCGGCCTGCGGGAGCTCGACGCCTTCATTGCGCAGGAGATCCGCCGCCGCGCCGGGGTGGAACGCACCGAGACGGTCATCGCCCTGATGACGGCCAAGGAGACGGCGATCCTGCCCGTCGCCCCCCCGGACGACGACGAGGCGTGACGCGGCCGGCGCGGCTGGTGCAGGCTGACGCCCCATGAGTCGCCGCCAGTTGGAGATCACGCCGGAACTCGTGCTGCGCGCCTATGCCGCGGGGGTCTTCCCCATGGCGGAGAGCCGCGGTTCGGACCGGATGTATTGGCTCGATCCGGCCCTGCGCGGCGTGCTGCCCCTCGATGACGGCTTCCACCTCTCCCGCCGGCTGCGTCGCACCGCCTTGTCGGATCGCTTCACCGTCACCGCCGATCGCGACTTCCCCGGGGTGATCCGCGGCTGCGCCGAACCCGCGCCGGGGCGCACCGACACCTGGATCAATGGCGAGATCGAGCAGCTCTTCATCGAGCTGCATCGGCGCGGCTTCGCCTATTCCGTCGAGGCTTGGCAGGACGGGCGCCTGGTCGGCGGCCTCTATGGCGTGGCGCTGGGCGGGGCCTTCGTCGGGGAAAGCATGTTCTCCCGCGTCAGCGATGCCTCGAAGGTGGCGCTGGTGCACCTGGTTGCGCGGCTGCGCCTGTGCGGCTTCGTGCTTTGCGACACCCAGTTCATCACGACGCATCTGGCGCGCTTCGGCGCGGTCGAGATCCCGAAGGCCGACTACAAGGCGCGGCTGGCGGCGGCGCTTGAGGTCCCGGCGCGCTGGACCGCCGACCTGCCGGCCGAACGCATCGCGGCGGAAATCCGGGCCTTGCGCGGCGGCGGCGCGGAATAATCGCCGTGCCGTGTCACAGGCGGTGCGGCTGCCTCGTCCTGCTTCCGGAACCCAACCGGATGCAGGAGAGCACCGATGACCACCCGACTGAACCACTGGACCGCCGCGCCCAGGGCCATGCAGGCCATGTTGGCACTGGAGAAGGCATCGCGGGCCCAGGGCCTGGAGCACAGTCTGCTGGAGCTGGTGAAGACCCGTGCTTCCCAGATCAACCGCTGCGCCTTTTGCCTGGACATGCACACCCGCGACGCGCGCGCAGCCGGCGAGACGGAGGAACGGCTGCATATGCTCGCCGCCTGGGAGGAGGCAACCTGCTACACCCCGCGCGAGCGCGCGGCCCTCGGCTGGGTGGATGCGCTGACCCGGCTGGCGGAGACCGGTGCGCCGGCGGCGGCCTATGACGCCATGGCCGCGCAGTTCACGCCGGAGGAGCAGGTGGCGCTGACGCTCGCCATCGTGACCATCAATGGCTGGAACCGCTTCGCCGTCGGCTTCCGGGCCGAACCGGCGCGCGGCCAGGCGGCTGCCTGATGTCGGGCGCCGCGGCCGGGGCGGAAGCCTTCCTCGCCGCCCGCCCGCGGCTTCGGGCGCTGGCCTATCGCTTCCTCGGCTCCATGGTGGATGCCGAGGATGTGGTCCAGGTCGCCTGGCTGCGCTGGGCGGAGGCAGACCGGGAATCGGTCGCGGATGCGGAGGCCTATCTGCGCCGCATCGTCGCCCGGCTCTGCCTCGATGAGCTGAAATCCGCCCGGCGCCGCCGCGAAACCTATATCGGCCCCTGGTTGCCCGAGCCGGTGGTCGAGACCGATCCGCTCGCCGGCCAGGCGGCGGCGGAGGACATCTCCGTCGCGCTGATGCTGGCGCTGGAACGGCTTTCTCCACTGGAGCGCGCGGCCTTCCTGCTGCACGACGTCTTCGGCGGCGGCTTCGAGGAGGTGGCGGCGACGCTGGGCCGCACGCCGGCTGCGGTGCGTCAGCTCGCGGCACGGGCGAGGGTGCATGTCCAGCAGGCCCGACCCCGTTTTCCCGTCACACCGGCGGAAGGGCAGCGCATCGCCGTCGCGTTCCGCGCGGCGATCGAGACGGGCGACGCGGCGGCGCTGGAACGGCTGCTGGCCGAGGATGCGGTGCTGCGCACCGATGGGGGCGGCGTCGTCTCGGCAGCGATCAACCCGGTGTTCAGCGCGTCGCGCATCGCGCGCTTCTTCGCCGGGCTGGCTCGCAAGGCCAGGCTGGGGCGGCAGCACGAGATGGCCTGGATCAACGGGCTGCCGGGCTACGTGACCCGGTTCGAGGATGGGTCGGTGCAGACCACGGCACTCGAGATCGAGGATGGCCTGGTGCGCGCGGTCTACGTCGTGCGGAATCCGGAGAAGTTGCGAGGGATCGCGGGGTGAGGAAGGCGCGCCGGGGGAAGAGCTTTGCCGCTGCCCAGCAAAGGCCTTTCGGCCTTTGCTGGGGTGGTTTGGAGGGGCAAAGCCCCTCCAACTCCCACCGGTCTCACTGCGCCGCTGTCGCCTCCGTCCCCGTCGGATAGGCGCGGCGCACTTCCTCGCGCCGTTCCAGCCACCAGGCGTAGGGTCGGGGCAGCAGCGTGTGCGGCGTGGGCATGCCAAGTGCGGCGGCGGCGTGCACCGCCCAGTTCGGGTCCCACATCATTTCGCGTGCCAGCGCCACCAGGTCGCACTGCCCGGCCTGGAGGTAGCCTTCGGCCTGCGGCCCTTCGGTGATCAGGCCGACGGCCATGGTGGGAATGCCCGTCTCGCGCTTGATCCGCTCGGCGAAGGGGACGTGATAGCCCGGCACGCGCGGGACGATGTGCAGCGTCAGCGGTCCCTCGATCCCGCCCGAGGAGCAGTCGAGCATGTCCACCCCGCGCTGCTTCAGCTCGGCCGCGAGCACCACGGTGTCGTCCATGCTCCAGATGCCGCCGCGCCCGTCGACGCAGGAGGCGCGGAAGAAGAGCGGCCTGTCGGCCGGCCACGCCGCGCGCACGGCCTCGGTCAGTTCCAGCCCGAAGCGCATCCGCCCCTGGATGTCGCCGCCATAGGCATCGCTGCGCTTGTTGGTGATGGGGGAGAGGAACTGCTGGATGATGTAGCCATGGGCGCCGTGGATCTCGACGATGTCGAAGCCGGCATCGAGCGAGCGCCTGGTCGCCTCCACATGCAGGTTGATGACATGCTTGATGTCGTCGCGGTCCATCTCCTTCGGCACCAGCGCGCCCTCCTTGAAGGGGATGGGGCTGGGGGCGATTCCGGCCCAGGGCGCGCGGCCATTTGCGGCGTCCTCGGCACCGAGCGGGGCGAAGCCGTCCCACGGCGCGCGGGTGGCGACCTTGCGCCCCGCATGGCCGAGCTGGATCGCCGCCGCCGCGCCCTGGCCGCGGATGAAATCCGTCACGCGCCGCCACGCCTTGACCTGCGCATCCGTGTAGATGCCCGGGCAGTCATAGGTCTTGCGTGAGCGTTCCGAGACCGAGGTCTCCTCGCAGAACACCACGCCCGCCCCGCCCATGGCGAACTTGCCGAGATGGACCAGGTGCCAGTCGGTCGGCGCACCATCCACCGCCGAATACTGGGACATGGGCGAGACGACGACGCGGTTGCGCAGCGTCAGCCCGCGCAAGGTCAGGGGCGTGAAGAGCAGGGGTGTCGTCATCGGTCGATCCTTCAGGCAGCGCGCAGCCCGGTGAAGCGGCCGGGCGCGTAAGGGGAGGGGTCGAGCGGCGGGGCTGCGCCGGTCACCAGCGCGGCGAGCAGCCGCCCGCTCGCCGGCGCGCTGGTCAGGCCGAGATGCCCATGCCCGCAGCACAGGAAGAGCCCAGGCCGGCGCCCGGCGGCGCCGATCAGCGGCAGGCTGTCCGGCGTGCCGGGGCGCGGGCCCATCCACAGCCGCGGCGTGCCGTGGATGAGGCCGGGGAACAGCGCGCGGGCCTGCTCGGCGAGGCGCAGCGCGCGGGCTTCGTCGGGCGGTGCGTCGAGCCCGGCGATCTCCACCGTGCCGGCCGCGCGCAAGCCGTCGGCCATCGGTGCCAGCCCGACGCCGCGGCTGCGCACCGAGATCGGCATGGGCAGGGCGATGGACGGATCGGGCAGCATCGCGTGGTAGCCGCGCTCGGCTTCCAGCGGTAGCGACAGGCCGAGCGGCGTGAGCAGGCGGCGCGACCAGGCGCCGGCGGCAATCACCACGCGCGGTGCACGATGATTGGCGACGCCGGTCATCACCATCCAGCCCGCGCCATCGGGCAGCAGTTTCTGCGTTTCCTCGGGAAGGATCGCACCACCCTCACGACGGAAGGTCTCGGCCAGCGTCGTGACCAACCGGCCGGGATCGAGGCAGAAGCCATTGCCCGGCAGCAGCAGCCCGCTGCGCACCGAAGGCGCGAGGCCCGGGAAGAGCCCTTCCAGCGCGGCGCGGTCCAGGCGTTCGGTCGCGATGCCGGCGGCCTCGCGCAGGCTGCGGTCGAAGGCAGCCTGGGCCGGGTCGGGCGGCGTTTCGCTGGCCAGCACCTGGCCGGATTCGCGCAGCAGGGCGCCCGCCGCCTCGGCGCCGACCAGGGCGCGCCATTCGGCGACGGCATCGCGCAGCAGCGCATGCAGAGCGAGCGAGATGGGCCGCACGCGCCGTTCGCGCCCCGCTTCCAGCCAGCGCAACAGCCAGGGCAGGGCGCGCGGCAGATGGGCGGGACGGATCGCGAGCGGCCCCATCGGGTCGAGCAGCCAGCGCGGGATCTGCCGCCACATCCCCGGCATCGAGGATGGCGCGACGATTGCCGCGCTGATCATCCCCGCATTGCCGAAGGAGGCCCCGCCGGTGCCCGGCGGCAGGCGGTCGAGGACGGTAACGGACAGGCCGGCGCGCCGCAGGTGCAGCGCGGCCGTCAGCCCCGCCACGCCGGCACCGATGACCAGCGTGTCGGTCACAGAGCGGCCAGGCGGTGCAGGATGGCCGAGCGCAGCGCCTCGACATGCGCGGCCATGGCGGCACGGGCCGCGCCGGCGTCACCGGCGCGAAGGGCGGAGAGGATGCGGCGGTATTCCGCGCAGGCATCCTCGAGCCGCCCCGGCTGTGGCGGCGTGGCGAACAGCAGCATGCGCCGCCGCAGATCCCCCAGCAGGCGGCTGAGATTCGCGCTGCCTGCCGCTTCGGCAATGGCAGAATGCAGCGCGATGTCGAACTCGAGCCGTTCCGCCCGCCGTTCGGCCGGGGGGCGCGCCGCATCGAGCAGCGCCCCGATGCGCTGGTCGAAGCGGCGCAGCGTTGCGTCATCCATGCGACCGGCGGCGAGCGCCGCGGCCTCGCCTTCCAGCAGGCGGCGCAGATGCAGGATCTCGAGGAATTCCTCGACGGTGATGCGGCGCACGCGCAGCACACCGCCGGGCAGGCGTTCGAGCAGGCCTTCGCCTTCCATCCGCCGCATGGCCTCGCGCAGCGGGGTGCGGGAGATGCCGAGCTCGGCCGCCACCAGGCGCTCGGAGATGGGCTGGTCGAGCGGCAGGCGGTGGGTCAGCAGCATCTCATGCAGATGCGCATAGGCGCTGTCGGCGACGTTCCCGCGCGGCCGGTCGGCGGTCTCCTCACTCGGCGAGGGCTGCTGCATGGGGCCTCCGGTAAGGGGCCCCGCATTCGCTTGGCAGGGCAATATAACGCCATTATACCACCCGTACTCCATCGGCAACCGGCGTCAGACCGGGCCGGCCCACGCCATGCCCGCACGGCTCCCACGGCGCCCTCGCAGCGCCGATGTTCCGGAGCGCCCCATGCCCATCGCTCGTCCTTCCCGCCGCCGGACCCTGCTCGGCGCGCTCGGTATCCTCGCCGCGCCGATGGTCGCGCGGGCCGCGGGCTATCCCGACCGGCCGATCACCCTGATCGTCCCCTTCGGACCGGGCGGGGGGAATGACGTGACGGCCCGTACCCTCGGCCAGTTCCTGGAAGCGGCGCTTGGTCAGCCCATCGTGGTGCAGAACCGCCCGGGTGCGGGCGGGGAGATCGGCATCAACGCCGTCGCCGATGCGCGACCCGATGGCACCACCTTCGGCATCCTGAACACGCCGGGGCTCGTCACCATCCCGATCGAGCGGCAGCCTCGCTGGACGCTCGACAGCTTCACCTTCGTCGCTGGGCTGGTCGAGGATCCGGGTGTGATCGCCGTGCATCCGGACAGCGGCATCACCGATGCGACGCAATTGATCGCGGCGGCGCGGCAGGCGGATGGCTTCACCATCGCCGCGCAGGGGCTGGGCTCGACGAGCTTCCTCTCCGTGCGAATGCTGGAACATGCGGCGGGCGTGCGCTTCGAGCCGGTGATCTATCCCTCCCTGCCGCAGGGCGTGCTGGCGCTGGGGCAGAAGGAGGTGCGCGGCGCGGCGGCCAATCTCGGCGAGAGCCAGGTCATGGCCGAGGGCAAGCCCTGGCGGATGGTGGGCGTGATGGCCGATGCGCGATCGCCGCTCGCGCCCGATCTTCCGACCTTCAAGGAACAGGGGATCGACGTGACCATCGGCAGCCTGCGCGGCTTCGTCGGGCCGAAGGGCGTGCCGGGCGAGATCACGGCGCGCCTCGCGACCGTCATCGCGGCGATCTACCGCGACCCGGCGTTCATCGCGCTCGCGCAGCGCACGCAGCAGCCGCTGCGCTTCCTGGACCAGGCAGCCTATGCGGCCCATCTGAACGAGGCGAATGCGCGGTTCCGCGCGCTGTGGGCGGCGCGGCCCTGGTTGTGACGGGGCCGGCGGACGGGGGCGGCGCCGCGACTGGTGCCGCCGGAACGCGGCGGCGCGGCATGATTGTCGGGAGCACCGAAGCGCTTGGAGCGGGCGATGGGAATCGAACCCACGACATTCAGCTTGGGAAGCTGACGTTCTACCTCTGAACTACGCCCGCAGCGCGCCCTCTATAGGCATGTCCGCCCGTGCCGGGCAAGACGGCCGCTTGACCCAGCGCCCCGGGCGGGCGTAACCAAATCCCCGGCGGTGACGCCCCTCGCGATTTGTCCGGCCAGCTTGCGGCGAGGTCCCTTCGGGGTCGTATCGGAGACGGTGCGGAAAACAAGCGCGCTAAACGGCCGTGCGGGCGCCCTGCGTCCGCCGCCCGCGAAGGGCCGGACGCCGTCATCGACGTGAAGGTGCCGCCCCATGGCCAAGTCGCCCCCGAACCGCCCGTTCCGCCCTGCCACCCAGCTCGTGCGCGGCGGCCTCATGCGCTCGGACTTCGACGAGACCGGGGAGGCGCTCTTCCTCACCTCCGGCTTCGTCTATGACAGCGCCGCCCAGGCCGAGGCGACCTTCAACGGCACGGTCGAGCACTATCAGTATTCCCGCTTCGGCAACCCGACCGTCGGCATGCTGGAACAGCGCATCGCCGCCCTCGAAGGGGCCGAGGCCTGCCGCGTCACCGCGACCGGCATGGCCGCGGTGCATGCCGCGTTGCTCTCGCACCTCAAGACCGGGGATCGCGTCATCGCCTCCCGCGCGCTGTTCGGTTCCTGCCACTGGATCGTCTCGACCCTGTTGCCGCGCTACGGCATCGCGACGGAATTCGTGGACGGCGCCGACCTCGACCAATGGGCCAAGGCGCTGTCGCGCCCGGCGAATCTCGTCCTGCTCGAAACCCCGTCCAACCCGATGCTCGAAGTGCTGGACCTGCGCGCGATCAGCGAACTCGCGCACCGCGCCGGTGCGATCGTGGTGGTGGACAACGTCTTCGCCACGCCGCTGCTGCAGAAGCCCATGCAGTACGGCGCGGATGTCGTCGTCTATTCCGCGACCAAGCATTTCGACGGCCAGGGCCGCGTGCTCGGCGGCGCCGTGCTGGGGCCGAAGAAGTGGGTGGAGGACACGCTGCAGCCCTTCATCCGCAACACCGGCCCGTCCATCAGCGCCTTCAATGCCTGGGTGATCCTGAAGGGGCTGGAGACGCTGCACCTGCGCGTGCCGGCCATGTGCCGTTCCGCGGCGGCGGTCGCCGACATGCTCGCCGAACGGGCCGAGGTCGAGCGGGTCTTCTACCCCTTCCGCGCCGACCACCCGCAGCACAAGCTCGCCCAGGCGCAGATGTCGGCGGGCGGCACCCTCGTCACCTTCGACATCAAGGGTGGCAAGGATGCCTGCTTCCGCTTCATGGACGCGCTGCGGTTGATCGACATCTCGAACAACCTCGGCGATTCCAAGTCGCTCGCGACGCATCCGGCGACCACGACGCATATGCGCGTCGGCGCCGAGGAACGTGCACGGCTCGGCATCAGCGACGGCACGGTGCGCCTGTCGGTCGGTCTCGAGGATGTCGAGGACATCATCGACGACCTGGCCGAGGCCTTGGATGCGGCCGCCACCCCGGCGGCCCGCGCAGCGGAGTAGAAGCGCATGGCGCTCGACACCTGGCTCGCCTTCCTCGCCGCGACCGCGGTGATGCTGGCCATTCCTGGCCCCACCATCCTGCTGGTGATCGGCCAATCCCTGGGTGCCGGGCGCCGTGCGGCGCTGCCGCTGGTCGCCGGTGTCGCGCTCGGCGACCTCACGGCCATGACGCTGTCCCTGGCAGGGCTGGGGGCGCTGATGGCGACATCCGCCGCGCTGTTCACGGCCCTGAAGTTCGCCGGCGCGGCCTATCTCGTCTGGCTCGGCGTGAAGCTGTGGCGCGCGCCGGTGGAGGAGGGGGCCACGCCGCCCGTCTCCGCCCGCCGGGCCTTCCGCGACGCCTATGTGGTGACCGCGCTGAACCCGAAGTCGATCGCCTTCTTCGTCGCCTTCGTGCCGCTCTTCGTCGATGCCGCTGCGCCTTTCCTGCCGCAGGCGGTGGTGCTGGTGGGCACCTTCGTGACGCTCGCCGCGCTGAACGCGCTGATCTACGCGCTTCTGGCGGCGCGGCTGTCGGGTGCGGTGCGGCGGCCAGCGGTGCGCCGCGCCTTCAACCGCGGCGGCGGCACGGTGCTGATCGGCGCCGGCATCGCCACCGCGGCGATGCGGCGCGCCTGACGGGTTTCATCCGGCCGGGACGGGGCGCCGCAGGCGCCCCTCCCAAACGCCGGCCGCCAGCATGATCGCTGTCGTCACCCAGCCCAGCCGCAGCAGGTCGACGCCGGCGCCCAGTGTCAGCACGAGCAGCAACGCCGCCGCGCCCACGACATGCGACAGCGGGATCGTGCCGTAGACCACGCGCTTGTAGATCGCGCTGCCCAGCAAATAGACCGCCGGCCCGCCTGCCATGACGAGCAGCTGCGCCATCCCCGGCACGTCGTGCGGATGCGCGAGCACCAGGTCGTTGCCGACCGCCGTCGCGATGATGCCCGCGAGGAGGATGGCGTGGACATAGTGCAGATGCGCACCCATCCGCCCCGGATCGTCGGAATGCGTGATGACCTCCGTGGCATCGCGGCTCGATGTGCCGAAATAGAGCCACCACATCGCGATGGTCCCGAAGAAGGTCGCGAGCATCGCCGAGAGCAGCGCCGTATCCCACGTTTGGGCACGTGCCAGGCTCGCCCCGGTCGCGAGCAGCGTCTCCCCCAGCGCCACGATGACGAAGAGCCCGCAGCGCTCGACCAGATGCGCGCCCTCGATGGTCCAATCGCTGGTCCGCGACCGGCCGAGGCCCGGCAGCGCGAAGCCGAACATGGGCGAGACGTATTCACAGGCTACCGCGACGACCCAGAGGGCGATGCGCGCCCAATGCTCCGCGAAGGCGCCCGCGATCCAGAAGACCGCCGCGATCAGCAGCCAGCCCAGGATGCGCCGGTAGTTCGCCGCGAGCGGATGCTCCGGCCCCAGCTCCCATACGATCCAGGCGCTCCGCCCCACCTGCATGCCGGAATAGGCGAGGGCGAAGACGAGCCCGCGATCGCCGAAGGCCTCCGGAATCGCCGAGGACATGACAAGCGCGACGAGCATCGTCGCGAAGAGCAGCCCGCGGATGCGGGGATGCTCCGGGTCGAACCAGTTGGTGAACCAGCCCGTATATTGCCAGCCGAGCCAGACCGCGAACCACAGGATCAGCGTCTCGATCAGCCCGGTGACGCTCAGATGGTGGAGCAGGCCGTGGCTCAGCTGCGTCACCGCGAAGACATAGACGAGGTCGAAGAACAGCTCCTCGAAGGTGACGCGGGCATGATGGCCGTCGCTGTGGCGCAGCGGCGGGCGGCGGGAAGGTGTCGCGGTCATCGCGCGTCGCTCAGCGCGTCAGACGCCAGGCGGCGATCAGGGCGATCGCCGTCGGGGCGGTGAAGACGATGGCAAGGATCGGCAATTCCTCGCGCACCGTGTAGCCGGCCCGGGTCACGCCGACCCACATGTTCACGACGGCCATGATCGCCCAGATCGGCACGAAGCCGCGCGCCGCGAGGCCCATCGCCGTCGCCGAAGCGCCCCACAGCCAGCCGAACAGCAGGAACAGCCCGAGCATCACGAGTCCCCCGCCGATCACCAACGCCACATGCATGCCCGATCTCCTTGTCCGGCCCCGGCGTCACACTGACGTATGGTCGCCATTTCAGCCGAAGAATGCCGTCTGGATATGCCGGATAAAGTGCTTCATTCTGCCATCACTTGTCAGAAATTCCGGACAAAAGACGGAGCGCGAACTGGACCGTATCGACCTATTTCGCATCTTCGCCCGTGTCGTCGAAAGCGCGAGCTTCACCCGCGCCGCCGATACGCTCAGCCTGCCGCGCTCCTCGGTCTCGGCCGCGGTGCAGGAACTGGAAGGCCGGCTCGGAACGCGGCTGCTCCATCGCACCACCCGCCGCGTCGCCCCCACCCAGGACGGCGCGGCTTTCTACGAGCGCTGCCTGCGTCTGATCGCCGATGTCGAGGATGCCGAGGCGCTGTTCCGCGCGGCGCCGTCGCAGGCCATCGGGCGCCTCCGGGTGGATATGCCTGGGCGCATCGGGCGCCTGATCGTCGCGCCGGCGCTGCCCGGCTTCCTAGACCGCTATCCGGGTATCGAGATCGAGATCGGCATGACGGACCGGGCGGTGAATCTGGTCGAGGACGGCGCCGACTGCGTCCTACGCGTCGGCGCCCAGTCGGATCCCGGGCTGACGGCGCGTCCGCTCGGCACCCTGGCGCTGATCAATGTCGCAAGCCCGGCCTACCTCGCCCGCCACGGCACGCCGCGCACGCCGCGGGACCTCGATGAGCATTGGTCGATCGCCTATGCCTCGCCTTCGACCGGCCGGGTGGAACCCTGGGAATGGTTGGAGGCCGGCGGCCTGCACCGGATGGCGGTGCGCAGCCGCGTCACGGTGAACAGCGCCGAGGGCAGCATCGCGTGCTGCCTGGCCGGCCTCGGCCTGATCCAGATCCCGGAGTTCGACGTCCGCCGCCATATCGAGGCCGGCGAACTGGTCGAGATCATGCCGGATCATCGTGCCGAGCCCATGCCCATGGCCCTGCTCTACCTGCCGCGCCGGCACCTCCTGCGGCGCCTGCAGGTCTTCGTGGCCTGGCTGGAGACCTTGCTCCAAGCTGCCATCTTGCGCTGATGCGGCGACGCAGTGGACAAGTCGCCCCCGACGGCGCTTCAAATGGCACCGGGAGCGATCCGCAGTATGGCCAGAAGCGACGAATACAGCGCGACCACGCGCAACATCCGCGTCTCGGTGCGCGCCTTCTACCTCGCCGACCAGTCGAAGCCCGATCAGGGGCAGTATGTCTGGGCCTATCGCGTCGTCATCGCGAATACGGGGCGGGAGACGGTGCAACTCCTCCGCCGCACCTGGCACATCACGGATGGGCTCGGCCGCACCCAGACGGTGCACGGCGCGGGCGTGATCGGCGAGCAGCCGGTGCTCGAACCCGGTGGGCGTTTCGAATACACCTCCGGCACGCCGCTCGCGACCGCCTCGGGCTTCATGGAAGGGGCCTACCACATGGTGGTCACCGCCAGCGGGGAGGCCTTCGACGTCACCATCCCGGCCTTCAGCCTCGACAGCCCGCACCAGCCCTCCGGACGGCTGCACTGAATCGGGCCTCGGGTTGCGTTCGGCGGACAGAGGCTTATCTGCCCTGTCACGAAGTCGTCCCGGGCGTGTGGGGCGGCGCTTGAAAGACCGACGCCCGTGAACGTTCAACGCCCTGCCTCGCCTTCCGCTGCCGACCGCGCCACGGAAGTGCCGGAACCCACGCAGAAGGACGCCGAGGAGGCGATCCGCACCCTGCTCCGCTGGGCCGGCGACGACCCTGACCGTGAAGGCCTGGTCGATACGCCGAAGCGCGTGGCCAAGGCCTATCGGGAATGGTTCTGCGGCTATGAGGAAGACCCCGTCGAGTTGCTCGCTCGCTCCTTCGAGGAGGTGGAGGGCTATGACGAGATGGTCGTCCTGCGCGACATCCGCCTCGAATCCATGTGCGAGCATCATATGTGCCCGATCATCGGCAAGGCGCATGTCGCCTATCTGCCGAACGGGCGCGTGACGGGCATCAGCAAGCTGGCCCGTGTCGTCGAGGCCTATGGCAAGCGGCTGCAGATCCAGGAGAAGCTGACCGCGCAGATCGCCAACACGCTGCAGGACGTACTGCAGCCCAAGGGCGTCGCCGTGGTGATCGAGGCCGTGCACCAGTGCATGACGACGCGCGGCGTGCACAAGACGGGCGTATCCATGGTGACGTCGCGGATGCTGGGCGCCTTCCGCGATGACCCGTCCACTCGGCGCGAATTCCTCTCGATGATCCAGGGCAGCCGGAACACCGGCGAAGGGTAGGGACGCGGTCCTCCCCTCGGCGTCACCAGGCCTTGGCCCCTCTCGGCCACCAGGTCCCGTCCGGCTCGATCTGGAAGATATGCGTCTCCTCGTCCGGGTGAACATTGTAGCCATTCCCGGTCGGGATCACCTTGGTCACGGTGCCGATGTATTGCAGCGGCTGGCCGGTCGCGACCTGCACCTCGGAATAGGGCGCGACCGAAAGGAAGGCCGCCGCGGCCGGCATCGGGATATCGCCGCCCGGTTCGTAGACATCGCCGATCCCCATCCATTGCATCGCGAGGGTCTGGGCGTTGGTCTCCACCGCCCGCCAGCCGCCGGATTGCTGCCACAGGCTGGTCTGCGGGACGATGTTGGCCGAGATGTCCGGTCCGCCGAGGTCGAGCGCCATCAGGTGCCCCTTGTCCGTCCCCCAGTTCATGCCGGTGCTGAAGCCGCTGAGCGGCACCGGGGCAGAGGGCCGTCCCTTGGTCGTCACCGGCACGATGATGCCCATGACGCGGCGTGGATTGGCTTCGGCGATGTCGTAGAGGGTGAAGGGGTCGTTGTCCGAGATGGTGACCGGCCCCGCCCAGTCCGGCCGCATGTGGGGGCCGAACATCTGCATCGTCCTGATGGTGCCCATGGCCTGTTCCTCGCTCCTGGCGCGAGGATCTTTCGCGCCAGTCGCGCATCATGCCAGGAAGCGCTTCGTTGCGTCGCCTCAGCGCGCGGCCTCGACCGCCATCGCCGCGGCCGCACGGGCGATGGCGGCGGCGCGGCCGCAATCCACGCTGACGGGCCAGCGGTCCTCCGGCGCGTGGAACCAGGGATTCTTGCCGATCAGGGACAGGTAGCGTCCGCCCCGCGCCTCGATCTCATGCGCCTCCCCATTCGCCTTCCCGCCGGTGGCGACCTCGATCGGCGCAGCGGGATGGCCGGCGGCCTCAAGCCGTGCGGCCATCTGCTCGGCCAGGCCCGGCACGTTGGATCGGACCGTCAGCCGCTCATCCTCCGCCGCGCCGAGATTGGCGCCGAGATGGATCACCAGCGGCGCCTCGGTCGCCAGATGCGGCTCGGCGGCGAAGGCCTGATGCGCCCCGACATGGCCAAGCTCATGCCCACAGGTGGCGAGCGCGACCACGCCCCGCGCGCGTGGCGCGGCGGCGAGCGCCGTCAGCGCCGCGAGCCAGGCGAGGATGCCGCCCCCGCGTTCCGCCGTGCTGGTCCACCAGGAAGTGCGCGGCGTGAGGAGCACGATCGGCGGCCCGGCGCCGGGCAGTTCGGCACGGATGGAATGCGACAGGGAGGCGTCGCGACGCCCGGTCACGACGAGGCGCGCCGTGCGTCCGCCTTGCGCCTGTTCCAGCAGCCGCGCCGCATCCCGCCCGGCGAGTTGCAGCACCGGCGGGCCGAACGGTGCCTCGATGTCATGGGCGTTCAGCGGGGCCAGGCCGTCAGGCCTGGTGCGCAGGGCGATGACGATGCCGGCGTGGCGGCTTTCCGCCCGTGCCTGGGCGAAGGCATTGCCGGGCAGGCTGGCGGCGGCGGGGTCCATCTCCGCGACGCCGATCGGCGCATCCGAACCGAGCGGGCCGAGCCGGCCGGCGATCCCGTCCTCCCCAGTCAGGCCGCCATCGAAGAGAGGCAGGCCCTCGAAGGCGAAGCCCTCGCCTTCCAGCGTGGCGCGGCCGGGCGTCAGCCGCGTGAAGCGGGCCGGGAGCAGCCGCGCCTCGGCGCCGGTCGCCGCAGCCCGGTCGCGCAGCCAAGCGGCCGAGGCGGCATCGCCTTCCCCGCCTGTGCGGCGCTCGCCAAAGGCGTCGTAATCCGCGAAGAAGCCGGCCGGATTCATTCCACCGTCGCCCCCGAGATGCGCACCAGGTCGCGGAGCCGCTGCACCTCGGCGGGCCAGGCCGCGGCATAGGCGGCGGGGCTGTCCGAGACGATGATCTCGCCGCCCTCGGCCTCGAGCGAGGCGCGCAGCATCCGGTCGCCCAGCACGGCCTCGCGGAACGCGGCGAACAGCTTGGCTGTCACAGCCTCCGGCAGCCCCGCCGGGCCGACGACGGAGGAGGTGCTGGTGACCGGCGGGATGCCCGGCGCGACTTCGGCAAGCGTCGGCACCTGGGGCAGGGCGGTCATGCGCCGCGACCCGGCGGTGCACAGGATGCGCACCGCACCCTGCTGCTGGCGCGGCAGGGCGATGTTGCTGATGGCGAAGGCGAAATCGACCTCGCCCTGCTCGACGGCGAGCGTCGCCTGGTTGGCGCCGCGATAGGGAATGTGGGTGCCCTCGGCGCCAATCGTCTTCAGCAGGGCGGCCGCGGCCATATGCGCCGGCGTGCCGACCCCGCCCGAGCCGTAGCGCAGCCCCGGGGCCCGTCTGGCCGCAGCGATCAATCCCGGCATGTCGCGCAGCGGGGAGGCGCTGCGCACGCCGAGCACGGCCGGATTCTCGGCGATCTCGGTCACCGGGGTGAAGTCGCGGAAGATGTCGTAGCCGGGATTGGCCTGCATCACCGCATGGGTCACGGCGGTGCCGCCACCCCATAGCAGGGTGTAGCCATCCGGCGCCGCGCGGGCGACGGCCTGGGCCGCGATCAGCCCGCCCGCCCCGGCGCGGTTCTCCACCACGAAGGATCCGCCGAATGGCCCGCCGGCCTTGGCGGTGATCAGCCGCGCCAGCGTGTCCGAGGAGGCGCCGGGCGCGAAGGGCACCACCATGCGCACCGGGCGGTTGGGATATGCGTCCTGCGCCCGGGCGATCCGTGCCGCCGCCAGCGCCACCATGCCTGTCACGGCCACGCGCCGCCGCATCCTCGGCTCCTCCTGTTCTCGTTGAGGGCAGGCTAGCGCGGGAAGGCCGATCTTGTCATTTCGGGCAGTGCGCCACGGCCGGCGGGATGGCCATGCGCGGCTATACCGTGGGGAGAATAATGACTTCTCCTCCTCTCCTCTTCCGATAGGATATCCGGCGAAGCGGAGCGAGGCGACGCGTGCGGGTCGGATCGGAGGAGATCAGCGTCAGCGCGGTTGTCACTCGCATCCGGTTGAACGACGGCGGCCGGGAACCGTTCCTGACGTGGCAATCGTCGCTCACGCGCGCGATTTCGTCGCAGCCCGACTTTCTCAGCGTCGAGATCCTGCCGACCTATCACGGGTCCGCCGAATGGCAGATCGTCCAGCGCTTCACCCATGCGGCGGCGCTGGAAGGCTGGCTGGCCAATCCGCAGCGGCAGGCCCTGATGGACCGGCTGGCGTCCCTCAAGGCCCCGGACGATGCCGGGCTGCGGGAGGAAGCGGCGCCCGACTACCACGCCCTCGCGGGCGTGACGGAAGTGATCACGACCGTGGTGGAGCCTGGCCGCGAGCCCGAATTCCTTGCCTGGACCGAAGCCATCCAAGGCGCCCAGTCGCGGTTTCCGGGCTATATGGGCACCTTCGTGCAGGCGCCGGTTGCAGGAGATCCGCCCCATTGGGCGGCGCTCGTGCGCTTCGCCACGCCGATGCAGCTCGATGCCTGGCTCGGCTCGAGCGAGCGGCGGGCCCTGCTGGACAGGGCCGATCCCACCATGTCGCGCTGGTCCAGCCGGCGCCTGGCCAGTGGCTTCGGGAGCTGGTTCGCGTCCGACGCCGCAGGTGCCGCGCCACCGGCCTGGAAGCAGACAGCGCTGGTCCTGGCGGTGCTGTTCCCTGTCGTCATCCTCGAGATGCGCTTCCTCAGCCCCCATCTCGGCGGCCTGCCGATGACCGTGGGGACCTTCATCGGCAATGCGATCAGCGTCGGCCTCGTCTCCTGGCCGCTGAGCGGGCTCGCCCAGCGGGCGATGGGGTGGTGGCTGCATCCACCGGCCGCGCATCGGCAGAGAAACGAGCTGGCCGGTGCCGTGACGATGATCGCCTTCTATGGGGCGGAAATGGGCGTGTTGGCCCTTCTGTTCTGATCGCGACGCGATACCGCGCTTACGTCAACCACGACCTGACAGGGGAAGCATGATGACCAGCGACGACGAGAAGTTCATGCGGCGTGCCATCGCATTGTCCGAGAAGACGTCGATCATCGACAGCGCCGGCGGCGTCTTCGGCACGGTGATCGTCCGCGACGGAGAAATCATCGGTGAGGGGGCGAACCGCGTCGTCGCGGAGAACGACCCCACTTGGCACGGCGAGATCGAAGCCATCCGCAATGCCTGCAAGAAGGTCGGCAGCTTCAAGCTGACCGGCGCCACGCTCTATACCAGCGCGGAACCCTGCCCGATGTGCATGGCTGCCAGCTACTGGGCCGGTATCAAGCGGGTCTACTATGCCTCGACCAACGCGGATGCGCTGGAATACGGCGATTTCGACGACAGCATGATCTATGGGGAGCTCAGGAAGCCGATCGGCGAGCGCTCCATCACCTGCGTGCAGATCATGCAGGAGGAAGCCGTCGAGGTCTGGAAGAAGTACAAGAACAAGGCCGACCGCGTTCCCTACTGACCGCGCTGCGCCGACCGGGGGCCGTCGCGGTTGCCGAAGGCCTCCGGCCTGTGGCGGGGAGGGGCGGCGCCCCTCCCGGTTCCAGCGTCGCGGTGCCGGGCGATCAGGCGACCGCCTCGCCCTCCACCTCCACCACGAAATCCGGGCTGGCCAGTCCCGCGACGATCAACAGGGTGCTGGCGGGCGCATGGCTGCCGAGGAAGGCATCCCGCAGCCGGCGCCAATGCGGGATGAGCGAGGGATCGGTCAGGAAGACCGTGATCTTCACGAGATTCGCCACCGCCATCCCATGCCCCGCCAGCACCGCGCGGAGGTTCGCGAGCGCCTGGTCGATCTGGTCCACCGGATCGGCGACGGGGGTGCCATCCGGGCGCAGACCGATCTGCCCGGAAATGACGAGCCGTCTGCCCGGCCCTTCGACCAGCGCGGCCTGGGAATAGCGGGAGGCCGGCACGGGCGCGCCGGGCGGGTTGGAGAAGCTTACCGTCGCCATGGTTCAGATCCCCGTCGTGGAGGGTTCGGGCGCCGGCGCGACCGCCGGCGCCTCGCCGGCCGGAGGGGTCGCCGGGGCGAGGCCGCGCAGCAGCGAACGCAGGTTGCGCCGAAGCTGGTACTCGAATTCGACATTCAGGTCCGCGCCGGTCTGGCGGACGATCTCCTCGGCGGCGCGGGCGCGTTCCGTGGGGTTGGCCGCCGGCCGCGTCGCGGTGCGACGCACCTCGGCCTCGGCGAAGCCCGACGGGGCCGCTTCATCGCCGACGACCTCCAGCCGGCAGCGCATGACGCAGGTAAGCCGTTCGGTCGCCGTGCTGAAGACGCCGCCCGAGGCCGCGCTTTCCCGCGTGAGCGTCGCCACTTGCAGCCGGAACCGCGCGAAGCCCGGCCCGCCCGCCGCCGAGAGGCGGTCCTGCGCCATGGCGAGCACGACCTGCGAAGGCGAAAGCGGCGCCGGCGGCATGGTCCGGGTAGCCGAGGGATCCGTCGCCGGCTCCACCTCGATCCGGCCCACCGCGAGGCGCAGCGGCGTGAGATAGGAATAGGAGGGTGGGCCGACCGGCCCCGGTGCCGGTTCCTCCTGCCTGCCGCCGCAGGCCGCCGTCACCAGCAGTGCGGCGAGGGCCCCGCGCCGATCCAACCCCGCCATCAGCCCTGCACCGCGCCGCGAATGTCGGTGCGGTCGAAGCGGAAGCCGACGTTGCAGAATTCGCAGGTCATGGTGATCACCCCCTCCTCGGCCATGTGGTCGAGATCCTCCGGCCCGAATCCCGCCAGCACGCCCGCGAGTCGCGCGCGCGAACAGCGGCAGCCATAGGAGAGGGCGCGCGCACGGCCGAGGGCAAGCCCCTCCAGCGCGAAGAGTCGATGAAGCAGGCGGTCGCCGGGCAGGGCGTCGTCCAGCAGTTCGGCATCGGTCAGCGTTGCGGCAAGGGCGACGGCGGTGCGCCAGGCCTCCGCCTGTTCCTCCTCGTTCATGTCCTGCGCGATGCCGCCTGCCCCGGCGACGCGTTCGAGGATGAGCGCCGCGGCGCGCCAGCCCGCATCCGTCTTCGTGCAGGCCAGATGCACATGGGTGACGAGCTGCTCCGAGGTCCGGAAATAGGCCGCGGTCATCTCGGTGAGGGTCTCGCCCTCGATGCCGACGATGCCCTGGTAGCGCTCCATGTCCGGGCCCTGGTCGCAGGTGAAGGCCAGGTAGCCCTTGCCCAGCAGCGCGGCCGCCGAAGGCGCGGCGCCATCCGCGACGAGCGGTGCGAGCCGTTCGGCATCGGCGCGCGCATAGCCGCGCAGCGCCCCGCCATCCGTGCAGTCGGCGAGCAGCATGGGCACCGGCCCGTCGCCCTTGGCCTGCAGGCTGAAGGAGCCGCGGAACTTCAGCGCGGCCGCAAGCCCGGCGGTCAGCGCGAGCGCCTGGCCGGCCAGCGCCGTCACGCCAGGGTGGTTGTCATGCCGCGACAGCAGCGCATCGGCGAGCGGCCCGAGCCGCACGAGCCGCCCGCGCACCGGCTTGTCGCGCAGGTGGAAGGGCTGCACGCCGCGTGGCACCACGAGGTCGGGCACCGGCGGGCGGTCATGGTTGAGGAAGTCGGGCGTGGCGGAGGGTTCGGTGGGACTGGACACCGGGCCTAGATAGGGTGCGAGGGTGGCGCCGTCCAAGACGTTGTGCGGCGGGCCGTGATGCGCTTCAGCGACATGGCTGCGACGGCCGGCCTATGGCAGGGGCATGAGACACGCGATCCTGGCGTCCCTGGTCCTCTGCCTATGGGGATCGCCCGATGCGCGGGCCGATACCGCCGCTCGGTCCCATGTCAGCGAGGCGGCGCCGCTGACGCTGCCCGATGGCAGCAGCGGCCGGATCGAGGTCCTGCATGGCGATGGCTTCATTGGTGCCGGGCTGGTGCGTGTGCAGATCCGGAACGCGGCTGGGGGGGTCCTGGCCTGGACGCCGGCGGATGTGGCGGCGGTCTTCGCCTGCCCTGACGCCTCGGCGCCGGAGGCATGCCGCGCCTTCGTCTTCGGCCAGGCGCCCTGGCCCCGCATATGGGTGCCCGATCCGGCGGGCTTTGAACCGGATGCGCGACCCGTGCCGCCGCCCCGGCCCGGTGAGTGGACGGGTCCGTTTCCAGGCTTCGAGGGGCGGCCCGGACCCGTTGGCTTCCGCGAGGTCGCGTCCGTTGCCGGGCAGTTGCACGGGCTCGCGTTGCTGGTCGGCGCGTTCTGGCGGGGGTTGCTGTTCTCCGTGGCGCTGATCGCGGGCGCCGTGGCCCTGCTGGGCAGTGCCGTGCGGGCGACGAGGCCCGGGTGGAAGGTCGCGCTTTGGGCGGCCGCGGTCGGGGCCTTTGTGGCCGCGGGGTTCCAGGCGGTGGTGCTGGTGCTGCTGATCGGGCTTCCAGCGGGCGTGCTGGGGGTGGTGTGGGGGCTTGGCGCGGCAGGGTGGGTTGCCGTGGGGGCGCTGCGGTGGAGGAGGTGAGTGTGGATTGGAGAGGGGCGCCGCCCCTCTCCAAACCTCACCCCGCCAGGATGCCGTGCATCCTGGACCGCCGGCTTTTGGCGCCGGGCGCCGATGCCGCGCGCTTCGTGCGCAAGAGCGGGTTTCGGCACCATTCTGCCCGTGGGGCTCAGCACCAGATGGAGGTTTCCAAAGGCCTTTCGGCCTTTGGTGGGGTGGCTTGGAGGGGCAAAGCCCCTCCAATCCGTCAACGCCGTACCGCGAAAAGCCTTCCGACGGTCACTTGCCGGCGAGCGCCCAAAGCAGCACGCCCTTCTGCGCGTGCAGCCGGTTCTCCGCCTCGTCGAACACGACGCTCTGCGGCCCGTCCATCACCTCGTCGGTGATCTCCTCCCCGCGATGGGCGGGCAGGCAGTGCATCACGACCGCGTCCGGCGCCGCCTTCTTCAGCAGCGCCGCGTTGAGCTGGTACGGCGCAAGCAGGTTGTGGCGGCTGATGGTTCCGGCATCGGGCTTCTCGTCCGACATCGACACCCAGGTGTCCGTCACGACGCAGCGCGCATTCTTCACCGCGGCCTCGGGGTCCGAGGTCAGCTCGATCTTCGCCCCCTGCGCCCGCGCCCAGTCGATGAGCTGCGCCGGGGGGGCGAGTTCGGGCGGTGTCGCGATGCGCAGGATGAAGCCGAAGCGGGCCGCCGCCTGGATGAAGGATTGCGCGACGTTGTTGCCGTCCCCGGTCCAGGCGACGACCTGGCCGGCGATCGGGCCGCGATGTTCCTCGAAGGTCATCACATCGGCCATGATCTGGCAGGGATGCGAGACGTCGGTCAGCCCGTTGATCACCGGCACCGTGGCGAATTCCGCGAGCTCGCGGATCTTCTTCACGTCGTCGGTGCGCAGCATGATCGCGTCCACGTAGCGCGAGAGCACGCGCGCCGTGTCCTTGGGGGTCTCGCCGCGGCCGAGCTGCATGTCCTTGGAGGAGAGCACCACGGCATGGCCGCCGAGCTGCTGGATCCCGACCTCGAAGGACACGCGGGTGCGGGTGGAGGGCTTCTCGAAGATCAGCGCCACTGACTTGCCGGCGAGCGGTTTGTCGGTGATCTCGCCGCGCTTCGCCTTCTCGCTCAGGTCGAGCATGTGGCGCAGCGTCGGCGCGTCGATGTCCATGATTTCGAGGAAGTGACGGGGGGCTGCGCGCCCCCCGTCGATCGGCTTGAGCACAGCGCTCACTTTGCCGCCGCCCTGGCCTTGGACGGCGTCACGCGGCGGCAGGCGCGGTCGAGCATCTCCAGCGCCTCGTCCACATCCGCCTCGGTGATGATGAGCGGGGGGGCGAGACGCAGGACGTTCATGCCCGCGGCGACCGTGAGCAGGCCCTCGGCCACCGTGGCGGACTGCATCTCGCCATTGGAGACCTCGGGCTTCAGCTTCAGGCCGACGAGCAGGCCGGCGCCCTGGACGCGCTCCACGACGGCGGGGTGGTTGGCGGCGAGCGCCTCCATGCCCTGCCACAGATAGCGCGCGACCTTGTCCACGCCGTCGAGGAAGCCCTCGGCGAGGATCACGTCCAGCACGGCGTTGCCGGCCGAGCAGGCGAGCGGCCCGCCGCCATAGGTCGTGCCATGGGTGCCGGGCTTGAGGTGCTTCGCCACCTTCTCCTTGGCCAGGATGGCGCCGAGCGGGAAGCCGCCGCCGATCCCCTTGGCCGAGGACATGACGTCCGGCTCGATCCCGGCCCATTCATGGGCCCAGAGCTTGCCGGAACGGCCCATGCCGGTCTGCACCTCATCGAGCGCGAGCAGCAGCCCGTACTCGTCGCAGACCTTGCGGAGTTCCTGCAGGAACCGCAGCGAGGCAGGTCGCACGCCGCCCTCGCCCTGGATGGGCTCGATCATGATGCCCGCGGTCTGCTTGGTGATGGCCGCGCGCACCGCGTTCATGTTGTCGAAGGGGACGTGCTCGAAGCCCTCCACCGGCGGGCCGAAGCCGGCGAGGTACTTCTCGTTGCCCGTCGCGGACAGCATGGCGAGGGTGCGCCCGTGGAAGGCGCCCTCGAAGCAGATCATGTGGAACCGCTCGGGGTGGCCGTTCTCCGCGTGATACTTGCGGACGGCCTTCACCATGCCCTCGTTCGCCTCGGCGCCCGAATTGCAGAAGAAGACGCTGTCCGCGAAGGAGGCGGCGACATGGCGCGCGGCAAGCTGCTCAGCCTGCGGAACCCGATACAGGTTCGAGACGTGCATCACCTTCGCGGCCTGCTCGGCGATGGTCTTCACCAGATGCGGGTGGGCATGGCCCAGCGAGGTGGTGGCGATGCCGGCGCCGAAATCCAGGAATCGTCGCCCATCCACCGTCCACAGGCGCGCGCCCTCGCCCCGCTCGAAAGCAAGGTCGGCACGGTTGTAGGTCGGCATCAGGGCGGGGATCACTGAATCCACTCTCCGCTTGCTTTCCCCCGTGCGCGCACGCGACCACCGCGGCACTGCCGGCGGGAAAGGCGGGAGACTAACCGCAAGACCCGGTCCGGCGAAAGGCCGGGCATGCCGATTGGCCCATGCGCCATGCGAAAGTCACGGTGTCGTTGCCGTCATGCGGCCGGCCGCGCGCCACCGAGACGGAAGAAGTCGCGGTTCGCGGCCAGGCTCGCGGCGGCGTCGCGGAGCAGAACGGCCTCGTCGGGCGCGTCCTCCGTCAGCCGGCGGGCGGCGCGGTCGAGGGCACGGCCGGCGGCCTCCGGGTCCCGGCCCACCCGGCGCAGCCGCTGCAGGGCAGCAAGGACGGCCCGCCGCGTACCAGGCGCAAGATCCGCAACGTCCCGCCGGGCCTGAAGGCCGATCACCGCGGTGCCGAGCCGCAGCACGGCGATGCCGCCCTCCATGGCCGCATCCGGGTGCAGGCCGCGGCGCTGGGCCCAGCGCACCAGCCGCAGCAGGCGGTGGCGCAGCCGCGCGCGCCAGAGCGGGCGATGCGCGACCGCCCCGGCATCGGCGGCCATCGCCTGCACCTCACGCACCATCATCGCGATCAGGGTCTGCATCCGCCGTCGTGCATCGGCGGGGAAGAGCTGGTGGAAGGCGACCAGCGCGATCAGCGGGGCAAGTACCACCGCCACGCCCGTTGCCACGGATCCCCCGATCGTGCCGGTCAACGGCAGATGCGGCTGGAGCAGCAGCAGCATCACCAGATTGTAGTCCATCGCGCTGCCCATGCTGCGCCGATGGGCCATGGCCGGCGCGCCGAGCAGGATGAACGGCATCATCCACAGGATCAGCCCGAGCTCGCTGTCCGCATGCGGCCAGGCGAGCCAGCGGCAGGCGATCGCGCCCATCACGCCGAAGACCTGCCCGATGGCGACCTGGCGCATGGTCAGCGCCGGGTTCTCCATGGGGGAGAAGAGGGAGAGCATCACCGAGACGCCCAGCATCAGGAACGCGCCTTGCGGCATGCCCGAGAGCTGCCAGGCCGTACCCACCAGCAACAGGGTGATGCCGGCGCGCAGGGCGGCCTGGCGCGCGCCGACCCAGTCCCGGTGCAGGATGAGGGTCGGCTGATGTCGCGGGCGGGCGGGGGGCGGCGCCGGCAGGGGCTCGCCGAGCGCCGCGCCGAGGCCGGACAGGGCC
>JAYRJZ010000020.1:0-64513 GCA_041906015.1 Roseomonas sp.
TCGCCGGCCTCGCCTTCAAGATCATCAACGACAAGTACGGCAACCTGACCTTCGTGCGCGTGTACCGCGGCGTCCTCAAGCAGGGCGACATGGTGATGAACACCACGAAGGGGCAGCGCGAGCGCATCGGCCGCATGTTCCAGATGCACGCCGACAAGCGCGAGGAGATCAAGGAAGTCTTCGCCGGCGACATCGCCGCCTTCGTGGGCCTGAAGGACACCGGCACGGGTGACACCCTGGCGTCCCAGGAAGACCCCGTGGTGCTCGAGCGCATGGCCTTCCCGGTCCCGGTCATCGACATTTCCGTCGAGCCGAAGACCAAGGAAGGCGTGGAGAAGATGACGATCGGCCTGCAGAAGCTGGCCGGCGAAGATCCCTCGCTGCGCCTGCGCACCGACCAGGAGACCGGCCAGACCATCCTGTCGGGCATGGGCGAGCTGCACCTTGAGATCATCGTCGACCGCCTGAAGCGCGAATACGGCGTGGACGCCAACATTGGCGCCCCGCAGGTCGCCTATCGCGAGACGATCACCAAGCCGCACACCGAGACCTACACCCACAAGAAGCAGTCGGGCGGTTCGGGCCAGTACGCCGAGGTGAAGATCACCTTCGAGCCGAAGGAACGGAACGAGGGTATCGAGTTCGTCAACGCGGTCGTCGGCGGCGCCATCCCGAAGGAATACATCCCGGCGGTGGACAAGGGCATCAAGGTGCAGGCCGACACCGGCGTGCTCGCCGGCTTCCCGACGGTGGACTTCAAGTACACCCTGACGGACGGCAAGTACCACGACGTCGACTCCTCGGCGCTGGCCTTCGAAATCGCCGCCAAGGCCTGCTTCCGCGAAGGCATGAAGAAGGCCGGGCCGGTCATCCTCGAGCCGATCATGGACGTGGAAGTGACCACGCCGCAGGACCACGTGGGTGACGTGGTGGGCGACCTGAACCGTCGCCGCGGCGTGATCCAGTCGCAGGACATGGCCGGCACCTCGGTCATCGTCCGTGCGCATGTGCCGCTGAAGGAGATGTTCGGCTACATCTCCAACCTGCGTGGCATGACGAAGGGCCGTGCGTCCTTCTCCATGCAGTTCCACCACTACGATCCGGTGCCGCGCAACGTCGCGGACGAGATCATGGCGAAGTCGGCCTGATCGAGGCTGCCTGAACCGGGCATGCGCAGCGGCGCGGCGGGGAAACCCGCCGCGCCGTTTGCATGCGGACCCGGCGGATATCCAGGGATGGCACGAGGTGCGGGCTTGACATTTTTAATCTGATTACGTAACGAATGCGTGTCAGCGAGGGAGCGATGTGGTGGGCGACGGCACTCTCGAAGCTCGGATCGCGGAACTGGAACGGACGCGCGCGGGCGCCAGCACGCAGGTACGACTGACCCTCGCCGGAACGGTCATCGCCGCGCTGATCAGCCTCGGGACGGCGGTGTACACGCAGATGGCAAGCGCCGACCTGCGGGCGCGGGAGCAGGAGACCTCGGCGCTTTCCAGCCAGGTGCTCAGCCTGTTCGAGAAGACGATGGAGGCGCGCAACACCGACCATTTCCGCTTCACTGTCGCCGTCATGGTGCTGGGGCGGGTGTTCCGGGAACCGCTCGGCAGCGGATTGTGCGAGGTACTGCGCGGGTTCTTCGACTCAGCGCCAAGCGAATGCCGCGACGTCGCGTTGGCCACGCTGCGACCCGCCGCACGGAACACACCCGCCACGACAGCGGTGGTGGTGAGCGCGACGCAGCGCACGCCGGACCAGATCGGCACGCAAACGGCCGCCCTGCCCGACGAGATCAGGCGACTGCTGGTGACGCCGAGCACCGAGGTCGCGACGCGGATCTCGGAACTCGGCAGCGACCGTCGGGATACGCGCCTCGGCGCCGCGACGGCCCTGTCCGCCGTGCTGAACGGTCAGGATGTGCGGCTGGGCGTCCAGACCTTCGCGGCGCTCGCCCGGGTGACCGATCCGGCGATCTTTCGCGAGATGAGCATCAATGGGCGCTACAACGTGTTCATGGTCCTGAGCGAGACGGCGCCCCTGCGCGACCGCGTGACGCGCGAGGGCGGCTCGGTACGCCAAGCCTATGAGGCGGTCGTCCGCGACCTGACCGGACGGATCGCCGCCATCCAGGCCGAGGCGCAGACGGACCGGCTGTTCGTCGGCGACCAGACCCGGCGACAGATGGATCAGGTGTTGCAGCGCGCCGCTCTGCGATAGTCTTTCGACCTCTCGGGCCAGGGCGGCGATCCCTGCCGAGAGGACCGCCGCCGCCGGTCGCTGGTGGGAGCGTTCACCGCCGCAGGAAATGTGTCCCCACGGCGTCCAGCACCACCACCCCGTCGGCCACGCGCCGCGCCGTATGCCGCAGCTTCGCGATGCCGAGGGGCCGGCCGGAGCGCGATGGCCGGATCTCCTCCACCGTCACGCGGATGGCGATCTCCTCGCCGGGCCGTAGCGGCGCGGGCCACCGGCTGTCGATCTGGTTGCCGCCGATCGAGATCTCGCTGATGAGCCCGCTGCGCATGATGTGCCCGAAGACGGCCGAGAGCGTGTGCAGGCCGCTCACCACCAACTCGCCGAAGATGCTGCGCTTCGCCTCCTCGGCATCGAGGTGGAAGTATTGCGGGTCGTAGCGCGTGGCGAAGGCCACGACCTCCTCCAGCGACAGGGTGAGGGTGCCGAGTTCCCAGCTCTGGCCGGGGGCGAGGTCATCGAGGGACCGGATGGGTTCGATCATCCGCCGCATTCTAGCCCCGGCGATCGGGCATGTCCCCCTGTGCTGGGCTTGACCGCGGCGCGAGGGCGCCCTGGTGCCAGGCCCCGTCCTGCCTGTCGGAGGTTCGAGACCATGCCCCTGCCGTGCTGTCCGCGCCGCGTCGTCCTGGGTTCCCTCCTGCTGCTCGGGGCCTGTGTCGCCCCACCGCCGGCGGTGCCGCCGAGCCCGGCCGGGCGGTATGCCGCGCTGGTCGCCGCGGCGGACCAGGCGGCCGGCCAGGTGGTGGATCACCTTGCCGCCCGCGAGCGGCAGGAAGTGCAGGAGGCCGGCTCGCTCCGCTATGCCGCCGGGACGATGCCGCCGAACCCGCCGCCGCCGGCGACGCCCGCGGCCGGCGCCGTGCTCGACCCGGGCATGAAGCTGATCCTGCTGCAGGCGCAGCGCCTGGCCGCGCTGTCCGCCGGCCAGGCGATGATCGAAGGCCCGCAGGGCGCCGCGCTGATGGCACGATTGCAGGACAGCCTCGCCGCGCTGCGCGCTGTCCCCGGCCGTTGGCCACCCGAGGCGCAGCGCCGGCGCGGGCTGGATGCATTCACGCTGCTGGCAACGCCGGCCCCGCCGGGCATCGACGCGGCGGGCCTCGCCATGCAGCGCCAGGGCGCGATGCGCGATGCGGTGGCGCTGCTGCTCGCCGTGCTGGGCAATGATGCGCGGTCGGGCCTGCGGGGCGCGCTGGCGCAGCGCCACCAGCTCTGGCGGGATGCGCAGACGGCCATGCTGAATGCCGCGCGCAACGACCGCACTCTCAGCCCCGACCAGCGGATGCAGTTGTGGCGGACGACCCAAGCGCGGATGGCGGCCGACCCGCCGGAGGTGGCCGGCACGGAACTGCACCGGACGATTGGCGCGCTGCCGGCGGCGCATGCGGCGGCCGGGGCGGGGGACGCGGCGGGGGTTGAGAGCTTCGGTGCCGCCGTGGTGCGGCTGCAATCGCTGCTCGCCCAGACGCGTTGACACGGGGGGCGGCGGCGTGCCTTCAGCGGCGCCGTCGGATCCAGCCCTTGAATCGATCGATCATCGCCGACAGGCCGGTGCGGGGCCGCAGAACCACGACCCGCCCGCCCGGTTCGAAGGGCCAAGCGCAGAAGACTTCTCGCGACTTGAAGCCGGCATCGAGCAGCAGAGCCTTGTCCGCGCCGACGATCATCGCTCCCTTTCCGGCTGAGGTTTCGAAGAACCATGCGATGTTGCCGCCCGGAAGCGGATTGCCCCCGGTGAAGCGCCTGAAGCTCTCCCCGACCGCCTCGCACAGGGCCGAAGCCGCGATCCGCCGCGGGTCATTCGCTTCCCGCTCGGCGATCGCCTTGGTTCGCGCGTCGCGCCGGGCCTGCCACAGCGGGTTCGCGGCGATGATCGCCGCGCGTTCGGTGTCCAGGCGCTCTGTCGGCACGGGCTTGAGCATGGGCAGGCTGGCCGCCCACTCGCTGAGGCGGGCCACCTTGTCGCCGCTGCTGCCCAGCGCGAAGTAACGCCGATCGAGCGCTTTCAGCGTTTCCGGCGTGCCGTCGAAGCCGGCTGTCTCCACGGCGCGCTGCCTGATCTCCGGTGCGTCCATCTGGGTCAGGAAGTCGTGGAAGATAGCGTGCAGTTCCATGTATCCCGCTGCCGCCAGCACCTTGTCGATCCCGGAAATCGTCGACGGCCGCAGTTCGGAATTGCTGGCGAACTGTCCGTGGCCGCCATTCTCCACCTGGCCGATGTAGTGGAGGTACGCGTTCGCCCATTGTGCTTCGGCGGGGTACTCGCCAAGCACCAGCATCGCGTCGGATTCAGCCCAGATGGCGAAGGTGCTCACCTCTTCCACGAGCCAGGAGCGGTTGGCATCGTCCAAGGCTGTCGCCGGCACCAGAATGGCCGGCGCGATCAGGCCTTGCGGCGCTTCGGTCATGGTAGAGCTTTCCGTTCCAGGGACTGCGGCCCGTACGCTAATGCCGCAATCGTGAGGCTGCCAGAAGCCGTGGCCCCGCTCCCTTGTCTGACCTTCGGCCCGCGGGTATTCCGGGCGCCACCCCGCCACTGCCGGAGCATCCCCATGGCCGCCATCGCCGACATCATCGCCCGCGAGGTCCTCGACTCCCGCGGCAACCCGACCGTGGAAGCCGAGGTGGTGCTCGAGACCGGCGCGCGCGCTTCGGCGATCGTGCCCTCCGGCGCCTCGACCGGCGCGCATGAGGCGGTGGAACTGCGCGACGGCGACAAGAAGCGCTACGGCGGCAAGGGCGTGCTCAAGGCCGTCGCGAATGTCGAGGGCGAGATCTTCGATGCCATCTCCGGCCTCGACGCGCTCGACCAGGTCAAGATCGACGAGACGATGATCGAGCTGGACGGCACGCCGAACAAGGCGCGGCTCGGTGCCAATGCCATGCTCGCCGTCTCGCTCGCGGTGGCCAAGGCGCAGGCGGTGGATCTCGGCATCCCGCTCTATCGCCATGTCGGCGGCGTGTTTGCCCGCACCCTGCCGGTGCCGATGATGAACATCATCAACGGCGGCAAGCACGCGGACAACCCGATCGACATCCAGGAATTCATGATCATGCCGGTCGGTGCCGGCACCATCGCGGACGCCGTGCGCATCGGCTCCGAGGTGTTCATGGCGCTGAAGAAGGCGCTGCACGATGCCGGGCATTCGACCAATGTCGGCGATGAGGGCGGCTTCGCCCCGAATATCGGTTCGGCCGACGAGGCGCTCGGCTTCATCGCCAAGGCCTGCGAGGCCGCCGGCCATCGGGTGGGCGAGGATGTCGTCTTCGCCCTCGACTGCGCCGCGACCGAGTTCTTCCACGACGGCGCCTACAAGCTGGAAGGGGAGGGCAAGACCCTCGATGCCGGCGGGATGGTCGATTACCTGGCCGCGCTTTGCGCCAAGTGGCCCATCGTCTCCATCGAGGACGGCATGTCCGAGGATGACTGGGCCGGCTGGAAGGCGCTGACGGACAAGCTCGGCGGCAGCGTGCAGCTCGTCGGCGACGACCTGTTCGTGACCAACCCCGAGCGCCTGCGCCTGGGCATCGAGCGTGGCACGGCGAACGCCATCTTGGTGAAGGTCAACCAGATCGGCACCCTGACCGAGACGCTGGAGGCGGTGGAGACGGCCCATCGCGCCGCCTACCGCGCCGTGATGTCGCACCGTTCGGGCGAGACCGAGGATGCGACCATCGCCGATCTCGCCGTCGCGACGAATTGCGGGCAGATCAAGACCGGGTCGCTGTCGCGGTCGGATCGGCTGGCGAAGTACAACCAGCTCATCCGCATCGAGCAGGAGCTGGGCCAGGCGGCACGCTACGCCGGGCGGGCCGCGCTGCGGCGCTGAGGCTGGCGGAGGGGGCTTTGTCCCCTCCGAACCTCCCCCACCAAAGGCCGAAGGCCCTTCGGAAACCTCGACCTGGCGCTGGGCAGGTCGGTCCGGATCAGCGCCGAAATCCGCTTCTGCGCCCCGGACGCGCTGAAGGGGCGGCGTGCGTGCCGTGACGCCCGATACCAGGTGCCGGCTTTCCAAATGACACGGTCATTTGGCGGGGTGAGGCTTGGAGAGGGGCGGCGCCCCTCTCCAATCTCGCGTGAGCGGCGCGCCGCTACGCCATGTTCACCATGATGGTCTTCTTGTGCGTGAAGTGCTCGAGCATCGCTTCGAGCGACGCCTCCTTGCCGAGGCCGGACGACTTCACGCCGCCATAGGACAGGTTCGCCTGCACGACGAGGTTCTGGTTGATCTGCACCAGCCCCGCTTCGAGCCGATGCGCCAGATCCAGGCCCACCTTCAGGTTGTTGGTCCACAGCGAGGCGGCGAGGCCGTAGTCGCTGTCATTCGCCTCGGCCAGCACCGCTTCGGGGCTGTCGAAGGGCTGGATGACGGTGACCGGTCCGAAGATCTCCTCGCGCACCAGGCGGCTGTCGCCGGTCAGGCCGGTGAAGATCACGGGCTGGATGAACAGGCCCTTCTTCAGCGCCGGGTCGGTCGGCATGGCGGAGCAGACATGGGCGGTCGCACCGGGGGTCGCCTTGCCCTCGGCGATGAAGCCCTTGACCTTCTCGAGCTGGCCTTCGCTGACGATGGTGCCGATGTCGGTCTTCTCGTCGAGCGGGTCGCCCATGACCATGCCGTTCACCGCGTCCGTCATCGCCTTCACGAAGCGGTCGAAGATCGGGCGCTCGACATAGATGCGCGACGCCGCGGTGCAGGACTGGCCCTGCCGCGTGAAGCGCATCGAGGTCAGCGCGCCGGAGACCGTCTTGTCGAAGTCGCAATCGGCGAAGACGATCATCGGCGACTTGCCGCCGAGTTCGAGCGTGACCGGGATCAGCTTCTCGGCAGCGGCGCGGGCGACGATCTTGCCGGTCTCGACCGAGCCGGTGAAGGTCACCTTGCGCACCAGCTTGTGCTCGACCAGCGGCGCGCCGCATTCGGGGCCGAAGCCCGAGACCATGTTGAACACGCCGGGCGGCAGGATGCGGTTCATGATCTCGCAGATGCGCAGCACGGCGAGGGGGGCTTCCTCGGCCGACTTCACCACCACCGAATTGCCGGCGACCAGCGCAGGCGCGACCTTCAGCGCCATCAGCAGCATCGGCACGTTCCACGGGATGATCGCGCCGACCACGCCGAGCGGCTCGCGCACCGTCACCGAGAGCACCTTGGGGTCGAAGGGGACGGATTCGCCCTTCAGCTCCGACCCGAGGCCGCCGAAGAATTCGAAGACATCGGCGACGACGCCGGCCTCGACGCGGGATTCGGTGCGCAGGGCCTTGCCGGTTTCGAGCGCGATCAGGCGGCCGAGCTCATCCACATGCTCCTTCAGGAGCTGCGCGCACTGATGCACCAGTGCGCCGCGCTTGCGGGCCGGGACCTTGGCCCAGTCCTTCTGCGCCTTCGCGGCATCCTGCACGGCGGCATCGACATCGGCGGCGTCGCCCTCAGCGGCGCGGGCGACTTCGGCGCCGGTCGCGGGGTTCACCACGGCGAAGGTCTTGCCCGACCGGGCGGGGACATAGGCGCCGCCGATGAAATGGACGCCGGAGAGCGCCTTGGCGAGGGCGAAGGGATCAGCGGTCGGCGCGGAGGGGGTGGGGTGTGGACGGTCGAGCATTTGGGTTCCTCCCGCAACGGTTCTCGGGGTGTCGAAATCGGCCGGACCATGCGCCGGGGCAGGCCGCCCGACAAGCAGGCAGCGTCAGGCCGGTGTCGCGGGGCGATCCACGACGACGGCCTGGTAGCCGAGATAGGCGAGCTTTCCCGTCTCGGCGACCTTGGTCGCGAGACCGAGATGCGTGCTCCAGGGGCCGAGCTGCGGCCAGACCGTCCCCAGCACCCGCGTGCAACCCTGCATCAGCTCGGCAACGGCCAGTGTCCGATCGAAACCGGAGGCCTCGGCATCGAGCAGCTTCTCGATGGTGCCGGGGACGGTGACGATGAGCGACACAGAACCGAAGGCACCGGGTCCGATTTCCGCCGTCGACGCATCTTCGGCGCGCTTGAGGGCGAATCGCAGCGGCATCTCGGCTTCGGGTCCGGCGCCGGGCGGCGAGGCCGCGCCCAACATCCCGGGCACGACCTTCAAGGTCAGCCGCTGCCTCCGCCGCGCATCAGTCGCGATCCGCTGTCCTGCCGCGTGCGGGCGCGCAAGGAACCCCGTGGCGGCAGGCCGCGTCCGTGCCTGGGTTGCCGGCGCGGCGCCCCCCCAGTAAGCCTTGCGGCAATGCCGCAGGAGCCGCCCATGACCAGCCCCGCCGGCCCGCTTTCGGGCCTTCGCGTTCTCGACCTCACCCGCGTCCTTGCCGGGCCGACCTGCACGCAGATGCTGGGCGACCTCGGCGCCGAGGTGATCAAGATCGAACGCCCGGAGGCCGGCGACGACACTCGCGGCTTCGCGCCCCCCTTCTGGCCCGAGACCAAGGAATCCGCCTATTTCATCGGCGTGAACCGCAACAAGAAGTCGGTCACGGTGGATATCGCCAAGCCCGAGGGCCAGGCGCTGATCCTCAAGCTGCTCGAAAGCTGCGACATTCTCGCCGAGAACTTCAAGGTCGGCGCGCTTGCCAAGTACGGCCTTGGCTACGACCAGTTGAAGGACAAGTTCCCCCGCCTGATCTACTGCTCGATCACCGGCTTCGGGCAGACCGGCCCCTACGCGCCGCGCCCGGGCTATGATGCGCTGATCCAGGCGATGGGCGGCATCATGTCGCTGACCGGCGAACCGAATGGTTCCCCGCAGAAGGCTGGCGTGCCGGTCGCGGACCTGTTCGCCGGCCTTTACGGCTGCGTCGGCATCCTGGCCGCGCTGAACCATCGCCACGCGACCGGGCAGGGGCAGCAGATCGACATCGGCATGCTGGATACGCATGTGGCGTGGCTGGCGAACCAGGGCATGAACTATCTGTCCACTGGCGAGAACCCGCCGCGCCTCGGGAATCAGCACCCCAACATCAGCCCGTACCAGGAATTCCCGACCAAGGACGGCTATCTGATCCTCGCGGTGGGCAACGACCCGACCTTCGAACGCTTCTGCAAGGCCTTCGGCCAGGAACACCTGCTCGCCGACGAGCGCTTCGCGACCAACCCGAAGCGCGTCGCCAACCGCGACCTGGTGACGCAGACCCTGACCCCGCTGATGAAGACCAAGACCACCAGCGAATGGGTCACGGCGCTGGAGGCGCTGAAGATCGGCTGCGGCCCGATCAACACGCTGAAGGACGTCTTCGCCGACCCGCATGTGCAGGCGCGCAACATGACGCTTGAGATGGCGCATGGCAGCGGCGCGACGGTCAAGGTCATCGCCAACCCCGTGAAGCTCAGCGCGACCCCGCCCACCTACCGGTCGGCGCCGCCCGTTCTCGGCGAGCACACCGACTCGGTGCTGTCGGGCATCCTTGGCATGAGTGCGGCCGACATCGCGGAACTGCGCGCGAAGGGCGTCCTGTAGCCGGCCGCGCCAGCGGGAGAGGGAAGGACATGATGCGCGACGGCGCGGTACGTTGGCTCTCGCCTGCCGGCTTCTTCACGATGCGCTGGTGGGAATGGGGCCCTGAGGACGGCGCCCCCGTCGTCTGCGTCCATGGCCTGACCCGTTCCGGCCGGGACTTCGACGCCTTGGCCGAGGTGCTGGGCGCCGCCGGCCGGCGCGTCATCTGCCCCGACCTGCCGGGCCGTGGCGCGTCGGACTGGCTGCCCACCCCCAATCTCTACCAGCCGGCTACCTACATCGCGGCGTTGTCACACATGCTGGCGCGCTTCGACGGCCCGGTGGACTGGGTCGGGACCTCGCTGGGCGGCATCTGCGGCATGGCGATCGCGGCAAGCCGCGGCAACCCGATCCGCCGCCTGGTGCTGAACGATGTCGGCGCCTTCGTGCCGCAGGACGCCATGGCGCGCATCCGCGACTACATGGCCCTCCCGCCCGAGATCTTTCCCGACATCGCGGCGCTCGAGGTGCATCTGCGCCGCATCCATGCCCCCTTCGGTGCGTTGACCGACGGGCAGTGGCGGCATCTGGCCGAGACCTCCGCCCGCAAGGTGGAGGGCGGGGTCATGCTGCACTATGACCCGGCCATCGCTGACCCGATCGTCGCGCAAGAGGCGCAGGCGGTGGACATGCGGGGCCTCTGGGCGCTGGTGACGATGCCTGTGCTGGTGGTGCGCGGCGCGGAGAGCGACGTCCTGCCCGCGGCGGTCGCGCAGGAGATGATCGCCAAACCGCATGTGACGCTGCGCGAAGTGGCCGGGGCCGGGCACGCGCCGGCCCTGATGGAGACCACGCAGATCGGGACGCTGCGGGACTTCCTCGCCGGGCCGTGAGACCGTCGCCGTCGCGCTGAAGGGCCGTCGGGAGGGGCGTAGCCCCTTTCCGCCCCATGGAGCTGCCTTCCGCCGGTCGGCTCAGTAACCCGGCCTGGGCGTCAGCTCCATCATCACCTGGTCGAGCCCGCCATCCACCAGCAGTTCCGCCCCGTTGACGTAGCTGGCGCGCGGGCTGGCCAGGAAGGTCACCGCATCCGCGATGTCCTGCGGCTTGCCGACGCGCCGCCGTGGCACCATCGCCTCGCGGCGTTCGAGGATGCCCGGCGCCTGGTAGAAGCTCTCCGACAGCGGCGTACGGATCAGGCCGGGGCTGACGATGTTGCTGCGGATGCCGTCCGGTCCCCATTCCAGCGCGAGCTGCCGCGACAGCATCGCCACCCCCGCCTTGGACGGGCTGTAGGCGCCGGAGCGCGGCTGCGGGTTGGTCGCCGCGATCGAGGCGATGTGCACCATCGCCCCGCCCTCACGGGCGAGCATCTGCGGCCGCACGGCCTGGGCACAGGCCAGGTAGCCCGTCAGGTTCACCGCCAGCAGGGCGTTCCACTCCGCGATGGGCAGATCGGCCAAGGCCCCCGGCCGCAGGATGCCGGCATTGTTCACGAGGATCGCGGCATCACCCAGCGCGGCGCGCGTCGTATCGACGGCGGCGCGGATGCTGGCGTCATCCGCGGTGTCGCAGCGGGCGGCGACGGCCTTCGCGCCCTTGCTCCGCAGCCCGGCCGCAACGCGTTCCGCCGCCGCGCCATCCAGGTCGAGCACGCCGACCGCGACGCCGGCTTCGGCCAGTTCCCCGGCGATGGCGCTGCCGATCCCGCCGGCCGCGCCCGTGACAATCGCCACCTGCCCCGCCAGTCCGAGCCAGTCCTGATCCATGATGCGGTCCTCCCGCGCGAAGCCTCGCCCGGGAGGGCGCCGCAGGGCAATCTCAGCCGCGGCCCAGCCCCAGCCGGCGCCGCAGCTTCTGCCAAGCCGAGAGGGCGCCCGCCGGCGCGATCGGCAGGGGCGGCAGCCGGGCCGCGGAGGCCTCCGGCATCAGCGCGCAACGCCGTTCCCGCAGGCTCGCCACACGGCGCCAGGCGCGGGCCTGCTCGGCGCTGCCGGGTGGCATGCGGCGATAGACCATCACCGCTTCAACTTCCGCCCGATGCAGGCGGATGGCGACGATGGCGGGGTCCTCCACGCGGTCGGAGGCCCCGTGCCAGGGACGGCGCAGGATATCGACGGGCAGCCGGGCCTCAGCCATGGCGGAGCACCTCCGCCGCCTCCACTGCGAAATACGTCAGAACCCCGCTTGCCCCGGCGCGCTTGAAGCCCATCAGGCTTTCCATCATGGCGCGTTCGTGTTCGATCCAGCCATTCTGCACCGCGGCCATGATCATCGCGTACTCGCCCGACACCTGGTAGGCGAAGGTGGGCACCGCGAAGCGGTCCTTTACGCGGCGGACGATGTCCAGATACGGCATGCCCGGCTTGACCATGACCATGTCGGCCCCCTCGGCGAGGTCCATTGCCACTTCGCGCAGCGCCTCATCCGAATTGGCCGGGTCCATCTGGTAGGTCTTCTTGTCCCCGCGCAGCGCCTTGCCCGAGCCGAGCGCATCGCGGAACGGCCCATAGAAGGCCGAGGCATACTTCGCCGCATAGGACATGATGCGCGTGTCGATCAGCCCCGCCGCATCCAGCGCGGTGCGGATGGCGCCGATGCGCCCATCCATCATGTCGGACGGCGCGATGACGTCGATGCCGGCCTCGGCCTGGTTCAGCGCCTGCTGGACCAGCACCGCGACGGAATCGTCATTGTGCACGTAGTCGCCGGTCCGGGTCTGGCGGATCACCCCGTCATGCCCGTGGTCGGTATAGGGATCGAGCGCGACATCGCCGACCAGGCCGATCTCGGGAAAGTGCCGCTTCAGCTCCCGCGCGGCGCGGCAGATCAGGTTGTTGGCGTTCAGTGCCTCGGTGCCCTCGGCGTCCTTCACCTCGGGCGGAGTCACGGGAAACAGGGCGAGCGCCGGAATGCCGAGCGTCGCCGCGCGCTCCACATGCTTCGCCAGCCGATCCACCGTGACGCGCGTCTGGCCGGGCATCGAGCCGACGGCGCGCTCCTCGTCCGTCCCCTCGATGATGAAGATCGGCCAGATCAGGTCGTCGACCGAGAGCGTGTTCTCGGCGACCAGCCGCCGCGTCCATCCGTCGCGCCGATTGCGCCGCAGGCGCACGGTCGGATAGGCACCAAGGGCTTCCGGCGCCTCGGCTTCGAAGGGCGTGGAGCGGCGGCGATCAGCGTTCATTCGGCGGCGGCCTTCAACCCGGGTCCTGTGGCGGCGGCAAGCGCCTGGTCGAGATCGGCCAGGATGTCGTCGATATGCTCGATGCCGATCGACAGCCGCACATAGCCCGGCGTGACGCCGGATGCAGCCTGCTCCTTCTCATCGAGCTGGCTGTGCGTCGTCGTGGCCGGATGGATGGCGAGGCTGCGGGCATCACCGATATTGGCGACATGGTAGAACATCTTCAGCGCCTCGATGAAGCGCTGACCGGCGTCCTTGCCACCTTTCAGCTCGATCCCCAGCAGGCTGCCATAGCCGCCCTTCAGGGTCGCATCGGCGCGGCGCTTGGGTTCTCCATCCATGAGCGAGGGGTGGATCACCTTTTCCACCGCCGGGTGCTGGGCGAGGAAGGCGGCGGCCTTCAGCGCATTGGCGTTGTGGCGTTCGATGCGCAGCGGCAGGGTCTCGAGTCCCTGGATGGTGAGGAAGGCGTTCATCGGCGCGAGCGGCGCGCCGAGGTCGCGCAGCAGGCAGGTGCGCATGCGGATGATGTAGGCGATCGGCCCGAGCGGCTTCACGGCCTGCGTCCAGACCGCGCCGTGATAGGACGGGTCGGGCTTGTTCAGCGTCGGGAAGCGGTCGCCATGCGCTTCCCAGTCGAAATTGCCGCCATCGACGACCATGCCGCCGATCGAGGTGCCGTGCCCGCCGATCCATTTGGTCGTGGAATGCATCACGATCGCCGCACCCAGCGCGAGCGGGCGGCAGATCACCGGCGCCGCGGTGTTGTCCATGATCAGCGGCACGCCGATCTTGCGCCCCAGCGCGGCGACTTCCGCGATCGGGAAGACGTGCAGCTTCGGGTTGGGCAGCGTCTCGGCATACCAGGCGCGGGTGCGGTCGTCGGTCGCCTTCACGAAGTTCTGCGGGTCGGCGGGATCGACGAAGCGGACCTCGATGCCGAACTGCTTCAGCGTGTTCGCGAACAGGTTCCAGGTGCCGCCATAGAGGTCCGTCGACGACACGATGTTGTCGCCCGCCTCGCACAGGTTCATCACCGTGAAGGTGGTCGCCGCCTGGCCTGAGCCGAGCGCGAGGCCGGCCACGCCGCCCTCCAGCGCCGCGACGCGCTTCTCCAGCACATCGACGGTCGGGTTCATGATGCGGGTGTAGATGTTGCCGAGCTCGGACAGCGCAAACAGCCGCGCCGCATGCCCGGTGTCCTGGAACTGGAAGGAGGTCGTTTGGTGGATCGGCACCGCGACCGAGCCCGTGCTGGGATCCGCGCGCCAGCCGGCATGCAGGGCGATGGTCTCGGGGTTGGTCCAGGTGGCGTCGGACATGGCATCCCTTCCGGTGCGGCGTTCTTCCCGGGCCTTCAACTGCCACGGGTTGCGCTGCGGCGAAAGAGAAATGCAATCGTCGCATGCTGCGCCGCATTCAGAAAAGATTCTTCGGCGTGGCGCGCATCGAGGGGGAGAATTCTCTCCGCGCGGGGCGATGTTGGCCGCCCCGCGATCAGGCGGCGACGAGCTGTCCCAACTCGCCCCAGAGCCGCGCCCAGCCGGCGTCGAGGCCGAACTCCTCGGTCGCCTCGTCGATGACCGGCGGCTGCCCCGCCCGGCGGTGCAGCGCCGCCAGCACCAGTGCCGCCGAGACGAAGCCGCCGACGCGATAGGTCAGCGCAGGGGCGGTGGAGACCACCTCCGGCGCCGAGGTCTCCCCGAAGCGCAGATGCGGAATGCCACTGCGCAGCGCAATCTCGCGCGCGGGCCGTGCCGCGGGGGCGCGGCCATGCTCGACGAAGAAGGCGGGGCGCCGGCGCTGCCAGCGGCGCGGGTCGAAGGCGGCATCGAGTCCCGCCACGGTGACGGCCTTGCGGCGCACGGCGAGCGGGCCTGATTCGGGCCATTCGGGCAGCGGGGCGGCCGGGTCGCCGACGAAGAGCGCGACCTCCCGCCCCAGCGTCGAGGTCAGGTAGGCGAGCACCGGCAGCAGCGCCGGCGCCGCCGCGTCGGTCGCCATCAGCGCGACCGGACCGTCGGGGGCCGCCCCGCGCAGGGCGGCGAGCAGCCGGCTGTCCTCCCCCCGCCAGAGCAGGGGTACTGCGATCCGCTCTGCCTGCGCCGCGACCGAGAACGCCGCGGCGGCGCGGGACGGCGCCTCCTCCAGCACCAGGAAGCGCGGAAAGCTGCGGGCCATTGCCGCCAGCCGGTCGTCCAGCCCGCCATCGAGCGCGAGGGCGCCGGCATGGGCGATGCCGAGCTGGGTCTGGACCGTCTCGGGTACCGGTGCCGCTTCGGGCAGGGTGGCGAACCAGGCGGCGAGATGCGGTGCGGCGAGCAGCGCGGACAGCGTCGCCTGGCGCGGCTCGGTGCCGTCGAAGAGGATCTGCGAGACCGGGCCGGGCAGGGGCAGGCTTGCCGGATCGACCACGACGCGGCCGCGCGAGACGAGCAGCCGCAGCGCCGCGACATCGGCCAGCGCCGGATCGCCCGAGAGGTGCAGCGCGATCGGCGCGCGGAACCCCGCATATTGCGAGGCGTCGAGCACATGGTCGAAGATCAGGCTGCCCCGGCGCGCCTGGTCGAAGCGCAGGGCGACCACCACCGAGGGCGGCAGTTCCGATGCGCGCTGCCCGGCATCGGCGATGGTCGCCACGATGCCCTCCTCCGCCGCGGCGACGGAGCGACGCGAGGCTTCGGCCAGTTCGTCGATCAGCGCGGGCTCGCGCAGCACGCGGTGCGCGGCGCGCATCATTGCCTCGAAATCCGCGCATTCGTGGAAGGGGTGGGTGGGGATGTAGCCTTCGAAGGCATGGGCGTGGCTGATCAGCGGCTTGCCGCGCGACAGCGCCTCGCCGACCTTGATCTTCAGCCCCGTCGAGAAGGTGAGGGGGGCCAGCACCGCATCCACCTGGTCGTAAAGCTCATCCATGCTCTCGACCGTGCCAAGCTGGCGCAGATAGGGCAGGCGCAGCCCTTCCAGCAGGTCGCAGACCGATCCCGCCACCAGGATCTCGAGCGGCAGGAGGGTGCGGCGCATGTAGGCGTCCGCGGTTTCGAGGAAGCGCCGGATATTCGTCGCGTTGATGTTGTTCCGCCCGCCGACGATGCCGAGGCGCAGCACGCCATCGGCAAGCTTCGGCGCCACCGCCGGTGTCAGCGGTTCCATGTGCAGCAGGGTGCGCACGGGGCGCTGGGTGATGGCGCGGAAGAACTCGGCTTCCTGTTCCTTGATCGCCCAGACCACGTCGGCGCGGTCGAAGGCGATGCGCTCCTGCTCCTCGGTGGTGTGGAAGTATTCGGGGGGCAGGCCGTGCGCCGCGAGCAATTCCCGCCGGCCGGAGAAGCGGTCATGGGTGTCGAGGATGCGCAGCACGCCGGACGGCGCATGTTCCAGCGCCTTGGACAGCCACGTGTAGTTCACCAGCAGCGCGTCGTAGCGGCCGATCTTGAACAGCCAGTCGAGCATCTGCCCGATCGCCGGGTCCCACCAGTCGTCGATGGCGTGGTCGGGGCCATCGGCGGGATAGGTGTGCAGGTGGCGCGTGACGGGGCAGTGGAAGACCTCGTCCCACTGCTCCGCCATGGCTGCGATGGCCTCGCGCGGCAGCCGCGCGCGCCAGTCGTCGTCCGAGGGGTAGTGCAGCAGGGAGACATGCGCGCCCTCGCGCTGCAGGGCCTGGTTCACCCGGACGATGCGGTTGCGGTTGCCGAAGGTGACCGGCCAGGTCGGCACCGGCGAAAGGACGAGGACGCGCAGCCCGGTCCAGGCACCGCGCGACGCCATCTCAGAGGTCATCCTTCTCGTCCAGCCCGGCGAGCAGCGCGGTCACGGCGTTGTAGACGGCGGCCGTCTGCCAGTGGAAATCGCCCGGCTGGTTCTGTTCGAGCGCGAGGCCGCGCAGCGTGCGGTCGGCCGGGTTGCGGCTGAGCAGGAATCCCTTCACCGCGGCCCAGGCCTCCTCGCGCTTGTCGATCTGCCCGGGCGGGTCGCGCAGATAGTCCGATACCGCCTGCCAGGCCGCACGCCGGCGGAACCAGCGCTGCGTCAGCCGTTCCGGATCGACCCAGTGCTCGACCGCGCCGAGCGGGTCGTAGGCGACGCGCCCACCCTGCGCCTTGATGCGGTCGGTCAGCGCCGTCTCCTCGGCCGACAGCAGGCTCGCCCCGCCGCCGGTTCGGCCCAGCGAGGTGTCGAACCAGCCGGCCCGCTGCAGCGCCGCGACGCGGAAGGCGATGTTGGCGCCGGCGACCCATTCGCCCTCGTCGAGCAGCCGGCGTTGCGGACCGAGATCGACCACGGTCAGGTTGCCCAGCATCTGGTCCGGCAGCCAGGCTGGGCGCGGGGAGCCCCACCAGGGGCGGATGCGCCCGCCCACGACCTGCACCGTCTCCCCGAACTCGTCGAAGCAGCCGGCGATGCTTTCGAGCCAGACCCGATCGGCGCGCGCATCGTCATCGAGGAAGGCGATGAGCGGCGCACGCGCCTTGCGCGCCGCGACGTTGCGGGCGTTGGACAGGCCCGGCCGCGGCTCATGCTGCCAGCTCAGCCCCGGACGGCCGGCGAAGGCGGCGGCTTCGCGCGCCGAGCGCGCGGCATCCGGCGAATTGTCGATGACGACGACCTCGAAGCTGCCGGACGGCAGGGACTGCGCCAGTGCCGATTCGATGGCGCCGGGCAGCAGGTCGTATCGCTCATAGGTGCAGATCGCCGCGGTGATGCGGCAGGCGGGCGCGGCCATCAGGCGCGCACGACCGTCAGGCGCTGGAAGGCGACGCCAAGCACGCGCCGATCCGCCGCCCCCCGCGCGGAGGGCGAGTGCATATGCGGCACATGCAGCGTGAAGAGCGTGGCACCCGCATCCTCGCGCGGCGCGATCGGCGCCGAGACCAGGACCTTGGTCTCGCCTTGCCGCGTGAGCGGATAGCTGGTGCCATCCACGATCAAGGCCAGCTCCTGCGCATTGGCCGGTGTGCCGAAATGAAAGAGCTGGACGGTCGCCACCAGAGGGGCGGAACGGTCGATCCAGGCCTCGAAATGGACGTCCTGGCCGGGACCGGTCCAGCGCAACGCCCCGTCCGGACCCCATTCGAGCTGATGGAAGCCATCCTGCGCCGGCAGGAGCTGGTCGGCCGTGATCTCGTAGCTGGCGGGCAGGGCGACCGGCTCTGCCGCCGCGAGGGGAGCGCCAGCGGTCGTATTCGTGATGGCATCACGCAACTGCAGGATGCGCTCGAAGCTGTCGACTCGCGCCCGTAGCTCCGAGACTTCGGCGCGCAACTGATCGAGATCGGCGTCAGCGCTGGTCATGATCATCGTAGATCCGTCATGGGCGAACGCATCGGGGGGGTCCGGCACGTCGCGGGCGACTCTCTACCGAAGAGATAATGGGTTGCAAACCGGCAGCTCATTGCACGTCCAGAGCGATCTCGCCTTTGCTGTCGGTCAATTGCTTCGCCGCGATCTGCGCATCGAGGTCCCGCGGCGTGACGCTGCGGTGCAGGCCGGGTGTCAGTCGTATGCCAAGTTCACCGAGCGCGGCATCCCAGGCCGAGGCGTCGCCGCGCCAGCCCATGCCGGGCGGACGCGGCACCGAGATCCGGTGCATCACTTCGCCGAGAGCCGGCAGCCGCGCGCCCTGATCGACCGCCACGACGCCGATCCGGCTGTGCGGGAAGCGCGCTTCCAGCGCGTCGAGCAGCGCGGCCACCGCCTCGGGGCGATCCTGCGGTCCGAAGCGTCGTACGAAAAGCAGCGTCTTTGCCGTCGTCGCCAGGCCGAACAGGCGCTCGATGAGGTAGGCGCTGCGTTAGCGCGGCTCGTCGATGCGTGTCGCCCAGTCTTCGCGGACCGGCTGGCCCGGTGTCTTCCAGTCGCGTGGGAATTCGTGATGGAGATGGATGTCGTAACGCGTGTTGCGCACCGAACCGCCGTGGCCGGGACGTTCGAGATCCTCGAGGCGATAGAGTGCGTCGACATCGCCGTCGCGCAGCAGCTTCGCCACGCCGGCGGTCGAACTGATCCACCAGTCGAAGGGATAGGAGGTCGCGAAGCCGAAGTGCCGGCGGAGATTGTAGGCGGTCTCGCAGGCGCCGCCGAGCGAGATGATGTGGTCGAAGCTGCTATCGGCGAAGGATGGCAGCGGCAGGATGGGCATGGAGACGCGACTCCCGGTCTTGCCGGCGCGATCGAGGGCGGTGATCGCGCGGCGTGCTGTGGCGGTTGCCGGCCGGCGAAACGCCCGGTGCGGGACGAATCAGCCGGGCCGCGGCATCCTCGCCGTCCGCCGATGCTTGGCGCCCGCGGGCGGAAGGTCCAGGCGCCGCGCGCCGATGTCCACGGAATATGGAGCAATCATGCGTGAGCAACGGGTAGCGTCGTGCCCGCCCGGCCGCAACCGATCGCGTGCCTACCCTTCGGCCGGCGGCGTCCAGGCCGCGGCGCGCGTCAGGATGGTCGTCGCGCGTTCGAGGTCGATGTCCCACTCCGCCGTTTCGGGCGGGTTCGCGAAGATCGCGAAATCATAATAAAGCGAGCGCGCGGCGGCGATGCGCGAATAGGTTTCGTTCAGCATGGGCGACTGGCCGGGGCGGTTCATCGGCCGCAGCTCGACCACCATTGATCCCGGGTTGCTGAAAGCCGCATTGGCCAGCCCCGCGCCATGCGGCCCCGCGATGACCCGCGCGCCGGCGAAGAGACGGACCTGGTCCGGAAAGGGCATGCTTCCCGGATCGACCACGTCGTAGCCGAGCCGCACGGCGCGTTCGGCCAACGTCGCCTCGTTCTTCAGTGGCCGCGCCGCCGCCGCGATGCGCGAGATGTAGAGCATGCGCGAGGGCGCGGGCCGCGCCGTGCCCGCGAAGCGGTCGCGGATCGCCTCGGCCGCCGCGATGAAGCAGGGGTTGATCGAGGCGTGGCGATGGAAGCCCGTGTAGAAGGCGACGTTGTCCACCCAGGCGAATCGCGTGCGGATGGCGGTCACCGGAATGCCGAGGTGTCCGGCCTCGTCCAGCGCGATCTTCTGCACCGGGCTGAGCTCGCCCGAGGTGATCGTGCGCAGGCGGGAGACCGGATAGGCCTTCGCCAGTTCCGAGAGCTGCACCATGCACTCGGACAACAGGTGGAAGTAGACGCGCGACCAGCGGCTGAGCAGCGGGAACTGCACCGGCCCATCCGGGCCGACCGTGAGGTCGGTGACGCGCTTGCGTTCGAACTCCTCGGCCAGGCGGGTGTTCGCTTCGCGCAGGTAGTTCTCCACCCCGTCCATGTAGGGGTGGTAGAGCGCGCCGGGCAGCGGCGCCCAGCCGTCGCCCGTCTGCGTCAGCAGCGAGCCGAAGCGCGTGTCGAGGATGACGCGGCCGGGGATGTGCACGACGCTCTGGGGTTCGGCGACATAGCGCTGGCGGCCGCCATACGTGGCCTCGACCTCGGCCGCAGGCCCGCCGCGTTCCGACACGCCAGCGTACTGGATCCGATAGGGCGTGGCGGGAAATGACGCGACAGTGACGCGTTGCGCCATGCTGTCATTCTCCGTCTCCTGCGAGGCAGGTACGGTGATGCCTGAACTCATGCGCAAAGCCTTAGCATTGTGCATCGCCGCCGGACAACTCGCGAGGCTGCGTTGTCCAGGCAGCCCGGCCGGCGATCGACGGGGGGCGCCCGAGCGCGCTGAGGTGTGATCCGCAACCACGGCGAGCGTGATGCTTCATGCTTGCACGACAAGGTCGTGGCGGGCAGGCTGTGGCATCCAAAATCGATGCTACCACGGAAGGATTTCCCGTGCGGATCTATGTCGCCTGCGAACGGAACGCAATAGCGGACGTCCTGGATGTTCATGCGGGTCTCGATGGCGATTTCACTATCATCGGGCCGCATGAAGCGGGCCTGGAGAGTGCGGTCGCTTATCTGGATGCGGGCATCCCCGTTATTGTCCATGTGCTGGACGTCGGCGCGCTGATGCCCTCGGCCGCGACGGAAGAAGCCCGGCAGAAGGCCGTGGCCGCCGTGCGGCAGCGGTTGCGGCAGATCCCGGCGCGGGGCGGCGCGCTGGTCTGGTCCCCGGCAGCGGGCGATGCCGACAGCCTGCAGGCCCTCGGCATCGGCCTCGACGAATTCGCGGCGCTGGCGGCCGTCATCATCCAGCGCGGCGACGAGGCCGTTCCGCTTCCCGAGGCGGCCGTGGCGAGGCTGCGGCGCCTCCCCGGCACGCCGGGGACGGAGGCGCTGTCCGCGATCTATGCCGAGGCGGCGGCATCCGCCCGTCCGGTCGCGCCGGCATTCGCCGCCGACATGGCGGCGCTGGGCGTGGCGTACAATCCGCATGGGAGCGACGAGCCGATCTTCCTGGTCTGGGCCGATTCGGGCGCGGCAACCCGGAACTGGGGCGACAAGCTGAACCCGGTGATGGGCGCGCTGCTTTCCGACCGGCCGGTCGCCCATGGCCGGGCGCGCACGCGCTCCGATACCGCGCTCGTGAACCGCATGATCGGCAGCAGCCTCGCCGGGGCGAACATGCGAGAGGCGGTCTACGGCACCGGCTTCATCGACACGGGCGACGTGGCGAAGAAGGCGAAGGTCATCGGTGCGGTACGCGGCCCCCTGTCGCAGCGGAAGCTGACGGAAGCCGGCATCGAGGCGCCGGCGCTGTTCGGCGACCTCGCCCTGCTGATGCCGCTCTTCTACCGCCCGACGGTCGAGAAGACCTACGACCTCGGCATCATCCAGCATTTCCGCGATGCGCAGAACGAACCGATGCCGGAGATTCCGGCCGGGATGAAGGTGCGCCGGATCGACATCCTCGGTTCGATCACCGGGGTGGTCGACGAGATCCTGTCCTGCCGGGAGGTGTGTTCGAGTTCCCTGCACGGGCTCATCGCCTCGCACGCCTATGGGGTGCCAGGGACCTGGATCAAGTTCGGCAACTGGCCGGTGGGCGACGACTTCAAGTTCCGCGACTACCTCATGTCGGCCGGCTGGGAGGCGCCGGAGCCCTTCCTGATCCAGAAGGGCCGGACCACGGCGGCCGACCTGGTCGGCGAGAAGATCACCACCCGATCCCTGGTGGATATTCCGAAGCTGATCGCGGCCTGCCCCTTCATCGACGATGCCCGCAAGGAGACGCTGATCAGGCGGGCAGAGCAGGATTTCCCGCGCATCCCCGATATCCGCTTCCTCGCCCCGGCGAGCGCGGCCCGGTCGGGGCACGCAGCGGCGGCCTGATCGCCCGGCATGGCCGCCACCCGGCCCAGGGAGTTCCACCGGGGGGCGGTTCCGCGATAGTAGCGCGGCGACGGGGGCGTATCCGCGCGCCCGCCGTGAAGCGAGACGATCGGGCAGGGCCGCTGCACCATGACCACCATTCCCGCTACCATCGCCATCGGGTCGGACCATGCCGGCCTGGCCCTCAAGGAAGCCTTGCGTGCCGCACTCGAAGCGGCCGGGCATCCGGTGACGGATGTCGGCACCCATGGGCCGGAGTCGGTCGACTACCCGGACTTCGCGCATGCGCTCTGCGCGGCGGTGGCCGGGGGCAGGGCCGCGCGCGGCGTGCTGGTTTGCGGCACGGGCATCGGCATGGCGATTTCGGCCAATCGCCACCCGGGGATCCGCGCGGCGGTGCTGCACGACACGACGGAAGCCCGCCTGACCCGGGCGCACAACGATGCGAACGTCGCCTGCTTCGGGGCGCGGACCATCGGGGTCGAAACGGCCCTGGACGCGCTGCGGGCGTTCCTCGACACCCCTTATGAAGGCGGGCGTCACGACCGGCGCCTTGCCAAGCTGAGCCCCGCCGGCGCAAAAGCCGACGCATGATGCGCCAGAACCACGCCCCCGCCTTCCTCCGCGCCCCGGACGGCCACGCCGCGGGCAGCGCGCCCGCCGGCTTCTTCAAGGCCTCCCTGGCCGAGGCCGATCCCGACATCGCCGCCGCCGTCGCCCAGGAACTGGCGCGCCAGCAGGACGGGATCGAGCTGATCGCCTCCGAGAACATCGTTTCCAAGGCGGTGATCGAGGCCCAGGGCAGCGTCCTGACCAACAAGTATGCCGAGGGCTATCCCGGCCGCCGCTACTATGGCGGCTGCGAGGCGGTGGACATCGCCGAGCGCATCGCGATCGAGCGCGCCTGCAAGCTGTTCGGCGCGGGCTTCGCCAACGTGCAGCCCCATTCCGGCGCCCAGGCCAACCAGGCGGTGTTCTTCGCCCTGATGCAGCCGGGCGACACCTTCATGGGCCTCGACCTCGCCGCGGGCGGGCATCTGACGCATGGCTCGCCGGCCAACCAGTCGGGCAAGTGGTTCAAGGTCGCGCCCTATACGGTGCGGCGCGAGGACCAGCGCATCGACATGGACGAGGTCGCGCGCATCGCCCGGGAATCGAAGCCCAAGGTGATCGTCGCCGGCGGCTCGGCCTATGCCCGCGCCTGGGATTTCGCCCGCTTCCGCCAGATCGCCGACGAGGTCGGCGCCTATTTCATGGTGGACATGGCGCATTTCGCCGGGCTGGTGGCCGGCGGGGCGCATGAATCCCCCGTGCCGCATGCGCATGTGACGACCACCACCACGCACAAGACCCTGCGCGGGCCCCGTGGCGGCATGATCCTCACCAACGACGAGGCGCTGGCGAAGAAGATCAATTCGGCGGTGTTCCCTGGCCTGCAGGGCGGACCGCTGATGCATGTCATCGCCGGCAAGGCCGTGGCCTTCGGGGAGGCACTGAAGCCGGAGTTCAAGGCCTATGCCGCCCAGGTCGTCGCCAACGCGAAGGCGCTGGCCGAGGAGCTGAAGGCGCAGGGCCTCGACCTCGTGACGGGCGGCACCGACAATCACCTGCTGCTGGTCGACCTGCGCCCGAAGAAGCTGACCGGCAAGGTGGGCGAGGCGTCCCTGAACCGCGCGCATCTCACCTGCAACAAGAACGCGATCCCCTTCGACCCGGAAAAGCCGATGGTGACCTCGGGCGTGCGGCTCGGCACGCCGGCCGGCACCACGCGCGGCTTCGGTACCGAGGAATTCCGCCAGATCGGCAAGCTGATCGGTGAGGTGCTGGACGGCGCCGCCCGGGCCAATGCCGAGGACGGCAACGCAGCCGTCGAGGCGGCGGTGAAGGCCAAGGTCCTCGATCTTTGCCGGCGATTCCCGGTCTACTGACCGGGCGCCAGCCGCTTTATCATGGGGTAGCTCGCGGCGCCGAACATCCGGATCGGCGCCGCGCTGTCCGCATAGCCGGCGGAGAGGTAGAAGCGGCGCGCCGTCGCCGTGCTCTCCAGCACGCAATGCGTCGCGCCGAAGTGGCGTGCGTGTTCTTCGAGGGCCACGAGCATCGCCTTGCTCGCGCCGCGGAACCGCGCTTCCGGCGCAACATAATTCAGGCCGATCCGCCCGTCCGTCGTGACCGATCCGACGCCGAGCACCGTGCCATCCTCGACGGCCACGAGCACACATTGCCGGTCGGAGGCGATCCAGTCGCGGAACTGGGCCGGTGTCTTGTTGGCGAGCCAGCGTGCCAGGATGGTCGGGTCATGCCCATGATCCGCGACGCAGAGATGCGTGATCGAGCGCCGCAACACCTCGCTGGCGGCGTCGGCGTCGTTGGTGGTGGCGGACCGTATCTCCATGGGTGATTTCCATGACTGGGGACTGCCCGGCGGGTCGCGGTTCAGGTAGGGCTGGCCGGCGCTGACCGCCACCGGTGGCGTTTCGCACGCGCTTCCGCCACAATATATGGCGCTCGTTGAGAGATCGTGGTGAGGACTGACCGATGAAGTGCCCCTTCTGCGGCGCCGAGGATACGCAGGTGAAGGACAGCCGCCCGGCCGAGGACGCCGCGGCGATTCGTCGCCGGCGCGCCTGCGCCGCCTGTGGGGCGCGCTTCACGACTTTCGAGCGGGTCCAGCTTCGCGAGATCACGGTGCTCAAGACCGATAGTCGCCGTGTGCCCTTCGACCGCGAGAAGCTGGCGCGGTCGATCCGCATCGCACTACGCAAGCGCCCGGTGGACGAAGACCGCATCGAGCGCCTGGTCAACGCCATCCAGCGCCGGCTGGAGACCGAGGGCGAGACGGAAATCCCGTCCCGCAAGATCGGCGAGATCGTCATGGATGCGTTGAAGGAACTGGACCAGGTGGCCTATGTCCGCTTCGCCAGCGTCTATCGCAATTTCGGCGAGGCTAAGGACTTCCAGGCGTTCCTCGGGGAACTCGGCCGCAAGGAGTGAAACGGGGAGGGCTCGGACGCGCCCACTCCATCGGCGTCGGGTCGGCCATGCCCGATGCCACCTTGCCCCGCCTTCGCGCCTGCGGGACAAACCCGGTCCCCGCATGTCCGACGACACCACCCATATGCGCGCCGCCCTGGCGCTGGCCCGCCGTGGCCTCGGCAACACCTGGCCCAACCCTGCCGTGGGCTGTGTGCTGGTCAGGCACGGGCGCGTCGTCGGTCGCGGCTGGACGCAGCCCGGCGGCCGTCCGCATGCGGAAACCGAGGCGCTGCGCCGCGCTGGGTCCGCCGCGCGCGGTGCCACGGCCTATGTCACGCTGGAACCCTGTTCCCATCACGGCCGCACGCCGCCCTGCTGCGATGCGCTGACCGCGGCGGGCGTCGCGCGCGTGGTCATGGCCATGCGCGACCCTGACCCCCGGGTGAACGGCCGTGGCGTGACCCTGCTGCGCGATGCCTGCATCGTGGTGGAGGAAGGCCTTCTGGAAGCCGAGGCCCGCGCGCTCAACGCCGGCTTCTTCCGCCGCATCGAACAGGGCCTGCCCGTCGTCACGCTAAAGCTGGCCAGCACCCTCGATGGCCGAATCGCCACGGCAACCGGCGAATCCCGCTGGATCACCGGACCCGAGGCGCGGCGCGAGGCCCATGCCCTGCGCGCCCGGCACGACGCCATCCTGGTCGGCTCCGGCACGGTGCTCGCCGACGATCCCGACCTGACCGTGCGTGTCCCGGGGATGGAGCGCGTGCCCATGCTCCGCGTCGTCGCCGATGCACGGCTGCGCACGCCGGTCACGGCGCGGCTGGTCGCGACCGCGCGCAGCACGCCGACCTGCATCGTCACCACGCCCGGCCATCCGCCGGGGGCGCTCGCCCGCTACATCTCGGCCGGTGTCACCGTGCTGACCGTGCCCCCGGCCGAGACCGGGCTCGACCTGCGCGCCCTGCTCGGCGCCCTGGCCGGCCGTGGCGTGACGCGCGTGCTGGCCGAAGGGGGCGCCGGCCTGGCGGCCGGTCTGCTGCGCGCGGGCCTGGTCGATCGCCTGGCCTGGTTCCACGCACCGGGAATCATGGGCGGAGAGGGCCATCCGGCGACAGGGGACTTGCACCTCGCCGCGCTCGCGGCCATGCCACGCTTCCGCCGGGTCGCCGTCAGGCCGCTCGGGGCGGATCTGCTCACCGAATTCGAACCCATCGCGGAGGTCGGCTGATGTTCACCGGGATCGTCACGGACCTTGGCACCGTGCGGGAAGTGCAGCCGATCGGCGGGGGCCACGACCTGCGCCTCGTCATCGGCACCTCGCCGGGCTTCCTCGCCGAACCGGCGCCGGCCGCGCTCGGGGCCTCCATTGCCTGTTCGGGGGTGTGCCTGACGGTGGTGCATCTCGCCGCCGATGCCTTCTCGGTGGACTGCTCGGCCGAGACGGTCGCCATGACCACCGTGGGGGCCTGGACGCCGGGGCGGCGCATCAACCTCGAACGGGCGCTGCGCATGGGCGACGAGCTCGGCGGCCATCTCGTCTCCGGCCATGTGGACGGGGTGGGGGAGGTGGTGTCGGCCACGCCCGAGAACGCCTCCGTCCGCTGGCGCTTTCGCGTGCCGAAGCATCTGTCCCGTTTCATCGCGGCCAAGGGATCGGTCGCGATCGACGGCGTTTCCCTGACGGTCAACGAGGTTGACGGTGACGTGTTCGGGGTCAACATCATCCCCCACACGGCCTCGATCACCACCTTCGGCACGCTGCAGCCCGGCGACCGCGTGAACATCGAGGCGGATATGATGGCGCGCTACGTGGAGCGCCTCCAGGAGAGCAATCGTTGAGCGCGATGACCGAGACCGTCCGCAGCTCCTTCACGGAGTTCCTGTCGCCGACCGAGGAGCTGCTGGAGGAAGCCCGCCGCGGGCGCATGTTCATCCTCGTGGACGACGAGGATCGCGAGAACGAGGGTGACCTCGTCATCCCCGCGCAGTTCGCCACGCCGGATGCCATCAACTTCATGGCCCGCTACGCGCGCGGCCTGATCTGTCTGGCCATGACCCGCGGCCGCGTGGAACAGCTCGGCCTGCCGCTGATGGCGCAGTCCAACGGCACGCGGCACGCGACCGCCTTCACCGTGTCCATCGAGGCGCGGGACGGCGTCACCACGGGCATCTCCGCCGCCGACCGCGCCCGCACCGTCGCGGTCGCCATCAACCCCGACCTGGGGCGCGAGCACATCGTCACCCCCGGCCACGTCTTCCCGCTGGTGGCGCGGGAGGGCGGGACGCTGGTCCGCGCCGGCCACACGGAAGCGGCGGTGGATTTCGCCCGCCTCGCCGGCCTGAACCCCGCCGGCGTGATCTGCGAGATCATGAACGACGATGGGACCATGGCGCGCATGCCGGACCTCGTCGCCTTCGCGCAGCATCACGGGCTGAAGCTCGGCACCATCGCCGACCTGATCGGCCATCGCCGCCGCACCGAGCGCCTGGTCCGCCGCGTCGAGGACGCCATCCTGCCCCAGGCGATCGGCGGGGATTGGCGTGCCGTGGTCTATGCCTCCAACGTCACGGCCGGCGAGCACCTGGCCCTGATCAAGGGCGATGTCTCCGGCGACGAGCCGGTGCTGGTGCGCATGCATGCCGCCTCGCTGCTGAACGACCTCGTCTCCGGCCGCACACTGGGTCAGCTGCACGGCGCGATGCGCGAGATCGCCGCCGCAGGACGCGGCGTCGTCGTGCTGCTGCGCGACTGGCGCACCGATGGCCTGTCCGACCAGATCCGCCGCGGGCGCGGCAAGGCCACCACACCGGAACTGCGCGACTACGGCATCGGCGCGCAGATCCTCGCCGATCTCGGCGTGACGCGCATGATCCGCCTTTCCAACCACCCGCGGCCGATCGTCGGCCTCGAGGGCTACGGGATCGAGGATGTCGAGATCCGGCCCATCACCACGGACAACACGCCTTGAGCACCCTTGATTCCCCCGAGCGCGGCGCCGCCGTGCTCGCCGGCCCCGCGCCGCGCATCCTGGTCCTCTCCGCGCCCTATTACCGCGATGTGGTGGACGGGATGCTGCTGGGCGCGCGCGGCGTCTTCGCCGATGTGAAGGCCAGCGTGGACGTGACGGAAGTCGCCGGCGGCTTCGAACTGCCCGCCGCGCTCGCCATGGCGCTGAAGCGGCCCGGCCAGTGGGACGGCTTCCTGCTGCTGGGCTGCGTGGTGAAGGGGGAGACCGACCACTACACCTTCATCTGCGACGCCATCTGCAACGGGGTGATGGATGTCTCCATCCGCTCCGCCGCGCCGATCGGCTTCGGGCTGCTCACCGTGGACAGCCTCGACCAGGCGATCGCCCGTTCCCGCGACGACCGGATGAACAAGGGGGCCGAGGCCGCCCATGCGCTGGTCTCCCAGATCGGCATCGCGCGCGGCTGGGGCCTCGCGGGATGAGCAAGCCGCCCGCCAACAAGCCCACGGGCCGCCCGCGCACCGGCGCGCGCGTCGCCGCCGTGCAGGCCCTGTTCCAGTCCGAGCAGACCGGCGAAAGCGCCGAGACCGTCGCCGCCCAGTTCATCCGTCACCGCATCGGCGCGGGGGAGGGGGCCGAGGCCTTCGAGGACGGCCAGGTGCCGCTGGCGCACATTCCGCTCTTCGAGGCCATCCTGAAGGCCGCCGCGACGCGGTCCGAGGATGCCGACGCCGAGATCCGCGCGCGCCTGTCCAAGGATTGGACGCTGGAACGGCTGGACCCGGTGCTCCGCGCGCTGCTGCGCGCGGCGGCGGCGGAACTGCTGGCCGGCAAGGAGCCGCCGGCGCGGGTGGTGATCAACGAATATCTCGACGTCGCGCGGGGCTTCCTCGATGAGGAGACGTCGCGCTTCGCCAACGGGGTGCTCGATGCCATGGCGCATGCGGTGCGGCCAGCGGAGTTCGCGCGGTGATGGTAGGTTGGAGAGGGGGTCTGCCCCTCTCCAAGCATCACTCCGCCACGGGAACCCATCGGCCGAAAGGCCTTTGGAAGCCATCATCTGGCGCCGCGCACCACAGTCGGGGCAGGTGCCGAAGCCCGTTCCCGCGCAGGAAGCGTGCCGTGAGGGCCGTCCTTGTCTCCCGCGCCCAGCGCCAGATGCCGGCTTTCCAAATGACACGGTCATTTGGCGGGGGTGGTCCGGAGGGGGCAGGGCCCCCTCCGCTGCCGACCGTCGAGAGCCGCTGCCCGTGACCCTTCCTCCCGAATTCGCCCTGATCGCCCGACACTTCCTGCCTCTGGCGGGCGAGGGCGCCCTTGGCCTGTCCGACGACGCAGCCCTGCTTGACTTGCCGCCCGGCCGGCAACTGGTCCTGGCGGCGGATGCCATGGTCGCGGGCGTGCATTTCCTCCCCGATGACCCGCCCGACACGATTGGCCGCAAGCTGCTGCGGGTGAACCTCTCCGACCTTGCGGCCATGGGCGCGGCGCCGCTCGGCTATCTGATGACCACGGCCTTCACGCGCGGCACGACCGATGACTGGATCGCCGGATTCGTCGCCGGGCTGGCCGAGGATCAGCGCGAATTCGGCCTTGCCGCGCTGGGTGGGGACACGGTGTCCACGCCGGGCCCGACCGCCCTGTCGCTGACCATCCTCGGGACCGTCGCGCCGGGTCAGGCGATTCGGCGCGCCGGGGCGCGGCCCGGGGACGATGTCTGGGTGTCGGGGACCATCGGCGACGGCGCGCTCGGCCTGCGCGTGCTGCGCGGGGAACTGCCGGGCGACGCGGCGGGCCATCTCGTCCGCCGTTACCGCCTGCCTCAGCCGCGCCTGGCGCTGGGCCAGGCCATCGCCGGCCTGGTCCGGGCCGGCATGGACGTCTCCGACGGCCTGGTACAGGACCTGGGCCATCTTTGCCGCGCCGCGGGTTGTGGAGCGGAGATCGACGCCGCCTCCGTGCCCCTCTCGGAGGCCGCCTCGGCGCTTGCCGCACGGGACGGGACGTTGCTGCCCAGCCTGCTGACCGGGGGCGATGACTATGAATTGCTGTTCGCCGCGGCGCCGGAGGCAGCCCCGGCGATCATGGCGGCTGCCGGCACGGCCGGCGTGCCCGTGGCCCGCATCGGTCGCATGGTGGCGGGGGATGCGGTGGTCGCCGTGCTGGGCGCGGATGGGTGCCCGCTACCCCTCACGCGTGGCGGCTGGAGCCACTTCTGATCAGTAGCGCCCGCCGGCGCTCGCCGGGTTGCCGATGCCAGTGCCAGCGCCGCCCATCGACGGCCGGCCGAGATTGCCGAACAGGGACTGTAGCAGGGAGCGTTCGGTGCCCGGCACCGGCGTCTCGCGCGAGACGATCGTCACCGGCCGGCCATCGGCCTCGGTCAGTTCGCGAATCTCGCTGACCACGCCCTGCTGGTTGAAGGCGATGGCGACGACGCGCTGGTCCTCGATCATCAGGAACCGCCCCGGCTGCGTCCGGGTCTGGGCACTGATGTAGTACCAATGGTCATCGTCGAAGGTCCCGCGCGCCGAGGGCGAGCCGAGCAGCGTCTCGACATCGGAGCGCGTCTGCACGCCCACCGTGATCTGGGCGAGACGTTCGGCGTCCACGCGGTTGCCGCGTTGGACGGGGTCGGGCCCGATCCGGTCCATGATCCAGCCGCAGCCCGTGAGGCTGACGGCGAGGAGCAGGACGGTCGCGAGCCGGAATGCGTTGACCGATCGGGGATGGCGGGCCATGTCGCGGAACCGATAGACAGCATGATGCCCCGGGGTCAACCGGCGTGGGGCAGGAGTCATACGATATCATGGGCATCCTGGGGATGTTCCGCCGCCGGTCGCATGAACGGGCAGGCTTCGAGCTCTATGGCGCGGCGGTGGTCGCGGCGCGGACGCCAGCCCTTTTTGCCCGTCTCGGCGTGCCGGACACGGTGGAGGGTCGCTTCGACCTGGTCAGCCTGCATGTCGGGTTGCTGATCAGCCGGCTGCGCCGGGATGCGGATGCGCGCGGCGCAGCCCTGGCCCAGGCGGTCTTCGACGCCATGTTCTCCGACATGGACCAGAATCTGCGCGAGATGGGGGTGGGCGACCTTTCCGTCGGCAAGAAGGTGCGCCAGGCCTGGGAGGCTTTCCACGGCCGGGCGCTGGCCTATGAGACGGCCCTCGACTCGACCGATGACGCGGCATTGACCGAGGCCCTGGCCCGCAATGTCTGGCGCGGCGGCGAACCGAGCATGGGCGGGGCGCCCGCGCGCCTTGCCACGGTTGCGCGCGCCCAGGCGGCGCATCTCGCCGGGCAGCCGATCGGCGCCCTGGTGGCCGGCCGGGTGACCTTCCTCGACGCGGAGGCATTGCTCCATGACGCCTGAATTCCCGCGCCCGCTGGCGCTGGCCCGTATCCCGCCCGAGGGGCGGGAGGAACGCCTCACCGCCACGCCGGCCGAGCGCGCGGCCCTCGCGCGGCGCTTCGGCATCCCGGCGGTGAACCGCTTTTCCGCCGAGTTGCGCCTCAAGCCCGAACCTGGCGGCGGGGTGGCGATCACGGGCCATCTCTCGGCCGAGGTCGTGCAGGATTGCGTCGTCACTCTCGAACCCGTGACCCAGCAGGTAGAGGAAGCAGTGCATCTGCGCATCCTCGGCCCCGGCGAATCCTATGCCGACGACCCCGAGGCGCCGGATGAGGTCGAGGCCCCGAACGGCGTCGCCGAACTGGGCGAGGCGCTGGCGGAACAGCTCGCCCTCGCGCTCGATCCCTATCCCCGCGCACCGGGTGCGGCGCTGCCGGGCGCGGAGCCCGAAGCCGCCGAGGAGCCCGCCCCGAAGACCCCCTTTGCGGCCCTTGCCGCGCTGAAGGGGCGGAAATAGCGGCCCCGGGCGCCCTCCGCCGCTTGCGCCGGGAGGGGGTGGGTGCTAATGCCCCGCCCTCCTTGCTATCCTGCAGTTTGTTGATGAAAGAGGCTCGGCACCATGGCCGTTCCGAAGAAGAAGGTTTCGCCCTCCCGCCGCGGCATGCGTCGCAGCCACGAGGCACTGAGCGCGCCGTCCTATCAGGAGTGCTCGAACTGCGGCGAGCTCAAGCGGCCGCATCATGTCTGCTCCCACTGCGGCCATTACGACGGCCGTGAGGTGGTGGCAGCCGAGCGCGTGGGCCAGACCATCCGTTCCTGACGCGCGGTGGTGATGCCCCCGCGCATGGACCGCTGACGTGCCGCAATCGAGCCCGCCCTTCGCCCTAGCCATCGACGCCATGGGCGGCGACGCGGCGCCCGAAGTGGTGCTGGACGGGCTGGAACTGGCGGCCGAACGCCACCCCGACGCCCGCTTCCTGCTGCTGGGCGACGAGGCGCGCGTGGGCGCGGCCCTGGCGCTGCGCAAGCGGGCGGCGAAGATCTGCAGTCTGCGTCATGCCCCGGAGACCATCCCGGGCGACATGAAGCCGACGGCGGCGCTGCGTGTGCGTGGCTCCTCCATGCGCATGGCGATCGATGCGGTGGCGCAGGGCGAGGCCTCGGGCATCGTCTCGGCGGGCAATACCGGCGCGCTGATGGCGCTGTCGAAGATCGTCATCAAGACGATGCGCGAGATCGACCGGCCGGCGCTCGCCGCCATCGGGCCGTCCGCGCGCGGCGACGTGGTGCTGCTCGACCTCGGCGCCAACGTCCAATGCGATGCCCGTAACCTGGTCGAATTCGCCGTCATGGGCGACGCCTTCGCGCGCGCCGTGCTCGGCCTGACCAACCCGTCGATCGGCCTGCTCAATGTCGGCTCCGAGGAACTGAAGGGCGACGACCGTGTGAGGGCCGCGGCCGAGACGCTGCGCGATTCGCATATCGGCGCCAATTTCCGTGGCTTCGTCGAAGGTCACGACATCACCGCCGGCACCACGGATGTGATCGTGACCGACGGCTTCACCGGCAATGTCGCGCTCAAGACCGGCGAGGGGGCGCTCAAGCTGATGCGCGATCTCCTTCGCCAGGTCTTCACCTCCTCGGTTCCCGCCCGCCTCGGCTATCTGCTGGCGCGTCCGGCGCTCGACCGCCTCCGCGAATGGATGGATCCGCGCCGCTACAACGGCGCCATCCTGATCGGGCTGAACGGGGTGGTGGTGAAGTCGCATGGCGGGGCGGATGCGCTGGGCTTCGCCCATGCCGTCGATGTCGCGATGGACATGGTGACGCACGGCTTCAACGAGCGTATCCGTGAAGGCCTGACCCGCCTGTCCACAAGCGGACCGCGAATCGCGGCCGATTCCCACTGAGGTAGCCGTCCTCCCATGGTTCTGCGCGCCACCATTGCCGGTTGCGGCGGCTATCTGCCTGCCACCCGGCTGTCGAATGACGAACTCGCGGCGCTGAAGGGGATCGAGACCTCCGACGCGTGGATTCGCGAGCGCACCGGCATCGGGTATCGCCATGTCGCGGCGGCGGATGAGACGGCATCCGACATGGGTGCCGCCGCCGCGCGCCAGGCCCTGGAACGCGCGGGCGTCGAGGCCTCGGAGGTCGATGCGATCCTCGTCGCGACCTCCACCCCCGATTCCGCCTTCCCGGCGACCGCGGCACGCATCCAGGCCAAGATCGGCGTGACGAAAGGCTTCGCCTTCGACCTCGCCGCCGCCTGCACCGGTTTCATCTACGCCCTCGGCGTCGCGGACTCGCTGATGCGGACGGGCCAGGCGCGCTGCGTGCTGGTGATCGGCACCGAGGTCTATTCGCGCATCCTCGACTGGACCGATCGCGGCACCTGCGTGCTGTTCGGCGACGGCGCCGGCGCGGTGGTGCTGCGGGCGGAGGAAGGCAGCGGCACCACGGCCGATCGCGGCATCCTCTCCTTCCACCTGCATTCGGATGGCAGCTTCGGCGACATCTTGCACATCGAGGGCGGCGCCGGTTCGACCGGCGGGACCGGCCTGCTGCGCATGGCGGGCCGCGAGGTGTTCCGCCACGCCGTGACCAAGCTCGCCGCGGTGGTGGATGAGGCGCTCACCGCCAATGGGCTTGGCCACGAGGATGTGCGCTGGCTGGTGCCGCACCAGGCCAATCGCCGCATCATCGATGCCATGGGCAAGAAGCTGCACCTGCCGCCTGAGCGCGTGGTCGTCACCGTGGACCGCCATGCCAATACCTCGGCGGCCTCGATCCCTCTCGCGCTCGCCGAGGCCTGCGGGGATGGGCGCATCCAGCGTGGCGACCTCGCGGTGCTGGAGGCGATCGGCGGCGGCCTGACCTGGGGCGCGGCGCTGGTCCGCTTCTGAGGGCGCCCGGCCGCGGGCCATAGCCTGCTCACGATCCGCGAGCAGGCGGCGCGCCTGCCTCCAACCCGACGGCGCCGGGCGCGAAAGCCAGGCCGGCGGGCGGCAGCGGCGGCGTATACAGTTGACGCCGGGGGACGATCCCGGTTTCCTTTGGCGTTAGAACGGGTTGCGGGCAGTTTCACGCATGAACACGGTGACGCGGGCGCAGCTCGCGGAAGCGATCTACGCCAATGTCGGTCTGTCGCGGAACGAAAGCGCCGCCCTGCTGGAAACCGTGCTGGAACGTATCTCGGCCGCGCTCGAGGCCGGGGAAGCCGTGAAGATCTCCGCCTTCGGAACCTTCCTCGTGCGCCAGAAGGGCCAGCGCGTCGGGCGCAACCCCAAGACCGGGGTCGAGGTGCCGATCCTGCCGCGCAAGGTGCTGTCCTTCCGTCCCTCGCAGGTGCTCAAGGCGCGCATCAACAACGAGCCCGAGGGCGACGAGGAATGAGCGAGGACCTGCCGCTCGAGGGCGATTCGGAGGCCCGCGCCAAGACGCGCAAGGCGCCCACGGCCTTCCGCACCATCAGTGAGGTCGCCGACGACCTGCACATCCCGCAGCATGTGCTGCGCTTCTGGGAATCGAAGTTCCCGCAGCTCAAGCCGCTGAAGCGCGGCGGCGGGCGGCGCTACTACCGGCCCGAGGACATCGCGCTGCTGCGGCGCATCTCGGACCTGCTCTACACCCAGGGCTATACGATCAAGGGCGTGCAGCGCCTGCTGCGCGACGGCACCGATGAGGGGCCGCAGGGGACGACCGGGGAACTGCCCCTGGGCGATCCGCCGCCGCCCCCCGCCGCGGAGGAGCAGGAAACCGCGGCGCTTCGCGCAGCGCTGGCCGAATTGGAAGCGATCGCCTCGGATCTCCGGGCGCTGGCGGGCTGACGCCAGCCGGGGCTGCCCTCAGCCGCGCGCGCCCATCAGGCAGAGGTACTCCCACCCGATCGTCGCCGCGGCCAGGGCGGTGATCTCGGCCACGTCATAGGCCGGCGCCACCTCCACCACATCCGCGCCCCGGAAGTCGATCGCGCCGAGCCGCCGCAGGATGCCCTGCGCCTGCCAACTCGCCAGGCCGCCGATCTCGGGCGTGCCGGTGCCGGGCGCGAAGGCGGGGTCCAGGCAGTCAATGTCGAAGGACAGATAGGCCGGCCCGTCGCCGACCACGCCGAGCACCTGGCCGGCAACGGCCGCGGGAGTGCTTTCATGCACCTCCTGCGCGGAGAGGATCGTCACCCCCTGGCCGCGCGTCCAGTCGTACATCTCGGGCCAGGCGGGGGCGCGGATGCCGATCTGGATCATCCGCTTGGGGGCGATGAGTCCTTCTGTGATCGCGTGCCAGAACACTGAGCCATGGGCGAAGCGCTGGCCGAAATTGTCCTCGGACGTGTCCAGATGCGCGTCGAAATGCACGAGGCCCACGGGTTCGCCGAGGCGCTTCACCAGCGCGCGCAGCAGCGCGAGCGTGACGCCATGCTCGCCCCCGAAGGCGAGGAGATGTTGCAGCCCGAAGGCCTGTTCCTCGATGCGCGCGAGACTGGCGGGGATATCGCCGAGCGCGATCTCGAACTCGCCGAGATCCGACAGGTCGAGCGCGGTGGGATCGACCCCGGTCATCGGATGCCGCCCATCCGTGAGCATCCGCGCGGCGTTGCGGATGGCGCGCGGCCCATCCCGGCTGCCGGCGCGATTCGTGGTGCCGATATCGAGCGGCACCCCCGCGATGCAGAAGGCGGCACCGCGGTCGTGCGGACGGGCACCCAGGAAGGCGTGCGGGGCGGAGAAGGTCACGGGCGTCGTCATGGGCGCATGGTTAAGCCCGCCGCCGCCTGCGCTGTCCAGGTGCTCGCCGTGGGTCTCGCCGGCACTGCTGTCGGATGGTGCAGATGCCGCGGCGGCGCGCAGCCGGGCCGATGGGATTGACCTCGACGCCCATAGGCGCAGCATTCCGCCCGCGCTGAAGGAGCCGCCTTGATGCCCGACCCGATGGACAAGCCCCAATTCGACGCGCTGATCGCGCGCCACGGCATTCCGCTGACGGAAGCCGAGAAGGAGGGCATCCGCGCCGTCACCGTCTACACCATGACCATGGCCGAGCGCGTCCGCACCCCGCGCGAGGTGAGCGTCGAGATGGCCGTCACCTTCGCGCCCAAGGCCGCCACGCCATGATCCCGACCATCGCCGAGGCGGCGGCGCTGATCGCCGCGAAGAAGCTTTCCCCGGTCGAGCTGATGAAGGACCGCCTGGCCAAGGCGGAAGCGGTGAACCCGCAGATCCACGCCTTCATCCGCTTCACCCCGGAACTGGCGCTGGAACAGGCCAAGGCCGCCGAGGCGCGGCAGATGGCCGGCACGCTGAAGGGGCCGTTGGACGGCATTCCGATCGGCCACAAGGATATCTACGAGACCGCCGGCATCCCGACGACGGCGCATTCCCGCGTGCTGATCGACCATGTGCCGGCCAAGGACGCCGCGGCGGTGCGCGCCTGGGCCGAGGCCGGGACGGTGACGCTCGGCAAGCTCGCCACGCATGAATTCGCCTGGGGCGGACCCTCCTTCGACCTGCCCTGGCCGCCGGCGCACAATCCCTGGGACACGAAGCGGTTCACCGCCGGCTCGTCCTCCGGCACCGGGGCGGCGGTCGCGGCGGGCGTCATCCTGGGCGGCACGGGCTCGGATACGGGCGGGTCGATCCGCGGGCCGGCGGCGCTGTGCGGCACGGCGGGGATCAAGCCGACCTATGGGTTGTGCTCGCGCGTCGGCGTGCTGCCGCTGTCCCAGAGCCTCGACACGGTCGGCCCGCTGGCCTGGACGGTCGAGGATTGCGCGCTGCTGCTCGACCCCTTGACCGGGTACGACCCGGCCGACCCGTCCTCGGCCAACCGGCCGAAGCCCGACCTGCTGTCCGGGCTGAATGGCGGCGTGAAGGGCTTGCGCATCGGCGTCATCCGTCACTTCCACGAAACCGATGCGCCGGTCAGCCCCGGCGTCGCCGTCGGCATCGCGGATGTGGCGAAGACACTGGAAGGGCTCGGCGCGACCGTCACCGAGGTGACGCTGCCGCCGATCCAGGATTTCAACGCGGTCGGTTGGATCATCCTCGCCGCCGATGCTTTCGCGGTGCACGAGCCCTGGCTGCGCACGAAGTATCGTGACTATGGCGAGTTCCTGCGCGAACGCCTGGTGCTGGCGAGCACGCTGACGGCGTCCGACTACCTGCAGGCGCAGCGGCGGCGGCGGGAATTGTGTGACATCGTCGCCACGGCGATGCAGGACTGCGACCTGCTGCTGACCGCCGCCGCGCTGTCCGAGGCGCCGTTGATCACCACGCCGGGCAAGTGGACCTCCTTCGAGGCGCCGAACTTCACCAACCCCTTCAACATCACCGGCCAGCCAGCCCTGACGGTCTGCGCCGGCTTCGGCGAGCACGGGCTGCCGGTCGGCGCGCAGCTCATCGGCCGTCCGTTCGAGGACGCGACCGTGCTGCGCGCGGGCCATGCCTATGAGAAGGCGACGGGCTGGCGGTCGCGCCGGCCCGCCCTCGCCGCGTAAGGGCGCGGCGCGATGCGCGCGATGGTGCTCGATACGGCGCGGCATTCCGTGCGGCTGGAAAGCCGCGCGGAACCGACGCCCGGGCCGGGCCAGGTGCTCATCCGCGTCGCCGCCTGCGCCGTCTGCCGCACCGACCTGCATGTGGTCGATGGCGACCTGCCATCGCCCAAGCCGGGGGTGATCCCCGGCCACGAGATCATCGGCCGCATCGTCGCGCGCGGGGACGGCGCGACGCGGTATCCGATCGGCGCGCGGGTGGGCGTGCCCTGGCTCGGCTTCGCCTGTGGCGAATGCCGCTTCTGCCGGCGCGGGCAGGAGAACCTGTGCGATGCCGCGCGCTACACCGGCTACCAGATCGACGGGGGCTATGCCGAATTCACCGTCGCGGATGAACGCTTCTGCTTCGCCATCCCCGATGCCTATTCGGATGTGGAGGCGGCGCCGCTGCTCTGCGCCGGGCTGATCGGCCATCGCGCGCTGCGCATGGCGGGCGATGGCAGACGGCTTGGCCTCTATGGCTTCGGCGCGGCGGCGCATCTCGTCGCCCAGGTCGCGATCTGGGAGGGGAGGGAGGTCTACGCCTTCACCCGGCGCGACGACGCCGCGTCGCAGGATTTCGCGCGCTCGCTCGGCTGCGTCTGGGCAGGCGCGTCGGACGCGCCCGCGCCGGTGGCACTCGATGCCGCGATCCTCTTCGCGCCGGTGGGTGCGCTGGTGCCGGCGGCGCTGCGGGCGGTGGACAAGGGCGGCATCGTCGTCTGCGCCGGCATTCACATGTCCGACATCCCCTCCTTCCCCTACAGCATCCTGTGGGAGGAGCGGGTGATCCGCTCCGTCGCCAATCTCACGCGCCGCGATGGCGAGGAATTCCTGGCCCTGGCGCCGCGCGTGCCGGTGCGGACGAGCGTCGAGGCCCTGCCGCTCGACGACGCGCCGACCGCGCTGGATCGGCTGCGGCGCGGCGATGTGGAAGGGGCGCTCGTCCTCGTGCCGTGACGCTTGCGCCGCGGCGACGCACCGGTTCAGGCTTGCTCCGTCGGCGACGCCAGAACGCCGCCACGGAGGAAACGACCATGACAGGTGTCGGCCGGCGCCCGTTGCTGCGCGCCCCCCTTGCCCTTGGACTGCTCGCGTCACCCGCCCTCGCGCAGGGCCGACCGGGTCCGGCCATGCCCTTCGATGGCCCCTGGGTCGGCAGTTGGACGGCCTCGGCGCATGGGCCGTATCCCTCCGGCAATCCCTCGGCGCAGCCGGATCAGGGCTTCGCCTTCCCGAACCCGGCCGAAGGCGCGCGTGACCAGACGCTGCGGCTGATGCTGCGGCCGGACTTCTGGGGGGCGGCGGCGCGGCTGCGCTTCTCGAACGCCTTCGGCACGCGGCCGGTGACGATCGACGGGGTGCATGTCGGGCTGCAGACCATGGGCGGCAGCGTGATGCGCGGCGCCAACCGCGCCGTCACCTTCAACGGGGGCGGGGCCGTCACCATCCCGCCCGGGCAGATCGTCTGGAGCGATCCGGTGATGCTGCCCTTCGCGATCCGCCCGGGGGATCCGCGGCTCGAGGGACGGCGGCTGGCCGTCAGCCTGCACCTGCCGGGACCGACTGGCCCGATGACCTGGCACGCCAAGGCGCTGACCACGAGCTATGTCACGCCACCCGGCGCCGGCCCGAAGGGCGCGGAGGAGACGGACGCCGCCTTCCCCTTCACCACGGCGTCCTGGTTCTTCCTCGACATGGTGGAGATGCGCGGCAGCCCCGGCACGCCGGTGGTGGTCTGCTTCGGCGATTCCATCACCGACGGCACCAACACGACGATGAATGGCGACGATCGCTGGCCGGATGCGCTGTCACGCCGGCTGCATGCGCGCTTCGGATACCGCCTGTCCGTCGTGAATGCCGGCATCGGGGGCAACCGGGTGCAGAGCCCGGCCGAATACACGCCGCAGAACCCCATCGCAGGGGGACCGTCCGCGCTGTCGCGGCTGGAGCGCGACGTGCTGCAGGTCTCGGGCGTCCGTACGGTGATCTGGATGGAGGGCATCAACGATCTGGGCAGCGCGGACGCGACTGCCGAGCAGGTGATTGCCGGCCTCGCCGAGGGCGTGCGCCGGCTGCGCGAGAAGCACATCCGCGTCGTCGGGGCGACGCTGACGACGGCGCTCGGCTATAATGGCAGCCACGGCACCCCTGAGGTCGACGTCCGCCGCCGTGCGGTGAATGACTGGATCCGCCGCCCGGGGAGCTTCGACGCCGTGGCGGATTTCGACGCGGTGACGATCGACAACGCGACCGGCCGGCTGAAGCCCGAATTCATCCCCAACAGCACGGTCGGTGGGGCGGGGGACATGCTGCATCCGAACCGCGCCGGGCTGATGGCGATGGCCGCTTCCGTGCCCATCGACGCGCTCGGGATCGAGGCGCCGATGCCCGCGCCGCCGCAACGGCCACGTCGCGGGTGAGGCGCGGCGTCGGCTCAGTGCAGCAGCAGCGGCTTCACCAGATATTCCCACAGGGTGAAGACCACCTCGATGCCGACCAGCACGACGACGGCCACCTCCAGGCCCATCGCCCGGCGTCCGTGGATCAGCGTCAGCACGCCCTCGGTCGTGTCGCCAATGAGCGACAGCTTGCGGTCGAGCGCGGCGCTGCGCTCCTTCAGCTCGTACTCGTCGGCCAGGCGCGCATGCAGGCGTTCGAGCTCCGGGTGGTCCCACAGCAGTTCCGGCTTGTCCTCGGCCTCGACGCGCGCGGTGGTGCGGCTGCGCGCGGCGAGCGCATGTCCGATCTGCCGTTGCAGCGCGCGTGAGGACGCCGACAGCCGTCCTTCCGTGCGCAGCGTGGTCACGATGGGTTCCAGCCGGTCCAGCGCCTGGGTCAGCAGGACCTCCTGATGGGCGAGCGCCGCGCTCTTCGCCAGCGCATCCGCCACCACGGCGAGGCGCGCCGGCGTCAGGTCGCGCAGCCTGACCACGCCATCCGCATCCACGCCATCCTGCTCGGCGCCGGGCAGGATGGTCGCCACTTCCTCGATCGGCTTGGCCAGCGCATTGGTCAGGCGCGGCCGCAGCATCTCGATGATCGCCGCTTCCTGTTCGGGACTGGCGCCGATCAGCACCACGGCTCCCCAGCGAAAGGCGAAGGCCGTCAGCCCGTCGGGCGTGGCGAGCGGCACCGGATCGAAGAGCGGCGCGCCATCGCGTGGCAGGCCGCGATGATCCAGCCGTTCGCCGAGCAGCAGGGCACGGGCGGTCAGCGCGGTGGGCATGTCAGCCGATCTCGCCCTCGGCACGCAGGTCGCGCAGCGCGGCGCGGAAGGCGGCGACGGTGGCGTCGCGTTCCGCCGGGCCGTGCGTGGCCGAGACGGGCCCGCCCGGCCAAGGCGAGAAATCGACGCCATGGGTGCGCATGGCGAGCAGCAGCTTGGTCACCACCTGGGTACCGCGTGGAACCTTGAGTTCGGCATAGCTCAGCGCCAGCGGATCGAAGCTGGATGGCGTGATGGGCAGCTTCTTCCAGTTGGTGAAGATGTGCACGCCGGTGTTGCTGCCATAGACCGCCCAGGGAACGGACATATCGTCGAGCACGCCGTTCAGCGCGGCGCGCAGTTCGGCGGCATAGGCATGCGCGCGGGCGATCGCGTCGGTGTCGCGCAGGATCTCGAGCGTCGCGATGCCGGCCGCGGCGGAAAGCGGATTGGCGTTGTAGGTGCCCTGGTGCGGGATCTTTTCCACGCCGCGCGCGGCCGCGCGTTCGGGGTCGAGCAGTTCCAGCAGGTCGCGCCGCCCGACCACGGCGCCGCCGGGCAGGCCGCCGGCGAGGATCTTGGCGAGGGTCGTGAGGTCGGGGCGGATGCCGAGCACCTCCTGCGCACCGCCGCGGGCGACGCGGAAGCCGGTGACCACCTCGTCGAAGACCAGCACGATGCCGTGCTTCGCGGTCTCCTCGCGCAGCAGATGCACGAAACTGTCACGCAGCGGCACCTGGCCATAGGTCGAGCCGGTCGGTTCCAGGATCGCGGCGGCGATCTCGCTGCCATGCGCCGCCATCAGGGCGCGCAGCCCGGCCTCGTCATTCGGGTCGGCGAGGACCACGTTGTCGGTCAGCGCTTCCAGGATGCCCGGCGTCGGCGTGCCGTCGAAATGGCCGGTGACGCCGAAGGCCATGTGGTCGTGCCAGCCATGGAAGTGGCCGCGCAGGCGCAGCAGCTTGGTGCGCCCCGTCGCGGCGCGGGCGACGCGCAGCGCCATCAGCGTCGCCTCGGTGCCGGAGTTGGTGAAGCGCAGCATCTCCGCGCTCGGCACCATGGATTTCACCAGCTCGGCCCAGCGGGTCTCCAACGCGTGGTTGGCGCCGTAATGCGTGCCCTTCGCGAGCTGCTCGGCGACCGCCGCCGTCACCACCGGATGCGCATGGCCGAGGATCAGCGCGCCGTGCCCGCCCGCGTAATCGACATACTCATTGCCATCGACATCCCATTTGCGCGGCCCGGCGGCATGGGTGATGGCGAGCGGATGCGGCCGCACATAGCGCGCATCATGCGTCACGCCGCCGGGGAAGTGCTGGCGGGCCTCCTCATAGGCCGCGGCAGAGCCGGGCGTATGGGCGATGAAGGCCGAGACGATCGGCGAATTGGTCTGGCTGACGGCGTTCATGGCGGTCTCGCGCGGGTCGGTGGGGCGGTCACAGCCTGCGCGCCGTTCCGTCCCCTGTCCACCGCGCCGCATCGCGAGATGTGGTGGGAAACCGAGTCGCGACCCCCTATATTGGGTGTGCCGCCCGAACCCCCCTCTGGCGGCGGAGGAGACGATGGACGGCTTCACCCCCGCGCCGCCCGTCGATGCCGCCCCGCCCGGCGCGGCCTTCGGCGAGATTCCGCTGCCCGCCCGCCCCTTCGACCCCGGCATGGGGTTGGCCGTGGCGCGGCGTACCGTGCTGCGCCCGTCCGACCAGGAGGATTTCGGCCGCGTCGCCGACCGCGTTGCCGCGGGCAACATGGCGCTGCTGGGCCGCGCGCCGACGCCGGCGGAAGCTGTCGAGCAGGCGCGGCTGCGCAACGCGATCGCGACCGGCGCGCTGATCACCTCCGGCCGGCACCTCCAGCATGGCGATCCGGACCAGCCCCGGCGCAACATGGAGGTCTTCACCAATTGCGCGACCGCCGGCGCTTCCTTCACCAAGTTCTACCTGTTGCTGAACGGCGCCGGCGTCGGGCGCGCCTATGACGACGATCTCTGCCCGGTGGATTGGGCGGAGGCGCCGGAGCTGCTGCTCTATCTCTCCCCGACCCATCCCGACTGGCCGCGCGACCGTGCCTCATTGCACCGGGCCGGCGTGGAGTTCGGCCTGTTGCGCTGGGGCATGGCGCTCGAGGCGTTCAACGGCACCGAGGAAGCCGATGTGCGGGCCTTTCTCGCGCGCGAACTGGTGCACGACCTGTCGCGCGTGCCGGCCGATGCGGTGCACCACGTCATCGCCGATACGCGCGAAGGCTGGGCACGCGCGGTCGAGACGTTGGAAGCCATGGCCTTCCGCCGGGAGCGCGGCCGCGTGCTGCTGCTCGATCTGTCGCGGATCCGCCCGCTCGGGGCGCCGATCCGCGGCATGCAGGGCCGCCCGGCCTCGGGCCCGCTGTCCCTGCTGCGCGCCTTCATCGCCCTGCGGCGCGAGGTGATCGAAGCCGCGCGCGACCGAAACCCGCAGGGCGAGGCGATGCGCCCGTGGGAACAGGCGCTGCGCGCGGATCATCTCCTGTCTACCGAAGTGCAGGTCGGCGGCGCCCGGCGTGCCGCGCGCATGGCGACGAAGTCCTGGCGTGATCCTGGCGCGCTGCGCTTCGTGAAGCTGAAGGCCGAGGGTGGCCTGTGGACGGCGAATCATTCGCTGATGGTCGATGCCGAATTCTGGTCGCGGTTGGACCGCTCCGATGACGAGCCACTGACCCGCCACGCCAAGGTTCTGTTCGAGGCCGCGACCGCCTGTGCCTACATCAATGGCGAACCCGGCTTCATCAATGGCGACCGGCTGGAGGATGCGCGCACCGGCTTCGCGCGCCAGAAGCCAGCGACCGCCGAGGCGGGTTCCGCGCGCTATCGCATCACTGAGGGCGCGGCCTTGCTGGAGGAGGTCGCGCATCGTGCCGCGACCACGACCTTTCCCGTCACGACCAATCCCTGCGGCGAGGTCGTGCTGCATGTGACGGGCGGCTATTGCGTGATCTCGGATTTCGCGCCGTTGCTGGCCTGCCCGGTGCCGCTGCATGGGCTGACGCCGGGTGCCTTGCCCGACGACATCGCCCGCGCCTGGGATGCGCGGGTCGAGGATGCGGTGCGGCTCGGCGTGCGCTTCCTGATCCGGGTCAACCGGATGGATGCGCTCTACGCTGCCGAGGTGGCGCGCACGGATCGCATCGGCATCGGCCCCACAGGGCTGCACGAATGGGCCTGGGCACGCTTCGGCCTTGGCTTTCGGGAGCTGATCGACGAGGTCCGTGCACGGCCTTTCTGGACGATGCTCGCGCGGCTGTCGGATGTGGCGAAGGAGGAGGCGACGCGCTACGCGCGCGCCCTCGGCATGGCGCCGCCGGTAACGGTGACGACGGTCAAGCCCGCCGGGACCACCAGCAAGCTGTTCGGCCTGACGGAGGGGGCGCACCTGCCCGCGCGGCGGCAATACATCCGCTGGGTGCAGTTCCGCGGCGGCCCGGGGGCGGATCCGCTGATCGGCGACTACGCCGCGCGTGGCTATCCCACGCGCGCGCTGGAGAGCTATCCGGATGTCACCGTCGTCGGCTTCCCGACCCTGCCGCTGATCCAGCGGCTCGGCATCGGCGATCGCCTGGTGACCGCGCCCGACGCGACGCCCGAGGAACAGTATCGCTGGCTGATGCTGCTGGAACGCCATTGGATCGGGGCGTCGCGTGGCAACCAGGTATCCTACACGCTGAAGATCGCGACGGACCGGGTCGGGCTCGACGCCTTCCGCGCGCTGCTGCGCGCGCATCAGCCGCATCTGCGCTGCTGCGCCGTCCTGCCGGGCCGCCCTGATCGCGACCTCGGCTACGAATACCTGCCCGAGGAGGAGGTCTCCGAGGACCGCTTCCGCGCCATCGTCGCCGGCATCCGCGACCCGGCCGAGGCCGAGGCGGTGGATCTCGCCCGGCTGCAATGCGACCATGGCGGGCAAAGAGGAGACCTCCATGAAGCGCCTTGCGACCCTGCTCGCCCTGATGCCCCTGCCGGCCTTCGCCCATCACGCGATGGGCGGCACGGTTCCGTCCAGCCTCTGGCAGGGCTTTGCTTCGGGCATCGCACATCGGGTGATCGGGCTCGACCACCTGGCCTTCCTGATCGCCGCCGGGCTGCTCGCCGCGACGTTGCCGGGCGGGACCGGCGCCGTGGCCATCCTGGTCTTCGTGCTCGGGGGATTCGTGGGCAGCCTCGCGCATATCGCCGGCATCGGCTTCGGGCCGGTCGAGGCGATCGTCGCGCTCAGCCTGCTTCTCGCCGGGCTCGCGCTGCTGTGGCGCGGCGTGCCGGGTGCCATCATCCCCGTCGCCTTTGCCGTGGCCGGGCTGTTCCATGGCCATGCCTTCGCCGAGGCGATCATCGGGGCGGAGCAGGGCGCCCTGGTCGCCTATCTCGCCGCGCTGGCGCTGATCCAGGCCGCCATCGGCCTCGGCGTGATGCTGCTGGCCCGGCGCGGCGCGGTGCGGCTGCCCCGGCTGCGCACCGCGATCGGCGCCTCGGCGGCGTCGCTCGGTGCGGTCTTCCTGGTGCTGGCGCTTGCCGCCTGATCCCGGCACGCCTCGTCGCGGGGCGTGACTTGGGGCATGCTGGCGGGGCAGGCGCCCGATCGAGCCGGCGCCGCATGGGAGAATTCACATGACACGGCTTTCTCTCGCGCTCGCCGCGTTCCTCTGCCTGGGCTCCACGGCCCAGGCCCAGCTTCAGAGCCAGCCGCCGCAGCCCGGTGACATGACCTTCTTCGTCACCAGCATCGGGCCGGGGCGCGGCGGCGATCTCGGCGGCCTCGCCGGGGCGGATGCGCATTGCCGGGCGCTGGCCGTCGCCGCCGGGCTCGGGCCGGCCGAATGGCGCGCCTATCTGAGCACCAGTGCGACGCCGACCGGCCCGGCCGTCAATGCGCGCGACCGCATCGGGCGCGGTCCTTGGCGCAATGCGCGCGGCGTGGTCGTCGCCCGCAGTGTCGACGAACTGCACGGCGGCAATGCCATCACCAAGGAAACGGCGCTGACCGAACGCGGCGCGCCGGTGAGCGGGCGCGGCGACACCGTGAACAACCACGACATGCTCACCGGCTCGCAGGCCGACGGCACGGCCTTCCCACCCGGGCAGGACATGACCTGCCGCAACTGGACCTATTCCGGCCCCGATGGCGCCGCCATGGTCGGCCATCACGACCGGCTTGGGCTGCGGGACGACGAACCGTCGCGGTCCTGGAACACCTCCCACCCCTCGCGCGGCTGCAGTGCCGAGGCGCTGCGCAGCACTGGTGGAGGCGGGCTGTTCTATTGCTTCGCGGCGAATTGATCCCGCCCCGGCGGGGTTGATCGGATCGCGGCCCCGCACGACACTCCGCGCGCCAAAGCACGGAGGAACGCATGCGCGAAGTGGCAACGCCGGAGGCGCTGAAGGCGCTGATCGGCCAGGAACTCGGCGTCGGCGAGTGGCTCGAGGTGACGCAGGAGATGATCGACCGCTTCGCCGACGTCACCGGCGACCACCAGTGGATCCATGTCGATGTGGAACGGGCGCGGCGCGAGATGCCGGGCGGCAAGACCATCGCGCATGGCTATCTGCTGCTGTCGCTGCTGCCCAAGCTCGGCGCCGGCGTCTACAAGGTGACCTGGCCGTCGCGCACGCTGAACTACGGGTCCGACAAGGTGCGCATCATCAACCCGGTGCAGGCCGGGGACCGCGTGCGGCTGCGTCAGGCGCTGGTGTCCGTGGATGACGGCGCCGGCGGCACGCACCGCATCGTCGTGCGCGCCACCATGGAGATCGAGGGCAAGGACAAGCCGGCCCTCATCGCCGATACGATTCGAATGACGTTTCCCTGATCACGGAGTCCCCGCATGAAGATCACCTGGTTCGGCCATTCCGCCTTTCGCCTGGAATTCGGTTCCTCGGTCGTGATGATCGACCCGTTCCTGACGGGCAACCCGGCTTTCGGCGGCGATGCGGAAGCGGCCAGCGCCGGGGCGACGCATGTGCTGCTGACGCATGGCCATGGCGACCACATCGGCGACACGGTGGCGATCTGCAAGCGCACCGGTGCGAAGCTGGTGACCAACTTCGACCTGGCCATGTATCTGGCGCGCCAGGGGATCGAGAAGCTCGACCCGATGAACACGGGCGGCACGACGGATCAGGGCGAGTTCAGCGTCTCCCTGACCATCGCCTTCCATTCCTCGTCGGAGATCGATGCGAATGGCGTCTCGCAATGCCTCGGCCTGCCGAACGGCATCGTGGTCACGCCCAAGGACAAGGCGGAACCCGTCGTCTATCACATGGGGGACACCGACATCTTCTCGGACATGGCGCTGATCGACGAACTGTATAAGCCCTCGATCGCCATGGTGCCCTGCGGCGACCGTTTCACCATGGGGCCGCGCTCGGCCGCGCTGGCCGTGAAGCGCTTCCTGCCCAGTGTGAAGACGGCGATCCCCTGCCACTACGCGACCTTCGGCCTGTTGCTGCCGGATGCCTCGGGCTTCGTGGCGGAAATGGCAGGCGCGAAGGCCCAGGTGCTGGTGCCCGAGAAGGGCGTGGCCTTCACCGCATGACACCCGTCCCCGGCCTGGAAGACCTGACGCTCTTTCGCATCGACGTGGCGGAGGGCGTGGCGACGGTCATCATCGACCGCCCGCCCGTCAACGCACAGAACGGCATCTTCCGCGAGGAGGTGATGCGCGTCTTCGACGTGCTGCACGAGGCGCCTGATGTGCGCGCCATCGTGCTGACGGGGGCGGGCAGGACCTTCTCGGCCGGGGCGGATCTGAAGGACCGGCCGGATGCGTCGAGGCCCGGCGCCTTCCCACGGCACAGCCGCGCGGTGCGTGGCGGCTTCGACTGCGTGATGGAATGCGCCAAGCCGGTGATCGCGGCGGTGAATGGTGCGGCGATCGGGGCGGGCTGCGTGCTCGCCCTGGTCTGCGACATCATCCTCGTCGCGGAAGACGCCTTCATGGCGATGACCGAGGTCGATGTCGGCCTTGCCGGCGGCGTGAAGCATGTGCTGCGGCATTTCGGCCAGTCGGATGCGCGGATGTTCCTGATGACGGCGCGGCGCCTGTATGGGCCCGACCTGCTGCGCATGAACGTCGCGTCCGGCTGTTACCCGAAGGACGAATTGCTGCCGGCGGCGCAGGCGATGGCGCGGGAGATCGCCGGCAAGGTGCCGCTCGCGGTCGAGGCGGCGAAGCGCGCCTTCACGCTCAACGAATACATGCCGCTGCACGAGGGCTATCGCTACGAGCAGACGCAGACCGCGCTGCTGGCGAAGACCGAGGACACGAAGGAAGCGCTCGCCGCCTTCGCGGAGAAGCGCAAGCCGGTCTTCAAGGGGCGGTGAGGCGGGAGGGGCTCTGCCCCTCCCGAACCCTGCTTCAGCTTCGCACCAGCCCCGCCGCCTTCATCGCGTCGCCGAGCGTGCGGTCGGCCTGCTGCATATGCGTCGCGAAGCCGTCCGCATCGCCCCAGACCATCCCGAAGCCGCGGGCATTCATGAAGTCCTTGAATTCCTGGCTGTTCCAGACCTTCTGCAACGCGGCGGTGAGTTGCTGCGCGATCGGGGTGGGCAGGTTGAGCGGGGCGGCGATGCCGCGCCAGGCGCCGACGCTGTAGTTGATGCCGAGCGCCTCGTTCAGCGTCGGGACATTGGCGAATTGCGGGTTGCGCTGCGGCGCCATGACGGCGAGCGAGCGCGCGCGCCCGGCCTCGATGATCGCCCGCGCCTCGGGCACCGAGCAGGTCACCATGTCGAGCCCGCCGGCGGCGAGGTCCTGCATCGCCGGCGCCGCGCCATTGGACGGCACCCAGCGCACATGGTCCGCGCGCAGCCCCATCGCGCCGAGCCAACCGGCGAGTGCCAGATGCCAGATGCCGCCCTGGCCGGTGCCGGAGGCCTTCATCTGTCCGGGCCGGCTCGCCTTGATGGCCTCGGCCAGCGCCTTGACGTCGCGATAGGGCGAGCTGGCATTCACCTGCACGCCGGGCGGGTCCTCGTTCATCAGCGCGAGCGGCGTGTAGGAGGCCGGGTTGAGCTGGGTGAGACCCTGCCAGTGCATCATGCAGATCTCGACCGTGATCATGCCGATCGTGTAGCCATCGGGCGGGGCGCCCGCGATCGCGGCATGACCCACCACGCCAGACCCGCCGGTGCGGTTCACGACGTTGAAGGGCTGGCCCATCTCCTTTTCGAGCAGGGCAGCGACGATGCGCGCGGTGGCGTCGGTGCCGCCGCCCGCGCCCCAGGGCACGATGAGCTGGACGGGGCGGGCGGGGTAATTGCCCTGGCCAAGGGCGGGCCGGGCGAGCGGCACGAACCCGGCGAGGGCACCGGCGGCGAGGGCGCCGCGGCGGGTGAGATTGGACATTTCTTGGTTTCCTCCTCGTAGCGAATCGACGCTATCCCGCCGCCGCTGCCGGTCGCAAGCGACGGATCAGCCAGACGACGGCGGGCCAGAAGATCGCCGCGAGGGTGAAGGCGGCGAGGAAGGCGGAGACCGGCCGTTCGAAGAAAGGCAGGATGTCGCCATCCGACTTGATGAGCGATGTGACGAGGGTCTGCTCCACCATTGTCCCCATGACGATGCCAAGGACGAGCGCCGCAATGGGGTAGCCGTTGCGCTCCATGACGAAGCCGATGATGCCGAACACCGCGACCAGCACGATGGCGAATGGGTTGTTCCCGATGGCGAAGGCGCCGACCGCGCAGAGCAGCAGGATGACCGGCATCGCGACCGAGCGTGGTGCGCGCAGCACTTGCCGCGAAAGGCGGATCATCACGATGCCCAGCGGGATCATCAGGATGTTGGCCAGCATGAACACGATGTAGAGCGCGTACATGCTGCTCGCCTTTTCGGAGAACAGCGTCGGGCCAGGATTGAGGCCCTTCATGTAGAGCACGCCGATGGCGATGGCCGTGATGGTGTCGCCCGGAATGCCGAAGAGCAGCGCGGGAACCCAACCGCCGGCCAGCGCCGAATTGTTCGCGGCCCCCGATTCCACCAGTCCTTCCGGATAGCCGGTGCCGAATTTCTCCGGCGTCTTGGACAGGCGCTTCGAGGTGGCGTAGGCGACCCAGGCCGCCATGTCCGCACCGGCCCCGGGCAGCGCGCCGATCAGCACGCCGATGACGTTGCCGCGCCACATCTGCTTCTGGAAGCGCTTCGTCAGGTCCCATTGCCCGGCCAGGATCGAGCCGAGCCGGCGATTGGGAATGGGTGGTGGCGGGGCGCTGACCATCGCGCGCATCACCTCGCTGACCGCGAAGACGCCGATCAGCGCGGGCAGGGCCTCGACCCCGCCCAGCAGGTCGGTCATGCCGAAGGTGAAGCGCGGCACGCCGCCGGGGTTCTCGATGCCGATGCAGGCGACGAGCAGGCCGAGCAGCGCCGAGGCGATCGCCTTGATGGGCGAGGAGCGCGCGACCAGCGTCGCGCACATCAGGCCGAGCAGCGAGAGCCAGAAATACTCGTAGGTCGAGAAGGACAGCGCCATTTCGGCGAGGGCCGGCGCCATGATCATCAGCGCGATGGTGCCTGCGATGCCGCCGAGCGCGCTGAACCACAGCGAGGCGCCGAGGGCGAGCTCGGCCTGGCCCTTGCGGGTGAGCGCATAGGCCTCGTCGGTATAGGCCGCGCTCGCTGGCGTGCCGGGGATGCGCATCAGGCAACCCGGGATGTCGCCCGAGAAGATGGCCATCGCCGAGGAGGTGATGATCGTCGCGACGGCGGCAATGGGCGAAAGGTAGAAGGTAATCGGCACCAGCAGGGCGGTTGCCATGGTGGCGGTCAGGCCGGGCAGGGCGCCGATGACCATGCCATAGACGGCGGAGGCCAGGATGGCGATGACCACCTCGCCGGTGGCGACCATCTGGATCGCCTCGAGAAGCGCGTTCATGGCGTCACCACGGCATCGCGAGGATGCCGTCGGGCAATGGCACCCGCAGCAGCTTGAAGAAGACGAGATGGATGAAGGGCGGCGCGAGCACCGTGGCGCCGAGGGCCAGGCGCCAGGACGCGCCGAGTGCGCGCGCGGCGACCAGCAGCATGATCGCCGCGGTGAGCAGGAATCCGAGGCGATCCGCCGCGGCCACATAGAACAGCAGCAGTCCGGGCGGCAGCAGGGCGGCGAGCCAGCCGAACCGGCCGAGTGCGTGCGCGAGGCCCGGTGCGGCTTCTTCCTCGGAAGGCTCCTCGACCTCGAAGGTGTGGCCGATGCCGAAGGCGATCATCAGGCCGCACAGGACCAGTCCCGTGCCGATGACCATGGGAAAGGCGGCCGGCCCGACATCCTGCCCGGGTACGGCTGGCAGGCGCGATCCGCCCCAGAATGCCAGCGATCCGAGCAGCGCGAGGCACAGACCGGTGATGCGGTCCGACAGATGCATTCCTGATTGTCTCCCCATGACGGACGTTGCCGTCGCACGGAGGCTATAGGTTTGGGAGGCAAGCGCCAGCACTCCGTGCTTGAGGCGCCTGCGGCGGCCACCTAGGGTCCTGGCGAGATGGGGCGGGGGATGAGGGTGATGACCGTGCAGCGTCGCGAGGGGATGGCTTGCCCGTGATCGGCCGCCTGCCTGGCCGGGGCGCCGTCGCGGCCCTGGCGCTGAGCCTGTCGCTGGCGGCGACCCCGGTTGTGGCGCAGGCGCCTGGGGCAACGAGCTTCCGCGTGACCTTGCCGCGGGAGGGCGCTGCCGGCCTGCAGGCCGGGGCAGAGGTCGAGGTCCTCGGCGTCCCGGCGGGGACGGTACGGCGCATCATCTTCGCACCGGAACGCCGGCTGATCGCCGAGATCGAGCTGAGCGAAGCCGCCGCGCGCGACTTCATTCGCCGCGATTCCCCGGTCACCATCCGCCAGCGCCGCGGCGCACAGGGGGTGGTGTTCCTGAATGTGGGGCCGGGCGAGGGGCCGGTGCTCGACCCGGCGACGACGGTTCTCGCGGCCGTGCTCGAACCGCCGCCACCCGATCCGATGGCGCTGCTGCTGGACGAGCTGCGCCAGCGCGTCTTCCCGATCATCGAGGATATCGGCCGGACCTCGCACACGATCGGCCAGGTCGCCCAGCGCATCGAATTGGGGCAGGGCAGCCTGGGTCGCCTGCTGACCAGTGACAGCTTCGCGCGCACGGCGGAGGATGCGGCGCGCGATGCCGCCTCGGTGGTCGAGGCGGCGAACCGGCTGATCGCGCGCATCGATGCCATGGCGGCGGAAGCCGAACGGCTGCTGACCGAGAGCCGCGGCGAGGGCGGCAGTGTGATCCCCGGCCTGGTCCGCCGCGTTGAGCAGCTCCTCAACACCTTGCAGAGCGCGGCCCGCGACGTGACGGCGACGACCGCGCGCCTGCCGCGCACCCTGCGCAACATCGAGGACAGCACCGGAACCCTGCCGGGCCTGCTGTTGCAGACGCAGCAATCGGTGCGCGAACTCGAATTGCTGCTGACGCAGTTGCGCGGCCTGTGGCTTCTGGGCGGCGACGGACCGCCGCCGCGCGAGCCGACGCGCCCTTCGGCCGAGAGGTTGCGGCCGTGAGGCGCGTGCTGTTCTGCCTGCCGCTGCTCGCCGGCTGCGGCGGCGGCGCGCCGCCCCCGGCGCCGCCGCCCGAGGACCGCACCCTGGCGACGCAGGCGCGCGCCGGACGCCTGGCACTGGAAGCCGAGCGCCCGGGCGATGCGGTGCGGCTCTACGGCGCGGCTCTCGCCCGCGCGCGGGTGCGGGACGATGCCGAGGCGATCGCGGATGCCGGGATCGGCCTGGCGGCGGCGGAGCTGGAGCGTGGCGACGCGGCCGCCGCGCTGCGCACCGCCCAGGATGTCGAGACCGAGCTGACGCGCCGGCATGCAACGGTGCCGGCGACGCTGACGCTCGCGCAGGCGCTGGCGCAGTACCGGCTCGGCCATGGGGTGGCAGCGGATGCCACGGCGCGGCAGGTCATCGCGCAGGCCGATACGGATCGCGATGCTGCGCTGCGGGCCTGGTTCCTGCGTGGCCTGATCGCGGCGGATGCCGGCGATCGCGATGGGCTGGCGGCGGCGCGCGCGGCATTGGGCGAGCCGACCTCGCGGGGTTTCCGGGGTGATGCGGTGGAACTCGCGGCGCGTGCGGCGATGCTGGATGGCGATGCGGCGGGGGCGCGGCGGCTCGCCGAAGAAGCGGCTGTGCTGCGGCGTGACACGCTGGATTACCGTGGCCTGGCACGGCTGCTGGCCCTGCAGGCCGAGGCGGAGCGGCGCGACGGCGCGATGGGCGCGGCGGCGGATCTGATGCTGCGCGCGGGGCGTGGCGCGGCGTCGCGCGGCGATGCCGTGGCGGCGCGCCGCTGGCTCGGCCAGGCCATGGCCTGGGGGCGCCAGGCGGGCGCCCGTGACGTCGTCGTTGCGGCGCAGCGGACGTTGCGCGATCTCGACACCGCGAGCTGACCCGCATGTCGCGCTGCGCCGCCATGCGACCGCGCGCCGGGATGTTAAGCAGGCTGCCTGTCGCTAAGGCAGGCTGACGGCGGGGGTTGCCGTCCCGGCAAGGCGCCGTCTAGGCTGCCATAGCAGTCCGGGCCACGAGAGCACCGGCAGTGAGGAAATGTCGGTATGAAGCTGGGCGCTGCCATCGCCGAGATCATGAAGCGTGAGGGCATCCATATCCTCACGGGGTATCCGGTGAACCATCTCATCGAGCATGCGGCGGAGATCGACATCCGCCCGGTCATGGTGCGCCAGGAACGCATCGGGCTGCACATGGCCGATGCGATCAGCCGCGTCACCTCCGGCCGGACGATCGGCGCCTTCTGCATGCAGCACGGGCCGGGGTCCGAGAACGCCTATGGCGGCGTCGCGCAATGCTATGGCGAAAGCGTGCCGGTGCTGGTGCTGCCGATGGGCTATGCGCGCCGGCTGTCGCATGTCGATCCGAACTTCAACTCGACGATCCAGATGCGCGGCATCACGAAATCGGCGGAGCCGATCATCGAGGCGCGTGAGATTCCGAACATCCTGCGCCGCGCCTTCAGCAGGCTGCGCAACGGCCGCGGCGGCCCCGTGCTGGTCGAGATCCCGACCGACATGTGGAACGAGGAGGTTCCGGAGCCGCTCGACTACACGCCGGTGATCGCGACGCGCTACGGACCGGACCCCGTTGATGTCGCGCGGGCCGCGGAAGCGCTGGCGGCGGCGAAGCGGCCGGTGATCTATGCCGGCACCGGCGTGCATTGGGCACGCGCCTGGCCGCAGCTTCGGCGGTTGGCGGAACTGCTCGCCGCACCGGTGACGACGAGCCTCGGCGGCAAGTCCTCCTTCCCGGAGGATCATCCCCTCGCGCTCGGTTCCGGTGGTCTCGCCATCCCCAAGCCGGTGCGGCATTTCCTCGACAATGCGGACCTGATCCTCGGCATCGGCTGCTCCTTCACCGAGACGAATTTCGGCGTGAAGATGCCCTCGGGGAAGAAGATCATCCATGCGACGCTCGATCCCGATCATCTGAACAAGGATCTTGCCTGCGATATCGGGCTGGTTGGCGATGCGGCGCTGACGCTCGATGCGCTGATCGCGGAACTGGAAGGGCGCGTGACGGAGACGCGTGACGCCGGGCCGGTGGCGAAGGAGATCCAGGAGCATCGCGCCGAATGGCTCGCTGCCTGGGCCGCCAAGACGGACAGCGATGCGGAACCGCTGAACCCCTATCGCGTGCTGCGCGACCTGTGGCGCACCGTCGATGTCGACAACACCATCATCACCCACGATGCGGGATCGCCGCGCGACCAGCTTTCGCCCTTCTGGGTGTCGCGCACGCCGCTCTCCTACCTTGGCTGGGGCAAGACGACGCAACTCGGCTATGGGTTGGGCTTGGCGATGGGCGCGAAGCTCGCCGCGCCGGACAAGCTCTGCATCAATGTCTGGGGCGATGCCGCGATCGGCTTCACGGGGATGGATTTCGAGACGGCGGTGCGCGAGCGCATCCCGATCCTGTCCATCCTGCTGAACAACTTCTCCATGGCGATCGAGCTGAAGGTCATGCCGGTCAGCACGGAGAAGTACCGCTCCACCGACATCTCCGGCGACTATGCCGCCATGGCGCGTGCCTTCGGCGGCTATGGCGAACGGGTGACGAAGGTCGCGGAGATCATCCCCGCCATCAAGCGGGGCATCGAGCAGACGCGCAACGGCACGCCGGCGCTGCTGGAATTCATCACGTCCAAGGAAACCGCTGTGTCCCGGCTGTAGGGAGACGCTGAAGCGAGGCAGGGCGAACCTGCCCGTTCTCAAGGGAGGATAGATGGCGACGGTCGACATCCGCGAGGTGCGGAAGGCATTCGGCAGCACGCAGATCCTGCACGGGGTCAGCGTGGGCATCGAGGACGGGCAGTTCGTCGTCCTCGTCGGCCCGTCCGGCTGCGGCAAATCCACGCTGCTGCGCATGCTCGCGGGGCTCGAGAACATCACGGGCGGCGAGATCGCGATCGGCGGGCGGGTGGTGAACAACGTCGCGCCCAAGGATCGCGACATCGCGATGGTGTTCCAGAACTACGCGCTCTATCCGCACATGACCGTGTTCCAGAACATGGCCTTCTCGATGAAGCTCGCCGGCGCGCCGGCGGCGGTGATGGAGCGCGAGGTCGGCAAGGCCGCGAAGATCCTGGGGCTGGAGCAGCTTCTGCAACGCTATCCGCGGCAGCTTTCGGGCGGCCAGCGCCAGCGCGTGGCGATGGGCCGCGCCATCGTGCGCAACCCCCAGGTGTTCCTGTTCGACGAACCGCTGTCGAACCTCGATGCCAAGCTGCGCGTGCAGATGCGCTCCGAGATCAAGGAATTGCATCAGCGGTTGAAGGTGACGACCGTCTACGTCACCCACGACCAGATCGAGGCCATGACCATGGCTGACCTGATCGTGGTGATGAACCATGGCCGCATCGAACAGGCGGGCGCGCCGCTTGAACTCTATGACCGCCCCGCCAACCTCTTCGTGGCGGGCTTCATCGGCTCGCCGGCGATGAACATGCTGGAAGGGCGGATCGAGAACGGCGTCTTCCACGGCCCCGGTGGCGTGGCTTGGCCATTGCCGCCGGGCGCGCCTGCTTCGGGTGACGTCATCTATGGAATCCGGCCGGAGCATCTGCATCTCGATCCCGAAGGCGGCCTGCCGGCGACGATTCATGTCGTGGAGCCGACCGGCTCCGAGACGCAGACACTGATGCATGTCGGCGGAGCGCCCGTGATAGGCGCCTTCCGCGAGCGCATCTCGGCACGCCCCGGCGAGATCCTGCGGGTGAGCCCCGACATGTCGCTGATCCATCTCTTCGACAAGGGAACGGGCCAGCGCATCTGAGACTGGGACACAACGAACAGGGAGAGGAAACGACATATGGCCAACATCATCACGCGTCGCAGCATCCTTGGGACCGGCGCCGCGCTTGCCGCGCTCGGCACGGCTGGCGAGGCCTTCGGCCAGCAGTCCCGCGTCCAGATGGCGGCCGGCGTCAACCCGCCGAACTTGCCGATCGAAAGCGGTGCGACGCTGCGCATGTTGCGCCCGGTCCGCTTCGTCGCCCCCGATGAGGAAGTGTTCCGCGCCAACTGCGCCCGCTTCACCCAGGCCACCGGCGTGCAGGTACGCGTCGACTTCGTGGGTTGGGAGGACATCAACCAGCAGACCGCCGTGACCGCGAATACCGGCGCGGGGCCCGATGTCATCATCGGCTTCGGCGACGCGCCGCATATCTATGTCGATAAACTTGTCGAGGTGTCGGACATCGCCGAATACATCGGCCGCAAGTATGGCGGCTGGATGTTCGTGGGCGAGAAGTACGGCAAGCGCCACGGCACCAACAACTGGATCGGCCTGCCCTTCGGCGGTACCGCGGGGCCGCTGGTGTGGCGCAAATCGGCGGTCACTTCGGTCGGCTACCAGCAACCGCCCAGCGACCTGCCCGGCTTCCTGGAGATGTGCAAGAAGCTGCGCCAGGCGAACAAGCCGGCGGGCTTCGCCTTGGGCAACGCCGTCGGCGACGGCAACGGCTTCGCCAACTGGCTGATGTGGTCGCATGGCGCGGCCATCACGGATGCCGAGGGCGCCGTCTCGGTGAACAGCCCGCAGACGCTGGCGGCGCTGAACTACCTGAAGGAGCTGTACCCGACCTTCGTCGACGGCGGCACCATCTCCTGGGGCGATATCAGCAACAACCAGGCCTATGCGGCCAACACGCTGTTCGTCACCTCGAACGGCGTCTCGCTGTACTTCGCGCTGAAGAATGATCCGGCGACGCGTGCCATCGCGGATGATACCGAGCATTCGGTGATGCCGCTCGGCGTGGCGAATTCCTGGCCCAGCGCGCCGCTCACGCTGAACGCCATGGTGTTCAGGCACAGCCGCTATCCGAACGCCGCCAAGGCGCTGCTCGCCTTCCTCATGGAGCAGCCGCAATATGAACCGTGGCTCGATGCGAACCTTGGCTACTGGGCGCATCCGGTGAATGCCTACAAGGATGCCTCGGTCTGGACCAGCGATCCGAAGATCGCGATCTTCCGCGACAGCATGAACAACCAGTTCTGGAACGGCTACCGCGGGCCGATCACGGTCGCCTCGGGCCAGGCGAACGCGGAATACGTGCTGGTGCAGATGTTCGCTTCGGTCGCTTCGGGCCAATCCACGCCCGAGGCCGCGATGCGCGAGGCCGATCGCCGCGCGCGCCGCATCTTCCGCCGTTCATGATGTGATCCCGGCGGCGGCCATGTGCCGCCGCCGGCTGATCGGGGAGAGCGTCCATGTCCGTCACCGCCGCCGAAGGCTGGGTCCGCCGGAGCCAGGACCAGAGCTGGCTTTCCAAGCTGCTCGACTGGAAGCCGCTGCTCGTCGTGATGTGCCTGCTGCCCGCGGTCGGCCTGCTCCTGGTCTTTCTGACCTATCCGCTCGGCCTCGGCATCTGGCTCGCCTTCACCGACACCACCATCGGGCGCAGCGGCGTCTGGGTGGGGCTCGAGAATTTCGAGTACATGATGGAGGACCCGATCTTCTGGAACGCGGTCTTCTTCTCGGTCTTCTACACGGCCGTCGCGACGGTCGGGAAATTCGGGCTGGGGTTGTGGCTGGCGCTGCTGCTGAACAACCATCTGCCGTTCAAATCCTTCCTTCGCGCCATCATCCTGCTGCCCTGGATCGTGCCGACGGTGCTGACGGCGATCGCCTTCTGGTGGATCTACAACCCGCAGTTCTCGATCATCTCCTGGGTGTTCATCGAGCTTGGGCTGCGCGACACCAACATCGACTTCATCAACACCGCCTGGCCGGCGCGCTGGTCGCTGATCGGCGCCAATATCTGGCGTGGCATTCCCTTCGTCGCGATCTCGCTGCTCGCCGGGCTGCAGACCATCTCGCCCTCGCTGTACGAGGCGGCATTGCTGGATGGGTCCACGGGCTGGCAGCGCTTCCGCTACATCACCTTCCCGATGCTGCTCCCGATCCTCGCGATCGTCATGACCTTCAGCATCATCTTCACCTTCACGGACTTCCAGCTCGTCTACGCCATTACGCGCGGCGGGCCCGTGAACGCCACGCAGCTGCTCGCCACGCTCGCCTTCCAGCGCGGCATATCGGGCGGGCAGTTGGGGGAGGGGGCGGCGATCGCCGTCGCCATGCTGCCCTTCCTCATCTTCGCGACGCTGTTTTCCTACTTCGCCCTCGCGCGCCGCAAGTGGCAGCAGGGCGAGGCGAACGACTGAGGGGGGCAAGACCATGAGCAGCACCGTCGACGCCCCACCCGCACCCAGCACTGCCACGGCACCGCCCGAGACGCTGTCCTGGGACAGCCGGTCGCGGCGCATGGTGACGATCTGGATCCCGCTCGCCTGCTTCCTGCTGATCCTGTTGTTTCCCTTCTATTGGATGTCGATCACCGCCTTCAAACCGAATGCCGAGCTCTACGACTACGACACGCACAACCCGTTCTGGATCACCTCGCCGACGCTCGACCACATCCGGCTGCTGCTGTTCGGCACCTCCTATCCGCGCTGGCTGCTGACGACGATGACCGTTGCCGTCTGCGCGACCGTGCTGTCGCTGATCGCCTCGACCCTCGCGGCCTATGCGATCCAGCGGCTGCGGTTCAAAGGCAGCCAGTATGTGGGCCTGGGCATCTACCTGGCCTATCTCGTGCCGCCGTCGATCCTGTTCATCCCGCTGGCGACGGTGGTGTTTCAGCTCGGCCTGTTCGACAGCCCGATCGCGCTGATCCTGGTCTATCCGACCTTCCTCGTGCCCTTCTGCACCTGGCTGCTGATCGGCTACTTCAAGTCGATCCCCTTCGAGCTTGAGGAATGCGCGCTGATCGACGGCGCGACCCGGCTGCAGATCCTGCGCCAGATCACGCTGCCGCTCGCGGTGCCGGGGCTGATCAGCGCGGGCATCTTCTCCTTCACCCTGTCCTGGAACGAGTTCATCTACGCGCTCGCCTTCATCCAGAGCAGCGAGAACAAGACCGTCCCGGTCGCCATCCTGACCGAGCTCGTCACCGGCGACGTCTATCAGTGGGGTGCGCTGATGGCCGGCTCACTGCTCGGCTCGCTGCCGGTCGCGATCTTCTATTCCTTCTTCGTCGACTACTACGTCTCCTCCCTCACCGGCGCGGTGAAGGAATGAGGCCTCACACAGGAGAACACCCTTGGCGAAGTACACGATCCTGACGCCCGCCGGCGCCTCCTTCACGACGCAGGGCGGCGGGTACGACTACGAGATGGAAGCGCTGGAAGGCCTCGATGCCGAGATCGTCGAATGCCCGGCGACCGAGGAAGGCTTCATCGCCGCGGCACCGAATGCCGATGCGGTCTATGCGAAGGGGATGAAGTTCAGCGCGGCGATGATCAGCGCGCTGACCAAGTGCCGGCATATCGCGCTCGGCACGGTCGGCGTGGATTATGTCGATGTCGCCGCGGCGACGGCGAAGGGCATCCCGGTCACCAATTGCCCCGATACCTTCATCGAGGAAGTCGCCGACCACGCCATGATGCTGTTGCTGGCAACCCATCGCCGCTGCATCGAGCAGGACCGCATGGTGCGTGAGGGCCGCTGGTCCGAAGGCCGCCCGCAGCTTCTGACCGTGCCGCGCCTGATGGGCCAGACGCTCGGCTTCATTGGCTTCGGCCGCGTGGCGCGCGCCACCGCCCGCCGCGCCAAGGCCTTCGGCCTGCACATGAAGGCGTATGACCCGTATGTCGAGGAGCTGACGCTGTCAGCGCTCGGCGTCGAACCGGCGTCGCTGTCGGAAGTGCTGTCCACCTCGGACTTCGTGTCCATGCATCTGCCGGACACGCCGGAGACGCGCGGCTTCCTGAAGGAGAAGCATTTCCGCCAGATGAAGAAGAACGCGATCTTCGTCACGACCGGCCGCGGGCCGACGGTGAACGAGGCCGCGCTGATCAAGGCGCTGGAGGAGAAGTGGATCGCTGGCGCCGGCCTCGACGTGTTCGAGATCGAGCCGACGCGGCAGGACAACCCGCTGCACCAGATGCCGCACATCATCCTCTCGCCGCACAACGCCTCCGCCTCCTCGCGCTTTGATCCGGCGCGCAAGCGGCGCGTGGGGCAGGAACTGGCGCTGACGCTGCAGGGCAAGTGGCCGATGTCCTGCGTGAACCCGACGGTGCTCGAGAAATCCGCCCTGCGCCGCTGGCAGCCCTATTCGATGGAACGCGGCCCGAACTCCTGAACCTCTTGCCGCCGCCGCCGCACTCCCGTAACGGGCAAATGACCAACCCGGAGCGGAGTGCGGCATCGTGGCGGACGTGATCATCGACATCGGCGGCGAGATCTTCGAGGCCTTCTACGAGACCAAGGACGCGCCGAAGACCGTCGCCCGCTTCCGCGACTTCGTCCCCTATTCCAACCGCATCATCCATGTCCGCTGGTCGGGCGAGGCCTGCTGGATCCCGATGGGCGATTTCGACCTCGGCCTCGGCTTCGAGAACGCCACTTCCTATCCCGCGCCCGGCCAGGTCATCGTCTATCCGGGCGGGGTCAGTGAGACCGAGATCCTGATCGCCTATGGCCCGACCTGCTTCGCTTCCAAGGCCGGGCAGCTCGCCGGCAACCATGTGCTGACCATCCGGGAGGGGATCGACCGCCTGGCCGTCGTCGGGCGCTCGGTCCTGTGGGACGGTGCCAAGCCGATCACCTTTCGGCCCGCGTAACGGTCGCGGCGCTGGGATTGCGGCAGCGCAGCGCAATCCCTAGCTTCCAGCTCAACCGAGTTCGGAGGAATAGACCTTGATCGCTACTGCGAAGCTGCGTCGTCGTGCCCTCATGCTGGGGGCGCTCGCGGCGCCCAGCCTTGCGCAGGCCCAGGGTGCCGCCTTTCCGAACCGTCCCATCACGCTCATCGTCCCCTTCCCGCCGGGCGGGACCACCGACATTTCCATGCGCGCGCTCGCCGAGGCCGCGTCCAAGACCCTCGGCCAGCCGATTGTCATCGAGAACAAGCCCGGTGCGGCCAATACCCTCGGCGCCGCACAGGTCGCCCGGGCCCGCCCGGATGGCTATACGCTGACGCAGTTCCCGGCCTCCGCCATCCGGGTGCAGATCATCCAGCGCCTGCCCTATGACACGCTGCGGGACTTCACGCCGGTCATCTGCGTGGTGGGCTATCCCTTCGTGGTCGCGGCCAAGACCGGGCGCTTCCCCAATGGCTGGCGCAGCTTCGTCGAGGAGGCGCGCGCCAATCCCGGCAAGCTCACCTTCGGCAGCACCGGGGCGAACGGGACACCGCATGTCCATCTCGCCGAGCTTTGCCGGCGCGAAGGGCTCGACGTCACGCATGTCCCGTTCCGTGGCGATGCGGACGGGTCCCAGGCGATGATCGGCGGGCATATCGACCTGATGGCGGGCTCGACCAGCATGGCCGGCCTTGTGGAGGGTGGCCAGGCGGTCTTCGTGCAGGCCTGGACGCCGGAGCGTCTGCGCCGCTTCCCCGACACGCCGACGCTGATCGACCTTGGCTACAACAAGACCGTTACGACGCCCTTCGGCATCATGGCCCCGGCCGGCCTGCCGCCCGAGGTCACGGCCCGCCTGCACGGCGCCTTCCAGACCGCGATGCAGGATCCCGGCTTCATCGAGATGCGCGACCGCTACGAGATGATCCCGGAATACCGCAACAGCGCCGACTACGCCGCGCTGCTGCGGGACATGGTCCGGCAGGAAACCGCGCTGGTCGACGAGCTCGGCCTGCGGGCGGGCTGACGCCGGAAGTCTGCAGCGGCTTTCGCCCCGACTGATGGAACCGAGAGGGGCGTCGCCCCTCTCGGGCTCACCCCACCAAAGGCCGAAGGGCCTTTGGAGACCTTAACTTGGTACCTGGCACGCCGGTGAGGATGGTACCGCGACTCGCTCTTGCGCACGACGGGCGCTGGGCGGGAGCAGCAAGGCCGTTGCGCCGGGCGCCAATAGATTGCGTTCCAAGTGCTCCAAGCACTTGGCGGGGTGGTTTGGAGGGGCAGCGCCCCTCCAATTGCCCTCCGCGCCGGTAAAGGCGGGCGCGCCTCCCGAACGCCAGGCGGCTTTCGGCGCCGGCCGATCTTCGCTAGGACGGCACCCCGCCGCGCTCCCCGCGACTCCCCTCCGGGCGCGACGGCAGGACCGGGAAGACTGGATGACGATCGGTATCGAGATGGGGCGGGCCGCCTCGGGCGAGGCGGCGCTGCTCGACCTTGAGGAACTGCTCTCCACCCGACTGCTCGTCCAGGGAAATTCCGGCTCCGGAAAGTCTCATCTGCTGCGCCGGCTGCTCGAACAGAGTGCGCCCTGGGTCCAGCAGGTCATTATCGATCCCGAGGGAGATTTCGTTACTCTCGCCGACCGTCACGGCCATTTGGTGATCGATGCCGCCGACCATTCGGAAGCGGCGCTGAGCCGCAATGCGGAGCTGGTGCGCCGGCACCGGGTTTCGGTCGTGCTGAACCTGGAATCCGTCGAGGTGGACGACCAGCTCCGCCGCGCCGGCGCCTTTCTCAACGGCCTCTTCGACGCCGAACGCGACCTGTGGTCCCCGGTGATGGTGGTGGTGGATGAGGCGCAGCTCTTCGCCCCCGCCGCCGCGAGCGAAGTGTCCGACGACGCCCGCCGCATCGCCCTCGGTGCGATGACCAACCTCATGTGCCGCGGCCGCAAGCGCGGCCTCGCCGGCATCATCGCCACGCAGCGCCTCGCCAAGCTCGCCAAGAACGTTGCCGCCGAGGCGTCGAACTTCATGATGGGCCGCACCTTCCTCGATATCGACATGGCGCGCGCCTCGGATCTGCTCGGCATGGAACGCCGCCAGGCGGAGATGTTCCGCGACCTGCCGCGCGGTACCTTCGTGGCACTCGGTCCCGCCCTGTCGCGCCGCCCGCTCAGCGTGCGCATCGGGGGCGTCGAAACCGCCACCCGCAGCGCCGGGCCGAAGCTGGTGCCCCCGCCCGACCTCGCGGCGGTGGAGCAGGCGCGCGAACTGATCCGGAACGCCCCCGAGCCGGAAGCGAACCTGCCGCCGCGCCGTGTCCGAACGCCGCGCGCGCCCGCACCGGACATCCTCCAGCAACTGGCGCAATACATCCCGGCCGCGGCCGTCGAGGCCGCTCCGGCGCCGCCAGCCCCGCCCAGCCCCGAGGAAGCCGCCGAGCGGGCCGCGCGCCATGCCGCGATCCTTGCCCAGATCATGGCGGATGCCGAGGCCCCCTTCCGCCCGGCCGCCGTGCTCTACCAGGACTTCCAGGTGCGTTGCCGGATCCAGGAGATCGCCGGCGGCGCGCCAGACCTGCCGGCCTTCCGGCGGATGCTGGCCGTGGCCCTCGCCGGTGTCGATCCGGCGGCGATGGAGGGGACCGACTGGCCGCTCGCCCTGGAGCGGGCCGAGGCGCTGCCGGAAGACGCGCAGGGGGTCTACCTGCTGCTCGCCCGCACCGCATTGGCAGGGGAGGCCTGCCCCTCGGACGCCACCATCGCGCGCGCCTATGGCAGCCGGTCGCTGGGACGCGCGCGGCGGATGCTGGGTTGGCTCGAGGAGCGCGGGGCGATCGTGCTGAAGGCCGAACGCGCCGGCCGGCGGGCGGTGGCACTGGTCGGGCTGGGGTGGGAGACGGCGCCGGGCGATCCGGACGCTGCGTAGCGCGGGGGGCGCTGATCTCGGGCGTGCCCTTGTCCAAGCCTCACTTCGCCGAAGGCCGAGGGTCTTCCAACAGACGCTGCGGAACCGAGAGGGGCGTCGCCCCTCTCGGGCTCTCCCCACCAAAGGCCGAAAGGCCTTTGGAAACCTCAACCTGGCGCTTCGCATTCCGGGCAGAATCAATCCCGGAATCTGCGCCTGCGCCCGTAGCGCGCTTGTCGGGGAAGAAAGCCCTTCTGCCCGATGCCAGGTACCGGCGGTCCAGGCCATACGATGGCCTGGCGGGGTGAGGTCTGGAGAGG
>JAYRJZ010000021.1:0-64259 GCA_041906015.1 Roseomonas sp.
CGACAGCGCCTTCGACATACCCGTCGGCCTCCGTTCCGACAGACAGCTTGAATCAGATCCGCTCCGCGTCGGGGAAGGACTTCCGCGATTCAGTCAGGTCGGAGGCCGCTCTAGCCTGCCCTAGTTTTCCTCATGCCCTCCCGGGTGCCATGCCGCGTCGCCTGCCGCCGCTGAATGCGCTGAAGGCCTTCGAGGCCGCCGCGCGGCACGAGAGCTTCACGCGCGCCGCCGAGGAGCTCTGCGTCACCCAGGGCGCCGTCAGCCACCAGGTCAAGGCACTGGAGGCGGGCCTCGGCCTGCGCCTGTTCGACCGCGGCACGCAGGGCCTGGTCATCACCGAGGCCGGGCGCGCCTATCTCGAAGTCGTGCGCGACGCCTTCGACCGCATCGCCTCCGGCACCGAGCGCCTGCTGGAACGCCAGGGGGCGGGCACGCTTACCGTCAGCACCTCCCCGAATTTCGCGTCGAAGTGGCTGGTCCATCGCCTCGGCCGTTTCGCGGAAGCGCATCCCGAAATCGAATTGCGCGTCAGCGCCTCGCTCCAGCACATCGACTTCGCGCGGGAGGATGTGGACCTCGCCATCCGCCACGGCGACGGATCCTGGCCGACGCTACACGCGACCCGGCTGTGCGAGGAAGCGCTGTTCCCCGTCTGCAGCCCGGCCTTGCTTCGTGGGCGCCGTCCGCTGCGCGCGCCAGCGGGACTGCATCACCACACGCTGCTGCACACCAACGACCGCCGCGACTGGTCGCGCTGGGTGGAGGAGGCCAGCGCCAAGGGCGTGGATGCCGGGCGCGGCCCGGTCTTCAACCAGGCGAGCATGACGATCGACGCGGCGGTGGACGGCCAGGGCGTGGCGCTGGCGCGCACAGCGCTTGCCGCCTGGGATTTGCTTTCGGGCCGGCTGGTGCAGCCCTTCGGCCCGCGCCTCGCGGTGCCTTATGGCTACTGGATCGTTGGACCCAGGGCGACATCCGGCCTGCCGAAAGTGATCGCCTTCCGCGACTGGCTGCTGCGCGAAGCGGCGGAGGACACGCGCCGGCTGCGGGAGATCCTGACGTGACTGTGGTGACGACGCGCCTGCTCTGGGCGCGCGCACTGCGCGACTTCGGTGACGGTTTCGTAGCGGTGCTCCTGCCGGTCTATCTGACCGCGCTCGGCCTCGGCCCGGCCGCCATCGGCCTGGTCGCGACGCTCGCGCTGCTGGGGTCGGCGCTGACGACGCTCGGCATCGGTGTGGTCAGTGGCCGGTTCGGGCAAAGACGCCTGCTGATGGCAGCCTCGGTCGTGATGGCGGCGAGCGGATTTGTCTTCGCGGCGACGGATGCACTCGCCATCATCCTCCTCGTCGCCCTGGTGGGCACGATCAATCCCTCGGCCGGCAGCGTCAGCATCTTCGTGCCGCTGGAGCATGCCGTGCTGACCCGCGCCGTGCCGGACGCGGAGCGCACGCGCAGCTTCGCTCGCTACAGCCTGGTCGGCGCCATGGCGGCGGCGTTGGGCGCGCTCGCCGCGGCCTCGCCGGATCTGCTGGCGCGGACCGGGCTGTCGGAGATCGTCGCGTTGCGCGCAATGTTCGTACTCTACGCCGCGCTCGGCATCGCCGGCGGGCTCGTCTATCGCAGCCTGCCGCGGGAGGCGCCGGCTGAGGTGGGCTCAGGCCACAGCGTTCTCGGCCCGTCGCGCGGCATTGTGGTGCGGCTCGCGGCTCTGTTCTGCGTCGATTCCTTCGCGGGCGGCTTCGCGGTACAGTCGCTGCTCGCGCTGTGGCTATTCGAGCGCTTCGACCTCTCGCTCGCCGAGGCCGGGCTGTTCTTTTTCTGGTCCGGCGTGCTCTCGGCCTTCTCCTTCCCAGTGGCGGCCTGGCTCGCCACCCGCATCGGCCTCGTGAACACCATGGTGTTCACCCACATCCCGTCCAGCCTCTGCCTGATCGGGGCCGCCTTCGCGCCGCAGGTGGAGGTCGCGCTCGGACTGCTGCTGCTGCGCGCGGCGCTGTCGCAGATGGATGTGCCGACGCGCTCCTCCTACGTCATGGCCGTGGTGACGCCCCCCGAGCGCACCGCCGCGGCCAGCTTCACGGCTGTGCCGCGCAGCCTGGCGGCGGCGGCAGGACCGGCGATTGCCGGGGCGATCTTTGCGGCAGGGTGGCAGGCGACGCCCTTCATCCTCTGCGGTGTCCTCAAGATCGCCTAGGACTTCGCCTTGCTGTGGGCGTTCCGTCAAATCCGCCCGCCGGAGGAACGCCAAGCCTAGAACGCTGCGTACTGGACAGACGCGGCGCGCGAATGCTACCCGCCGTCGCGTGCCGAAATCCGTTGTCCGCCGCGTCCGGATGCTGCTCGCTGCGCTCATGCTCCTGACCGGAGTGCTGGGCCAAGTGGGACATGCCTGGGCGCATCACGGTGGTCCCGACCCTGCGGCGGCTTGGCTCGCAGCCCTTCAGGCCGAACGCGACTGGCTCGCCGGTGGCGCCGCGGATAGCAACGATGCGTCGGTGCAGGTCTTCGGTACCGAGGGCCGCCACAGCCATGGCGACGGGCCCGCGCATCAGCATGACGGGCCGGACGGTCTCCTGGCCGACCACGCCCATGGGGTCGCCTTCCTGCTGCCCGCCGCATCGGGTCTGGCTCAACGTGACCTCGGCGCATCCATGACCCGGGCCTTGTTCGCCCGACTGTCCGGGGCGCCGTCCGGCAATCTCGACCGTCCGCCACGAGGCGACGCAGCGCTCGCCTGAGCCACCGGCGCCACCGCGCCGGCCCGCGTCGTTTCTCGTGGAGTTCCCATGCCTCATCTGCTGTCGCGCGCCCGTGCCGGGCTGCGCCGCCTTGCCCTGTGTTCACTCCTGCTTGCCACGCCCGCCTTTGCCGGCCCTGGCGGCCCTGACCACCAGCATGGTCCGGAACCCACCGCCACGGCCCTGCCGCAGAGCCCAAGGCTCGTAGCCGTCTCCGAGGCCTGGCAGCTCGTCGGCATCCTCAAGGGCGGCGCGCTGACGCTCTACCTGGACCGCCAGGAGGACAACGCGCCGGCCGCGGGCGTGACGCTCGACCTCGACATCGCGGGCCGGACGGTTCGCGCCGAGGCGCAGCCGGACGGCAGCTTCCGCATCCCGGCCGAGGCGCTCGGCACCGGGGAGATCGAGGTGCTCGCCACCATCGGCGGCGCGGCGCCCGACCTGCTGGTCGGCACCATCCGGGTCCCTGGCGCTGCGGCCGCACCCGCCGCGGCGCACGGTCACTCCCACGCCCTCAGTGATTTCTTGCACCGCCGCATCTCGGTCGAGACGGTGCTCATCGCCCTGGCCGCCACCGGCGCCGGCGCCCTTGCGATCGGCTTCCTGTTCGGCCGTCGCCGCGCCGGCATCGCGGTGCTGGCGCTGACGCTGCTGGCTGTCTCGCCCTCGACGGCGGGGCCGGGCGGCCCGGACCACAGCCATGGCCCCGAGACGGCAACCGCCGAGGACGGCGACGCGCCGCGCCGCCGCGCCGATGGCATGGTCTTCGTGCCAAAGCCGACGCAGCGCCTGCTCGAACTCCGCACGCGCCGCGTCGTGCCGGAGGAGACCGCGCGCCGCGTCACCCTTGCCGGCCGTGTGCTGCCGAGCCCGGACGCGCAGGCCGTCGTCCAGCCCGCGACCGCCGGCCGGATCGTCGCCATCGACGGCGCCCTGCCGCGGCGTGGCCAGGCGGTGCGCGCGGGCGATGCGCTCGCCCTCGTAGTGCCGTTCGCCGCCGCTACCGGCGAGATCGCCGGTGCGGAAACGCTGCGCGCGCCGGCCGATGGCGTGATCGCGACCGTTGCGTTGGCCCAGGGCCAGACGGTTTCGCCCGGCCAGACCCTGGTGGAGATCCTCGACCCCGCTCGCGTGCGGATCGAGGCCGAGGCCTTCGCGCCGCTGGCGCTCGCGCCCACTGCCGCCGCCAGCATCGAGGCGCGCGGCATGGCGCCGGTGCCGGCCGCCCTGCTCGGCCGCGCGCCCGCGCTCCGCGGCCAGACCGCGCTGCTCGACTTCGCGCCCCGCGCCGCGGACCATGGCCTCGAGATCGGCCGCCGCGTGCAGGTCGTGGTGGAACTGCCGGAGCGCCGCACCGCCATCATCCTGCCGCGCGACGCGGTGGTGCAGGCGCCGAACGGCCTGCCCGTGGTGTTCCGCCACGCCGAGCCGGAGCTGTTCGAGCCACGCATCGTGCGCTTCGAGCCGCTGGACGCGACCCGCGTCGCGATCCTGGCCGGCATCGAGCCGGGCGAGCAGATCCTCGTCCAGGGCGCCCTCCTCGTGAACCAGATCCGCTGAGGGGGCGCGCATGTTCAACTTCCTGGTCTCGGCCAGCCTTCGGCACCGCGTCGCGGTGCTGGCGGCGGCGGCGCTGCTCGTCGCCTATGGCCTCTATGTCCTGCCGCGCGTGCCGGTGGATGTCTTCCCCGACCTGACGCGGCCCTCCGTCACCATCATGACCGAGGCCGAGGGCCTCGCGCCGCCCGAGGTCGAGCGGCTGGTCACCGCGCCCGTCGAGGCAGCGCTGCGCGGCGCGCCGGGGCTGGCGCGCATCCGCTCCACCTCCGCGCCCGGCCTGTCCATCGTGCTCGCCGAATTCGAGTGGGCCGCCGACCTGACCGCAGCGCGTGCCGATGCGGCAGAACGCCTGACGCGCCTGCAGGGACGACTCCCGCCAGGCCTCGCTCCGCAGATGGGCGGCATCGGCACGGTGATGGGCGAGATCCTGCTCATCGCCGTGACCGCGTCCGGGCTCGATCCGGCCGGGCTGCGCGACGTGGTGGAGGCTCAGGTGCGCCCGCGCCTGCTCGAAGTTCCCGGCGTGGTGCAGGTGAACCCGATCGGCGGTGCCGTGCGGCAGATCCGCGTCAGCCCCGACATGGCCGCGCTGGCCGAGGCCGGTATCGGCATCGACGCCATCGCGCAGGCGATGGCCCGCGTTGGTGCCTCGGCCGGTGGCGGTTTCATCGAGAGCCGTGGCGTCGAGTTCGTGCTGCGCGCCAGCACACCGACGCCGGACCTCGACGCGCTGCGCGCCCTGCCGGTGGCAACCCCGCGCGGCGCGGTACCGCTCGGGACGGTCGCCGAGGTGGACTTCGCCACCCGCACCCGTCGCGGCGATGCCGGCTTCAACGGCCAGCCCGCCGTCATCCTCAGCGTCCAGAAGGCGCCGACCGCCGACACGCTGCCGACCACACGTGCGGTCGAGGCGCGGCTGGCGGAGGTGCAGGCGTCGCTCCCCGCCGGCGTCACCGCGAACCAGATCCAGTTCCGCCAGGCCGATTTCATCGAGACCTCGATCCGCAACCTGCGCATCGTGCTGATCGAAGCGGCGATCGCGGTGACGCTGGTGCTCGCCCTGTTCCTGCTGAACGGGCGGGCGACGGCGATCTCGCTGACGGCGATCCCGATCTCGATCCTCGTCACGGTACTGGTCTTCGACGCCTTTGGGCTGACGTTGAACACCATGACGCTGGGCGGGCTGGCGATCGCCATCGGCGAGCTGGTGGACGACGCGGTGGTGGATGTGGAGAACATCCTGCGCCGCCTGCGCCAGAATGCCGAGCGACCCAACCCGCTGCCATCGATGGTGGTGATCGCGCAGGCAAGCCAGGAGGTGCGCTCGGGCATCCTCTATGCGACCTTCATCATCGTACTGGTACTGCTGCCGCTCTTTGCGCTCGCCGGCCTGGAGGGGCGGCTGTTTGTCCCGCTCGGGGTCGCCTACATCGTCTCCATCCTGGCCTCGCTGCTGGTCTCCATCACAGTCACGCCGGCGCTGGCGAGCTTCCTGTTGGTAAAGGTGCCCAAGCGCGCGCATGGCGACACGCCTGTGCTGCGTGCGCTGAAGCGTGCGCAGGCGCGCGTGCTTCAGGGCGCCTTCCGCCGGCCGCGCCTGGTGATCTGCGGCGTGGCGGGGGCGGTGGCGCTGGCGGCAGTCGGTGCCGTGCTGCTGCCGCGCGCCTTCCTGCCGCCCTTCAACGAGGGCACGGCCCTGGTCGGCATGCGTTTTGAGTCGGGCATCGGCCTCGAGCAGAGCCAGCGTCTCGGCCTGATCGCCGAGCGCCTGGTGATGCAGGTGCCGGAGGTGGTGAGCGTGGGCCGTCGCACCGGCCGCGCTGAGCTCGACCCGCATGCCGAGGGCGTGCACGCGGCCGAGATCGACGTGACGCTCCGCCGCTCCGACCGCCCGCGCGAGACTGTGTTCGCCGAGATCCGAGAACGGCTCGCGGTGCTGCCAGCCTCGGTGGTGATGGGCCAACCGATCAGCCACCGCATCGACCACATGCTCTCCGGCGTGCGGGCGGCGCTGTCGTTCAAGGTGTTCGGCGAGGATCAGGAGGCGGCACGCATCGTGGCCCAAGGGCTGCGCGCGCGCATGCAGGCCATCCCAGGCCTGGTGGACATCAATGTCGAGGCGCAGACGCTGGTGCCGCAGGTCGAGATCCGCGTTGACCCGGCCGCCGCCGCGCTGCACGGGCTGACGCCGCAGGCCGTCACCGCGGCGGTCGAGGCGCTGGCCGGCGGCCGCGTGCTCGGCGCGCTCGGGGAGGGTACGCGGCGGACCGAGATCGTCCTCCGCCTGCCTGAGGCGGGGCGCAATGCCGACGCGCTGCGCGACCTGCTCGTGCCGACGCCGCATGGCGCGGTGCCGCTGGAGCGCCTCGCCGAGGTGGTCGAGACCACGGTGACGAACCAGATCCTGCGCGAGGACGGCGCGCGGCGCATCGTCGTCTATGCGAACAGCGACGGCTCGCGCGACATGGCGGCGCTCGCCGCCGATCTAGCGCGGCTGGTGGCCGAGCCCGCGCCACCACCCGGCATCCGCATCGTGCTGGACGGCACCTTCCGCGCGCAGGAGGCGGCAAGCCGGGCCATCGCCATCCTCGGCGCGGTCTCGGCGCTGCTGGTCCTGCTGGTGCTGTGGCAGCGCTACCGCTCCGTCGTGCTTGCGCTGATCGTGCTGGCGGTGGTCCCGATGGGCCTTGTCGGCGCCGTCGCGGCGTTGTGGATCGCGGGGCAGCCGCTCTCGGTCGCTTCGATGATCGGCTTCGTGACGCTCGTCGGCATCGCGGCGCGCAACGGCATCCTGAAGGTCTCGCACTGGATCAACCTGGCGTTGCATGAGGGCGAGACCTTCGGGCCCGGCCTCGTCCTCCGCGGGACGCTGGAACGGCTAGGGCCGGTACTGATGACCGCGCTGTCGGCCGGGCTTGCGCTGGTGCCGCTGATGATCGGCGCCGGCGAAGCGGGGCGCGAGATCCTGCACCCCGTGGCGGTGACGATCTTCGGTGGGCTGGTCACCGCGACCCTATTCGACGCGGTGCTGACGCCGGTGCTGTTCCTGCTGTTCGGGCGGCGTCCGCTCGAACGCCTGATCGCCGCGCGCGATGCGGCGGCTGAGGCCGGCGCTGCGCCCGGCCACCACCTTCTGAACCCGAAAGGAGAGACCCCGATGAACCGACGCATGATCCTGGCCGGCTTCGCCGTTACCCTTGCTACCCCGGCGCTCGCCCAGCAGCGCGAGCGACGCGGCCCGAATGGTGGGCTGCTCGCCGGGAGCGACGGACATGAGGTGGAACTGGTCGCCAATGGCACGGCGATCCGCGTCTACCTGGTGAATCACGGCCGTGTGGCGCCGCCGCGCAGCGGGGCGACGGCGCGGATGGTGATCCAGGAAGGCCAGGCGAACCGCACGGCGGCGCTCACGGCCAGCGGCGACGGCTTCTCCGCCACGCTGGAGACGCCGATCACGCCAGGCGCCCGCGTGGTGGTCACCGGCCGCATGCCGGACGGCCACACCGTCCAGGCGCGCTATGTGATGCCCTGATGCACACGCACGGCCGGTGCCGAGCGGCGCCGGCCGGACTACGCTAGGCTAATTCGCTCGGAGGACGCCGTGCTGTCGCCGCTGTCGAACCTGACCTACCGCCACCTGTTCCTGGCCCAGGTGTTGTCGCTGCTCGGCACCGGGCTAGCGACGGTCGCGCTCGGCCTGCTGGCCTACGAACTGGCAGGCGCCGATGCCGGTGCAGTGCTCGGCACGGCGCTCGCGATCAAGATGATCGCCTATGTCGGCATCGCGCCCGTCGCCGGCGCCTTCGTCCACCTGGTGCCGCGGCGCAGCCTGCTGGTGACACTCGATCTCCTGCGCGCCGGTGTCGCGGTCTGCCTGCCCTTCGTCACCGAGATCTGGCAGGTCTACCTGCTGATCTTCCTGCTGCAGGCGGGCTCGGCCGCCTTCACGCCGACCTTCCAGGCGACCATCCCCGACATCCTGCCGGAGGAGGCGGAGTACACGAAGGCGCTGTCGCTTTCGCGCCTCGCCTACGACCTCGAGGCGCTGGCGAGCCCCGCCATCGCCGCGGCCCTGCTTGGCGTGATCGGTTTCCACTGGCTGTTCGGGCTGAACGCGCTGGGCTTCCTCGCGTCTGCAGTGCTGGTGCTGTCGGTGGTGCTGCCCTCGCCGAAGCCACCGACGACTTCCGAGGGTGCCTGGGGGCGCACGACGCGCGGGGCGCGCATCTATCTCGCGACGCCGCGGCTGCGCGGTTTGCTGGCGTTGAACCTCGCCGCGGCCGCGGCGGGCGCGATGGTGATCGTGAACACCGTGGTGCTGGTGCGGGCCGGCTTCGGCCTCGGCGAGCGAGAAGTGGCCTGGACTTTGGCCGCTTACGGCCTGGGCTCCATGGTCGCGGCGCTCGCCCTGCCGCACCTGCTCGGCGATCGGATGACCGACCGGAGCGCGATGCTGGCCGGCGCCGCGCTCCTGGTCACTGGGCTGCTGCTGGCGCCCCTGGTGCCGTCATGGCCGGTGCTGCTGCCGGTCTGGGCGCTGCTCGGCCTCGGCAACGGGCTTGTGCTGACGCCGAGCGGGCGGCTGCTGCGGCGCTCCGCGCATCCCGGCGACCGGCCGGCGCTGTTCGCCGCACAGTTCGCACTGAGCCACGCCTGCTGGCTGCTGACCTATCCGCTGGCCGGCGGCCTCGGCGCAGCGATCGGGCTCGGGCCCACTTTCCTGGTGCTGGCCGTGCTGGCGGTGGCAGGGCTCGGTGCGGCGGCGGCGCTGTGGCCGCGGGATGACCCGGAGGAGATCGAGCACGACCATGCTGGCCTCCCACCGGAGCACCCGCATCGCGCAGCTGAGCACCAGCCGCTCGTGACCGGGCCGGACGGCTTCCGGCACCGGCATGCCTTCGTGATCGACGAGCTGCATCCAGAGTGGCCGGCCAGGACGCGGTAGCGGGATGGCTCTTCGCTGCCGAACCGAGCTGACCGCTCCGCGGTGACCCGAGCGACACAGCCGGCGCCCTGAACAGCAAGATCACCGAAGGCCGCTCATCTTTGCGCGCCTCTCCACGACCAAGGCATTCGGCGATTGCGAACCGACCAATCCAGCGATTCTTAGATGTTTGGTCCCGGCATTTCGTGGTGCGGATTTGCCGTGAACCGGTGAGGTTCTGCGGCCCATGAACGGCAAATGAACTCGTAGGGGGTGAGGCCCTTCAGGGTCTTGAGCCGCCGGGCGTAGTTGTAGGCGTCGAGGAACAGGGCGAGGTGACCGCGGAGCTCGTCGTGGCTGCTGTAGTGGTAGCGCCGGACGGTGGCCTCCTTGAGCGTCCTGTTCATCCTCTCGACCTGGCCGTTTGTCCACGGGTGGTAGGGCTTGGTCAGGCGGTGCTCGACTTGGTTCTGAGCGCAGGCGAGTTCGAAGGAATGGGCGCGGAAGATCTCGCCGCGGTCGATCGCCTCGCGGATGAGCGGTGCGGCCGAGGCAATGTTGCCCGGCGAGGTGAAGTGCTGGCCGTTGTCGGTGAGCACGGCGTGCACGCGGTAAGGCACGGCCTGCAGCAGGGCGCGCAGGAAGTCGGCGGCGATGCGCGTGGTGGCGCGCTCGTGCAGTTGGGCAAAGGCGAACTTCGAGGTGCGGTCGATGGCCACGAAAAGGTGGAGCTTGCCCTGTTCGGTCCTGACCTCGGCTATGTCGATGTGAAAGTAGCCGATCGGATAGGCCTTGAAGCGCTTGCGGACCGGCTTGTCGCCCTCGGTCTCGGGCAGGCGCGAGATGCCGTGGCGCTGGAGGCAGCGATGCAGAGCCGAGCGCGTCAGGTGCGGGATGCTGGGCTGCAGGGCATAGAGGCAGTCGTCCAGCGGCAGCAGGGTGTGGCGGCGGAAGGCGACTATGATCGCCTCCTCGTCGGCCGAGAGGGTGGTTGAGCGCGGCTGGGCCGGGCCCGTGCGCCGATCAGCGACGTCGCCTCGCGCCCGCCACTTGGCGATGGTTTTCGGGTTCACGCCATGCCGGCGGGCCAAAGCCCTCAGGCTCTCTTGACTATGCTGGATCGCGCGACGGACCGCCTCAGTCGTGCGGGCGCAGCCGTGAAGAACCTGGCCCATAGCGCATCTCTCCATGCCGGCGAGAAGACTGCACCATCAAAGCCTGGGACCAAACATCTAGAGCGCGCTGCGTTTACACGGAAGCGTAGCCTGCACCCCGCTTGCCGATGGTGAGTTCCACGACCACCAGCGGCACGCCCAACGCCAGCGCGATCAAAAGGTTCACCAGCAGAAAGGCGCCGCCGTTCTCCCCGGCCAAGTAGGCGAATCGCCAGATGTTTCCGAGGCCTGCGGCCGCGCCGATGGCGGCAAAAATTAGCCCGCTTCTGCTACCCCATTGCTCACCCATTCCCGCTCAGGCGAGGACCCGCAGAGGCGCCGCCCGCGCCAATCGTGGCGGACAGCGCGCGCGGCTCGCGGACAATCATCACGTCGCAATGCAGGCAGATGAGGAGACGTTCGGCGGTGCTGCCCATCAGGATGCCGAAGCGACCGCTTCGGCCATGCGTCCCCATCACGACGAGGTCGATGTCGTTGTCCCAGACATGCGTTCCGATCACGCTCTCGGCTGTTCCGTAGCGGATCAGGTACTCCATCTGCTCCAGCCTGTCTGGCGGTGCGCCCACGCTCGGCAGGAACGCCGCACGCTGACGCTCGGCATCCGCCAGCAACTCCGCCTCATGCGCCGCGCGGCTGATGAAGCCTTCGAACGGCACGCGGTACGCATGCGCCAGTATCATCCGGGCATCCGGGAATACGCTCAGTGCCTGCCGCAAGGCGTGGGCGGAAGTCTCCGAAAAGTCGGAGGCGACGACCACCGTCGGGTAGGCGCGCCAAGGGCGCATCTTCACGATCAGTACAGGCATCGGCGCACGATGGACCAGCCTCTCGACCGTCGTGCCGAGCACCGCTCGGGCAAGGTTTCCGCTGCGGGCTATGCCGGTGACGATCAGCTCGCAGTCGAGTTCGTTCGCCGTGCGCAGGATGATCTCCGCGGGATCCCCCCGCTCGATCACGATCTCCGCTTCGACGTCATGATTGCGCGTGGCGGCGCGGAGGTGACGCTCGGCAAGCGCCCGCACCGAACCGCCGGGAACCGGTTCGGGGCCTTGCTCCGGCTCATTGCCTTCCAGCACATACAGCACATGCAGTTTGGCACCCCAGGCCGATGCCAGCATCACTGCGCGGTCCAGGGCGCGGTCGCAGCGGCAGCTGAGATCCGTCGCGAGGAGCAGGCTTCGCGGCGGACTACCTAGCCCGGCATCCCGCCGTTCTGAGTCTTTCTGCATCGCACAACCTCCGTTTCCATCTCGGGCGCCCATCGCGCCGTCTGTGGCCGCCTGCGCTGGCGGCGGTGCTGCCACCGAATGGATCATAGCAGGTGCAACACGGTTTCGGCGTAAGCGCGGCGCTGCGCGACGGTCAGCTCGGAGCGCAGTGCCTCATCGCCGACGCAGCAACCTGCCGCGTCGAAATCGGCGGCAAGCTTGTGGATCACGTCGGCATCGCCCGGTTCGGCATGATCCACCCACATGACGTCTAGCGCATAGCGGGGCAGTTCCGCCTCGGGAAGGCCGAGCCGACGCCCCGCCCAGAGCCCGATGAGCAGGTTCCGCCTCGCCCTGGGGCTCTCGGCCGTTGCCTGCTCCAGGCTATGCAGTGTGATGTCGGCGGCGAGGGCGGTCTGAATCTGGGTCATCAAGTGATCTCCTCTACGTGGTTGTTGCTCCGGCGCCATGGTCCCGTCATGTCCCGCCCGTCGCGATCAGGAACAGCCCCGAGGATACGGCGCGTCCGAGCGAACCCGGACACGACCGCCCATGAAGGCGAGCCACATCCGGGCCGGGATTGCCGGGCCAGTCGGCGGACAGGATCGAGTCGAGGACGTCCATGCGGGCAGCGGGCTCCAGATCGAGGTACGGCGGCCCAGCGTGGCGTCGCATCGGACGGCAGGGCAGCCGGGCACCGTCCCGCGGAAGACATCGCCGCGCCGGCCGCCCTGGGCAAGGCGGGGTACGGCCGCCCCGTGCGGTTCCGCACGTGCAAGTTGGGCAGTTCCTGCGCAGCTGCGTCGGGCGTGGCGCCCGTATGGGACGTGACGGTGTTCACCAAGAACCGGGACCGGCTGCTGGGGACCGAGGTGGCGAGCAAGTTCTTCGCCGCCGTGCTGGCCGACCCAGAGGTCAAGCCGCTGCTGCCCTCGGCGTACTTCTCGGTGGCTGGCACGTTGATAGAGGCCTGGGCTTCGATGAAGAGCTTCCGGCCGAAGGACGGCTCCGGCGAGGCGCTCGGCCCCGGCCGCAACGGCGAGCGCGACTTCCATGCCGAGAAGCGCAGCGACGAGACGCATGCTTCGACCACGGACCCGGATGCGCGGCTGGCGCGCAAGTCGAACGGCCAAGCATCGAAGCTCTGCTACGCCGGGCACGTGGTGATCGAGAACCGGCACGGCCTGGCGGTCGCTGCGACAACGACGCAAGAGACGGGTATCGCGGAGCGCGACGCCGGCGAGGCGATGATGGCAGGGCTCGATCGTGCCGCGCGCAGCACGCTGGGAGGCTACAAGACCTACGACACGCGGGCCTTCGTCCGGGCAATGGGCGACATGGGCGTGACGCCGCACGTGACGCAGCACGCCAATGGCCGGCGCTCGGCGATCGATGGACGGACTACGCGGCACCTGGGCTACGCGGTGAGCCAGCGCATCCGCAAGCGGGTCGAGGAGGTGTTCGGCCGGCGCAAGGAGATCCGCGCATGCGCCGCACCCTGCTGCGCGGGCTGGAGCGGGTCGGATGGAGCTTCACGCTCCGCGTCGCCGCCTAAACCCCCGTCCGGCTGCCGAAGCTGTTGGCGGCGCCTGCCTGACTGGCGCCGCCAACAGGCCTCAACGCGGTAGTCCGCGGCGGTTGGCCACCGAAAACCACGCCCATCAGCCCGCCAAGCACCTCACAAAAACTACGCCGGCCAGGAAAACCAAGCCCTTGGCCGCGAATTTCCGCAGCCTGCTAGATCAGGCTAGCGGCGACGACCGCCCCCGCGATGGCCAATACCAGGATGGCGGCGGCGGCGCCTTCGCGGAAAACGTCCTCGATCCGGTCCAGATCCTCGCCGATGACGGTTTGCGGCTTCGGGCGCGATCGGCGCAGCGACCGCGACCCGGCACGCTCGGCGGCCCTTGCGGCGGCGCTCAGGGCCGCCACCCGGCGTTGCACCGGGCCAAGCGCATCGCCTTCTGGCAGGCTAGGCGCCTTCAGCCCGACCGCGACCGCGCCCGCAATCATCAGCGCCGCAAGCCCCAGCGGCCAGGCCTCGAAGATCAGCGACCGCAGGTCTGCGGCCAGCGGGGTCTCGCCGGTGATCCTGGCGTACAGAAGCCAGGGCAGCCACAGCGCCGCCCCGGACAGGGCGAGGAACGGCAGGGCCATCAGCAGCGGCGGGCGGCAGCGCGATTTCGCCCTTGGCAGCACTGCCAGACAGCGCGCCATCGCCAGCGCCGTCGTTAGCGCCGAGAGGCCGATCAGCGTGGCCCCAAAGGCCCCGGCCTGGTCCTTGAGCGCCGATTTGACCAGCGCCCCGGCCAGTAGCTGCATCCCGGCCAGCGACGAGCCCAGCACCGCCAGCGCCCCCAGAAGCCCCCAGCGCCAGGCCCGCCCGCAGACCGGTGCCAGCCCGACGCCCAGGAACAGCGCCCCCTTGGCGAGCCCGTGATGCAGCGCGAACAACGCCACCGCCGGCAGCACGGCCGCCGGCGCGCTGCCCCCGGCCAGGGCAAAGCCCAGAACCCCCATGACCAGGCCCATCTGGCTGACCGTCGAATAGGCCAGCACCGCCTTGGCGCCGGCCTGCGCCAGCCCCATCAGCGCCGCGAGGAAGAGGCCGGAAAAGCCCAGGATCATCAGGACATTGCCCGCGACCGCCGCCGGCATGCCCAGCGGCAGGAAGGCCACCAGCCCGAAGATCCCGGCCTTGACGATGGCGCCCGACAGCACGGCCGAGGCGGGCACCGGCGCGGCCGGATGCGCCACCGGCAGCCAGACATGCAGGGGCATGAGTCCGGCCTTGATCCCGAAGCCCGCGATCAGCAGCGGCACCGCCGCGGGATGCGCCGAAGGCAGGGCAAGGCCCGCGCGAACCGCCTCGATGCCTATGGCGCCGCCCGCCCCGAACGAGGCCAGCATCAGCCCTACCAGGATCGCCACCTCGCCGCAGACAGCCAGCACCAGATAGACCGTCCCCGCCCGCATCGAGGCGGGCTGGCGATCGTGGATCACCAGTGGATAGGCCAAAAGCGAGACCAGCGCGAAGAACACGTAGAAGCTGACGATGTCGGCGGCGATAAAGACGCCGAGATTGCCGGCCAGGACCAGGTTCCAGAACAGGGCGAAGCCGGCGGGCCGCTCGTCGCGCCGCATGTAGAAGGCGGCGTACACCCCGGCCCAGAACCACAGCGTCGCCGCACCGCCGAGAAACAGCGCGCCGGTCGCGCCCAGCTCCAGGCCGCTGTCCAGCAGCACCCCCGGCAGCGCGACGGGAACGTCGCGCGACGCGACGAGGGCCGCCGCCAGGGCCGGCAGTGGGCCAAGCGGCAGCAGCAGCACCATGCGCGACCCCCAGCCGGGCAGCAGGGCCAGCCCCGCCAGGAGCATCGGCCAGAGTACGGCCAGCGGCAAAAGCAGCGTCGGATCGGCGATCATCGCAAATAGCCCAGTCCGACCAGCGTGGCCCAGCCAAGCGGGCTGAAGGGCAGCGAGGCGAAGATGCCCGCCCCCAGCGACACCACCGCCGTCACCACCGCGGGCAGGATCAGCATTCGGTCGCGGGTGGTGGCCAACTCGGCGATGGCGGGCCGGCCGGGCGGCGGCGGCAGCAGCCATGCGCGGTACAGCAGCGGCAGGAAATAGGCGGCGTTCAGAAGCGACGAGCCCGCCAGCACCGCGACTGCCCAGGCCGCATCCGACTGCAACGCCCCGACCCCGAGATACCATTTCGAGATGAAGCCGGCCACCGGCGGCATCCCGATCATTCCCAGCGCCCCGACCGAGAACGCCGCCATCGTCACCGGCATCAGCCGGCCCGCGCCGTCCAGCTCGGCGATCGCCTTGATCCCCATCCGGTTGGCAAGCGCGCCAGCGCACATGAACAGCGTGATCTTCATGATGCCCTGATGCACCAGATGCACCAGCCCGCCGATCACCGCGAAGGGCCCGACCAGGCTGGCACCCAGCACGATGTAGCTGACCTGGCTGACGGTGGAATAGGCCAGCCGCTTCTTGAGGTCGCTCTGCATCAGGGCCCGCACCGAGCCGTAGAGGATCGTCGCCGAGGCAAGGGCGGCCAGTGGCACACCCAGGCCCAGTTCGGCCACGGTGCCGATGCCGTAGACATCGTAGATCACGCGCACGATGCCGAAGGCCCCGGCCTTGACCACCGCGACGGCGTGCAGGAGCGCGCTGACGGGGGCAGGGGCGGCCATCGCCTCGGGCAGCCAGCCATGGAAGGGGATGATCGCCGCCTTGACCCCCAGCCCGCCGATACACAGGATGAAGATCAGCGTCAGGGTCAGGGGCGGGATGGCGCCCAGATCGGCCGGGGCGGAAAACTCGATCGCGCCGACCAGCGATTGCAGCCACAGGATCCCGGCCAGGAAGGCGACGCTGCCCGCCAGCGTGTAGGTCAGATAGATCTGCCCCGCCCGCAGCGACTTGTCGTCGCCCCGGTGCGCCACCAGCGGCCAGGTCGCCAGCGTCAGCAGTTCGTAGAACAGGAAGAAGGTGATCGCGGTGCCCGACATCGCCACGCCGGTGGCCGCCAGCACGCACAGGTTGAAGAAGCCGAAGAAGCGCGGCAGGTTCGGACCCCGGTCGAAATAGGCGATGGCGTAGATCGTGGTCAGCAGCCACAGAAACACCGAAAGTGTCACGAACAGCAGCGCCAGCGGGTCCAGCCGCAGCACGAAATCGTAGCCCGGCAGGAATTCGTAGCGCCATTCGAACACCACGCCCGCCTGCGCCTGCACCAGCAGGTAGGCCACCACCAGGAGCTTGACGAAGGCCACGCCGATGTTCGCCCCGTTGCGCCAAGCCGAGAGACGCTCGGGCAGGGCAAAGCTGACCAAAGCGGCGACCACCGGCAGCAGGACCAGCAGAAGCGGCGCGAAGGTCATCATGGCGCGGCCGCGCCCGGGGCGGCCCAGGGCGCGGCAATCGCCGACAGATTGTGCAGCGCGCTGCCGCCGAAACCCATGGCGATGGCCAGCCCCGCCAGCACCAGCGGCGCCGCCGTGCAAACCCCGCGCGTCGCAGGCTCACGCGGCGCCGGCCCGGCTGCAAAGCAGGCCGAGAGCGTCCGGAAAAAATAGACCGCCGCCAGCAGACCGCCCAGAATCATCACGCCGGCATAAAGGAAGGCGCCCTGCGCGATCGCCGCGTTCAGAAGCAGGAACTTGCCGGTGAACCCGCCCGAGGGCGGCAACCCCATCAGCGACACCGCTGCCAGGCCGAAGGCGGTCACCGTCAGCGGCATCGCCTGCGCCAGCCCGCCGAGATCGCCGATCCGGTCGCCGGCGGCGGCCTTCAGCATCAGCCCGGCGGCAAGGAACATCGCCGCCTTGGCCAGCATGTGCGCCACCGCATGAAGCATCATCCCGGCCCAGGCACCGGACGGGTCCGGCGCGCCTGCGACCAGCGGAAAGGCGAGGAACAGGTAGCCGACCTGGGCCACCGTCGAATAGGCCACCAGCGCCTTCAGCCGCTGCTGCCGCATCGCCTGGACCGAGCCGTAGATCACCGCCAGCGCCCCCGGCCCGCCCAGCACATGCAGCGCGGTCGGGCCGGTGACGGCCGGAAAGGCCTCGAACCAGAGCCGCAGCAGGATGACAAATCCCAGCTTGACCGCGATCGCCGACAGCAGCGCGCTGGCTGGGGCGGGGGCGGCGGCGTGGGCGGGCGGCAGCCAGCCATGCAGCGGGAAAAGCGCGGCCTTGATCAGAAGTCCCGCCGTCATCAGCCCCAGCGCCAGCATCGTCGCCAGATCGGGCTGTGCGACCTGCGAAAGCAGGGTGACGTCCACGGTGTTGTAGCGCCCCACCAGAAGCGCCACTCCCAGGAGGTAGGCCAGCGAACCGACCAGCGCGATCATGAAATAGCGCAGCGCCGCCTCCAGCGAGCCCATCGCCGCCAGCGCCACGGCGGCCAGGCTGACCATCTCCAGTGTGACGTAGAGGTTGAACAGGTCGGTGGTCAGAAAGCCCGCATTCGCCCCCGCCCAGAGCAGATAGATCAGCGGCCAGAAGGTCTCGGCCTGGGCTGCGTTGCCGGCCTTTTCCGGCGGATCGACCAGCGCGTGCAGCCCGACCGCGCCGATCACCAGCGCCGTGGCCGCCACCATAAGCCGCGCCACCCCATCGGGGCGCAAAAGGATGCCCAAGGGCAAGTCCCAGTGACCGACCAGATAGGCCGCATCGGGCGGCACCAGTGCCAGCCAGAGCGCCAGCCCCGCCATCGCGGGCACCGCCGGCAGGATCAGCCAGCGCGCGGCCCGCCCTGACAGCAGGGCGGCCAGCATGAATCCGAGCGGCACCGCCACCAGAAGGTCAAGCGGGCTCATGGCACGGGCTTTCCGCCGTCGGGCCGTGTGGCGGCGTTCGTCGCCGCGCGCGCCTCGGCCAGCCGCACGATCATCGCCGCGCCGAAGGCGGTCAGCGCAACGGCCACGACGATCCCGGTGATGACCAGCGCCTGCGGCAATGGATCGGTCGCGTCGGGTCCTCGGCCCAGACCGCCCAGGATCAGGAAGATGCCTGCCCCGACCACGTTGATCGCAAGCAGCTGGCGCAACGGATGGCGCAGGATGATGAAGGCAAAAAGACCCAGACCGGCCAGGATCGCGCCGGTCAGGGCGTAGACATGCCCCGTCACCATGAAGCCGGCCTCAGCAACCGCTGTTCCTGCCGGCGCCACCAGCGGGGCCCGCCGGCCCGATGACATTGGGCCCTGCCACCAGCAGCGCCAGCGTCGCCCCGATCGAAAGGGCCAGCGAGTATTCGATCGCAAGGATCGCCGCCTTGGCCAGCCCTTGAGGATAGACCAGAAAGCCGCCGAACCCCGTTCCGGCCAGGCCGATCAGCAGAAACACCAGCGGTCCCAGGACCAGCGCCACCCGCAGCCCCGGAAGGTCGCTGCGCGGCAGGCCGATCGCGCCGCCTATCGCCGACACCATCAGCCCGCCCGCAAGAACGGTGCCGGCCTGAAAAGCTCCGCCCGGCACGTCCGATCCGGCCCAGACCAGATATGTCGCCATCACCAGCGCCACCGGCAGCAGAAACCGCCCGAAACTGCCGGCCACCCGGCGCATCGGCCCATCGGCCATGCCGAGATCAGCCGGACGGCCCGGCCAGACCCCGGCGGGCGCCAACGACCAGACCGCGACCAGCGCGCCCAGCAGCACGAAGCTTTCCAGGAGCGTGTCATAGGCGCGGAAGGCCAGCAGGACGCCGGTCACCCGGTTCTCGATGCCAAGCCCCGGCATCAGCGGCGCGACTGCGCGGTCAAGCCCGCTTTCCGCCGGGATCGAGAGCACCGCCGCAGCCAGCAGCAGCACGAAGCCCGCGCAGGCCGCAAGGGCGCCCGCCCGCAGCCACGCGGACGTATCGGCGCAGGTCGCGTCATCGCCCAGCGCCAGAAGCCGCGCCCGGGCCAGGATCAGAAGGACCCCGGTGACCCCGGCGCCGAGCGCGATCTCGGCCAGCGCCACGTTGACCGCATCGAGCCCCAGCCAGGCCAGACCCAGGAGGTTGCCGAAGGCGATGAAGAAGGCGATGGCCGCCAGCGCGTCGCGCACGAAAAGCGCGATGCCCGCCGTACCGAGGATCAACAGGCACAGGATGATGTCGAAGGCAGCGGTCAAGGCCGGTCGCCGTCCGGATGGCTGCGGGTCCCGTCCAAGCGGGCCTGCCGGGCCAGCAGTTGAGAGGTGATGCCGGCCGCGATCACCGCGAACAGCCAGACCAGCGCGATCTTGGCGGCCACTGCCAGCGAACCCCAGTGGAGCGCCGCCGCCAGCGCCACCAGCCCGAGCCCGAGGTTGTCGGCCTTGGTCAGCGCATGCAAACGCGAGGCGGTGTCAGGAAAGCGCAGGAGACCCAGCGAGCCTGCCCCATAGAAGGCCAGCCCCGTGCCCAGCAGCGCCAGAACCGCCAGATCGATCCAGCTCATCCCCTGCCCTCCGGCCGGTCGCCGGGCTTGGCGGCGCTGCGCGCGAAGGCGGTCACCGCGACGGCGGCCAGCAGCGTGCCGATCAGCGCCGCGTCCAGCATCGCCGCATCGCGCCGCGCCGCGCCGAGGACCACCGCCACGCCGATCACTCCGGTGCCGGCCAGTTGGGCGGCCATGATCCGCTCCACCGGACCGGGGCCGCGCCAGCAGCGCCCCAGCGCGACCGCGACGCTCAGAAGCAGGAAGACGGCCGCAAGCGTAAACCAGTCAGCCATTCGCGACATCCTGGCTGTCAATGCGCCGGTCGAACAGGCCAAGAATCCGGCGTTCATCGGCCTGCATCCTGTCGGCAGAGTATCCCGTGACGTTCAGAAGGTGGACGTCCATCGCCGCGTCGCCGGATCCCGCCGCGAGGCTTCCGGGCAGGATGCTGACCACCCCGCCCAGCAGCACACCGGCCGCTTCATTCCGGTTGGTGAGTTGAGCGCGCACCCACCCAGGCGCGATCGGCAGGCGGGGGTCGAGGGCACGCCGCGCGACATCGAGTCCACCCATGAAGGCGTCCGCCAGGAAACGCGGCAGGAACCCCGCCACCCGCCAGAGCACGATGCCAGGCTGGTCCGCGGGATACAGTCGCAGACTGAGCAGCGTCGCAGCAGCAACCGCAAGCCCGCCATAGATCAGCGCATCCGCCGATCCACCCGTCAGGGTGACCCAAAGCAGCGCAAAAAAAACCGACCGGTTCAGAGCTGAGGCAAGCCGCATCGTCTCTCGAGTGCCTTTGTGGGTGGCGGGTCGGATAACAGTACTTTCCAGGATTCCGACAACCGGAAAACAGGCAAGCGCCCGTGGGCAGCGCTTGCCTCCCCGCAGAAGGCTCATCGGACCGCATAGCGGCACAGCATACCGCGCCCGGCGGGTTTCTGCCATGCCGCCCTGAGCCGCCGATGCTGGCCGGCGACCACCGGGACCTCGCGCGCCATCGCGACGCAGCGGGTCGGCCGCCGGTCGCGACAATCGGAGGTCGAACGGGCCAGCCAGGGTCGGCTTGCGCTTGCGGCGACGCGGATCGTCGTCGCGCAGCGACCGTCGTCACGGCCGGGGCCTCGCGGCGGCATCAGCGGGAGAGCGGACGGTTCCGCGACGCAGCCGCGTACGGCCTCCGGCGGCTGGCGGGTCATCAGGGCAGCGCCGCCGGAACCGGCAGCAGGAACGCCGCCCAGGCCGCCGCCAGGCCAAGAATGAGCCCAGGCACCACCCGGCCGGCAAAGCCGCCGCGCCCGAGCGTCACGGCCAGGACGACCCGGGCACCGGTGTTGGTGCTGATCGCCGCAAGGATCGGCAGCACCGCCTCCTGCGGCGCGATCTGGCCCGCCCCGACCATCAGCGCGACCGAGATTGCCGCCGATTGCGTGTTGACGATGCCGGCCAGCGCGGCGGCCGCGATCATGGCGTTCAGCCCGAACTCCTGCTGCACGGCGGTGGACGCCAGCATGATCCCGGCCAGGGCCGCCGAAAAGGCCAGCGCCCCGGTCAGGCTGATCGCGCGCGGCTGCACGACCGGAGTGGCGCCCTGGTCTGGCGGCGGGTTCTCGGCGCAGGCCGGCGGCGCTCGCAAGGCCGTAATCGTCCATGGCGCGGCATAAAGGACTGCCGCCAGACCCCCGGCCAGCAGTGGCAGCGCCATCGCGTTCAGCGTGGCCACGCTGGCCGCCGCCAGCACCATCGACATCGTGACGGCCGTCGAGAGCGAGGACAGACAGGCCCCCGCGACCGCCCCCCGCATCTGCGCAGGTGCCGAGCGCGTCCGCCGGGCCATGTCACGGATGGTCGCCGTGCTGGAGACGAAACCCGAGGCGAAACCGGTCAGCGCCAGTCCGTGTTGCGCCCCGCAGAGCCGCACCGCCACATGGCCGGCTGCGGCGATGACCATGACCATGATCACCACCGACCACATCAGATAGGGGTTCAGCACGCCGTAGGGGCCGAAGGTCCGGTTTGGGAGGATCGGCAGCACCACGAGCGTGGCGGCCGCCAGCAAGAGCCCATCGCGCAATTCCTGCTCGGTCATCACCGACCGCACGAAGCCGCGCAGATAGGCCCGCGATGCCAGAAGCACCGCCACCACGACCCCGGTCCCGGCGGCGACCACGGGATGCGTCACCGACAACCCGCCCAGCAGCACAGTCATCACCAGGGCGACCTCGGTGGTCAGGCCGATGTGTTCTGACTTGTCGCGCCAGTAGGCCAGCCCAACCAGCAGCATGACGCTGATGATGACGGTGGCCAGCAGGATGACACCGCCGGCCTGCTGCGCAACCGCGCCCAGAAGCGCCGTGATGGCAAATGTTCGGATTCCCGCCAAAGACTTGACGTCGGGCGACATGCGCTGCTCGCGCTCGGCCCCGATCAGGAGGCCGATCCCCAGTGCTTCGGCGAGATTGAACAGGATCAGCGCCTCCTGGTTCATCGGCGGGCCCGGCAGGCGTTGCCCTCGGGTGCGCGGCCGAAGGCGGGCGCGCGCTCGATCCGGGGGAGGAGGAAATCCTCATGGAAGTCGTCGGCCATGTCCTGGCCGGCGTGGTCGCGGGGAAGCGCGAGCCCGCGAGCGACACCCTCGGCGAAGCCGCCGACGCGGCGGCGCACGTCATGGCGGATCGGTTCGAGAGTCTCGAAGCGGGTGGCGCGTGGCGCGGCGTGGACGCCGACGCGCTCGGCCGGGCGGTGACCGACGGCGATGAACACCGCGACCTGCCGGCCGCTGGTGATCGCGGTGGTCGGGCCGGTGCCCCGGAGGGAGTCGACCGTCGCCGGCATGGTCGGGCGGTCGTGGCTCCGCGGCCCGCGTGGCCCGCCGCGCTGCGACGGGGCGGGCAGATCGTGCGCGCGCACAAGGCGCGGCACCCCCGGCCGCGCCGTCTCTCTCGTCGCCATGTCCGTCCCTCCGGCCGAAACTGTCCGCCCACGCGACGATAGACCGCCCCGCCTGATCCGCCGAGGGACGACGGGCACGGCGCGCCGTCCGCGGCTCCGAGTAGCCGTGCAGCATCGCACATAGGCTTTCTGCGCATGGCCATGAACCGCCTCGTGCCTGGCCGCCTCGCCCGATGGCTCTCACGCTGCCACCGGACTACATCGCCGGCGTACCGCTTCTAGAGGGGCAGGTCACCTGAATGTCCGTTGATATCGCTCACCATCTTCCGGACGATTTCCCACCGGTCGGACATTCATTCACAAACTCTCACGCCAAGCGCTTCGCGGCTTCCATCGCTGCCTCGACGTCGGCCCGAATCGCCGCCTCATCCAGCAGGACAATGGCGCGCGGCCCGACCCGGAGGCGGCCGAGACGGACGAGGTCCGCCAATTCACGCGACACCGCCTCGCGTCGCGCCCCGATCCGCGACGCGAGTTCGGGCCGGGCCGGCGGCGGCGAGATTGCAAGACCTCCTCCTGCCTCCGGCGGGCGAGGCCGCGCAAGACGAAGCAACTCGGCGCAGAGTCGCTGCCGCGTCGGCAGCACGGCGTATTCGAGTAGGCGTCGGTTCTGGCTCCGCACCCGCTCCGCCAGCAGCGCGATCAGCCGCCGCCCGAGCGGTGGCGAAGCCAGGATCAGTTCCACGAAGGCGTCGCCCGGCATCACCGCAATCACCGCGCGATGGAGGGCGTGAATGCCAGCCGAGGGGGAAACGGCGGGGCCCGCGAAGGCTGCCAGCTCGCCCACGAAGGCGCCCGGGCCCACCTCGGCCACGATCTTCTCCCGCCCCCCGCTCGATCGCATGAGGACCCGCAGCGGCCCGCCACGCAGGACCACGCGCACCTCGGTGGAGGGGCAGTCGAAGTCGAGCACTAGCTCGCCGGCAGCGACTTGCACGACCCGCGACGCAGCCTCCGCACGGGCGAGCGTCGCGGCGTCCGCATCCCTGAAGAAGGCAAGTCGCCCGAGGCCCGGCGCGAGGCGTTCCTTGTCCACCGCGTTCCTTAACCGGCTGCGGCGGGTAGTGTTCCGTGCGATGGCCTTTCGCGCAACCGGGAAGTGTTGGTTTCGATGGCGGCGAGGACGGGAGGCGGTCCCTCAGATGCCGCGCTCCAGGGCGGCGATGCGGTCGCGCACGGCCAGGCGCTCGCGCTTAAGAGCGCCGAGTGCGGCGGCGTCGGGCCGCGGTCTCGCCGCCGCCTCCGCGATCCGGCGCTCCAGCGCCGAATGGTGAAGCCAGAGCCGCGACAGGAGCCAAGTGAGAGAGGCCAAGTCTTCAGGCAGCTTATCGCTGGATTGCAGCGCGCTTCGCTCAAACGAGAGCCGCGTGGGGAACAGCCGGTATCCCTCCCGCAAGGCCTGGTGGCGACACGTGACGGCGGTCGGCGTGGAAGCGATCGGGGGGCGGGCGTCGGCGGTCATGGTCGGCGTCTCCGTCTCTGGCGCCCGTTGGTCGGACGCGCAAGGTGAAGGTCCGACATCACGCCGCCCCAGCGTTCGGATCGGCGTCAGAGGCACCCGGACCTAACACGGTGTACATCCGGACTGCTGGTGCGTGGTTCAATCCGGCTCCGGCCGAGACCGTGCGGAACCGCACGCGGCGGGCGTGCCCGCGCTTGCCTGGCGGTTCAGGCACGGCGATGTATGCCGCAAGACGGTACCCGGGTTCCTCTGGCGCGATATGCAGCGTCATGTCGGACCGTCGCGCCCGCACATGGAGCCCGGTTTCAACATGGACTGCTGCGACTCGATCCTGGTCGGCAACTGGACCCGGCAAGCCTGCCTGGACGCGGCGCGCCTTCATGGCAAGCGTCATTGGCCTGCCGGTCGTCGACCTCGGGGCGCTGCACGCCCGGAGCGGAATGCGCGAGAGCCTCAGCCTGTCGGCCGGCTGCATCGTTCTCGGACTGACCTTGGGCGACCGCGTGCGCTCCATTTTCGCGGTGCTTCTGCTCAGGACGGGCGCGCCGATGCGGGTCTTCGCGGGCAACGAACACGACGTCGGCAGGTTCCGCGCGTCGGGCGTGCCGACCACACCGGCCAAACCAACAATCTGGAGAAGATGCGATGATTCGGGACTTCTTTCTTTGGCTGCTGATGAGCCTGGTAGTCGAGCCGATGCAGGCGGAATGGAGCACGCGGCTGCAGGCGGCAGGCGCATCGCCATCGGTCGTCGCCGACGTGACGCGCTGCACCTCGGAGGCGGGTCCGGCACTCGCCGCGCGCGCGGCCGATGACCCATGGTGGGGGATCACCACCGCCGCGGGCGTGCTGATCGGCTTCCGCGATGGCGTCGTGATCGTCGCGGAGGCGACTCCGGGGTGCGCCGCGGCGGTGCAGGCGGCTGGACCGTTCCTGGCTGGCCTCCGCTCCTGAGCGGGCGATCAGGGCATCAGCGCGGGTTGAATCACCAGCTGGCACTTCCACCGATGGAGGCGGGAAGCCATCGGCGCCGCGAGCCTGTCCGCGGCGCCGACCTAGTAGTGTGGCCCGCCCCGCAGGGGCGTGTCGCTCCCAAGCGGGACGCGGCGACAGGATTGAGGCGCAGGAGGATCCCGCGGTGTGGCACCCCGTTGCCGCCGGGCTCCGCCTCGGTCATGGTGCCAGCCTGCGGTGCCGCTGGTCGTGCAGGCGGCTTCGTCATCGCCGACCTTCGTGGTATGGCTCCCCGCTCCGGCACGCGGGTCCTGATGCCACGGGAATGTGACCGCCGTGATGGACTTCGCCATCCTCAAGCCGAAGGCCGTCGGCCGGACACCATGCCGCCGGCCGGTCCGTTTCCCGGACGGATGGGATACCCGGAGGCGGTGCGCGCCCGATGCGTGAGCAATGGGGCAGCCAGACGGGCTTCATCCTCGCCGCCATCGGCTCGGCGGTTGGGCTCGGAAACATCTGGCGCTTCGCCTATGTCGCCGGCGAGAACGGCGGTGGCGCGTTCCTGCTGGTCTATCTGGTCATCGTCCTGACGCTCGGCCTGCCTCTGGTCGTCGCGGAGATCGCCATCGGGAAGCGCAGCAGGGTTGACGGCGTCACTGCCTTCGAGCGCCTCGCGCCTGCCTCGCCTTGGCGCCGGGTCGGGTGGCTCGGCGTGGCGGGCTCGGCGCTGATCCTGGCGTATTACTCCGTAATCGCCGGCTGGGCGCTGCGCTACTTCTCCGCCGCCGCGTCCGGGACGCTGTGGGACCGCCCGCCGGGCGGCTTCGCGGCCTCCTTCCGCGCCTTCATCGCCCATCCGCTCGAACCGCTCGGCTGGCATTTGGGCATGATGGCGATCAGCATGGCCATCGTCGTCGCCGGCGTCGCCCGCGGCATCGAACGCAGTTGCCTGTGGCTGATGCCGATGCTGGCCTTCATCGTCCTGCTGCTGGCCGGCTTCGCGCTGACCCTGCCGGGCTCCTCCGGCGGCGTCGCCTTCCTCTTCATGCCCCAGTGGTCGGCGGTGTTCGACCCGCGCGTGGTCCTGGCGGCAATGGGGCAGGCTTTCTTCTCGATCGGCCTCGGCATGGCGGTCTACATCACCTACGGCGGCTACATGAAGCCCGAGCAGCGCATCGTCGGCTCGGCCGCGGTGATCGTCGCCGGCGACACCTGCTTCGCCATTGTCGCCGGCCTGGCGATCTTCCCGGCGGTCTTCGCGATGGGTGGCAACCCGGCTGCCGGGGCGGAGCTCGCCTTCATCACCCTGCCCGACATCTTCCTCGCCATGCCGGGCGGCAAGATGTTGGCCAACGCCTTCTTCCTCCTGCTCAGTGCGGCGGCGCTGACCTCGATGATCTCGCTGCTCGAGGTTCCGGTCGCTGCCCTCATGCAGCGTGCCGGCCTGCGGCGCCGCACGGCCGTCCTCGCTGTCGGCGGCGCGGCCCTGCTGGGCGGCGTGGCGCCGGCCCTCGGATACGGACCGCTCGCCTGGCTCAACGTGACCGGCGCGCCGCTGCTCGAGGAGGTGGACCACGTGGTCTCCAACCTGGTCCTGCCGCTGGCCGGCCTCGGTCTCGCCCTGTTCTTCGGCTGGGTGCTGCCGGCCGGCACCGCCCGCGACCTAGCGGGAATGCGCGGCCTGGCCTGGGCGCTCCTGCTGTGGGCGATCCGCTGGCTCGCACCGGTGTTCATCATCGGCCTGATGCTGTTCCGGCTGCTCGCCGGCTGAACGGAACCCGCTCAGCCCTCGGGCTTCACCGCGACGAGCTCGGCGGCGCGCTCGGCGGCGTCGTGGAAGGGCAGCAGCACCAGGTCCGCGCCGCGCCCCAGCAGCTCGTTGCGTTCGGACCGCCCATGGGCGGTGACCGCGATCCTGCCGCCGAACCGCTCTCCGCGCAGCGCAGCGATCAGCGCCAGGCGATGGTCCTCGTGGGTCAGCCCGCCAGCATGGCTCGGGATGGCGGAGATCGCCCAGCGCGCACGCCCGAGCGGCAGCGTGGCGACGAGTTTGGGATCCGTCGCGTCGCCATAGACCGCCTCGAAGCCGCGGCGGCGCCAGGCGCGCACCGCCTCGGGGTCGAAATCAACCCCCAGAACCGCCAGGCCGCGCGCGCGCAGGCGCTCGGCGATCGCCCGGCCGAAACGGCCGAGCCCGAAGATCACCACATCGGGCGCGGCCGCCGCCTCGGCCGCCATGCCGCCCGTCTCGGCCGCCTCGCGCCAGGGGTGATCGCGCTCGAAGTTCCGCAGCGGCCGGTCGAACCAGGCGGCGAGCCGATGCGAATGCGTGATCATGTAGGTCGACAGCGCGATGGTGATCAGGCCGATCAGCGTCACCAGGCCGAGTGCCGGTTCCGCCACATGCCCCAGCGCGACGCCCATCGCCATCAGGATCAGCGAGAATTCGCTGATCTGCGCCACCGTCAGCCCGGCAAGGAAGCCGGTTCTCCGCCGGTAGCCCATCGCCCCCATGATGGCGACCACGATCAGCGGATTGCCCACCAGCACGAACACCGAGAGCACCGCCGCAGCGCCCAGCTGCTCGCCCATCGCGCCAAGGTCGAGCCGCGCGCCGAGCGCGATGAAGAAGAACAGCAGCAGGAAGTCGCGCAACGCCGACAGCCGCGCGGCGATCGCCTCGCGGAACTGGGTGGAGGCCAGCGCGACGCCGGCGAGCAGGCCGCCGATCTCCTTGCCGATCCCGAGGGCGTCGCCGACCGCCGCCAGCAGCGCCGCCCAGCCGATGGCGAAGCCGGCCAGCAGCTCGGGCGCGTGGGCCAGCCGGGCGGTCAGCGGCTCGGCGGCGAAGCGGATCACCAGGCCGACCAGCAGCAGCATCGCCGCCCCGCCCGCCGCGACGCGCAGCAGCCCGCCCAGCGCCGACACCTCGCCCACGCCCGCCGCCATCGCCGAGACCACCACCATGGCGAGCACCACGACGATGTCCTGCACGATCAGGAAGCCGAGCGCGATGCGCCCGTGCAGGCTGTCTATCTCGCGCTTGTCCGACAGCAGCTTGACGATGATGATGGTGCTCGAGAAGGTCAGCGCCACCGCGACATAGATGCTGGTCACGGTGTCGAGCCCGAGCAGCAGGCACAGGCCGAAGCCGATCACCGCGGTGAAGGTCACCTGGCCGAGCCCGGTGGCGAGCGCCACGGCGCCGAGGCTGCGGATCAGGCCGATATCGAGCTTGAGGCCGACCAGGAACAGCAGCACGGCGATGCCGAGCTCGGCCAGCAACTGGATGTGCTCGTCCGAGCGCGCCACGCCGAGCACCCCGGGTCCGGCGATGATGCCAGCGCCGATCAGCCCGACGATCAGCGGCTGGCGCAGGAACAGCGCGATCAGCCCGGCCGCGGCGCCGAGCGCCAGCAGGGCGGCGACCTCGTAGAACACCGAGGCCGCGATCAGTTCCACCAAGACTCAGGCCCCCATGCCGGATCGGGTTCTCATCGCGGCGCATCGGGCGGCACGGCGAGCGCGTCGCAGCGCACCGCCGCCAGCACCTCGGCAGCCACGCTGCCCAGGACCGCGCGGCGCAGCAAGCCGGCGCCGGCGGTGCCGATGACCAGAAGGTCGGGGCGCGCCTGCTCCACCGCCTGTTTGACGACCGTTGCCGCCCGCCCCGCCACGACGCGCTGCTCGGGCCGGTAGGGCAGGTCGAGCGCCGCGACGAAACCCGCCAGCGCGGCGGCGGCCTCGCGTGCCGAATCGGCCTCGCGCGCCGCCACCGCGGCCGCCGGTGCGTCGGCCAGTGCCAGCGCCCCAAGGCCGGGCGGCTCGAAGGCGTGCAGCAGCGTCAGCCGCGCCTGGTCGAGCAACCCGAGCCGTGCTGCGGCGCGCAGCGCCCGCGCCGCATGCTCGGAAAGGTCGGTGGCGGCGATCGCTTGGCGGTAGGGACCCGCCGGCGCCCGATTGACCATCAGCACCGGGCGGCAGCCATGGCGCATGACCCGCTCGACGGTGGTGCCGGCGAAGATGTCGCGCAGCGGCCGGCGCCTGTGCTCGCCGAGCACGATGAGCTCGGCCTCCCACGTCTCGGCGACGCCCAGGATCGCCTAGAAGGGATCGCCTTCCTCGATCAGCGGGAGAATGGGATGCGCCGACGCCTGTCGGAGCGCCGCCACCTGCTCGAGGAGGATCGGCGATGCCTCGCGACGCTCGGCCTCGACGACGTGGCGCGGCTGGTCATCGTCCACCGCGTGCAGCACGAGCAACTCGGCGCCCGCCGCAGCGGCGACGAGCGCGGCGCGGCGCAGCGCGCGGTCCGCGCGCGATGAGAGATCGGTGCCGGCGACGATCCGCCGGATCGCCGGCCCGCGCCGGACGAGGCCCTCTGCATCCGACATCCGCCTAGCCCTCCCGTTGCCGCGACGCTGTTCTGCCAGGCGCCGGTGCGGCCGCCGCATTGCCGGCTGCTGCGCCCGCGCGGCGGCGGCGGCGTGCCGTCCGCCGGGCATGCCGGCGACACCTTCGCGCAATGCCGCCTGCTCCGCCATCGGCGTCCCCGGTCACCACCAGCCGAGCGCCACGACCGCGAGATGCAGCGCATAGAGCGCTCCCGCACTGATGGCGACCACCCATGCCAGCGCCAGCAGGCCAAGGCAGAGGCCGACGAGCACCGCCGCGCCGTCGCGCGCCAGCAGGCCGAGACCGAGCAGGATCAGCGCGATGCCCGGGGGCGGATTGCCGAACGGCACCGGCAGGATGAGAGAGAAGCCGAGCAGGACGATACTCAGCCCAAGCAGCGGCCGCGCGGCCGCGCCGGTGAGCCAGCGCAGCCGTCCCGGCCGCAGCCATCGTTCGATCTGCTCCACCCGCGGCAGCGCGCGCCGGAACACGGCGGCGAGGACGGCGCGGGGCAGGCCGATGCGCAGCAGCGCGCCCGGCAGCCTGAGCCGCCTCGCACCCAGGCCGAACTCCACGCCGATCATCATCAGGAGCAGGCCCGTCACCGGGCCGGTGGGCAGGAACGGCACCGGCAGCACCGAGGGCAGCGCCAGCAGCACCACCGCCAGCGGCACGCCCGCCGGGCCCAGGCCGTGGAGCACCATGCCGATGGTCGTCGCCTGCCCGGTCCCGATCCGGTCCGCGACACGCCGCAGCGCCGTTGACGCGGGGCGATCGGGTGTCGCGCTCATCGGCACAACGAGCGGCGAGCCGCGCCGGGCCCGCGCGGTGCGTGGCGGCGGGACGTTGGCGAACGCCGTGCGGCTCCCGATCTGGGGAGGGCATGCCGCTGCGACGCGCCCTTCCCGCCCTGCTCGTCGGCGCCTGTGCCGCGCGGCTCACGCCGTCGGCGGGGCCGCCGCTGCAGCCAGGCCCTGCGCTGATCGTCATCGCCGAATCCTGGCACACGGAGATCTGCCTGCCGGCTCACGCGCTGGCCTCCACGGCGCTCGCGCCGGTCCGGGCCGGCGCCCCGTCGGCGGCGGCCTTCAGCTTCGGCTTCGCGCTGGAGAGCTGGATGCGCGCCGACCGGCCCGGCCTGACCGAGGCGTTCGAGGCGCTGACCGGCGGCGTCGCGGTGGTCTCGATCCGGGCGCTTCATGACGCCGTGCCGCCCGGGGCGGAGGAGGCGATCGCGCTCCGGCTCCCGGCGGGCGGCATCGGCGCCATTGCCGCCTTCGTCGCCGGCCAGATGCGCGTGCCGGTGCCGCCTTCCCTGCCGCCCGGCGCCGGGTTGCGGCTGGTGCCCTCGGTCATCGCCTACTCACTGCACTTCACGTGCAATACATGGGTGACGCGCGCCCTGGCGGAAGCCGGGCTGCCGGTCCCGTTCGCAGGGATCGTCCTGCGCGGCCAAGCCATGGCCGCGGTACGGGCGGAGGCCGTGCGCCAGGCCGGCGCGCCGGGACGGGCGGAGCCGGGCGCGCCGGAGCGGCAGCCCTGACAAGGCCCGACGGGCCCCGTGCCGCATTCAGGCGTGATCGCCACCTTCATCACGCCGTCCCGCTGGTGGCTGAACAGGTCATAGGCCTCGACGATCCGATCGAGCGGGAAGCGGTGCGTGACCAGCGGCTTGAGGTCGAGCCGCCCGTTCGCGATCACATCCATCAGCCGCCGCATCCGTTCCTTGCCGCCGGGGCAAAGCGTGGTGACGATGGTGTGGTCGCCGAGCCCGGCGGCGAAGGCATCGCGCGGGATCGTCAGGTCGGTCGAATAGACGCCGAGCGAGGACAGCGTGCCGCCCGGCCGCAGCACGCGCAACGCGCCCTCGAAGGTGGATTGCGCGCCGAGCGCCTCGATCGCCACGTCTACGCCGCGGCCGTCCGTCAGGCGCATGATCTCCTGGACCGGGTCGGTCTTCGAGAAATCCACCACATGGTCGGCGCCGAGGCGGCGCGCGATGGCGAGCCGCTCCGGCACGCGGTCCACGGCGATGATGGTGGTGGCCCCCATCAGCTTCGCGCCGGCGGTGGCGCACAGCCCGATCGGCGCCTGGGCGAAGACCGCGACCGCGTCGCCGATCTGCACCTTGCCGCTCTCGGCCCCCGAGAAGCCGGTGGACATGATGTCGGGGCACATCAGCACCTGCTCGTCGGTCAGCTCGTCGGGCACCGGGGCGAGGTTCGCCATGGCGTCCGGCACCAGCACGTATTCGGCCTGGCAGCCGTCAATGGTGTTGCCGAAGCGCCAGCCGCCCATCGGCCGCCAGCCGTGCTTCGTGCCGGCGCCGTCCTGGCTGCACCTGCCGCACAGGCAGGCATTGGACCAGCCGGAGGGGGTGATGGCGCCGGCGATGGCGCGCTGGCCCTCGCGATAGCCCCTCACGCCGGAACCCAGGCGCTCGATCACGCCGACCGGCTCGTGGCCGATCGTCAGGCCCTCGGCGACCGGATACTCCCCTTTCATGATGTGCACGTCGGTGCCGCAGATCGTGGTGGTGGTGATGCGCAGCAGCGCGTCGAGCGGCCCGATCTCGGGGACGGGCTTCTCACGCAGTTCGATCCGGCCGGGTTCGACGAAGACTGCGGCCTTCATGGTCTTGGGCATCGGCATTGTCCTTCGGGAGGTGGCCGCCGCTGGCGCTCAGCGCGCCCCGAGCAGGAACGGCGGCGGCGCGGTGAAATCGGTTTCCACGCGCTTGACGCCGGGCAATCCCTCGGCCAGCACCCGCAGAGCACGGCGGATATCTTCCGAGCCGCAGAAGCCGTGCAGGCGTACGACGCCGTCCGCGACATCGACGAACATCAGCTGCCGGTCGAACCAGGGCTGCTGGCGCAGCGCGGCGGACAGGGCGCGCCGGATCTCGGCGTCCGACCGGGCGACGGCCGTTCCATCCTCCCCGAAGATGAGGGCGCGCAGCAGGTCGGCGCGCGAGACGACGCCCACCAGGACGCCGTCGCGCAGCACCGGCACGCGGCGGATCCCGCGCGATTCCATCACGTGCGCGATCTGTTCCGCCGTCGCGTCCTCCGTGACGCTGGCGACGTCCATGGTCATGACGTCCTTCACCGTACGGCCACGGACCCGGGCGAAGCGCGCGGCGTCCTCTTCCGAGGCGCGGAACAGGCTGGCGAACCACCCGGATTTCGGCGCCGCCGCATCGGCGAGGCGGCGGATCAGGTCGCCCTCGGTGATCACGCCGACCAGCAATCCGTCCTCCCGCACCACCGGCGCGCCCGAAACGCCGCGCTCGGCCATCGCGCGCGCGGCGGGCTCCAGGCCCATGTCCGGCAGGAACGTCAGCAACCCGGTCGACATCAGATCACGCGCGAGCATTTCGATTCTCCATTCTGCGACCCCCGCCTTCTGGCGGTCGGCATGCGTCAGTGGTTGCGCCGGGCGTCCTGGGGCCCGGACGCGTCGGCCGGCAGTTCCGGCGCCGCCTCGCCCTGGGACCCAGGCATCACGGCCGTTCCGTCGGGGGCATCGACCGGGAATGCGGCCACGCGTCGGGTTTCATGCGTGGCGAGAAAAGCCTCGAGGTCGCGAGGGATGATCCGCCACTCGCGTCCCAGAGCGATAGCCCTCAGTTCCCGCAGCTTGATCCAGTGACGGACGGTGGCCTCCGACACCTGGACCAACTCGGCGACCTCCCTCACGGTCAGGAACCGCTGTGTCAGCATCATGCCCCTCCCGTGTCGACACTTGTCAGACCCGGCAGAGTTGCCACGAGCGCCGCCGGTCGGCATTGACCTGCATCAACCCTACCTGGGCGCGATCGAGCGCATCCGAGCGCCCGCGTCATCCGGCGTCCTGCGCGCGGATCGCCACCGCGATCCGCGTCCGGAGCGCATTCACGATCCGCTTCCCCTCGGTCTCGCCCGTACCTTCCGCGGCAAGTTCGGCGGGCGTGCAGGGGGCGAGGAACTCCACCGAGAGGCGGCGGAACCGCGGCAGCCGGCGTGATCGCGGCCACGCCTCGAAGGTCCCGCGCAGGACCACCGGCACCACCGGGACGTCGTTGCGGCGCGCGAGGAGCACGCCGATGCCGGCCTTGAACGGCTGCAATTGCCCGTCGGCGGACCGGATGCCCTCGGGGAACCAGGCGAGCGCATGGCCGCGCCGCAGCGCCGCACTGCCGAAGGCGATGCTCGCCGCGGTGGCGCGTCCGTCGTCCACGGGAAGGATGCCGGCGATGCGGGCTAAGCCGCGGCGCAGCGGTCCGGTGACGATGAGCCGGCTCCAGCCCGCCCAGCGCATCCGCTCGAGCCGCGCCGCGTCCAGCGCGGCGGCGATCGCGAAGGGGTCAAGATAGCTCGCATGGTTGGGCACGAGCACGAAGGGGCCGTTGGCGGGAAGCGCCTCGGCGCCGCGCACGCTGAGCCCGAACAGCCGGCGGAACACCAGGCGGTTCGCCGCCGCGAGAACGCGGCCGACGATCCCCTGGCCGGTGCCGCGCGGTTCCAGCCAGCGGAGCCCGTCCTCGCCCAGCACGCGCTCCGGCTCCTCGAGCGGCAGCCGCGCATCGGCCCCGGCATCGCCGCCCTCGGCCACCCGCACCAGCAGGTCGCGTACGGTGCGGATCTCGCCGATCGTCGCGTCGGACAACGTGACGCCAGCCTGGTCGGCGATGTCGAGGGACAGGTCGAGCCAGCCAATCGAGTCGATCCCGAGATCGAGCTGGAGGTCGCTGTCGGGCCCGATGCGGCGATCGGCGAACCTCTCGCCGAGCATCCGGAGCACCGTCTGCGCCGTGTCGTGTTCGAGCAGCGCCCGGTCGTCGGCCGAAAGAGTCTCGATCGGCACGAGGCCGCTCGCGCGGCCGCGTTCCTCGCGCCCCGCCTCCCCGGCGCGCGCATAGGCCTGCACGATGAGCTGGCGGCGCGGCTTGCCCAGCCGGGTGCGCGGGATGGGCTCGGCGGTCAGGCGGTACTCGGCGATGCGCTGGTAGGATGGCAGGGCGCGCGCGACCTCGCGCACGGCCTCGCGGACCGCCGCCTTGCCCCCGTCCTCGGCCCGCGCGGCGCGCGCCGGCACGATCAGCCCGGCGAGGCGGCCGTCGTGCTGGAGAACCGCGATCTCCTCGATCGCAGGATGCGCCTGGTAGGCCTCCTCGATCTCCTCTGGCTGCAGGTTCTTGCCGCCCTCGGTGACGATCACCGTCGAGCGCCGACCGGTGAGGCGGAGCCAGCCCGTCTCGTCGATCCGGCCGAGATCGCCGGTGCGGAACCAGCCATCCGCGGTGAAGGCCTCTGCCGTCTTCTGCGGCAGCGCATGATAGCCTGCAAACACGCCCGGACCGCGGGCCAGGACCTCGCCCTCGGCGTTGCCCTCCGCCGCGCCCTCGATCCGCAGCTCGGTCTCCGGGGCCACGCCGCCGACGGTCTCGAAGCGCATCGCGCCCGGCGGGTGGATGGTGAGCATAGGCGAGGTCTCGGTGAGTCCGTAGCCGCTCGCCACCTTCCAGCCGAGCGCCTCCATGGTCCAGGCGGTCTCGGACCTGAGCGCGGCGCCGCCGGAGACGACGACGCGCAGCGATGGGCCGAGCCGGCGGTGCAGCGACGCGAACAGCGTCCGGCCGATCCGCCAGCCGAAGCGGCGGCGGACAAGGCGCGACAGTCCGAGCGCGCCGCGGAACAGCGCCTGAACGACAGGCCCGCGCTGTCGCATCCGCTCGACCACGGCGTTGGTCAGGGCATCGAACAGCCGCGGCACCCCGATCATCACCGTCGGCCTGCCCGCCTGCAGCGCGGCCACCACCTGCGGGCCGGTGAAGCCCGCCGGGAGCACCACGGCGATGCCGCCGGCGAGCGGCGTGAGCACGCCCAGAACCAGCGGATAGACATGGTGCATCGGCAGCGGCAGCAGGACGCGGTCATCGGGCGACACGATGCCCGTGCCGGCGAGCACGCGGAGCTGGTAGATCAGGTTCCCGTGCGTCAGCGGCACGCCCTTGGGCGGCCCGGTTGTTCCCGACGTGTAGAACAGCACCGCGCGATCCTCGGGACCGACGCGCGCGAAGGTGGCGTCCCGGCTTTCCTCTGCCGTTTCGTCCTGGGCCAGCGGCAGCGCGCGCACGCCCTGCTGGTCGAGCGGCCGGCGCAGCCTCAGTGCCGAGGATGGCGCGATCAGCGCGACGCGCGCTCCGCTGTCGCGCAGCACGTGGCGGAAACTGTCGGCGCCGAGCGTCGCGTCCACCGGGACTACGCATGCACCGCAATGCAGGATGGCGAGGCAGGTCAGGATCCAGTCAGCGCCGCCCGGCCCGCAGAGGATGACGGGATCTCCCGGGCCGACACCCGCATGCGCGAGACGGCGCGCCTGGCGCGCCACCTCGGCGGCGAGATCGCTGTAGCTGATCACCCGCGTCCGATTCACCTCGAAGGAGACGATCGCGTCGCGTGACCCGGCCTGCGCGAGGTCATGCACCGCGGTCTGGAGTGTCGGGGGCAACGCGCGCGGTTTGTCGTCGGTTGTCATGCCGTCCCAATACTCCTCGCGGTGTCGCCGCGCAGCGCCACCGCACATTGCCGCGTGCGAAAACGCACGCGGTCGCCGACAAGGGCATCGGCTCCGCAGCCTCCCTCAAGATCAGGAGACGCCGCGTGAGCACCGCGCTCCTCACGTCTGAACGCTCGTCAGACTGCGACGTGTATCCGCAGGCGCGACTGGCCGGCATTGATGTACATCATTGCTCAATCAGCGCCGTTGAGTGCATCTGAGCGCCGCGGGCCGAGCCGGCGCAGCGGGCCCGGGCCGATGGCGTGACCAGGCGCGGAAGGACAAACGGAGAGCGAACGGAACAGCGCTCCGCGGTTCGGCAGCGCGCCATGCTCTTGAAAACCGACCTCGTGCGCGCCTCATGCTCGCGGGGTCCGAATTGAACGTGAAGGAGGCTGGGATCGTGGCTGTCACTACAATCGCGCTGCATGTGGAGCCGGACACGCTGGGCGCGGTGGATGCGTCCATCGCCCTGCCTCTGGCCCTGGCGGAGGCGCATTCGGCGCATGTTGCGGCACTGGTGTTCGCGGCGAGCGTCTATCGCCCCGAGCCGCCGGGCGGAGACGCCGAGATGCCGGAGACCGAGCTGGCAGCGCACGAGGATGGCGTGCTGCTGCACGTCCGGGCGGCGCTCGAGACGCGGGGCCTGCGCTTCGAGGTGCGCGGCCGCAGCAGCTTCGCCTACGGCGTCGGGGAGGTCCTCGCCGATCAGATGCGGGTCAGCGACCTCGGTGTCATGTCCTTCGGGTCGGGCGCCGACATCGGCAAGCGCTTCGTCGCCAACGGCGGCATCTTCTCGTCCGGACGCCCCATGCTACTCGTGCCGCCCAGCCACGCCGCCGCGTCGCCGCCTTCACGCGTCATCGTGGCCTGGGATGCCTCGACCGCTGCGGTGCGCGCGGTGCATGGCGCGCTGCCGCTCATGAAGCGGGCGGATTCGGTAACTGTCGTGAGCGTCACCGACGACAAGGAATTCCGCCCGGGGCAGTCGGCGGTCGAACTGACCCACCTGCTGGCGCGGCACGGCGCGAAGGCCAACTTCCGGCCCGTGCAGCGCGGCAGCGGCGGCGTGACGCGCGCGATCCTGGACGCCGCGCGGGAGGCCCAGGCGGACCTGCTGGTGATGGGCGCCGTCCGGCATGCACCGCTGCACAATCTGGTGTTCGGCAGCGCGACGATGGACCTGCTCGACCAGGGGCCGACGCTGCCTACGCTGCTGGCCGCATAGGCGGACCGGTCATCCGAGCGGTGGGCAGGTCGGGTCCAGCCGCGCACCACTGGACGACACTTGGGACCATGACCATCGAGGAGAGGCGGCATGTCGCTTCCACCAGGCCCGGCACCGCCGCGCGCACAAAACGGAGGCGGCGCCGGCTGGCATAGCCTGGCGACGGAGCAAGCTTTGGGCCGTCTTGGTGCGGCGCCCGCGGGCCTCACGCGCGGTGAGGCCGCCCGGCGCCTCTCCGAGCACGGCCCGAACACGCTGCCGGCGGCCGCGCCGCGCAGCGCGTTCCGGCGCTTCCTCGCTCAGTTCAACCACCTGCTGATCCAGGTCCTGATCGCCGCGGCGGCCATCACCGGGGTGCTCGGCTACTTCAAGGACGCCATCGTCATCCTGAGCGTGGTGCTGGTGAACGCCACCGTCGCCTTCGTCCAGGAAGGCCGCGCAGAGCAGGCGCTCAATGCCATCCGCGACATGCTCAGCCCGCACGCTTCCGTGCTGCGCGACGGCGCACGGATCACCGTGGACGCGGCCGATCTCGTACCCGGCGACGTGGTGCTGCTCGAGCCGGGCGAGCGCGTTCCCGCCGACCTCAGGCTGCTGCGCGCGCGCGGCCTGCGTGTCGAGGAGGCGGCGCTGACGGGCGAATCGGTGCCGGTGGACAAGACGTCCGATCCCGTGGCGGCGGACGCGCCGCTCGCCGACCGGACCTCCATGGCCTTCTCAGGAACGCTGGTCGCCGCGGGGCAGGGCATGGGCGTCGTCGTCGCCACCGGCCCGGCGACCGAGATCGGCCGCATCAGCGGCATGATCGGTGCCGTGCAGACGCTGACGACGCCGCTGCTACGCCAGATGAACCTGTTCGCCAGGCGGCTGACCGGGATCATTCTCGGACTGGCGGTCCTGATCTTCGCCTTCGCTTGGCTCTTCCGCGGTTTCGGCGCCGAGGAAGCCTTCATGGCCGTGGTCGGCATCGCGGTGGCCTCGATCCCCGAGGGGCTGCCGGCGGTGATGACCATCACGCTCGCGATCGGCGTGCGGCGCATGGCGGCGCGCAACGCCATCGTACGGCAATTGCCGGCGGTCGAGACTCTCGGCGCCGTTTCCGTCATCTGCTCCGACAAGACCGGTACGCTGACCCGCAACGAGATGGCGGTCGCGGTCATCGACTCCGATTTCGGCCGTTTCGAGGTCTCGGGCTCGGGCTATGCGCCCGGCGGCAGCGTCACCCTGGCCGGCGAGACGCCAGGCCCCGCCGCACTGGCGTTACTGCAGGAACTCGTGCAGGGCGTCGCGCTGTGCAACGACGCTGCGCTGCGCGAGCAGCCGGACGGCAGCTGGACGGTGGCGGGCGACCCGATGGAGGGGGCGATGCTCGCCTTCGCCGCCCGGGCCGGTCTGGCGCCCGAGACGGCGCGGCTGCGCCATCCGCGGCGCGACGAGATCCCCTTCGACAGCCGCCACCGCTACATGGCGACGCTGCACGCCGGCCACGACGCTGCCTTCGTCTGCGTCAAGGGCGCGCCGGAACGGGTCTTGGCCATGTGCGCCGCGGTCCGGCGGGAAGACGGCACCGCACCGCTGGACGCCTCCGCTTGGCGTGCCCGGGCCGAGGCGCTGGCCGCCGACGGGCTGCGTGTCATCGCCGTCGCCACCAGGGCCGACGTGCCGCACGGCACCGACACCCTGGCGCCCGCCGACATCGAGGGCGGGCTCGTGCTGCTGGGGCTGCTCGGGCTGATCGACCCGCCGCGCGAGGAGGCGATCGCCGCGGTGGCGGAATGCCAGGCCGCCGGCATCCGCGTGAAGATGATCACCGGCGATCACGCCGCGACCGCGAGCGCGATCGCGCGCCAGGTCGGGTTGCGCGGCGCGGGGTCGGTGGTCACCGGCGCCGAGCTTGACACGCTCGACGACGCGACGCTGCGCGTGCGCGTGTTGGAGAGCGATGTCTTCGCCCGCACCAGCCCCGAGCACAAGCTGCGCCTGGTCGAGGCGCTGCAGGCCGGGGGCGCCGTCGTCGCCATGACCGGCGACGGGGTGAACGATGCCCCCGCGCTCAAGCGCGCCGATGTCGGCGTGGCGATGGGCCGCAAGGGCACCGAGGCGGCCAAGGAAGCGGCCGAGATGGTGCTGGCCGACGACAACTTCGCCACCATCGCCGCCGCCGTGCGGGCCGGGCGCACGGTCTACGACAACCTCACCAAGACCGTGACCTTCCTGCTGCCGATCAATGGCGGCGAGGCGATGAGCATCGTGCTGGCGATCCTGCTCGGCACGCAATTGCCGATCACGCCGACGCAGATCCTGTGGGTGAACATGGTGAGCTCGGTCGCACTCGCGCTCACCCTCGCCTTCGAGCCGACCGAGCCCGGTACCATGCGCCTGCCGCCGCGCCCGGCCGACCAGCCGCTCCTCACCGGCTTCGTGGTCTGGCGCATCGTCTTCGTCTCGCTGCTGTTCTTCGGCTGCGTCTTCGGCATGTTCAAATACGCCACCGCGCAGGGGCTGTCGGTCGAGACGGCACGGACCATGGCCGTCAACACGCTGGTGGCGGCCGAAGTCGCCTATTTGTTCAGCGTTCGCTACCGGCACGGCGCTTCCTTGACCTGGCGCGGGATGCTCGGCACCCGGGCAGTGCTGCTCGGCGTCGCGGCCGTCATCGTCCTGCAGTTGCTTTTCACCTACGCTGAGCCCATGCAGGTGCTCTTCGCGTCGCGCCCGCTGGACCCGCTCGGGGAAGGATTGCCCGTGCTGGCGGTCGCAGTGTTGATCTTCGCGCTGCTGGAGATGGAGAAATTGGCGATACGTTGCCTGCGCCCCTTAGTCGTGTCCGCTGCCTGATTGCCACCACCTGCCATCGCCCCAATAAGAAGGATCCGACATGGCGCCGGACCAGGAACCCCTCATCGACCGGCTGCAATACGTCATCCGCATGTGTGTCCGCGCCATGGCGGTCATGATGGTGTTCGTGATCATCATGGGAGTAGTGGATGTCGGCTGGGTGATCTGGCAGCGTCTCGCCTCGCCGCCGCGCTTCATCCTGACCATTGCCGACATGCTGGCGACCTTCGGCGCCTTCATGGCCGTGCTGGTTGCCATCGAGATCTTCGTCAACATCACGATCTACCTGCGCGAGGAAGTCATCCACATCAAGATCGTCATCGCCACCGCCCTGATGGCGGTGGCGCGGAAGGTGATCATCCTGGACCAGGAGACGACCCAGCCGATGGAGATGTTCGGACTCGCTCTTCTGGTCGTCGCAACGAGTGTCGGCTACTGGCTGGTCCAGAACACGCCCCCGGTCAGCGTGCGGTTGGCGCGGAAGGACAACGCCGAAACACCGCCAGCCCGCCGCGACGGGGACGCCGGCACTTGACCGCCCGCCCGCCATCCGGCACCGCAATGCCGCCGGTCCGGCTCGAACTCGCGCTGCAGGGCGGCGGTGCGCATGGCGCCTTCACCTGGGGCGCGCTGGAGCGGCTGCTCAACGAGGACGGCATCGAGATCGTGGCCATCAGCGGCGCGAGCGCCGGGGCGGTCAATGCCGTGCTGCTGGCGCACGGGCTGATGGAGGGCGGCCGCCCGGCGGCGCAGCGCACCCTGTGGCAGTTCTGGAAGAGTGTCAGCCGCGCGGCGCAGGCGGCGCGGCTCGCGGCCGGTCCCTTCGGCGCGGCGCTGCCCGAATGGGCGCCCTTCGCGCTGTGGTCGGCCACCCAGGCCGCCTGGCGCGCCTTCGCCGAGACGGCGATCGGCGGGCTCGGCGGCGGCACGGCACTGGGCCAGAATCTCAACCCGCTGCGCCGCCTGCTGGCCGAGGCGGTGGATTTCGAGCGCCTGCGCGCCGCCGACGCGCCGCGGCTGTTCCTCTCGGCGACCGACGTCGCGACCGGCGCCTTGCGTGTCTTCCGCAACGCCGACCTGACGCCCGAGGCTGTGCTGGCCTCGGCCTGCCTGCCGCATCTGTTCCGCGCCGTCGAGATCGACGGCCGCGCCTACTGGGATGGCGGCTACCTGGCCAATCCGCCGCTGGCGCCGCTGATCGCCGAAGCCGACGCGAGCGACCTGCTGATCGTCCAGCTCACCCCGCAGGAACGGCGCGAGGCGCCGCGCGGCGCCGCCGCGACCGCGGAGCGGCTGAACGAGATCGTCTTCAACGCGAGCCTGGTGAACGAACTGCGGGCGATCGCCGCGCTCCAGCGCGCGCTGGCAGAGGGCGGCGGGGCGGGTGCCGGCGCCGAGCCGCTGTTCAACCGGCTCGGCTCGCTGCGGCTGCACCGGATCAGCGCCGACGAAAGCGTCTTCGCGCCCGGCGACAGGGCGCGCCTGCCCGAGTGGTCCTATCTGCAGTGCCTGCACCAGCAGGGCTTCGATGCCGCCGGCGCCTGGCTCGCGCGCCACCGCGCCGATCTCGGCCGGCGCGCCACGCTGGCCGTCCCGCCCGACGCCGGAATGCTGCCGTGAGCGGCATCCTCGGCATCCTCGCCGCGCTGGCGCTGCTGATCCTGCTCGCCTATCGCGGGGTCAGCGTGCTGGTCGCCGCCCCGCTCGCCGCCCTGGCCGCGGTGCTGGCGGCGGGCGCGCCGGCGCTGGCCTCGCTCACCCATGTCATGATGCCCGCGCTCGGCGGCTTCCTCGCGCAGTTCCTCGCGCTGTTCGTGCTCGGCGCCATCTTCGGCAAGCTGATGGAGGAGACCGGCGCGGCGCGCGCCCTGGCCGCGGCGCTGGCGGCGCGGCTCGGCCCGGCCAACGCCATCCCGGCGGTGGTGCTGGCCTGCGCGGCGCTGACCTATGGCGGGGTGTCGCTGTTCGTCGTCGCCTTCGCGGTGCAGCCGCTGGCCGCGGAGCTGTTCGCCCGCGCCCGCCTGCCGCGCGCGCTGATCCCGGCGACCATCGCGCTCGGCGCCTTCACCTTCACCATGACCGCGCTGCCCGGCACGCCGGCGATCCAGAACGCCATCCCGATGCCGTTCTTCGGCACCACCGCCTTCGCCGCCCCCGGGCTCGGGCTGATCGGCGGCGCGGTGATGCTGGGCTTCGGCCTCGCCTGGCTGCTGTGGCGGGCGCGGCGCGGCCGCTTCGCCGCCGATGCGCCGGAGCCACCGCCGCCCGCGCCGGCGCGACTGCGCGAGATGGCGCAGGGCGAAGGCTTCGACATCGCCGAGGCGCAGCGCGACGGCGCCGCCGCGGCCGCCGCGCCGCCGCCGCTGGCGCTCGCCGCCGCGCCGATCCTGCTGGTGGTGGCGCTGAACGGGCTGTTCGCCGGCCTGGTCCTGCCCGCCCTGCTGGCCGGGCAGCCGGCCGATCCGCGCCTGGGCGGGGCGGATCCGGCGAAGCTGATCGGGTATTGGGCGATCCTGCTCGCGCTCGCCGCCACCATCGTGCTGACCGTGCTGGCCAACCGCCGCCGCCTGCCGCGGCTGGGCGAGACCCTCGGCGCAGGCGCCAATGCCGCGGCGATCCCCGCGCTGAACACGGCGGTGCTGGTGGGATTCGGCGCGGTGGTCGCCTCGCTGCCGGCCTTTGCCCTGGTCCGCGACGCGGTGCTCGGCATCGCGCCGGGCAATCCGCTGGTCTCGCTCTCCATCGCGGTGAACATCCTGGCCGGCATCACCGGCTCCGCCTCGGGCGGGATGAGCATCGCGCTCGGCACCATGGGCGAGACCTATCTCGCGCGCGGGCTCGCCGCCGGCATCGCGCCGGAAGTGCTGCACCGGGTGACCGCCATCGCCACCGGCGGGCTCGATGCGCTGCCGCACAGCGGCGCGGTGGTCACGCTGCTGGCGATCTGCCGGCTGACCCACCGCGAAGCCTATGCCGACATCTTCGCCGTCGCCTGCGCCGGGCCGATCCTGGCGCTGGTGGTCGTGCTCGTCCTCGCCGGGCGGTTCGGCGCGTTCTGAGCGCGGCCCACGTCACGCCGCCGGCCAGATCGACCAGACATACAACGCGTAGAGCGCGAGCAGCCCCGCGCCCTCCCGGCGGCCGATCCGCCAACCGGTCCGCGCCACCAGCAGCAGCAGCAAGGACACGCCGAGCATCACCCAGCCATCGTAGGCGACGATCGCCGCGGGTATGGGCGTGGGCGCGATCAGCGCCGTCGCCCCGCCGATGCCGAGGATGTTGTAGATGTTGGAGCCGAGCACGTTGCCCAGCGCCACATCGGCGTGGCGGCGCAGCGCGGCGATCACCGAGGTCACCAGTTCGGGCAGCGAGGTGCCGATCGCGACGATGGTCAGCCCGATCACCGTCTCCGACACGCCGAGGCCGCGCGCCAGGCCGACCGCGCCGTCCACCAACAGGCCGCCGCCGAGCACCACCACCGCGAGCCCGCCGAAGGCGAAGCCGACCGAGATCGCGACCCCCTTCCAGCCCGCCCCCGGCGCCGAGGCGTTGGTCGCATGCAGCCCGCTCGGGTGGACCTCCTCGAAGGCCTGCGCCTTCTCGAAGGCGGCGGCGTGGTCGGGTTCGCCGCGGCGCTCCTCGCGCCAGGCATAGGCGACATAGGCGACCAGCCCGAGCAGGAACAGCGTGCCCACCGCGCGGTCGAGCGTGCCGAACAGGCTGACGCCAGTGAAGGCCAGCGCCACCGCCGCGACGATTGTCCCGTCGCGCCGCAGCGCGCCGCGGCCGACGGCGATCGGCGTGATCAGCGCGGCGAGCCCGAGGATCACCAGGATGTTGGCGATGTTGGAGCCGACGATGTTGCCCACCGCGATCCCCGGCGAGTCCGCCAGGGAGGCCTTGACGCTGGTCACCAGCTCGGGCGTCGAGGTGCCGAAGCCGACCAGGGTGAGGCCGATCAGCAGCGGCGACACGCCCATTCGCTCGGCGATCTGCACGGCGCCGCGCACGAACAGCTCCCCGCCCGCCACCAGCAGGATCAGGCCACCCGCGATCAGAAGAGCGTCGTTCATTGGTCGTCCTCATGTTGGCAGGTCCCGATCGGCGGGCGGCGCACGAATCCGGCCCGTGGAGTCTGGGCAGATCCGACGGGCCCTGTCATGCCTGCCGTATCGTCTCCCTCGGAAGCGTCCGGAAGGCCAAAGGCCCCGCCGCCAGCGAGATGCCCCGTGTCGGCCCGGAACTGCGCGGGCGCGCGGCTGCGATCGTACTACAGCACGGACGGTCAGGGCGCAGCGCCGCGCGCGTCGCCCGGACCGGCGGGCCGCGCCGGGCCGTCCGGCGCACCCGGCATGGACGCGATGGCCGGCGCCGGGATGGCAGCGGCCTGCTGCACCGGGGCGGGAGAGGCGGTTTCGTCATCAATGGCATGGCGCGGCAGCACGCCGGCCAGCGCGTCCTCGGCGCTGCCCGCCCACAGCGGCGCACCGCCGATATAGGCGGCGCGGCCGAGCGCATGCGAGGAAAGCGGCACCGTCACTAGCAGGAACAGCACGATCAGCCCGACGCGCAGCCAGGCATCACCGCTGCCGAAGGCGAGGCCGGCGCCGATCAGGATCAGTCCCGCGCCGACCACCCCCGCCTTGGTGGCGGCGTGCATCCGGAGGAAGGCGTCGGGCAGCCGCGCCACGCCGATCGCCGCGATCAGCGCGATGGCGGCGCCCAGCACCAGCAGCAGGGCGGCGAGCGCGTCAGTCATCGCGCGCCTCCGGCGGGCGGGAGGCGCGCGCGATGAAGGCGGCGACGCCCACCGCGCCGACGAAGCCCACGAGGCCGAGGCCGAGCGCGACATCGAGCAGCGCGAGGTGCCCGCTGGCCAGCGCCGCGAGCGCGGTGGCGCTGACCGCGAGCAGGCCGAGCAGGTCCATCGCCACCGCGCGGTCGGCGATGCCCGGGCCGCGCAGCATCCGCCAGCCGGTGAGCGCGACCGCGACCGCCAGCAGCATGTAGCAGGCGGCGGCCAGCAGCAGGCCGAACAGCAGGGCGAGCAGCGTTTCCATCTCAGAGCCGCCCCGCCCGTGCGAACCGTGCCGCCTTCATGCCGCGTCCTCGCCCAGGAAGGGCAGCACAAAGGCCAGCGCGAAGCCCAGCACCACGAGATAGACGCCGATGTCGAAGGGGATCGCGGTGCCGATCGGCAGGCCCTCCATCCACTGGTGCGTCAGCAGCGGCTCGGCGTGCAGCAGCAGCGCCGGCAGGCCGGAGCCGGCGGCCAGCAGCAGCCCGATGCCGCCCCAGGCCAGCGGGTCGAGCCGCAGCACGCGCCGCGTCGCCGCCGGGCCGCGCGCCAGCGCGTGGAAGACGAAGCCGAGCGCGCCGATCAGCCCGCCGATGAACCCGCCGCCCGGCTCGTTGTGGCCGCGCAGCAGCACGAAGACCGACAGCGCGACGCAGGCCCACAGCACGTAGCGCGCCGAGGCGCGCAGGATCAGGCTGTCCAGCATCAGCCCGGCTTCCCGGCCCGGCGCAGCAGCACCGCGATCTCGCCCAGCGTGTCGAGCGCCCGGAAATCCACGATGATGACATTGACGACGTTGCGCCCCCTCGCCTCCGGCACCGCGGCCTGACCCATCCATTCAGTGATGAAGGGGTCGAAGGGCACCGAAAGCACGGCGAGCAGGATGGCGGTGCCGGCCGCGCCCACGCCGGCGGCGAGCAGCGCGTCACGCCGGCGCTCCGGCGCGCGCCGCGCGTCCGGCGCGTGGAAGGGCAGCCGCGCCAGAATCGCGACCAGCAGCACGATGGCCAGGATCTCGACGGTGAACTGGGTGAAGGCGAGGTCGGCCGCGCCCAGCGTCAGGAACAGGATGCCGACGCCGAAACCGACGAGTGCTGCCGCCATCACCTGGCCGAACAGCGCACGCAGCCGGCAGGCGGCCAGCGCGCCGGCGAGGATGACAGCCGCGAGCGCGAGTTGTGCCGGCCCGGCCCACGGACCGGGCAGCGGCAGCGCGAGCCCCCCGCGAGCCATCAGAACCAGCGCCGCGCCGGCGAAGACCAATGCGAGGCTCGCCGCCAGGTAGCCGCGCAGGCTGCCGCCTTGCACCCGGCGCGTAAGCGCCACCGCGACGGCCGAGACGGCGCGCATCGCGCGACCATAGCCGGCGTCCGGACCGTAGGTGTCGAGCCAGGTCTGGCCGGCCAGCGTGGGCTGCAGGCGCCGCCAGCCCAGGAACATCAGCAGGCCGAGGCCGAGCGCGGCGAAGGACATGGTCATCACCACCGTGCCGCCCTGCTTCTCGCCGAGCGCGATCCCCGTCGGCCGGCCGAGGATGGCGCCGGCCGCAGGCTCGATGATGGCGGCGGAGATGAGGTGCGGCGCCATGCCGAACACGAGCCCAAGCGTCGCCAGAACGATCGGCGCGACGAGCAGCGCAGGCGGCGGATCCTTCGCCACGTCGCGGGTTTCCATTGGCTTGCCCATGAAGGGCCGCGCCGCGACGACGCCCGCAACCACCACCATCGCCGCGTTCACCACCAGCGCGACCGCAGGCAGCAGTCCCGGCACGCCGAGTTGAACGGTGAACAGCAGATCCTTCGCGAAGGCGCCGATGAAGCCCGGCGCGCCCGCCATGGAGAGCCCCGCCAGCAGCGCCGCGGCTGCGGTGATGGGCATGCGCCGAGCCAGACCGCGCAGTTGCATGGCATCGCGCGTGCCGGCCTTCTTGTCCACGATGCCGGCAATCAGAAAAAGGCTCGCCTTGTAAAGCGCATGGACCAGCAGGAAGACGACCGCGGCGGTCGCGGCGAGCGGGTCCTCGATGCCGATCAACGCGACCAGCGTGCCGAGCGCCACCACCGTGGACCAGGCGAGCTTGCGCTTGAGGTCGCGCTCGCGCAGCGCCAGCACCGCGCCGGCCAGCATGGTTGCGGTGCCGAATCCGGTGAGCAGGCCCTGCCACAGCGCCATCTCCTGGAAGGCGGGATTCAGCCGCGCCAGCAGATAGACCCCGAGCTTCACCATGGTGGCCGAATGAAGATAGGCCGAGACCGGCGTCGGCGCCGCCATGGCGTTGGGCAGCCAGAAATGCAGCGGCCACTGCGCGCTCTTGGCGAAGCAACCGATTGCGATCAGCACCACGATCCAGGGCGCCGCCGGATGCGCGGCGAGGGTGCTGCCCTGCGCCAGGATGGCGGAAATGCGGAAGGTGCCGGCGGCATCCCCCAGCACCAGGATCCCTGCGAGCATGGCGAGGCCGCCGGCCACCGTCACCATCAGCCCCTGCTGCGCGGCACGGCGCGCCTCGGCGCGATGGGCGTCGAAGCCGATCAGCAGGAAGGAGGCGAGGCTGGTGAGTTCCCAGAAGGCGAACAGCAGCAGCAGGTCGTCGGCCAGAACCGCGCCCAGCATCGCCGCCATGAACAGCGTGAGCACCGCGAGTAAGCGGTGCAGCAGCGGGTGCCCTTCAAGATAGGCGGCAGCGTAGAGGAACACGCCGGCACCGATGCCGGCGATCAGCAGCGCGAAAAGGCGCGACAGGCCGTCGAGGCGGAAAGCTCTACGCCGAGCGTCGGGATCCAAGGCAGGCTGAACATGGCCCCGTCGGGGGTCGTGAGGACCAGCAGGAACAGCGCCGCCGGGAGCGCGGCGAGCCAGGGCGCCATGACGGGGGCACGGCGCAGCCCCCAGCCAACCAGCGGGACGCAGGCCAGGGCAAGGAGCGGAATGGCGGGCAGCGCGAGCATGCCGCCTGATTGCAGGCTTCGCACCGGCAGGTAAAGGACGCACCGCAGTACGAAGGCATGCGGACGCCGTTCTTGCTTTCCAGCGGCGCTAGCGCCGGGACGTGGGGATGTGTGCGGGTTCCGACAACTTCGCCCCGTGACGACGGCCCCCGTGCTGGACCCAGTCCTCGCGGTCGTCTTCCGCACGACGGATGACCGGCGCGAACGCGTCCCAAGGTTGAGAACCATCTGGGTCCACCTCAGCCAGATGCCACGCAAGCACAGGTCGGGCGAGGCTGTCTCCGCTTAGCGCTTCTCCCGTTGCTGCGGTTGGACGCTGCGGTTGAGCGTGCTGACCAAGTTGATCAGCGACAGCATCCTGGTCGGCTTCAAGGCCGGCGCGGGCATTACCATCGCCATGACCCAGTTGCCGGCGCTGTCGCAATCCGCCGTGGCGGAGAAGGCGGGATCGCGCACGCCGCTCACGCTGATCCTTGCTTCCGTGGCGCTCGGCCTTTGCCTGCTGTTCCTGACCGGGCTGTTCGCGAACCTGCCGAAGGCGGTGCTGGCGGCGGTCGTGCTGACGGCCGTGGCCGGCCTGATCGACATTCCGGCGCTGATCCGCCTGTGGCGCGTCAGCCGGCCCGATTTCGCGGCCGCTGCGGTCGCGCTGGCGGGCGTACTGCTGTTCGGGATCCTGCAGGGCATCCTGCTCGCGGCACTGGTGTCCGTGCTGATCATGCTGGTGCGGACGAGCCGGCCGCATGTGGCGTTCCTCGGCCGCGTGCCGGGCACGACGCGGTACAGCGACATGGCGCGCCACCCGGAGAACGAGCCGATCCCGGGGGTCATCGCCTTCCGCCCGGAAGGATCGCTGCTCTACGTCAATGCGGAGGCTGTGCTCGATGCCGTCATCGCGCGGTTCGGCGCCGCGGGCCCCGCCACGCAGCGCCTTGTGGTCTGCGACCTCTCCGCCGCGCCCTATCTCGACCTCGCGGCCACGGCGATGCTGCGGAAGCTGCATGCCGAGGTGGAGCGCCGAGGCGCACGCCTGGCCGTGATAGGGGCGCACGGCGCCGTGCGCGACCTTCTGCGACGGGAGGGCTTTGCGGACCTGGTCGGTGACATAGGCCGGGCTTCGACGCTTGAGGCCGTTCTCGACAACACGCCAGCCATGAGGCCGTGAGCCGCGGCACGATCGGATCGCTCCGTGGGCTTCATCCGGTCTGTGGGCTTGTGCGTTGGCTGCGGCGAAGTCGCGTGAACGCCGTTGGGGTACGGCCGCTATCCATAGCGTGAGGCGCCAATATCAGCTCGGCTGATGTTGGGTGCAGGCGAGATAAATTGAACGGCGGCGGATCATCGGCCCGAGCCGCCGCGTTCAGTTGAAGGCACCTGTCCCGGACCAGCCGCGCGTCTCGCAAGCGCCGTTCGGCCGCATCGGCCGGCCGGGCTCGATGAATCCGAAGGCTCTTTTTTAGGCGGGAATAATCCCTGCGTGCCCCCTCCCGCGGATGGTTCCCCCAAGGTGCCAGAGATTCGAGCCCCCCTCCCCATTGCTGGCGTCAGCCGCAGGGACCGCCGATCTGCGCGCGGGCGAACGAGGAGGGTGGAGCCGTGGTCCCGCAGCATCAGGGCTCGCGTTGCCTCAGCAGCGAGCCCTGATCCAATCGCGTGCAGGTCAGCCCGCTACCTTGTAGATCGTGTAGCTCCCGCGTGCGCCATCCTTATTTGGGCCGACCTCGCGGATGCGCTCCAGCACCTGCACCTCGATCCCCTGCCGCTTCTTCAGGCCAGCGAAGAATCCGCGGACCGTGTGCTGCTGCCAGCCCGTCGCCCCGCAGATCTGCGCGATTGTGGCCCCCTCCTCGCGACGGAGCATCGCCAGCACCGCCTCCTGCTTCGTCCCCTCGCGCGGCTTGCGCGACGCGCCGGGCTCCCCCACCTGGCGGGGCGCCTTCCTGGCGAGCAGGGTGCGCAGGGCTTCCATCGGCGCATCCAGGGCGGCGATGATGTCCGTCTCGCGGTTGGCCTCGTTGTCCCAGGCGGCCAGCACCGCCGCGGCGGCGTCGCGCAGGCTGGTGCGCGACGCCGGTGTCGGCGCGGCGTGGACGGGTTCCGCCTCCTCCGCAGGGGCGTCTCCCTCCGCGGCGTCCTCCCCGCCCGTGGGCGCCGTGCCGGCGACCGGCGCGGCGGCCTGCGCGTCGTCCTCGTTCGGGTCGATGCCGATGGCGCGCAGCCCCTCATCGGTGATGCGCGCCACGATCCGGGTGCCCTCGTCATCCTGGCGCCAGCCGAGCCCGACATGCTCCCGCGGGGCGTTGATCTCGGTCAGCAGGTTGTTCTTGATCAGGCTGCGGAACACCGCGTTGCGGGCCGCGGCCGGCAGGGTCTTGGGCGCGCGGGCGAGGCCCATCTCGTGCTGTGCGGCGGCGCTGAGAATCACGCGCTGAGTATCGGAAAGCTTGGTCATCGTGGTGGTCTCCGGTTCCGGGTGCCGGTCATCGGCCCCTACTGCCGGGAGCCCCGTCGGGCAGAACCCGGTCGGGGCGGTGCTGGGACAGCCCGCTTCAGGTTTCGTATTCGCCGCGGCGGAAATGCTGGTCCGCGATGTCCTTCAGCTTCGCAGTGGCGTCGGAAAGCCAGGCCGCCTCGCCCCAGAGCACCGACTCCGGATCCGCGCTGAAATGGTCTGCGCTGGCCTGCTGGAGTTCCGCGAGAAGGGCATCGAATTCGGCCTTCTTCGCCAGGAAGGCGGCCAGGCTGCGTTCCTGATTGCGGGCGGCGCGGGCGGTGCGGTCGGTCATCGTGGTCTCCGTCTGTTGCTACAGGGCATCCCCTGTGTGTGACGGACCATTCGCGCTGTGGCGCGCGCGAGCCAAGCAAGATGCAGCAGCGCGGAATTGCTATGATTCGGCGGTCTGGATCACGTCATGATCCATGATGTGGACGTGGCGCCCGCTTACCGAGGTGTCTTTGCTCTGGTCGACTTCCCGCCGCTGGGAAGTCGATGTAGGCCGCTGGTGCGCTGTATCGCGCGCATCACGCGCGCGGGTCTCGCACCGATGAAGCAGACGGATCGAGCCGATCCGCGACCTCCAGCAGTAACGCATTCATCTGCTCCTGCAGGATGGTCTGCACGAGATGCGGATCGCGGCCGATCTCGGCGGCGATCTGTCCCGACACCCGCGCCGGCCAGTTCAGCACCGCATCGCGCATGCCGGCGGCACACTCGTCGATGCGGTAGTTAGCCGCGGTGACGTCCATGAGGCGGCCCTTCTTCTCATCTATGGCCAGGCGCTGCGCCTCGACGCCGAGGGCGAGCCGCGCCAGCGTCAGCCGGCCCAGCGGCGTGTCATCACCTGGCGGCGCCATCGGCGAGCGTCCCGGCACAGCCGATGCGGTCAGATCGCGGCGAACACGCTCAACATCCCAGGACCCATCCGCCTCACGGCGGATGCGCCCGACCTGCTCAGCCTTCTGGATCGCCGTGTGCGAAAGGCCCAGGCGACGGGCGACGTCACGTGCGGAGGTGATGCGCTCTGGCAAGTGCATCTCCTGTCGTGGCTTCGGCCTGGCAATCGGTTTGCACCTGGCAGCGGATCAAAATTGAGTCTCATGCATCGCTTACGCGACGATCCTCACGCCTTGGCAACCTCGTTTATCGCCTACCGCTAGCGACCTTGCGCGCGATGGCCCCCCGCATACGATATCGTCCGGAAGGAACCATGGCCTCGACATCGCCGTCGCTGCCGCGGCTTCTCGGCGTATCGCGAATCTACACCCCGCAGATTCGACGGCGCAATGCACTCATGCGTTGCCTTTCGATCTTTCGCATGAGCGCATCGCGCCGTCTCTCGTCACGCCGCCATGCGCGGTCGCGGCACCAGACCATAGTGCATGGCCAGCACCGCCAGCGCCGCGGTGAACATGCCCTGCGCCTGGGCTGGCGCGATCGGGCGTCCCTGCCAACCCTGCTGCGATCCCCATTCGCGGATCGAGCATTCCAGCCCGAGCACGTGCCAGACGGCAGAGCCGCCCGGGCTGTGCAGCCCGCCCAGGGCATCCATCGCGGACAGCACCCGCTGCCGTGCCGAGACTTGGCGCTCGGTCATGGGGTCAGCAGAGGCGCCGGGGATGCGCAGCAGCTGCGTGGTGCGCATGCCATCCAGCGCGGCGGCACGAAACTGCGTGCGGAACATCGCGCCGGCCTCGTGCATCTCCGGGGTGATGGTGCCGTTGCCGAGCATGGCGGCGATGGAGTCCACCGCGCGACGATGTTGCACGGGTGTTCCGGTGTCGGGATCGGCGTCGCGGACAGGCTCGCTGAACCCGCCATGCTGGAGGCGCCAGCGCGAGGGCTTGGACAGCTCTTCGAGGGTCGGGACGTGGCGCTTGCTGCGCTTGGCCATGATGTTCGTCTCCTTTCAGGCGTTCTGGCTGGCGTGCGCGGCACTGAGGGCGCGCTGCTGGGCTCGCTCGCGCTTCTCCCTCTCCCAATCCTCCCGATGGTCGATGCGCGACTCCCCTGTCTCGCGATCCAAGTGCTTGCCCTCTCCGTGCCTGGCGAATGCAATGAGCGCATTGCCCAGGCGCTCTGTCCTATCGGCCTGATGGAGCGTGGCCCGGGTGAGCAGAAACGGCTCGACATAGGAGCTGTTGAACGGCAGCCAGTCCGTCGCCTCGGCCACCCAGATCTCAGCAAAGGTGCCCTCGCCTTCACCAAGCTCGACGTATCGTCCACCATCTGGCGTCGGATAGGCGCGCATCTCGCCGATGGGAAATGCGTCATGACCGATGGTGACGTGCGCGGTGGTGTAGCCAAGGACCGCCAGGGCAGCCTTGTTCCAGTCCATGGCCTTGGAGCGCCGCTCCCGGATCGCGATGAGCCAGGGTGGCGCGGCCTCGGTCGATAATCTGCCAGCGTGGAACATCGTGATGGTGTTGTCCTGATCCATGAAGCTCTCCGAGCTCGAGTTGCAACACCGCGGACGCGGTGCCGGTCATGCCGCGGCCGGGTTGGGCTGAGCGGCTTCCATGCGGTGGGACAGCGCCGTGAGGCGGGCGCGGTCATGGGTGATGCGCTGCGCGAGGGCAGCGTCGAGCCGGGCGCTGAGCGCGTTGAGGCGCGCGCGGGCATCGGCAATAGGGGGCGTCGTGTGCTGCGGGGCTTTGCCGCTGATCATCTCGAAATGGGCGAGCGGCCCGAGCTTCGCTTCCAGCCAGGCGCGCGGATCGGCGATCAGCGCGAGGTCGAACCGCGCCGTCCGATCCTTCTGCCCGGGCCCCGCCGGGCGGTAGGCGACAATCGAGGAGGAGGGGGACAAATTGCTATTAGAAAGATCCCTATAATAGCAGTTTGTCCCCCTCCTCTGGTTCTGCTTCTTGGCCGCCTCCCGGCTCGGCCAGAGGTCCGGGAATGCCTTCGCCATGTCGGCGGCGTTCTCCAGCACCACGCCGGAGGCCGCCATCATGTCCTGGCGGCTCGGGCAAACCTCGTCCCAGTCCAGCACCTCATGCACCGCGACCGGCAGCACCACGTCGGTCAGCAGATCGACCTCCAGCGGCGTTGCCGCCGTGCGGTTCACGCCACGGCCGCGCCCAATCGCCTGGATCAGCTCGCCCTCGCAGATCGTCCAGCGGATGGCCTCGGCGGTCGGATCGGCGTGCACCTCGCCCGGCAGGACATGTGCGCCGCCATCGGCCAGGGCGATGCGGCGCTCCTCCTGCTCATACCACCAGTCCACGCCACCGCGGCTGGCGAGCGGGGGGCAGTTGGTCACTGCGGCGGCCAGCGCCTCCACCGTCAACGGCGCCGGCAGCGTGCGGCCGAGCACCATCAGCCCCGCGACGCTGCGCCAGCGATCGATGCCGCTGAGGGCGTTGAAATGAACCGCCTGGACGTTGCGCGGCAGGCCTGTCGCCCGCAGCGCATCCACGGCCGCCTTCTGGGCGATGATCAGCAGGTCGGGCGGTGAAACGCTGCGACCGCGCAGACTGGCCGCCCGCAAGGCAATCAGCGCCGAGACTTGGCGCCGATGGTTTTCCGCCGCACTGCGATCACGGGGCTTGGCATCCTCGCCCGGCGTCAGAGCCCGGGCGCTCACCGGCGCGCGAAGAACCTGGCGCACGCGCACATGCGGCTCCGCCGCCATCAAAGGCTCGGCGATGGTGACCTCGGGAATGAAGGGGGTGACGAGTTCAGGCCGTAGCGTGGCATCGAGATGCAGGATCGGTCCCTGGGCCCCCCAGCCGTTTCGGAGATCCGCACGCCAGGCGAGGCGGAGGCAGCGGACCGTGCCATTTTCCGACATGGTGTCGACCAGCACCGCGCCGGCGACGTCGTGGTCATTCTCCAGCGCCTCGGCGATCAGCAGCCACATGGCCGCCGCGCGGTTGGGCGGCGCCCAGGGCTCGCCCTCCTTTGGGAGCACGGCAGCGATGCGGCGTCGGCGTTCGCCCGGATCCATGCCGGGAGTAAGGCCCGGGTTGCGCATGCGGCGATGCTCAAGGCCTGCAGCCTGGCGGCAGCGCTCCGGCGTCAACCCGGCCGCGCGCAGTACGGCGACGGAGAGCGGGCCGTTGCTCGCAGTGGCCAGGACCTTCCACAGCCGCTCGCGCTGGGCTGCGAGATCGGCCGTCGCCTCCCAATCCTCGTGGTTGCGCAGCGTCCAGCACTGCACCGTGCCGAGGTGCGGGCGGAGACCATCCAGCGTCAGCAGTGCCTTGCCGTCGGTGCCGCGCAGCCCGGCGCCCCAGAACCCTTCATCCAGCACCAGCAGGCCCACCGCGCCGAGTTCATTGGGCGCCTGGTGGAACAGCGCCTCATGCGCCGTCAGCACAACCTGGGCCGCCTCCAGCCTGGGCTTTTGCGCCTGGTAGCCGCATGAATTGTAGAGCGGGCAGATATGCGTGATGCCGCGGCGGGTGACCTTGCAACTGGTGGTCTCGACGATGCGCTCGACCTCCATGGCATCGAAGGGTGCCGAGGGATCGAGACACATCAGGCGCTCGGGGTTTTCCGGAGTCGGGTCGGGGGCGGTGCGCCCCTTCCAGACCATCGCGTCCACGTCGAGAGCGTGGAATGCGTCCCGCTGCTCCTCGGCGAGATCATGGCGCGGTACGCCAATGACGACCTTGCGGCCGCGCAGGACCTCGCTGCGCAGCAGGCCGGCGACGCTTCGCTGCATCGCCCTGGTCTTGCCAATGCCCACGCCGACCGGCAGGGCAAGACGCGGCGGACGGGGCTCGGCGTTGAAGTCTAGGAGCATGCCGTCTCCCGCTGTTCGGCGGCGCCGTCGACCGATGCGTTCGCCCAGGGCGGTGCAGCCGGCTCCCAATCGGCGTCAAGCGGGTCGGCCGTCCAAAGCGCCGCCACATCCGCCATGAACTCGGCGACCTGATGATCCAGCGTCGCGCGGATGCTGGTGAGGTCGAGGATGGCCAGCGGATAGGTCGGCGTGAGCGGGGCGAGCGGCGCTGCGGCCCAGATCTCGTCGCGCACCGCGTCGATCCCGCAGGCCGCGGCGAGGTCGTTGAAGTCGCCTGGCAGCGACGGGATGGCGAGCAGGGCCTGGGTTGCGAGCGCCGCGGCGGTAGCGGCTGCCACACCGGGATTGGTGTCGCGGTCGGGCTTGAGGTCGTTGTCGGCCAGGATGACAAGCGTCGTATCCGGAAAGCGCGCCTGGATCAGCGGGGCGACGCGCACGAGGTTGCCCGCGTCCATCGCAGCGACCACCGGCAGGTCGGTTGCGGCATGGGCCGTGGCGCCGGTGGCCCAGCCCTCGCAGAGCAGGATGGCGGGCGCACTCTCCAACGGCCCGCCAATCAGCGCGAAGTGGTCTGCTTTGGCACCGCCCGACAGAAAGCGCTTGGTGCCATCCTCATAGATACGCTGAATGCTGTGGATGGTGCCGTCCAAATCGATCAGCGGAATGATCAGCGTGGCGCCAATGTCCATGCGGATGCCGAACGGCTGCACGCCTTTGCGTCGGAGATAGGCCTGGTCCGGATCGGCGGGGCCAGCATGCTCCCATTGTGCCTGAGCGGCCCGGCGCGCGATGCGGTGCTGCTCAATGGGATCCACATCATTCGCGGGCGCCGCCAGCACAATCTCCGGGACAGGTGTGGGCGCACGTTCGGTAGGTGCCCAGGCCGGCATGCCGAGCCAGGCCCGCGCCCAATCAGCGGCATCGCGCCAGTCGCCGCCGCGCTCGCGGGCGATGAGCTCGAAGGGGCCACCGCCGCTGCCAGCAGCGTGATCGAACCAGGTGCCGATCTTGGCACCGCTCATCACCGCGGAGAGGCTGCCGCGGCGGTTCCAGCGCCATTGGCGTGCGGTACGCCGGGATGGCTTGCCGAGCAGTTCCTCCAGCAGCGCGGACCAGCTGGCGATCAGCGCGTTGCGCAGTTCCTCGAGGTCGCGGCTCATGCGGTTTCCTCCTGCTGGCCACGGGCGGCGCATCGACTTCCCCGCGGTGGGAATTCGAGGTGCGCCGGCCCGGCGGGTTGCGATCGGTGGGGAGCGCGAGGCCCCCTGCTTATTGACTACCGAGGGACCCACGAAAACGTCTCAGCGGGCCGGCAGATCGTGGTGTGGGGAGGTGCCGCGGCGGTTGGCGCCCGCAGATTTGCCCATGCCCATAGGACCACGAGATTGATTTCCGGTCCAGCCGTTCTAAGCATAGATCGCCTACGAATGAATGCGATCTTCTACGCAGAAGCGCGATCTGTAAATCGAATCGCCTGAAACCGAGGCTGGTGACTGACGGAGAGTAGTTGAAGTTGCGTTTGGTAGGCAGTCGATACTGCAAACCGTGCGTCGAAACCCCCAAGCTTGGATCTGGGCTCAAGGCTGGCTTGGTTCCCGCGGGCGGGAAGCACGTGCAGCGCGGAAGCCGGCAGCGTTCCACGGGTGGCGCGCGCTTGCCACAAAGCGGCTGATACGGATTTGCGTCTTGATGGGTAATGGATGGGTGGAGGGCTTCGCATGCCAATCACCACCATCGCCACGAGACCAATGCCGGCACAGCGGCGACGATGCGCAGCGCGGATTCGCGGCAGGCGCGTCGCCGACATCCTGGCAGCCTGCCGCTTTGTCGCCCCCGCGCGCTACGCCGTCTGCGCAGTGCTTCCTTTGTTTGCGCAGTGACACGTGCGCTACAAGAACGCGCTCCCGAAGACCCAGCGCGATGTGCTTGATGGCGCGGATGAGCACACCACCGAACATCAGCGCCGCCGTGTCGATCGCCGGGCCGTGGGAAATTCAGGCGGGCCGATCCGTATATGAGAGGCACAACCATGCGTGCTGGATCTCGATGCCCGGTCGAACCCCACGAAGCTCCATCCCCCCGAAATGCGCCCGTGCGATGTTCCCAGCGCTGGGCATATCGCGAGTGCCGCTGCGGCTCCGCAGCCGCGCCAGCCGAAAGGCTTGGGGGCCGGGAGACATTCGCCTCCACTCCACCGCCAGGCAGCGCCTGGATGCGAGCCCCAACGGAGAGGGACTCGCATGACCAAACGATCATCCGCCGCGGCCGCGCCAGCGCCGACCATCCCGGCAATCCCGCCGACGCAGGTGTTGGCGCGCCTCGCCGCGTTGCAGACTGCCCCCACCGCTGACCTCAAGCAGCAATGGCGGGAATTGTTCGGCAAGGAGCCTCCACCCTTCAACCGCCCGTATCTGGTCAGCCGGCTATCATACAGGGTGCAGGAGTTGGCCTATGGCGGGCTGAAGCCCGAGACCGTCGACCGGCTCGTGGCGCTGGGCGAGCAGCTGGACGGCAGCAACGTCGTCCTGCGCCGCATTCGCGCCGACAGTCGCCCACTCGCCGGCACGCGGCTGATCCGAGAATGGCAAGGCGTGCAGCACGTCGTCACGGTGCGCGCCGACGATTTCGAATTCGAGGGGCGGCCCTATCAGTCGCTCTCGGCCATCGCGCGCCACATCACCGGCACGCGGTGGAATGGCTGGACGTTTTTCGGGCTGCGCGCGCGAGGTGACGCATGAGCCGCCGCGCCCGCGTCGAGCCGGCGATGCCGGGCACCACGAAGAAGCTGCGCTGCGCGGTCTACACGCGCAAATCCACGGATGAGGGGTTGGAGAAGGAATTCAACACCCTCGACGCGCAGCGGGACGCGTGCGAGGCGTATATTACCAGCCAGCGCGCCGAGGGGTGGGTGCTGGTCCGCGATCGCTACGATGATGGCGGGTTCAGTGGCGGTACCCTCGACCGCCCCGCGTTGAAGCGACTGCTGGCCGACATCGAGCAGGGGCTGATAGACAATATCGTTGTTTATAAGGTCGATAGGCTCAGCCGATCGTTGATGGACTTCGCCAAGCTCGTGGAGACGATGGAGGCACACGGCGTCACCTTTGTGAGTGTAACTCAGTCCTTTTCTACAACGACGTCGATGGGCCGGTTGACGCTCAACATGCTGCTCAGCTTTGCACAATATGAGCGAGAAATTATTGGCGAGAGAATCCGAGACAAATTCGCCGCGTCGCGCGCCCGCGGCATGTGGATGGGGGGCAAGGTGCCACTCGGCTACGACGTCGTGGCCAGGAAGCTGGTGGTGAACGAGGACGAGGCCCCGCGCGTGCGTCGGGTGTTCGAGATTTTCGCCGAGACGGGATCAGGCATCGAGACGGTGGCTTGCCTCCGGGCGGAGGGCGCCACCAGCAAGGCCGGCCGGCCACTGGACAAGGGCGACGTCTACAAGCTGCTGAACAACCGGACCTATGTCGGCGAGGCCGCGCACAAGGGGCAGGTCTATCCCGGCGAGCACCAGGGCATCGTGCCGCGGGAGCTATGGGATCGGGCGCATGCCGTGCTCCAGATCAGCCCGCGTGTGCGCGCCAACCAGAACCGGGCGCAGACGCCGGCGCTGCTGAAGGGGTTGATCTTTGGGGTGGATGGCCGCGCGCTGTCGCCGACGCACGCGCGGAAGAACGGCCGGCTCTACCGCTATTACGTGGCTCAGCGCGTTCTGAAGGGCGACGCTGCCGGCGACGCCAGCATCGTGCGCCGGGTTTCGGCAGCGGAGATCGAGGCAGCCGTGGTGGACCAGGTACGGGCGCTGCTGCGGCAGCCCGAGATCGTGGTCGGCACGTGGCGGGCGGCGCGCAAGGACGCGCCGGACCTGACCGAAGCCGAGACCCAGGACGCGCTGCACCGGCTCGATCCGCTGTGGGAGCACCTGTTTCCGGCGGAGCAGGCGCGGATCGTGCGGTCACTGGTGGAGCGGGTGGTCGTCGGCCCGGCCGGCGCGGACATTCGGTTACGGCTGGATGGGCTTGGCGGCCTTGTTCGTGACCTCACCGCCATAGCGCCGGCCGCCCTGAGGGCAGCAGCATGACGAACGCGACCAGCATCACGGTCCGTGTGCCACTGGCGATTCGGCACCGGCCAGGACGGAAGACCATCGTCATGCCGGCGGAGGCAGGGCCGGCCGCGGTTACTACAAGGGCCGACCCGGCGCTGGTGAAGGCGTTGGCTCGCGCGCACCGATACCAACGCCTGCTCGACCACGGCCGCCATGGATCGTTGACCGAACTGGCGGCGGCCGAGAAGGTCGACCGGTCCTTCCTGGGGAAACTCCTCAGCCTGACGCTCCTGGCGCCGGATCTGGTTGAGGCGATCTTGGAGGGCCGCTGTGAGGCCGGCCTGACGACGCTACTCCGGCCTCTACCCGCATTCTGGCCGGACCAAAGCAGAGCGTTGGCCTCCGAGAGCAGGCCGGCTTCGTTTCAGCCGAACAATCCCGAAGGGTAATGCGGCGAGTCGTCTGAAGGACACGTCCGCGGCCATCTGGCCGGCCGAGAAGCGATCAGGGTCGGGTGCAACAAAGCCGCGAGTTGAACCCCGGTTGTCATCGGGGGGCGATGCTGGACGCAACTATCAGCGCCGGCATTTCGGGGAGTTTTGTTCAAAATCAGTCCGCTATTAGCTCGGGAACTAATCGCGCACGTCCCGAGGTGCGGAGAGAATTGGCCCTGCGGAGAGAGAAATAGGGCTTCTCGGCTCGGGGTATTTCCCAACCCGCGCGCAGAGAAGCCCGCCAAACCTGGCCTTGGCGGTGGCTGACGTCAGGCGGGAGAATGAGGTTGGGAAACCGATTGGAGCAGCGGTGGGAACCGGAATCCAACCTTCTCTTGTGGATGCCGCCCCCGTTTGCAAGGAATTTCTGAGCCTTGGGCATGTGATCGAGTGCGGACTCTTGTCAGGCCTTTCCGTGCGGCCCGAAGAGTGCCGCTGGCCGAGATGGTGATGCGCGGACCGGGGCCAGATCTCTGAGGGCGAGCTCGCGGCTCGGAGAAGGTTTCTGGTTCGCCCGACCCGGATCATGTCGATCCTTTGCCCATTCGGTTCAGGTCTTCCTCACAACTTCCGCGGTCCAGTGGGACGGCGCTACCCGATCAGGCAGCGTGTCCCAGCTCCGGGCCGCGATAGTCTTCGCCGCGCGACAGCATCGCCCATATGCCGCGAGCCATCTTGTTGGCAAGCGCGGAGGCGATCACCATAGGCGGCTTCCGTTCGAGCATACGCGCCAGCCATGGATTGCGAGGGGCGCCACGGCGCAGGGCCCATCGCACCACGGCCATTGCGCCCGTGACCAGCAGCCGCCGGATATCGCGCTGGCCCATCTTCGATGTCTTCCCCAGCTTCTGCTTGCCGCCGGTCGAGGCCTGTCGTGGCACCAGCCCGAGCCAAGCCGCGAAATCGCGTCCGCGTTTGAACTGCTCCATCGGCGGCGCAAAGGTCTCCACAGCCAACGCGCCGATCGGCCCCACACCCGGCATCGTCTGCAGCCGGCGCGATATCTCGCCTTCCCGCGCTATCGCGTCGATCCGCTTCTTCAGTGCATCTATCCGGGCTGTCAGTTGTGCGATCTGGCTCAGCAGCTCGCGGCAGATCTCCCGGGCAAGTGGCGGCAGGTCCGAGACCGGATCCTCAATAACCACTTCAAGGCGCGACAGATGCCCGATCCCTTGCGGGGCAATGTAGCCGAACTCGTACAGATGCGATCGCAGCGCGTTGATTGCTTCCGTCCGTTGCCTGACGAACTGCTCGCGGGTGCGGAACACGAGGGCTCTCGCCTGCTGATCCCCTGTCTTGGGCTCGACATAGCGCATCGTCGGGCGCAGCGAGGCCTCGACAATCGCCTCCGCGTCCGCAGCATCATTCTTCTGCCGCTTGATGAATGGCTTGACGTAGCGCGGTGCGATCAATCGCACCTTGTGGCCCAGCCGCTGCATCTCGCGAGCCCAGTGGTGGGCACCACCACATGCCTCCATCGCCACGACGCAGCGCGGATGGTCTGCCATGAAGCGCTGGAACTGAAGCCGCGACAGCTTTCTGCGGAACTGGACCGTCCCGTCCGCCGCTGCGCCGTGCAGCTGAAACACGTTCTTCGCCAGGTCGACACCGATGATGCTTACGTCATTCATGGGATCACCTCTCTTCCGCTTGTGAGGTCAGCATCACAAGCTTGGCGCATTGCGACGCCGATCGGGAGAGAGCGGCATCCACCCCATCTCTGGCGAAAGCCAGTGGAGCCGGACGGTCTCTCCTTGAATTTTCGTGTGTTTCCGGATAGATTTCCGGAATGCCAAAGCAGCGTTCAGCCCCCCCGTCGAAATCCCGCCCACCGCCGAGCACGGCGCTGGCGGAGCACAGGCAACGGCTGAGAATCCGGGGCCTCCAGCGTCTTGAAGTGCAGGTCCGCGGGGAAGATGCCCCTCTGGTTCGTGCAATTGCCGCCGCACTCGCAGACCCTGGGCAGGCGGCCGAGGCACGGGCGCTGCTTCTACGCCGGTTTGCTCCAGAGCCCGCCCGCAGTCTCAAAGATCTCATTGCGTCAGCGCCACTCGATGGGATCGACCTCGACCGCCCGCGAGATACGGGGCGCGCTGTCGACCTGTGACCTGGCTTGTCGACACCAACATCATCTCGGAGGTCCGAAAGGGGCCTCGTTGCCATCGTGCCGTCGCGGCATGGTGGTCCAGCATCGAGGATCGAGACCTGTTCCTCAGCACGCTGACCATCGGCGAGATCAGGAAGGGCGTGGAAGGTGTTCGGGCCCGAGATCCGGAGAAGGCCCGCATGCTGGAGGCATGGCTGCACACCGTTGTTGACGCTTTCGGTTCGCGCGTCCTGGGAGTTGATGCCGCCGTGGCGGATAGCTGGGGACGGATCTCGGCCATCCGGTCCGTGCCGGTCGTCGACGCGCTCCTGGCTGCGACCGCGAGCGTGCATGGGCTGGTGCTGGTCACGCGCAACGCTGCCGACGTCGCGGGCCTCGGTGTCCGAATCCTCAACCCCTTTGAGCCGTCCACTTCTTGAGGCCGGCCGCGATCGATTCGGCAGCGTCCTTCTCACGGCCACCTCAGCCGTGCCTGCGATCCTGGCAGGTAGACATTCGCTTCAATCACCCGGCTCCATTCGGTCGCACCAGCGCTTCAATGTGTCCGCGAAGGCACTCTGCCGAACGGGATCAATGGTATCGGCTTGCGCCAACGCCCATGCCGACCAATCCGCCAACGCCGCTGCTTCCTCGCCGCCCGATAGGGCTGCCAGCTTATGCTGGACCGCGGCGACAAACCTTCTGATGCGTTCTGCCTTCTCCAGAGCATCAGCGCCGTCGATCAGCGACTGGATTCGCTCCCTGGCATTGGCCTCTCGACGGGCGATGCGTTCCCTCTCCGCGCGCTCAGCTGCCAATTTGACGTCCCGAATACGGGCAGCGCGAGCCTCTATCTGATACCGATGCTGCCGCACAGCTGAGTCACGAGCATCCTCCTCCGCCTTCAGAAATAGGCTGCGAACGATCTCGGTGGCTTGGCCTTCCAACGGCACCTTGTCGTCACGCCAGGTCCGGGTCGGAGGATCGTGCTCAGGGCTGTGGGTGGTGATGTCAAAGCGCAGGCGTTCCCCTTCTTGCCTTGAATGGCCGCGACCACGAAAGAACGGGTCGCCAAACTTCTGACCCTCCACGGCGAAGAGGATGTAGAGCCGGCCCATGGACTGGGTGAGCGCGTCGCCCGCCACGACCACGGCACGCAGGCCGGCGGCGAGGCCGGCGATCTGCACGCCGCGCACGGCGACATCGAGCAGGTCCAGCGCGCGGGAGGCGCGGTCGGCGCCGCCCTGGATGCGCTCCAGGGATCGCTGGCCCGTCTCGCCGACCTCGCGCAGCTCCTGCTTGACGCGGGCGGCATAGGGACAGGCGAGGCCGCAATCGCGGTCGAGGGCCGCGCAGCCGCGGCAGTAGTCAGGGCCCTGGCCGAAGTGCCATTCGGCGCGAGCCCTCAGCCGTTTCCCTCCAGCGCCACGGCAGCGATCGGGCCGGTGGCGCGGTCCCAGAAGGCGGCGGCCATCTCGTCCATGTCCATGAGGCGCTCGACCGCCTCGGGCGAGAGCGGCAGCGGCTTGCCGGCGGCGTCGCCCACACCCTCCCATGCGGTCACGGCGTGGCGAGCCAGCGCCTTGACCAGGAGGGCGAAGGCCAGGCCGCGGGCCATGTCGGGGTCGAGGTCGGTCTCCGAGGCTCGCAGCGCCCCGAGGCGACGGGCGGAGCCGGCCTGGGCCGCGGCCATGACGGCGGTCGTCACAGGCCGGATTTCCACGCGGACACCGCGCGGCAGGTCGAGCCAGTACGGCTCGACCGGGAGGTCGAGGGTGAGCATGCGGGGTTCCCCTGTGTGGTGGGTCTTGACCCTGCGGTCGCCGATGGCCAAGTTGGCCATGCGCCCCGAGGGAGAGTGTTTCGTGCCAAATGTCAGCCTCACGCCGGAGCAGCAGAGCTTCATCGACACCCGCGTGGCCTCGGGCCGGTTCACCAGCGCCAGCGAGGTTATGCGTCATGCGCTCCGCCTGATGCAGGAGGCCGAGGAACGCCGTGAGCGGTTCGTCGCCATGCTGTGCGACGTCAGCGAGCGGGCGGACCGTGAAGGCACCCTCTCCGCCGAAGATGTGGATGCTGAACTGAAGGCGGTGATCGCCGCCGCCAAGCAGCGCGTTTGAGTCCCGCCCGAAGGCCGGCCGCGGCGAGGTTCACGCGCGAGGCGCTGGCTGACCTCCGTACTGCGGTGGTATGGATCAGCCGCGACGACCCAGCAGCAGCAGATCGACTGCGCATCACGGCGAACGAGGCGGCGAAGGCAATCGGCGAACATCCGATGATTGGGCCCGTTCGCACTGAATTCGCGCCTGAGCGATTCCGCTTTTTTGTGCTGAGGCGTTTCCCCTATCTGATCGTCTACGAGCCGGACCAGAATCCCCCGCGTATTCTGCGGGTCGTCCATGCATCACAAGACCTCGCTGTCCTGCTGGCTGATCTCTCCGGCGAGGACGGCTGATCACGCGAGCCCGGTTGCGGCTTGCTGGTCGGAAAATCAACAGTGGAAGAAACGCGGTGGCACAGAGCCTGGACGACGCCAAATTTCAGAAAGCCCTGGCCGCCATCGGGGCGTCGGGGAGCGCTGATTCGGTGCGCGCAATCATGCGCAACACCAAAGCGCAGTTTGCGGCCGGGCAGTTAGCCCGGAAAATTCATCAGGGTTGGCGGACATGGCGCAACCCGTTGATCGGCCATAGGATTCGGCTGCGACACCAGAATCCAGCCGATTA
>JAYRJZ010000022.1:0-63322 GCA_041906015.1 Roseomonas sp.
CCGCTCCATCAGCGCCGCATCGACATGCCGCCCCTACTCGACGCGGATGCCGGCCGCGCGGATGGTCTCGCCCCAGGCCTGCCGGTCGCGCGCGACCGTACGGGCGAAGGTCGCCGGATCCTCGAAATTCGGCGCCAGGCCGCTTTCGATCAGCCGCTGGCGCAGCGTCGCATCCTGCAGGCCCTGACGGATCGCCTCCGCCCAGTTCGCGATCGCTTCCTCCGGCATGCCACGCGGACCGCAGATGCCAAACCAGCCGATCACCTCGAGCCCCGGCACGATGTCCGGCAGGCGCGGCGCATCGGGGAAGTCGGGCCAACCTTCCCGGTCGCCCATAGCGAGCAGGCGCAACTGGCCGCCCTTGATCTGACCGATGACGTCGCCGAGATTCGTGATCAGCACATCGGCGCGGCCGGCGATGACATCCAGGGCCGCCGGCGCCGCGCCGCGATACGGCACATGCACCATGTCGGTGCCTGTCAGCCGCTTCAGCCGCTCACCCGAGAGGTGCTGCGCCGCCCCATAGCCGGCACTGGCATAGGTCAGCGCACCGGGCCGCGCCTTCGCCGCGGCGATCAGATCCTGCAGCGTGCGATACGGGCTGCTGGCCCCGGTCACGACGACATAGGAGGACCGCGCGACATTCGCCACCGGCACCAGGTCCTGCCCGACATTGATCGGAATGTGCATGCCCGGCATTTCCGGGCTGATCGTCATCGGCCCCATCGGGCAGAGCAGCACCGTCGATCCGTCATTCGGGCCACGCACCACCGCCTCGGCGGCGAGGAAGCCGTTCGCACCGGTGCGTGTCTCCACCACGGCGCGATGGCCGAAGCGCGGCGCCACGCCTTCGGCGACGACGCGCGCGGTGATGTCCGTGGTGCCGCCCGGCGCGAAGCCCACCATGATGCGCGTGGGGCGATCCGTGGGTTGCGCCTGGGCCGTGCCGGCCACCAGCAGCGCGGCGCCGAACCATGCGGCGATCCATCGCCTGTTCATGCGGTCTTCCTCCCTCGCTCGTGACTCATTCGACGCGGATGTTCGCGGCACGGATGGTCTCGCCCCACATCGTGCGGTCCGCGGCGATGGTACGGGCGAAGGCAGCCGGATCCTCGAAGCGGGGCGTCAGGCCGTTCTCGACCAGCCGCTGCTGCAGGGCGGGGTCTGCGAAGCCCGTGCGCAACGCCTCCACCCAGCGCGCGACCACGGCATCGGGCATGCCCCGCGGCCCGCACAGGCCGAACCAGCCGCTGACGGCATAACCCGGCAGCGCTTCCGACACCTGCCCCACGCCCGTGAAGCGCGGCGATCCGATGCCGTCCGCGAAGGCGAGCAGCCGCAGCCCCTCACCCACCTGGCCGGCCACGTCGCCGAGGTTGGTGATGATCATGTCGGCGCGCCCCGCCGCGACGTCGAGAACGCCGGGCGCGGCACCGCGATACGGCACATGGATCATCTCAAGCTGCCCGAGCTGCGCGAAGCGCGCGCCCGACAGATGCGACACGGCACCAATGCCCGCACTCGCATAGGTGATCGTGCCCGGCCGCGCGCGCGCCGCCGCGACGACCTCCGCGACGGAACGGTAAGGGGAGCGCGCCGAGACCACCATCACCTGCGTCGAGTGGACGAGATTGGCGATCGGCACCAGGTCGCGCGACGGGTCGATCGGCATCTGCGCCCCGGGCAGCTCCGGGGTGATGGTCAGCATCCCGGTCGAGCACTGTACGACCGTATGGCCATCCGCCGGGCTGCGCGCCGCCTCGGCCGCGGCAATGAAGCCATTGGCACCGGTGCGGATCTCCACCACCGGGCGCTGGCCGAAATTCGCCGCGACGGCCTCGGCGGTCAGCCGGTTGACGATGTCGCTGGTGCCCCCGGCGGCAAAGCCGCCCAGGATGCGCACCGGCCGATCCGGAAAGGCCGCGGCCGGTGCGCCGGCAAGCGCGGTCGCGGCAAGCGCCGCGAAGACGAGATGTTTCATTCTTGTGTTTCCCCCGGGTAGATCGGCCGCGTCAGGGCCGCATCTGCAATCGTGACGGCACCGGCTGGCGCAACGGATCGGCCATGCGGGCGAAGTCGCAGAGCAGCGGCCGCGTCGCGCGCGGGTCGATGATCTCCTCCACCCAGAAGGTCTCCGCCGTGCGGAAAGGAGAACGGAGCTGGTTGAGCCGTTCCTCGATCTCCGCGAGCTTCGCCGCCTTGTCCTCGGCGGCGTCGATCTCGGCGCGGTACGCCGCCTCGATCCCGCCTTCGAGCGGCAGCGAGCCCCAGCGCGCCGACAGCCAAGCATAGCGCAGCGAGAGCCGCCCGGCCGGCTGATGCGCCGCACCCGCCACGCCGAAGGCATTGCGCACGATGATGGTGCACCAGGGCACCGTGGCCTGGTTCATCGCCGCCATGGCACGCACGCCGTGGCGAATGGTCGCGCTGCGCTCGGCCTCCAGCCCCACCATGAAGCCGGGGCAGTCCATCAGATAGACGACCGGCAGGTGGAAGGTCTCGGCGAGGTCCATGAAGCGCACCGCCTTCTGGCAGGTGTCCGAGGTCCAGGAACCGCCATAGAAGAACGGATCGCTCGCCATCAGCGCCACCGCCCGGCCATCGAGACGCGCGAGGCCGGTGATCAGCGAGCGGCCGAACAGCCGCCCCATCTCGAAGAAGGAGCCCTTGTCGACCACGCTCTCGATGATCGGGCGCATCTGATAGACGCGGCGCTTGTCGCGCGGCACCGCGTTCATCAGCTTCTCGTCGCGCCGCTCCGGATCATCCTCGCAGGGAATGACCGGCGAGACGTCGTGCACCGAGGAAGGCAGGTAGGAGAGGAAGCGGCGCGCGCAGTCGAAGGCTTCCTCCTCCGTCTCCACCGCATGGTCGACGCCGCCGGCCTTGCACTGCGTCTCCCAGCCGCCGAGTTCCTCCTTGGTCACCGGCGCGCCGAGGCGCGAGACGACCGGCGGACCGGCGACGAACATCGCCGACTTCTTCGTCATGACCGAATAATGCGTCGCCGCGAGACGCGCCGCGCCGAGCCCCGCGACGGAGCCGAGACCGAGCCCGACCACCGGCACCGCCGAGAGGTTGAGCGTGGTGTAGTTGAACAGCCCGGTGCCGCCGACGCCGCCCGGCAGGTTGGCACGTCCGGTCGTCTCGATGGTCTTGACCGAGCCGCCGCCGCCCGACCCTTCGATGACGCGCACGATCGGCATGCGGAATTCATTGGCCATGCGCTCGGCCATCAGCGGCTTCTCGCGGATGGTCGCATCGGCGCTGCCGCCGCGCACGGTGAAGTCGTCGCCCACCAGCACGACGCGCCGGCCATCGAGCGTCGCGCGGCCCCAGACGCAGTTGGACGGCGTCAATTCGACCAGGCGACCCTGCTCGTCATACTGCGCCTTGCCGGCGATGGCGCCGACCTCATGGAAGGATCTGGTGTCGGCGAGTTTCTCGATGCGTTCGCGGATGGTCAGGCGGCCGGCATCGTGCTGGCGCTTGACCTTGTCGGGCCCGCCCATGGCCTGGGCGAAGGCTTCGCGGCGGCGCAGTTCGTCGAGCTCGGGCTGCCACAGCGGCTCCTTCGCCGCGGGCTTCGGGGTGCCGGGATTATCAAGCACGACGCACCCCCTTCAGCGCCGCGAGCAGCGCCACGCCGATCGCGGCCTTCACCGCAGTGCCGGGCAGGAAGGGCAGCAGGCCGAGCGCCATGGCACGCTCCGCGCCGACCAGCGTGGCGAGCCAACCCACGCCGAAAGCGAAGAGCACCGCATGCCCGGCGAGGAACCCCGCACCCGCGCCGATCGCGCCGCGCATCCAGCCCCGCGCGGCGAGCCAGCCAACGAGCGCGGCCGCCGGCACGAAGCCAACCAGGAAGCCGCCGGTCGGCCCGGCGAGCACCGCGGGCCCGGCGCGGAAGCCCGCGAAGACCGGCAGCCCGGCAAGACCTTCCAGCAGGTAAAGCAGCACCGTCGCCGCCCCGAGGCGCGGCCCATAGGCCACGCCCACCAGCAGTACGACGAGGCTCTGCATCGTCATCGGCACGGGCTGCATCGGCACCTGGATCTGCGCCGAGGCGGCGATGGCCAAGCTGCCGCCGAGCGCGAGCAGCGCCGGTCGGGCAAGGTCTGGGACACGGCTGGCAAGCATGTGGTGTTTTCTCCCTGGATCAGGCGGCGCTGCGCGTCGCGGCGCCGCGCAGACGGAAGGCTTCGAGGAACGTCGTATCCACGCCGCCCGCACGCATCTCGGCACTGCGCAGCAGATCCGCGAGGAAGGCGGCGTTGATGCGGATGCCCTCCGCCCGGCAGGCGTCGAGGGCGGCGGCGAGGCGTTCGAGCGCCGCCTCGCGCGTCGGCGCATGGGCGATGACCTTGGCGATCATCGGATCGTAGAAGGGCGTCAGCGTGTCGCCGGCGCGGACGCCGGCATCGATGCGCAGCCCTTCCGCCGGCGGCGGCAGGTCGAGCACGGCGATGCGGCCCGGCGAGGGCAGGAAGTTGCGCGCCGGATCCTCCGCGCAGAGCCGTGCCTCGATGGCATGCCCGGTCAGCGTTACCTGGTCCTGGGTCAGCGGCAGCGCCTCGCCCGCGGCGATACGGAGCTGCCATTCCACCAGGTCGAGGCCCGTCACCATCTCGGTCACCGGATGCTCCACCTGCAGGCGGGTGTTCATCTCGATGAACCAGACGCTGTCCGGGCCGAGCGGTCGGGAGGCATCGGCCACGAATTCCACGGTGCCCGCCCCGACATAGCCGACCTCGCGCGCCAGCGCGGTCGCGCGGCGGCCGAGTTCCACGCGCAGCGCCGCATCCATGCCGGGCGCGGGGGATTCCTCCAGGAGCTTCTGGTTCCGCCGCTGCGGCGAGCAGTCGCGTTCGCCGAGATGGATGACGTTGCCGTGGGAATCGGCAAAGATCTGCACTTCGATGTGCCGCGCGCTGGCGACGAGCTTCTCCAGCATCACCGCGGTGTTGCCGAAGGCGGCGGCCTCGCGCTGCGCGGCGGCGAGGGCAGCGGGGAAGGCCTCGGCGGTTTCCACCTTCCGCATGCCACGCCCGCCGCCGCCGGCCACCGCCTTGATCATCACCGGGAAGCCGATGCGCGCCGCCTCGGCCGCGAGGCGTTCGGGCGACTGGTCCTCCCCGTCATAGCCGGGCAGCAGGGGCACGCCGGCGCGGCGCGCGACCTCCTTCGCCGCGGCCTTGCCACCCATGGCGCGGATCGCGGACGCCGGCGGGCCGATGAAAACAAGGCCCGCGGCGGCGCAGGCCTCGGCGAATTCGGCATTCTCGCTGAGGAAGCCGTAGCCGGGATGCACGGCCGTCGCGCCGGCGCGCGCAGCGGCAGCGATGATCGCCGGAATGGACAGGTAGCTTTCGAGCGGTCGCGGCGGCCCGATGCGCTCGGCCGCATCGGCGGCGGCGACGTGCATCGCCTCCTCATCGGCGTCCGAGAAGACGGCGACGGTCTTCACGCCGAGCCGCCGGCAGGTCGCGGCGATGCGGCAGGCGATCTCGCCGCGATTGGCGATCAGGACGGGGCCGATCACGTCACGCCTCAAGCGTCGCGACGGCCTGGCCTTCCTCGATCTGGTCGCCCTCGGCCACCAGCACCGCGGCGACGACGCCATCGGCCGGGGCCATGATCGGAATTTCCATCTTCATGGATTCCAGGATGACCAGCGTGTCGCCTTCGGCCACGCGGGTGCCCGGCGGGGCTTCGATCTTCCAGACCGCGGCCGTGAGTTCGGCGACGACGGTGATCTCGGCCATGATGCTTCCTCCAGTGCGGTCAGATTTGTTATCACAAAATCGCCGCGCTAATCGGCTACTGTCAAGCCGGTGTCGGGAGAAGGGATGCCATTGGTGGATGCGGAGCTTCAGTCGCCGGGTGCCGAACGCGTGGCCGTGCGCGTCCACCAATGGCTGCGCCAGGAGCTGATGCGCAGCCGCTTCCGCCCCGGCGAGAAGCTGAAGCTGCGCAACCTCGCCGAGGAACTCGGCGTCAGCCTGACGCCGGTGCGCGAAGCGATCGCCCGGCTGGTCAGCGAGAATGCGCTGGAGCAGCTCGACCACCGCTCGGCCCGCGTGCCGCTGTTTTCCGATGAGCGGCTGCGGGAAGTCTGCGAATTGCGCATCGAGCTGGAAGGCAAGGCCGCCGAACGCGCGGCCGAACGCGCCACGGCGGCCGATGCCGACCGCCTGGCCGCGATCCATGCGCGCATGTCGGAAGCCCGCCTCGCCGGCCGCGCATCCGAGATGCTGGCCGAGAACGAGAATTTCCACATGGCGGTCTGCGCGCTGGCCGGCATGCCGGTGCTGCAGCAGATCGTCGAGAATCTCTGGCTGCGCTGCGGGCCGCTGAACTTCGCCCTGCTGTCCATGCGCTTCCTGCACCGGCCGGAGGAACACCCGCACAACGAGATCATCCGCGCGCTGCGCGCCGGGGATGGCGCGCTCGCACGACTCGCGATGCAACGCGACATCGCCGTCTACGCCGACGCCATCCTGCGTCGGCTGCCGGCCATCAACGTCGCCGCCAAGGGTTGACAGTCGATCCTGTCTGAAATTTAGTGATCACAAATTACGGTCGCTGCCCCGCTCGGGATGCGCCCAGGAGGATCCGTACCCATGCCGCGTGCCGACGACGCGCCCCTGCCGCTTGCCCATCTGCGGGTGATGGAAGCCGGGGGCGGCGCCGCTCTGGCCTATGCCGGCAAGCTCTTCGCTGATTTCGGCGCGACCGTGGTGAAGCTGGAACCGCCCGGCGGCGACCCGATGCGCGCGGTCCCGCCCTTGGTGGAAACGGGCGCAGGGCCGCAATCCGCTCTCTTCGCCTGGCTGAACACCAACAAGCGCAGCGTCACCCGCGCGCCCGATCCCGCGCAGTTCGACGTGCTGCTCGACGCCCGCCCCGCTGCCGCGCGCGGCGGGGAAGCGCCGATCACGGCATTGATCTCCTGGTTCGGCGAGAGCGGCCCCTATGCCGGCTTCGCCGCGACCGACGTGACCAGCCGTGCGCTCGCCGGCGTGCTGGCCGGCACCGGCCCGGCTGAGGGCCCGCCCGCCATGCTCGGCGGCATCGCCGGGGAGGCAGTGGCCGGCATCGCCACCTTCAACGCCGTGGCCGCTGCGCTGTTTTCCGGCGCACCGCGGCGGCTCGAAATCAGCATCCACGAAGCCAATGTCGCCATCGCCGAATACCAGGCGACGCAGGGGCTGACGCATCCGGAGGTGGATCGTCGCCACGGCGTGAACCGCTTCGCGCCCACCAGCCCCCTCGGCGTCTATCGCTGCCGGGAGGGATGGCTCGGCGTCACCATCGTCACGCCCGCGCAGTTCCGCGCCTTCTGCGACATGATCGGCGCGCCGGAGCTCGGCCGCGATCCGCGCTTCGTCATGGGCATCGACCGGCTGCGCCATGCCGATGAGCTGGAGGCGCTCTTCGCCCCGCGGCTCGCCGAACGCACCGCCGATGAATGGTTCGCCGAGGCGCTGGAACGCCGCCTGCCCTTCGCCGTGGTGCCGGACATCGCGCGGCTGCTCGCCACGCCCACGCACCGCGCCCGCGATGCCTTCGGCACCGTGCGGATCGGTGATGCCGCCTTCGAAGGCCCCACCGTGCCGCAGCGCCTGACGCGCACGCCGCCGCTCGCCGGCGGCCGCGCGCCGATGCCGGGCGAGCATGACGATGCGCCCCTGCCCGACCGCGCGGCCCCCGCGCTGCGCCGCGCCGGCGGCCTGCCGCTCGCCGGGCTGCGCGTGGTGGATCTGTCCATGGGCTGGGCGGGGCCGCTCTGCACCCGCCAGCTCGCCGATCTCGGCGCCGAGGTGCTGAAGGTCGAGGCGCTGCAGTATCCGGACTGGTGGCGCGGGGTCGATCCGCGTGACGCCTTCTTCGACGAGCGCCAATACGAGAAGGACATCCGCTTCTGCGTGCTCAACCGCAACAAGGTGGGCATCACGCTCGACCTGTCCTCGGCGGAGGGCGCGTCGCTGCTGAAGCGGCTGGTGCGCGACGCCGATGCGGTGGTCGAGAACTATGCGCGCGAGGTGCTGCCGAAGCTCGGCCTCGACTACGCCGCGCTGTCGCAGGAACGGCCGGACCTGGTCATGGTCTCCATGCCGGCCTTCGGCGGCAGCGGGCCCTGGCGCGATGCACGCGCCTATGGCTCGACACTCGAACATGCCTCGGGCCTGCCGAGCGTGTCCGGCGAGGCGCATTGGCCGCCCACCACCAACCAGCTCGCCTATGGCGACCCGATCGGCGGGCTGAATGCGGCGGCCGCGCTGCTCGCCGCGCTGCTGCATCGCCAGCGCACCGGGGAAGGCCAGCATATCGACCTTGCCCAGGTGGAATGCATGTTCCCGCTGGTCGCGCCCTGGATCGTCGCGCAATCCGCGACCGGATCGCCCGGGCCGCGCCTCGGCAACCGGCATCCGCAATGCGTGCCGCATGGCTGCTTCCCCTGTGCGGAAGCGGGCTGGATCGCTGTCGCGGTGACGGATGACGATGCCTGGCGGCGGCTGTGCGTCGTGCTGGGCCGCGATGATCTCGCCGCCGATGCGTCGCTGGCCACCGCCGCGGGACGACGGGCGCGGGAAGCCGCGCTGGAGGCCGCGATCGCCGACTGGACGCGCGGCCAGGAGGCCGACGCCGCCATGGCCGCCCTGCAGGCCGCCGGCATCGCCGCGGGCGCGGTGCGCTGGCCGACCAGGCTCTACGATGACCCGCATCTCTGCGCGCGCGGATTCTGGCAGCAGACGGACCGCGCCTGGCTTGGGCCGCATCGCCAGCCCTCCGCGCCGTTCCGCGAGGCGGGCGGCCCGCCCTTCCCCGTGCGGCGGCCGGCACCGACGCTGGGCGAGGACAATGCGGCCGTGCTGGGCGGACTTGTCGGCCTGTCGCCGGCGGAAATCGCGCGGCTCGAAGCCGCGAAGGTGATCGGGACGGAGGCCATCCCGGTCTCCCAACGCAAGGTCCGCGCCGCCGTGGGCTGACAACGTCGCGGCGGCACCGGGAGGAGAAACAAGAATGACCATCCGCATCCGCCGCCGCTCGCTGGCGGCCGGCCTCGCTGCCCTGCCAAGCGCCGCGCTGGCGCAGGACCTGCCCTGGCCGACCAGGCCGCTGCGCATCGTCTATCCCTTCGCACCGGGCGGCGGCGACTTCCTCGCCCGCGCCATTGCCGAGAAGCTGCGCGAGGCGATCGGCCAGAGCGTGGTGGTCGAGAACCGCCCCGGCGCCAACACCATGATCGCCGCCGAGCATGTCGCCCGGTCCGACAAGGATGGCACCACCATCGGCTGGGTCGCCACCTCGACGCTGGTGATGAATCCGAACCTCTATCCGAACGTGCCCTATCGGCTGGAGGATTTCGGCACGCTGCGCATGGCCTATCGCGCGCCGGTCGCCTTCGCCGTCAGCGCGCAGCTGCCGATCCGCACCGTGCAGGAAGCGATCGCGCATATGCGGGCGAAGCCCGGCGAGGGCGTGGGCAGCGTCGGCAATGGCAGCTCCCCGCACGTCTTCCTCGAGATGATGGCCGGGCTGACGGGCGTGACCATCGAGAGCATCGCCTATCGCGGCGAATCACCCATCGTCTCGGATCTGATGACCGGGCGCGTGCCGTTCTATGCCGGTTCGACGAACTCCCTGCTGCCGCATCTGCCGGGGGGACGGTTCCGCATCCTCGCGGTCTCCTCGCCCGATCGCCTGCCGGTGCTGCCCGAAGTGCCGACCTTCCGCGAGACCGTGAACCCCGATCTGGTGATGCGCTATTGGCATGGGCTGGTGCTGCCGGCCGGCGTGCCCCAGCCGATCCGCGCGCGCCTGTCCGACGAGATCGGCGCCATCCTGCGCACCGATTTCCTGCGCCAGCGCGCGACGCCGGACATGGAACTGGCCGATATCGCGCTCGACGACTTCACCGCGCTGATCCGTGACGAGCAGATCCGCTATGGCCGCGTCATCCGCGAACGCAACATCACCGTGCAGGGCTGAGACCGATGCGGATCACCGACATCACGCTGACCCTTTTCGCCTGGAAGGGGCTGCCGAGCATCTCCTACGGCGCCCATGCGGCGGGCGGTGGCGAAACCAAGCTCGGGCTGCTCGCGGTCGAGACAGATGAGGGCGTGACCGGCCATGCCTTCCTCGGCAGCGCGACCAACGGCGCGGATACGGAAGCCGCCGCGCTGATCCGCACCCTGAAGCCGCTGATGCTGGCAGAGGACCCCTTCGCGCGCGAGCGTCTGAACCAGAAGCTCTGGAGCCGCATCCGCCAGACCTCGACGCGCGCCATCGGCGCCATCGACATCGCGCTGTGGGACATCGCGGGCAAGGCCCTCGGCGTGCCGGTATGGAAGCTGATCGGCAAGGTGCGCGATGCCATTCCGGCCTATGCCAGCTCCGCCGTGCTGCCTTCGCCCGAGGCCTATGCCGAGGAAGCGGTGCGCTTCAAGGAGGGGGGCTGGGCGGCCTACAAGATCCACCCGCCGCAGCGGCTGCGCGAGGACATCGCCGCCTGCGAGGCGGTGCGCCGGGCGGTCGGCGACGAGTATCGCGTCATGCTCGATTCCACCTGGGGCTACGACTTCCCGACCGCCTTGCGGGTCGGCCGCGCCATCGAGGAGATGGGCTTCTACTGGTATGAGGACCCGCTGCACGACCAGGACGTCTACAACTACGTCAAGCTGCGCCAGACGCTGCGCATCCCGATCATGGCGACCGAATATCCGATGACGGGGCTCGAGAGCTATCCGGTCTGGCTGATGAACCAGGCGACCGACTACCTGCGTGGCGACGTGACGGTGAAGGGCGGGCTGACGACGTGCCTGAAGACGGCCCACCTCGCCCAGGCCTTCCGCATGAACTACGAGATCCACCATGGGGGGAACTCGCTCAACAACCTCGCCAACCTCCACCTCGCCATGTGCATCCCGAACACCGAGTTCTTCGAGGTGCTGCTGCCGGAGGCGGCGCAGAAATACGGGCTGCGCGAGGAGATCGAGATCGACGCCGACGGCCTGGTGCGTGCGCCGGACAAGCCCGGCCTCGGGGCCGAGATCGACTTCGACCTCATCCGGCGCCACGAGATCGCCGTGCTGCGCTGAGCCTGGATGCGGCCGGTGCCATTCGGCCGGGAAATGCGCTACACGAATCTCCGGTGAAACGCCTGCTTCGCTCCATCGCGCCGTTTCTGGGCGCCATCCTGCTGCTGCAGGGGGCGCTGGCGCCGCTGCATTGCCTGGCCATGGCGCGGACGGGCGGCGGGTTCGAGGCCGTCATCTGCTCCCCCGAGGGCATGCGCGTCATCCATGTCGATGACGAGGGGCGCGCCGTGCCGGCGGATGGTGCCGCCACCTGCTTCGTCTGCGCCGACGCCGTTCGGGCCGTGCTGCCCGAACCGCTGCGCCTCGCCGGCCCCAGCGACATCGCGGTCGCATCGGCCTGGCAGCCGATGGCGACGCCCGGCCTGCTGCCGCCCGCCCGCGCGCCGCCCTATGCGCCGCGAGGTCCACCACTCCACGCCTGAGGTCCGGGCCGCCCCGCGTCAGCCCTGACGCGGCGCAGCGGCCTGTGCGGAACGGCGGGCCCCGGCCATATGGCCGGGCCTGGCCGTGTCCGCTCCTGCCATCGCATCCTCAGGAGTGTCCCATCATGGAACGCCATGTTTCCCGTGCGCCGCGCCGCAGCCTGCTGCTCGGCGCCCTCGCCGCCCTACCCTTGCCTGCCTTCGCCCAGGCGCCGCGCATCACGGATGCGCTGGGACGCGAGGTATCCCTCGCCGCCCCGCCGCGCCGCGTCGTCATGACCTTCAACTACGAGGAGTTCACCGCCATCGCCGGCGTCGAGGCCTGGCAGCGCGTGGTCGGCATGAACCGCGTCGTGTGGGAGGGCTGGCGCCCGGCGATCTTTGCCCGCTACCGCGCCGTCATCCCGAACCTCGCGACCCTGCCCGATGTCGGCAACACGGATGAGGGCACCTTCTCGGCCGAGAAGGTCATCTCCTTGCGGCCGGATCTGCTGATGGTCCCGGCCTGGCTGTGGAACGCGGCGCCGACGGCCTGCGAACAGATCGCCGCCGCCGGCATTCCGATCCTGGTCTTCGACTACAATGCGCAGACGCTGGAACGGCATGTCGCCTCCACCCGCGCGATCGGCGCGGCGATGGGGTCGCTGGACCGCGCCGAGGAGCTCGCCGAGCGCTATCGTCGCAACACGGGGACCATCGTCGAGCGCGCCACCCGCGCCGCCGGGCCGGACAAGCCGCGCGTGCATCTCGAACTTGGCCAGGGCGGCGCGGAGACGATCGGCAATTCCTACCCGCCCGCCAACATGTGGGGGCGGCTGTTCGAGCGGCTCGGCGCGCGGAACATCGCGGCCGGGCGCATCCCGGGCAGCTATGGCCCCATCCCGGCCGAGGCCGTGCTCGCCGCCGATCCGCAGTTCATCTTCATCGGCGCCTCCTCCTGGGCCAACCGGCCCAAGGCGGTGCGCACCGGCTATGACGTGCCGCCCGAGGTCACGCGGGCCTCGCTCGCGCCCTATGCGCAGCGGCCTGGCTGGGCCGGGCTGTCCGCCATCCGCGCCGGCGAGCTGCACGCCATGGAACACGGGCTGTGCCGCACCCTCTTCGACGACACCGCGCTGCTCTACATGGCGAAGCGCTTCTATCCCGCCGCCTTCGCCAATGACGATCCGGTGGCCGCGCTCGCGGACTACCACGCACGCTACCTGCCCGTGGCCTTCTCCGGCACCTGGATGCTGCCGTGGCGGGGGTAAGCGCGGCGCGGGCAGGGTGGCGCCGGCTCGCGGCGCGGCGGGCGGCGATGCTGGGCGGCGGGGCCGTGATGCTCGCGCTGTGCGTCGTCGCCGACACGGCGACTGGGCCGGCCATGCTGCCGCCGGCGACGGTGGCGCGCGCGGTGTTCGGCCTCGGCGGCGATCCGATGGTCGATGCCATCGTCTGGTCGATCCGCCTGCCGGTCGCGCTGATGGCGGTGCTGGTCGGGGCCGCGCTCGGGCTGACGGGCGCGGTGATGCAGACCATCCTGAACAACCCCCTGGCGTCGAGCTATACGCTCGGCGTCTCGGCCGGGGCGGGGTTCGGGGCGGCGCTCGTCATCGTGCTCGGCGCCGCGCTGCCGATCGCCGAGGCGCAGGCCATCCCGCTCTCCGCCTTCCTCTTCGCCGGCCTCGCCTGTTCCGGCGTCTGGCTGCTCGGCGGGCTGCGCGGGGCGACGCCCGAGACGCTGGTGCTCGCCGGCATCGCGCTGATGTTCCTGTTCCAGGCGGCGCTGGCGACGCTGCAGTTCCTCGCCTCGCCCGAGGCCCTGCAGCAGATCGTCTTCTGGTTGTTCGGCAGCCTGCAGCGCGCGACCTGGCCGAAGCTCGGCATCGTCGCGGCGGTGCTGGCCGTCGCGGTACCGCTGCTGATGCGTGACGCCTGGGCGCTGACCGCCTTGCGCTTCGGCGATGAGCGCGCTGCGGCGCTCGGGGTGCGCGTTCGCGCGGTGCGCTTTCGCGGCTTCGTCTTCGTCTCGGTCGCGACGGGGGTCGCGGTCGCCTTCGTCGGCACCATCGGCTTCGTCGGCCTGGTCGCGCCGCATGTCGCGCGCATGCTGATCGGCGAGGATCAGCGACTGATGCTGCCCGGCGCCGCGCTTGCCGGCGCGACCCTGCTCTCGCTCGCCTCCGTGGCGAGCAAGGTGGTCTCGCCCGGCGCCCTTTTCCCGATCGGCATCGTCACCGCGCTGATCGGCGTACCCTTCTTCGCCTGGCTGATCCTCAACGCGCGCCGGTCCCATTGGTGATGCGCGCAACTCGGAAGGCTTGATCCATGACACTGTCGCGGCGCGGCGCCGCCGCCCCCTCCACACCTCCGCCGCTGCCCGCCGGCGCCCGGATCGTCCTGCGCGACATCCGCGTGCGCTATGGCGACCGCCTTGCCGTGGATGGCGTGTCCTTCAGCGCCAGGGCGGGGGAGATGGTCGCCCTGGTCGGGCCGAACGGGTCCGGCAAATCATCGCTGCTGCGGGCCACGGCGGGTCTGCTGCGCTGCGCCGGGCATGTCCGCTGCGAGGGCCGCATCGGCTTCCTGCCGCAGGACAACGGTGCCCGCGCCGCGTTGACGGTGATGGAGACGGTGCTCCTCGGACGCATCCGCGTGCTCGGGATGCGCGTGCCGGAATCCGAGGTCGCGCGCGCCGCCGCCGCGCTCGAACGGCTCGGCATCGCCGATCTCGCGCTGCGGCTGGTGTCGGAACTGTCGGGGGGGCAGCGGCAGCTCGTCTTCCTGGCGCAGATGCTGGCCTCGGATCCGGCCATCCTGCTGCTCGACGAACCGACCAGCGCGCTCGACATGCGCAACCAGCTCGCGCTGCTCGCGCTGCTGCGGGACCTGGCGTGGCGGGCCGGGTTGCTGGTGGTGGTCGTGCTGCACGACCTCAACGCGGCGGCGCGCTTCGCGGACCGGATGGTCGTGCTGGACCGGGGCCGGCTCGTCGCCAATGGCGCGCCCAGGCATGTGCTGAATGAAGCCATCCTCGCCGGGGTCTATCGCGTGCGGGCGGAGGTCGGGCTGTCGGAAGGCGGGCTGCCCTTCGTGCTGCCGGTCGCTGCGCTTGAGCACGACGGGCCGTGGCGGGAGGACCCGCCAGCCTGACCGTTCGCCAGCGCCCCCGCAGCCAGGCGGGGGCGCGGCGATCACACGTCCAGATTCGCGACCTTCAGCGCATTGCCGACGATGAAGTCGCGGCGCGGCTCCACCAGATCGCCCATCAGGGTCGAGAAGACCTGCTCCGCATCCTCGACGTCCTGGATGCGCACCTTCAACAGGGTGCGCGCCGCGGGGTCGAGCGTCGTCTTCCAGAGCTGGTCCGGATTCATCTCGCCCAGCCCCTTGAAGCGCTGGATGGCGAGGCCCTTGCGGCCTTCCGCGATCAGCCGGTCGAAGGCCTGCATCGGGCCCTGTACCGGATGTTCCTGCGAACCCAGGATGAGTCGCGCGGGCTCCGCGGCGGCGAAGTCCCGCGCCAGACGCTCGCGCCGCTCGTCCAGCCAGCGCGCATCCACGCTGCGCAGCGCGGCGGCGTCCAGCGTGTGCCGTTCGGTAACACCGCGCACGGTGCGCGCCAGGGTCACGCCAGCCTCGCCAAGGCTCGCGACCCAGCCGCGCTCATTCTCCGGCGCCAGCACATTCAGCCGGGCGGCCAGGGCCTGCGCCGCGGCGGCGAAGCGGTCGGGATCGAGGGTCAGCGCTCCGCTCACCGCCGCCTGCTCGATGATCTCGGCCGGCACATTGGCCGCCAGGCGCCGGATACGTCCCGCCGCCTGGCGGTGGAATTCCTGCTCGGCGCGCAGGTCGTCCGCGGTGAGCAGCCGCCCGTCGAAGAAGCGCAGCGAGGCACCGGCGAGCGCCTTCTCGATCAGGAAGTCCTCGAGCGCCCGGTCGTCCTTGAGGTAGCGCTCCTCATTGCCGCGCTTGGCGCGGTAGAGCGGCGGCTGCGCGATGTAGAGATGCCCACGCGCGATCAGCTCCGGCATCTGCCGGAAGAAGAAGGTCAGCAGCAGCGTGCGGATATGCGAGCCGTCCACATCCGCGTCGGTCATGATGACGATGCGGTGGTAGCGCAGCTTGCTGACGTCGAAGCCGCCCTCGCTGATATCCGCGCGGCCGATGCCGGTGCCGAGCGCGGTGATCAGCGTGCCGATCTCCTGGCTGCCGAGCATGCGGTCGAAGCGCGCGCGCTCGACATTCAGGATCTTGCCCTTGAGCGGCAGGATCGCCTGGAAGGCGCGGTCGCGGCCCTGCTTGGCGGACCCGCCTGCCGAGTCACCCTCGACGATGAAGAGCTCCGCCTTGGAGGCGTCGCGTTCCTGGCAGTCCGCGAGCTTGCCGGGCAGCGAGGAGATGTCGAGCACGCCCTTGCGCCGCGTCAGCTCGCGCGCCTTGCGCGCCGCCTCGCGTGCCGCGGCCGCGTCGAGGATCTTGCCGACGACGTCCTTGGCTTCCTTCGGATGCGTCTCGAACCAATGGGTCAGCGCATCGGCGACGGCGGCCTGCACCACCGGCTGCACTTCCGAGGAGACCAGCTTCTCCTTGGTCTGGCTGCTGAACTTCGGGTCCGGCACCTTCACCGACAGCACCGCGGTGATGCCTTCGCGCATGTCCTCGCCGGCGAGGTTCACCTTGTCCTTCTTGCTGGCGAGCCCTTCGGCGACCTTGCCCACCACGCGCGTCAGCGCCTGGCGGAAGCCGGCCAGATGCGTGCCACCATCCCGCTGCGGGATGTTGTTGGTGAAGCACAGCATCGTCTCGTGATAGCTGTCGTTCCAGCGGATCGCGAGTTCGACGCGGATACCCTCCTGCTCCTTCGACACCACGCTGATCGGCGCGCCGAAGACCGGGTTCTTGCCCTTGTCGAGCCATTCCACGAAAGCGACCAGGCCGCCATCGTAGTGGAAGGCCACTTCCTGCGGCTCCGCGCCGCGCTCGTCACGCAGCACGATCTTCAGCCCGGAGTTGAGGAAGGCCAGTTCCCGCAGCCGCCGTTCCAGCAAGGCGAATTCGAATTCGGTCCTGGTGAAGGTCAGCGCGGAAGGCTTGAAAGTCACCTCGGTGCCCGTCGGCAGATCGGACGGCCCGACCACCTTGCAGGGCGTCACCGTGTCGCCATGCTCGAAGCGAAGGAAGTGCTCCTTCCCTTCACGCCAGATCCGCACATTCATCCATTCGGACAGCGCGTTGACCACCGCCGCGCCGACGCCGTGCAGGCCGCCCGAGACCTTGTAGGAGTTCTGGTTGAACTTGCCGCCGGCATGCAGGCGCGTCAGCACGACCTCGGCCGCGCTCACGCCCTCCTCCGGATGGATGTCCACCGGGATGCCGCGCCCGTCGTCGCGCACGGTGACAGACCCGTCGCCGTTCAGCGTGACGGTGCAGGAGGTCGCGAAGCCCGCCTGTGCCTCGTCCACGGCGTTGTCGATGATCTCGAAGGCCATGTGGTGCAGGCCCGAGCCGTCATCGGTGTCGCCGATATACATGCCGGGCCGCTTCCGCACGGCTTCGAGGCCACGGAGGACGGTGATGGAGGCGCTGTCGTAGGCGTCGTGTTCGGGACGCGCGGGCTCGCTCATGCGGCGCGCTTGCTCCTGCTGTGAAAGGGGGAATGAAGCGTCCCTGCAATATAGGGTTTTTCGCCCCTTAAAGCGACCCGCTTTCGCCCTCCGGAACAAGCTTTCCCGGGCTGGCCCGGAACCGGTCGGCGATGCCGGCAAGCGGGCGGAAGACCTCGGCATCCGTACCGGTCAGGAAGGATTGCGCCGGCAGCGTGGCCAGGGCCGCGAACAGCGCCTCCCGCCGCACGGAATCGAGATGGGCGGCGACCTCATCCAGCAGCAGCAGGGGCGCGAAGCCGCGGGCCTCCGCGATCAGCGCGGCATGGGCCAGCACGGTCGAGATCAGCAGGGCCTTCTGCTCCCCGGTCGAGCACAATTCGGCTGGCTGGTCCTTGGGCAGATGGATCAGCGCCATGTCGGCCCGATGGGCGCCGCGCGCCGCCCCGCCGGCGGCGGCATCGCGCCGGCGATCGGCCGCCAGGGCCTCGCGCAAGGTATCCTCGACCGCCAGGGCGGGCTGCTCGGCGAGAGCGTCGGCGATCGGGCATACCAGCACCATCCGCGCCGCCGGAAACGCGCCTGTGGCCGTCCCCGCGGCCATGACGGCGTTCAGCCGGGACACCAGCACCCGTCGCGCCGCCGCGGCGGCGACGGCATGGCGCGCCATGGCATCCTCCAGCCCGGCGAGCCAACCGGGATCCGCCCGCCCCCCGGCCAGCAGCCGGTTGCGCTGGGCCATGGCGTTGTCATGCGCCGCGACATCCCGCGCGTGGCTCGGCTCCAGCGCCCAGGCCAGGCGATCGAGGAAGCGTCGGCGGCCCGAGGCACTTTCCTGGAACAGCCGGTCCATCTGCGGGGTCAACCAGACGGCAGCGATGCGGTCGGCGAGCTCCGCCTGGGTACGCAGCGGCTGGCCGTCCAGGCGGAACTGGCGGCGCTCGGAAGCGCCTTCCGGGTCCGCGCCCGTGCCGACATCGAAGCTCCCCTGCGGTGTCGCGAAGCGCCCCGCCGCCGCCCAGGGCCGCGCGGCGCCATCCGCGCGGCGCCCCAATTCGCCCATCCGCGCCCCACGCAGCCCGCGACCCGGGCCGAGCAGCGAGATCGCCTCGAGCAGGTTGGTCTTGCCCGCACCATTCTCGCCGGCAATGGCGACGATGGACGCGTCGAAGCGCGCTTCCAGCGCCGGCCAGGATCGGAAGTCGGTCAGGCGAAGGCGGATGAGGCGGAGCACGAGGTGTCAGATAACCCGGGACGGGCACAATGGGAGGGGCCTTGCCGCTCCCCGCCGCCCTGCCAAAGGCAGAAACGGCTTCCCGGTCACCCGGGTCGTTTCGCGCCGACGGCCATCGGCGGGGCTCTGCCCCGCCGACCCACCCTGCCATCGGGCTCCCATCGCCGTTGCTGCGCAGCGCCGATGGATGCCCCTGGATGCCGGGCATCCTGGAGCGCGGTCTCTCGGTGCCGCACTCCACTGACGGACAGCGTCCGCCAGGCGCGGATTCTGCGCAACGGCGGGTCCCGGCACCATTCTGCCCGTGGTGCCCGGCGGCAAATCGAGGTTTCCAAAGGCCTTTCGGCCTTTGGTGGGGTGGGGTCCGGGGAGGGGCGAAGCCCCTCTCCGGTCACGCCGCCTCACACCCGCATCGGCATCAGCACGTAGAGCGCTTCCGGCTTCGCCTCATCCTTCACGATGGTCGGCGCCGCGCCATCGGCGAAGAGGAACTCCATCTTCTCCCCGATCTGCGCCGTGATGTCGGTCAGGTAGCGGGCCTGGAAGCCGATCTCGAGCGGGCTGCTCTCGTAGCTCACCGTATCGCTGTCCAGTTCCTCCTGCGCCTGGCCCTGCTCCGGGCTGGCGGCCGAGAGCAGCAGGTTGTTGCGGGAGATGGACAGCTTCACCGGGCGCGACCGTTCCGAGGAAATGGCGGCGACACGCGCGACCGCTTCCTCGAAATCCTTCTTCGGCACGGTCAGCTTCTTGTCGTTGCCGCGCGGGATGACGCGCTCGTATTCGGGGAAGGTGCCGTCGATCAGCTTCGAGGTCAGCGAGACGGTCCCGAGCCCGAAGCGGATCTTGGTGTCCGACAGGCGGATCTCGACCTCGTCCTGCGTCTCATCGGCCAGCTTGCGGACTTCCTGCACCGTCTTGCGCGGGATGATCACGCCGGGCATGCCCTTCGCGCCATCCGGCAGCGGTTCCTCGACACGGGCGAGGCGATGGCCGTCGGTCGCCACCGCGCGGAGCACCGGCGCGCCCTCGCTTTCCGTGGCGTGCAGGTAAATGCCGTTGAGGTAGTACCGCGTCTCCTCGGTGGAGATGGCGAAGCGGGTGCGGTCGATCAGGTCGCGCAGCACGCCGGCCTTGAGGCTGAACTTCGTCGGCAGCTTGCCCTCGGTCATGGAGGGGAAGTCGTCCACCGGCAGCACGGCGAGCGAGGTGTTGAACTTGCCCGCGCGCAGCGTCAGCGGCCCGTCCCCGCCGCCATGGTCCAGTTCCACGCGGGCGCCATCAGGCAGCTTGCGCACGATCTCATACAGCGTCGCGGCCGGTGCCGTCGTGCGGCCACCGCGCGGCACCGTCACACCTGCCACTTCCTCCACCACCGCGATTTCCATGTCGGTCGCGGTCAGTGTCAGGCTGCCCTCGGTCTTCGCGTCGAGCAGCACATTGGCCAGGATGGGGATGGTGTTGCGACGTTCAACCACGCTCTGCACATGCGCAAGAGCCTTCAGCAGCACCGCCCTGTCCACCGTGAACTTCATCGCAGCCCGACGTCCCGATTCTGTAAGGGGCGACCGCCGCGGGCCCGGCGGGGGCCGGGTGCGGGACCGCCGATGTCCCCCTGCCCCGAGCGACCGGCCGGGGCCGAATCGGCCCTTCATGGCCGGATGCCGAGGGGGCCGCACCATATCAGCGCGATTCCGGCGGGGAAAGGCGGGAAAGCGCGGGCCACGCGGCGCCCGCGGCCTGCCCCTAGCGGGCGATCCCCACCCGCATGGCGCTGACCAGCGCCGCAACGCCTGCCAGTCCCGCACCCAGGGCCAGGGCCAACCAACTCCCATCCTCCGGAAAGCGGGACAGCATCAGCGCGACCAGTGCCGCGCCGGTGCTCTGGCCGAACAGTCGCGCCGTGCTGCTCATGCCGCTGGCCGCGCCGCTGCGCGTGCGGGGCGCCGCCCCCAGCAGGGCGCGGTTGTTCGGTGTCTGGAACAGGCCGAAGCCGGCGCCGCACAGCGCCATGCGCCAGGCGATGTCCGCCACGGCGGGTTGTGGCGGCAACAGGCACAACAGCAACAGGCCCAGTGCCATGGCGGCGAGCCCCAGGAAGCCGAGCCAGCCCGCCGCGACGCGCTCGGTCAGCCGCCCGGCGAGCGGCGCGGCGACCGCCACGGCCATCGGCCAGGGCATCATCAGCAGCCCGGCGCTTTCCACACTGAAACCAAGGGCCTGGTGCAGATGGAAGGGCAGCGAGACGAAGGCGAGCATCTGCGTCGTGAAGCAGGCGACCGAGGTGCCGACCGAGAGCGCGAAGACCGGCCGGCGGAGCAGGTCGATCGGCACCAGCGGTGCCTCCTCGCCGCTTTGCCGTCGTACCATCCAGGCGGCCGCCGCCGCCGCGACGCCGATCTGCGCGATCACCACCGGCCAAGGTACGGCATGGCCGACACTGCTGATGGTGGTGACCAGCAGCCCGACCGTGACCGCCGTCAGCAGCGCGCTGAGCGCGTCGAAGCGCCGGCCGGAGCGATCCGAATCGGGCAGGCTGCGCAGCCCCACCAGGAGCGCAACCAGGCCGATCGGAACATTCACCAGGAAGAGCCAGTGCCAGGAAGCGATGCTCAGGATCAGGCTGGCGACGCTCGGGCCGATGGTGGAGGAGAGCGCCGTCGCCATGGTGGTGAAGCCAAGCGCGCGACCAAGCACCTGCCGCGGAAAGATGTAGCGGATCATGGCGATGTTCACGCTCATGATGCCGGCCGCGCCGATACCCTGCAGCGTGCGCGTCACCACCAGCAGCGGAAAGGTCGGGGCGAGGGCCGAGCCCAGCGAGGCCGCGGTGAACACCGCGAGACCCGCGAGATAGACCCGCCGGTAGCCATGGATCTCGCCGAGCGCCGAGAAGGGCAGCAGCGAGACGACGAGGATGAGCTGGTAGGCGCTGACGATCCAGATCATCTCGGCCGGGGAGACCTGGAAGTCCCGCGCCATGGTCGGCAGCGCCACATTCACCGCCATGCCGTCCATCACCGCCACGCTGATGGTGGCAAGGGTGCCGGCGAAGGCCCAGGCCCGTCGCTTCGGCGGGAGGCCCTCATCCGCAGTCGTTGTCATTCCGTTTCCGTTGCATGCAGCGCCATTGTGCGTCGCAGCATTCTGGGCCCGATCGCGCAGGTGCGCCATCCGCCGCGATGCGGAATCGCGGCGGTCATTCCTCCGTCCGGAGCGGCGGAGACACCCGCCGGAACGGCCTTCCCGCCCGGGCTCAGAAGCGCGGAGGAGCAATCGCCCGAAGCACGCGCGCCGGTCGATCACCGGGATTGGCGAAGCGATGCCGGGACGATGCAGCGCGGGCTGCCTTGCGATCCTGCGCGCCCTTGGGAACGGACAGGGTGCGGGACAGCACCGGCCCACCCTCGCGCGGCAGGGCGACGTTCATATCCTTCCGGCCAGCACTGCACCGCATCATGTCATCGGGCATTGCTGAGAACGGCCCGCGGCATCGAACAGCCCGCCGCCCCAGCGCCACCATGCGTGAGGCAGAGCCCGCGCCGCCGCCTCGGCCCGGTGGGGCTCCGCGAACAGGGCGAAGCAGGTCGCCCCGGAACCGCTCATCCGCGCGAGCAGGCAGCCCGGCAAGGCCCGCAGCGAGGCGAGGACCTCGGCGATCGGCGGGCACAGCGCGATGGCGGGCGCTTCGAGGTCGTTGCGCTGGGCCACCATGTCACGCAGGAAAGATGCCGCATCCGGCCAGGACGGTGACAGCGTCGCTGGAGGCGAGAACGGCCCATGCCGCCGGGCAAACACCGCCGGGGTGGGCAGCGCCATCCGCGGATTGGCCAGCACCAGGCCAAGGCGCGGCAGCGGCGCAACCGGCGCCAGCACCTCCCCGATGCCGGACATCCGGCGAGGCAGGCAGTCGAGGCAGGCCGGCACATCCGCCCCCAGCGCAAGGGCCGTCGGGCCCAGCGACCGGTTTCCCAGCCCCGTCCCCCACAGCCTGTCGAGCGCCCGCAAGGCGGCCGCCGCATCCGCGCTGCCGCCGCCGATGCCCGAGGCGACCGGCAGACGCTTGGTCAGCCCCAACGCCGCCGCGGCGGGTCGGCCGGCGAACGCCGCGAGGCCGCGTGCCGCCCGCAGCACCAGATTATCCGCCTCGGCCGCGAGTGCGCCGGCCTCGGGTCCGGTGACCGTGAGGCTCAGCGCCTCGGCGGGGGCAGCGTGCAGCTCATCGCCGATGCCGGCGAAGACCACCAGGCTGTCGAGGGTGTGATAGCCGTCGGCCCGCCGCCCGGTGACGTGAAGGAAAAGATTGACCTTCGCCGGGGCTGGCTCGGTGATGCCGTCGCTCAGCGGCGGTTCTCCGCCACCGGATTGGCCGGCAGGCCGCTGCGCAGCTTGGCCTCGATCTTCGGGCCCTCGTCGCCCTCGGGGCCGAGGGCCAGGGCGCGCCGCCACTGGAACTGCGCCTCCCGCTGGCGTCCAGCCGACCAATAGGCATCGCCCAGGTGGTCATTGACCACGCTGTTGCGCGGTTCGAGCTCCACCGCCCGCTCCAGCCAACGGATCGCTCCCGGCATGTCGCCCATCTTGAACAGGGCCCAGCCCAGGCTGTCCGCGATGTTGCCATCCTGCGGACGCAGCGCGACGGCGCGTTCGAGCATCCGCCGCGCCTCGGTGAGGTGCTCGCCGCGCTCGACCCAGGTATAGCCGAGATAGTTCAGCACATAGGGCTGCTCGGGGCTGAGCTCGAGGGCACGGCGGAAATCCGCCTCGGCCGCCGGCCAATCCCCCGCGCGTTCCAGCGCCACGCCACGGGCGTAGAACAACGGCCAATGCGCCCCGGTGGGCGCCTGGACGCGGCGGATCGCCTCGGAATAGGCGCCGACCGCTTCGGCCCAGCGCTGCCGGCTGCGCATCAGGTCGCCCAGCCGCGCATAGGGCTGGGAGGCGGTGGGGAAGGCCGCCGCCATGGCCTGCAGCTGGACGGCCGCCTCGTCCGGACGATCCAGCCGGTCCAGCACCGCGGCCCGGCGCAGCCCGGCGAGCCCCACCAGCGGATCGTCGCCGGGGATCTGGTTCAGCAGGCCGAGCGCGGCCTCATACTGCCGTTCATCCAGCAACGCATCGGATGCCAGCAGCAGGGCGGGCGTGAAGCCCGGCCGCAGCCGGAGGGACAGCCGCGTCAGCGCCAGCGAGAATTCGGCCGCCCCCTGCCCGCGCAGCGACCCGGCCAGGGCGAGATAGGCTTCCGCCATGCCCTCGACCGGGGAGGCGACGGCCCGCGCGGCGAGCAGGTTGCGCTGCGCGTCGGGCGAGGCCGACAGCACCAGGTCGTCCTGCCCCCGCGCATAGGCGTCGAGCAGGCGCTCGGCGTCTTCCGTCCGCCCGCCGCGGATCAGGATGCCGCCGGCGATCTGCACGAGGCGCAGGGTCATCGGCTGGTTGTCGCCGATGGAGATGCGCGCGAAGCGCTCAGCCTCCCGCGGGCGTCCGGCCAGATCGGCGATCAGCGCGGCATGCATGGCATAGAGCGTGCGCAGCCGGCCCGATTCCGACAGCGGCCGCAGCAGGGTCAGCGCCGCCTCGGTCTGGCCCTTGCCCTGCAACGTCCAGGCCAGCAGCAGCGGCTGGAGGAGCTGCGCCACGCCCTGGCGCGGCAGGTTCCGGATGCGCTGTTCCGCGCGGTCCCAGCGGCCGGCCTGCGCATCCGTGCCGGCGATGAGCATGGCCGCGAGCGTATTGTCCGGCAGGCGCCGGGCCAGCCGCACCGCCTCGGACCGGCCATCGAGCAGGGTCGCGATGAACGCCCGCTCCACGACCTCGGGCTGGTTCGGGTCGGCCTGCAGCACCGCCAGCATGGCATCCGCCGCCGTCCTCGTATCCGATTCCGACGTCGCGAAGCGGCCGGCGAGATAGGCCCCGAAGGCGTTGCTCGGCGTCGGCGCGAAACCCGATCGCCCACCGCTGCCATCGGCCGCCGCGCAGGCGGAGAGAAGGGCAATGGCAAGGAAAGTGAAACGACGCGGCGTGCGGGAACGGGTCATCCCGCCATCCTAGCCATGGCCGTTGTGCGGCGCCACGACCCTTCTCCCACCGACGCGGCGCGGCGGCGAGCCATGCCCGACGGGCGGGACAACCCGGCTGGCCCGGCGCCGCCTGCGGGGCTAGGGTGCGCGCCCACCGCAATCCCGGAGGAAGGCGTCATGTCCTATCCCAACGTCCTGCTGCATGTGAACGGGGAGTGGCGTCCGGCCCGCTCCGGCAAGACCATCAACGTCATCAACCCCGCCACCGAGGAAGTGATCGGCACCGTCGCGCACGCCGAGAAGGCCGACCTCGACGAGGCGCTGGCCGCTGCCGACAAGGGCTTCGCCATCTGGAAGAAGGTCTCGGCCTTCGAGCGCTACAAGCTGATGCGCAAGGCCGCCGACATCTTCCGCTCCCGTGCCGATGAGATCGCCCGGCTGATGACCCTGGAGCAGGGCAAGCCGCTCCCCGAAGCCAAGATGGAAGTCATGGCCGCCGGCGACATCATCGACTGGTTCGCCGAGGAAGGCCGCCGCGCCTATGGCCGCGTCATCCCCGCGCGCGGCGAGGGCATCTATCAGCTCGTCGTGAAGGAGCCGGTCGGCCCCGTCGCCGCCTTCACCCCCTGGAACTTCCCGATCAACCAGGTCGTCCGCAAGCTGTGCGGCGCCGTCACGACCGGCTGCTCCATCATCGTGAAGGCCCCGGAAGAGACCCCGGCCTCCCCGGCCGAGCTGATCCGCGCCTTCATCGACGCCGGCATCCCCGCCGGCGTGGTGAACCTGGTCTACGGCGTGCCGGCCGAGATCTCGGAATACCTCATCGCGCATCCGGTCATCCGCAAGGTGACCTTCACCGGCTCGACCCCGGTGGGCAAGCTGCTGTCGAGCCTCGCCGGGCAGCACATGAAGCGCGTGACGATGGAACTCGGCGGCCATGCGCCGGCGATCGTCTTCGACGATGCGGATCTCGACCTCGCGGCGAAGACGCTGGCAGGCGCCAAGTTCCGCAATGCCGGCCAGGTCTGCGTCTCCCCCACGCGCTTCCTGGTGCAGGAAAAGCTGTATGACGGCTTCGTCGAGAAGTTCGTCGCGGTCGCCAAGTCGCTGAAGGTCGGTAACGGCCTCGAGGCCGGCACGACCATGGGCCCGCTCGCCCATGACCGTCGCGTGCCCTGGATCGAAGGGCTGGTGCAGGACGCCCAGACCAAGGGGGCGAAGGTGCAGACCGGCGGATCGCGCATCGGCAACAAGGGCTATTTCTACGAGCCGACCGTGCTGACCGACGTGCCGCTCGATGCGCGCGCGATGAACGAGGAGCCCTTCGGCCCGATGGCCATGATCTCCCGCTTCAAGGATTTCGACGAGGTGGTGACGGAGGCGAACCGCCTGCCCTACGGCCTCGCCGCCTATGCCTTCACCAAGTCGGCGAAGACGGCGAACGCCATCGCCTCCCAGGTCGAGAGCGGGATGATGACCATCAACCATCTCGGCCTTGCCCTGCCGGAAGTGCCCTTCGGCGGCATCAAGGACAGCGGCTACGGCTCCGAGGGCGGCTCCGAGGCGATCGAGGCCTATCTCAACACGAAGTTCGTCTCGCAGGCGGGCCTGTAACGGGATCGGGGGGCGGCAGCGCCCCCCTTTCCTTTTCGGGGGGAAACGGGACGGGGCGCGATCCCCGCCCGATGAGAAGAATATGCCGGAGCCGGCCTGGCGGACCCTTTTCCGCGATGGGGATTTCCTGCGCCTGTGGCTGGCGGGGCTGTCGAGCTTCGTCGTGCGCTGGCTGGAAATGCTGGCGATCGGCGTCTTCGCCTACAACGCGACGCATTCCGCCTTCGTCACGGCGATGCTGACGATGTTGCGCATCCTGCCGATGGGGCTGTTCGGCGCACCGCTCGGCGCCATCGCCGAACGCATGGACCGCCGAAGTGTCCTGCTGGTCACGCTGCTGTCGCAGGTCGCGACCTCGGCGACCATCGCTGCCCTGGCGCTCGCCGATGCGGTCGCGGTCTGGCACCTGGCCGTGGCCTCCTTCATGAATGGGGTGGGCTGGGCGACGGACAATCCGGTGCGCCGGGCCATGATGGGCCAGGTTGCCGGCGCGGCGCGGATGAGCCCCGCCATGTCGATCGACGTCGCCACCAGCAATGGCAGCCGCGTGCTGGGCCCGCTGCTGGGCGGCACGCTGCTCGCGGCGATCGGGCTGCACGGCGCCTTCCTGCTCAGCGTCGCGATCTATGTCCCGGCGGTGATCGCGGTGCTCGGCCTGCCGCGCACGCCTCGCACGGGCGCGGCCACCGCCTCGGTCCTGCGCAGCATGGCCGAGGGCTTCGCCCTGGTGCGGCGCGAGAAGCGGCTGATCGGTGCCCTGCTGGTTACGCTGATCTTCAACCTCTTCGGCTGGCCCTCGATCTCCATGATCCCGGTGATCGGCCAGGACCGGCTGGCGCTGGGGCCGGGCGGCATTGGCGTGCTGGCCGGGATGGATGGCATCGGCGCCTTTCTCGGCGCCATCATCGTCGCCGTCGCGGCGCGGCCGGAACAGTACAAGGCGATCTATCTCGGCGGGCTGTCGCTCTATTTCGCCATGATGCCGGTCTTCGCCTGGTCGAACGATCCGCTGAGCGCGGGCCTGGCGCTGCTTTTCGCCGGGGTCGGCGGGGCGGGCTTCGCCATCATGCAGCCGACGCTGATCCTGCTCGCCACGCCGGCCGAGATGCGCAGCCGCGTGATGGGGCTGCTTTCCGTGTGCATCGGGCTCGGGCCGATCGGCTTCCTGATCCTGGGCAGCCTGGCCGAGGCTTTCGGCGCCTCGGTCGCGACCGGGGTGACCGGCCTGGCGGGGCTGGTCGTCCTGGCCCTGACAAGGCGATGGTGGGGACCGATATGACCGAGGAGGCTTCGATGGACACGCTTCTGCCCGCGGCACGCGAGATCGGCGCCCGGCTCAAGGCCCGCGGCGAGACGGTCGCGGTGGCGGAGAGTTCCGCCGGCGGGCTGATCGCCGCCGCGCTGCTCGCCGTGCCGGGGGCCTCGGCTTATTTCCTCGGCGGGGCCGTGGTCTACACGAAGCAGGCGCGCGGGGCGCTGCTCGGCATCACGGATGCCGAGATGACGGGGCTGCGCTCCTCCTCGGAACCCTATGCGCTGCTGCTGGCGCGAACGGTCCGCGCGCGGCTCGGCGCGGATTGGGGCTTTGCCGAGACCGGCGCGGCCGGGCCTTCGGGCAACCGCTACGGCGATGCGGCGGGGCATTCCTGCCTTGCCATCGCCGGGCCGGTCGAACGCGTGATCACCCTTGAGACCGGCACGTCGGACCGGGAGGCCAACATGCGCGCCTTCGCCGCCGCCCTGTTCCGCCTGGCCGCCGAGGCCCTTGCATGATCGCCGCTTCCGCCCGACCCTGGGCCCGAACAGGCATAGGGACGGAGCGGTGGCGCAGTTCAAGGGCACGGACAAGTATGTCGCCTCGCGCGAGCTCGAGGTCGCGGTCAACGCCGCCGTCGCGCTGCAGCGCCCCCTGCTGGTCAAGGGCGAGCCGGGGACCGGCAAGACCGTCCTCGCCCAGGAAATCGCCAAGGCACTCGGCTACCCGCTGATCGAGTGGCACATCAAGTCCACCACCAAGGCGCAGCAGGGGTTGTACGAATACGATGCGGTGTCGCGGCTGCGCGACGGGCAGCTCGGCGATCCGCGCGTGCACGACATCGCGAACTACATCGTGCGCGGCAAGCTATGGGATGCCTTCGCCTCCGATGAGCCGGTGGTGCTGCTGATCGACGAGATCGACAAGGCCGACATCGAATTCCCCAACGACCTGCTGCTCGAACTCGATCGCATGCAGTTCTTCGTCTACGAGACGCGGGAGACGGTGGCGGCCAAGCAGCGTCCGGTCGTCATCATCACCTCGAACAACGAGAAGGAGCTGCCGGACGCCTTCCTGCGTCGCTGCTTCTTCCACTACATCCGCTTCCCCGACCGCGAGACGATGGAGATGATCGTCCACGCGCATTTCCCTGACATCCGCCGGGACCTGCTGCGCGAGGCACTGAACGTCTTCTTCGACATCCGCGAGGTGGACGGGCTGAAGAAGAAGCCGGCGACGTCAGAACTGCTCGACTGGCTGAAGCTGCTGACCATCGAGGACATGCCGCCCGAGGCGTTGCGCTCGTCGGATACCAAGACGGCGATCCCGCCGCTCTATGGCGCGCTGCTGAAGAACGAACAGGACGTGCACCTGTTCGAGCGGCTGGCCTTCCTGGCGCGGCGGCGCGGCGGCTGAGATGTTCGCCCCCTTCATCCTCGCGCTGCGCGCCGCGGGCGTCCCGGCCTCCATCATGGAGTACCTGGCCCTGCTGCGCGCGATGAAGGAGGGGGTGGCGGGGTTCAGCGTGGATGATTTCTATCATCTGTCGCGCGCGGCGCTGGTGAAGGACGAACGCCACCTCGACCGCTTCGACCGGGTCTTCGGGGAGATCTTCAAGGGACTGGAAACACCGCCGGGTGAAGCCCCGCGCGAGTTGCCCGTCGAATGGCTGCGCAAGCTCGCCGAGAAGATGCTGACGCCCGAGGAGATGGAGCAGATCAAGGCGCTCGGCGATTTCGACACACTGATGGAGACGCTGAAGAAGCGCCTGGAGGAACAGAAGGGCCGCCACCAGGGCGGGTCGAAATGGATCGGTACGGCGGGGACCTCGCCTTTCGGCGCCTATGGCTACAACCCCGAGGGCGTGCGCATCGGCCAGGCGGAATCCCGCCATCGCCGCGCGGTGAAGGTGTGGGACCAGCGCAACTTTCGCGACCTCGACGAAGACGAGGCGCTGTCCTCGCGCAACATGAAGGTGGCGCTGCGCCGGCTGCGCCGCTTCGCGCGCACCGGGGCGGCGACCGAGCTCGACATCCCCGGGACCATTGGCGCCACGGCGAAGAATGGCGGCTCGCTCGACCTGCACATGGTCCCGGAGCGCCACAATGCGGTGAAGGTCCTGCTGCTGATGGATATCGGCGGTTCGATGGACGACCACATCCGCATCTGCCAGGAGCTGTTCACCGCCGCGCGGTCCGAGTTCAAGCACCTGGAATTCTGGTACTTCCACAACTGCCTGTATGAGCGCGTCTGGCGCACCAACCGCCGGCGGCGCGAGACCGAGCGCCCCACCTTCGAGATGCTGCGCACCTACGGCCCGGACTGGCGCCTGGTGATCGTGGGCGATGCGACGATGAGCCCCTATGAGATCATCCAGCCCGGCGGGTCGGTCGAGCATTGGAACGAGGAAGCCGGCCAAGTCTGGATGTCCCGCCTGACGCGGCATTTCCGCAAGGCGGCCTGGCTCAATCCCGTGCAGCAGGATCATTGGCGCTACACGCAATCCATCGGGATCATGCAGAGGCTGATGGAAAACCGGATGTACCCGCTGACTCTGGCGGGGCTGGAAACCATGGCGCGCGAGCTGGCGCGCTAGGCACGAAACGAGGAAGCGACAAGATGGATGTGAAGCCCCGCATCGCCCGCGGCCGCCAGTTCTTTGCCAATCCGGGGCCCACCAACATCCCGGATTCCATCCTGAAGGCGGTGGCGCATGTCAGCATCGACTTCAACGACCCGGCCTTTCTCACCGTCTATGACGAGACCGTCGCGGGGCTGAAGCGGATCCTGCGCACGCAGCACGACATCTTCCTCTACACCGGCTCGGGCCATGCGGCCTGGGAAGCGGCGCTGGTGAACCTCTTCTCCCCCGGCGACACACTGCTGATGATCGAAACCGGCCATTTCTCCGAATCCTGGGGAAAGATGGCGAAGGATTTCGGCCTCGAGGTCCGCACCCTCCCGGCCGACTGGCGCCGCGGCGCCGATGTCGCCGCGCTGCGCGCCGTGCTGGCCGAGGACACCGCACATGCCATCAAGGCCGTCTGCGCCGTGCAGAACGAGACGGCGACGGGCATGGAGCTGCCGCTGACCGATGTACGCGCTGCACTCGAAGCTGCCGGCCATCCGGCGCTGCTGCTGGTGGACACCATCTCCTCGCTTGGCTCCATCGATTTCCGGATGGACAAATGGGGCGTGGATGTCGCGGTGGGCGGCAGCCAGAAGGGGCTGATGCTGCCCACGGGCCTGTCCTTCACCGGCGTCTCGCCCAAGGCGATGGAAGCCCACAAGGCGTCCGAGCTGCCGAAATCCTACCTTCACTGGACCAACATGCTGGCGCGGCGGCACAAGTCGTTCATCGGCACGGTGCCGACCTCGCTCTTCTACGGCCTGCAGGAATCGATCCGCCTGCTCGAGGATGAGGGCCTCGACGCCGTCTTCGCCCGCCATGCGCGCCTCGCCGAGGCGGTGCGCCGCTGCGTGCGCCATTGGTCGGGCAACAACGGCCCCTCGCTGTTCTGCGAGAATCCCGAGCGCTACTCCAACTCCGTCACCGCGGTGCTGATGCCCGATGGCCATGATGCGGAAGCGGTGCGCCGCATCGCGCTCGGCACCTTCAATGTCTCGCTCGGCGGCGGGCTCAACAAGCTCGGCGGCAAGGTCTTCCGGATCGGCCATCTCGGCGACCTGAACGAGCCGATGATCCTCGGCACGCTCGCCACGGTGGAAGCCTCGCTGCGTCTTGCCGGCGTGCCGCATGCGTCGGGCGGGACGCAGGCCGCCATCGACTACCTGGCCGAGGCCGCGCGCGCCGGCTGATCCGCCGGCGGAATTGCGCAACCGCAACACCACGGCCCGAGCGGTTGCGCTAGAAGAGCCCATGCCTCGACCTCCCCGCTCCCAGGGTGCGGCGGCTCCCTCCGCGCCCCCGGCCCCCGACCCGGTCACCCTTCCCGCCCCGCCGGTGCCCAGCTATCGCACCCTCGACCGCGCGCTGCGGGCGGCGGAGGCACGGCTGACCCAGGGCCTCTCCCCCACCGCCATCGGTGGTGCTTGGCACGATTGGGCGGTGCACCTCGCCCGCGCTCCGGGCAAGCGGATGGAACTCGCCGCGCAGGCCTGGCTCCAAGGCATGCGATGGCTGCTGTGGCTGCGGCTCGCGGCGACGCAGCGGGACGCGCCGCCCCTGCTCCCGCCCGGCAATGGCGACGGGCGCTTTACCGATCCCGCCTGGCAGGCCTTCCCCTTCAACGCGATGGTCCAGGCCCACCGGTTGGTCGAGGAATGGTGGCAGGCGACCACGCGCGACGTGCCCGGACTCGAACACGCGCATGCCGACCAGGTGGCCTTCATGATGCGCCAGCTGGTCGATGTCCTCGCGCCCTCGAACCTGCCCTGGGCCAATCCGGCCATCGCGCAGCACACCATCGCCGAGGGCGGGCTCAACCTGCTGCGCGGCGCGCAGAACTGGCTCGACGACCTGGAACGCACCATCTCCGGCGCCCCGCCTCCGGGCGCCGAGCAGTTCCGCCCCGGCCACGAAGTCGCCATCACCCCGGGCCGCGTCGTCTTCCGCAACCACCTGATCGAACTGATCCAGTACGAACCGGCCACGCCGCAGGTGCATGCGGAACCGGTGCTGATCGTCCCGGCCTGGATCATGAAGTACTACATCCTCGACCTCATGCCCGAGGATTCGCTGGTCCGCTGGCTGGTGGCGCAGGGCTTCACCGTCTTCATGGTGTCCTGGCGTAATCCGGATGCGCGCGACCGTGACATCAGCCTCGACGATTATCGGCGCGAGGGCGTGATGGCCGCGGTGAACGCCGTGTCCACGATCGTCCGGGATCGGAAGATCCACGCCTGCGGCTACTGCCTCGGCGGCACGATCCTGTCGATCGCGGCGGCGACCATGGCGCGCGATGGCGATGAGCGCCTCGCCTCCATGACGCTGCTCGCCGCGCAGACGGATTTCGCCGAGGCCGGCGAGCTGATGCTCTTCGTCGATGAAAGCCAGGTGGCCTTCCTCGAGGACATGATGTGGGATCGCGGCTACCTCGACACGCAGCAGATGTCGGGCGCCTTCCAGCTCCTGCGTGCCAACGACCTGATCTGGTCGCGCATGATGCGCGACTACGTGCTCGGCGAACGCGTGCCCATGAACGACCTCTTCGCCTGGAACAGCGACCAGACGCGCATGCCCGCGCGCATGCATGGCGAGTACCTGCGCGGGCTGTTCCTCGAGAATCGGCTGACGGCCGGGCGCTTCGCGGTGGAAGGGCGCGTCATCGCGCTGTCGGATATCCCGGCGCCGATCTTCGCCGTGGGCACGGTGAAGGACCACATCGCGCCCTGGCGCTCAGTCTACAAGATCTCCCTGTTCAGCGATACGGATGTCACCTTCGTGCTGACCTCGGGCGGCCATAACGCCGGCATCGTCAGCCCGCCGGACAAGCAGGGACGGCAATTCCGGATCATGACGCGCACCCATGACGAGCGGTATCTGGACCCGGATTCCTGGGCGGCCATCGCCCCGCGCCGGGATGGGTCCTGGTGGCCCGCCTGGGCCGATTGGCTGGCCAGGGCCGGCAGCGAGGGGCTGGTCGCACCGCCCGGCCTCGGCGCGCCTGAACGCGGCCTGCCACCGCTCGGCCCCGCGCCGGGCAGCTACATCCTCATGAAGTGACCGGTCATGGCCATCGAGATCGAACGCCGCTTCCTCGTCAGCAACGATGATTGGCGCGGCGGCGTGACCCGCACGCGCCGGCTGCGCCAGGGCTACCTGGCGCGGGAGGATGGCGTCGCCGTGCGCCTGCGCGTCGTGGACGGCGCGGCCCGTCTCACCATCAAGGGTCGCGGCGGCCTGTGCCGCCCGGAATTCGAATATGATCTGCCGGTCGCCGAGGCCGAGGAGATGCTGGCCTCGCTGTGCATCGGCCGCAGCATCGCGAAGACCCGGCACGAGGTGCCGCATGGCGGCCTGGTGTGGGAGATCGACGTCTTCGAAGGCCCCCTCGCCGGCCTGGTCATCGCCGAGGTCGAGCTGCCCTCACCCGACCATCCGGTCGGTCTGCCCGCCTGGGTGGGGCGCGAGATCACCGGCGATCATCGCTATGCCAATGCCGTGCTGGCTTCCGCGGATGCGCCGCCCCGGGGGTGACGCGCTGCGAATCACCGCCTAGGCTTCCCGCACCGGCCGCCACGTGCCGGGAAGAAGCCAGGGGAATTCGTCCGCATGACCGTCACGAGCCGCGCCGTCTATCGCCACGGCGACATGGCCCGCCTGTTCAATCCGGCCTCGATCGCCGTGATCGGCGCGAGCCCCCGGGCCGGCTCCTTCGCCGACCGCACCGTCCAGGCGCTGAAGGACTATACCGGCAGCCTCCATCTGGTGAATTCGCGCTACGAGACGATCGGCGAGCGTCGCTGCTTCCCCTCCATCGCCGCCCTGCCCGAGGTGCCCGATTGCTGCATCCTCGTCGTCGCCAAGGATGCGGTGGAGGAGATCGCCATCGACTGCGCCAAGGCCGGCGTCGGCGGGATCATGCTCTACGCCTCGGGCTATTCCGAGACGGGCCGGGAAGCCGATATCGCCGCGCAGAAGCGTCTCGCGCAGATCGGGCGCGATGCGGGCATGCGCATCGTCGGGCCGAACTGCATCGGCATGCTGAACTTCGGATCGAAGGCCGGCGTCACCTTCATGGTGCCGCCGCCGATGGAAACGCCGCTGCCGCACGCGATCGGGCTGGTCAGCCAGTCGGGCGCTCTCGGCTTCTCGCTGGCGCAGTCGGTGATGCGCGGCGCTTCCGTCAGCCATCTGCTGACCACGGGCAATTCCTCGGACGTGGATGTGGCGGATTGCGTCTCCTTCCTCGCCGATGATCCGTCCTGCCGTGCCATCGCCTGCGTCTTCGAAGGCATGCCCGACCCGATGCGCTTCATCCAGGCGGCCGAGGTCGCGGATGCCGCGAACAAGCCGCTGGTCGTCTTCAAGCTCGGCACCGGCGAGGCGGGCGCTGCTGCCGCCATGTCCCACACCGGCTCGCTCGCCGGCGAGAACGCAGCCTATCTTGCCGCCTTCGAACGGGCCGGCGCGGTGGTGGTGAAGGATTTCGAAGCGCTGGTCGAAACCGCCGCCTTCCTCGCCAAAGCACCGCCGCCACGCGCACGGGGCGTCGCGGTCGTCGCCGTCTCGGGCGGCGCGGCCATCATGTCGGCCGACAAGGCGGAGGTGCACGACATTCCGCTGCCCCAGCCCAGCCCGCCGGTGCGCGAAATCCTGGAATCGCGCATCCCGGATTTCGGCTCGGCCCGCAATCCCTGCGACGTCACCGCTCAGGTCGCGAACGATCCCGAAAGCCTGACGACCTGCGCCTCCGCCATGCTCGGCGAGGATCACTACGGCGCGCTGATCTATGCCCAGATCTATTCGACCGAACTGTCCGCCAAGCGCCCTGGCGAGCTCGCCGCCATCGCCGAGCAGCATGACAAGCCGATCTGCGTCGTCTGGACGACGGAATGGCTGGAAGGCTTCGGATCGAAGGAAGCCGAACAGAATCCGCGCATCGGGCTGTTCCGCTCGATGGACCGGTGCTTCGCCACGCTCGCGCATTGGCATGCGCGCGAAGCACGTCGCACTGCCGGCCCGCGCCGCCTGCAGCGCCTCTCCCGTCCCGAGGCGGCAGATGAGGCCGGGGCGCTGATCGCCGCAGCCCAGGACCGCACGCTCACCGAACGCGAAGCCAAGGCCGTCCTCGCTGCTTATGGCGTGCCCGTGGTGCCGGAGAAGCTGACGCAGACCGAGGATGACGCGGTCGCCGCGGCGGAGGCGCTCGGCTTTCCCGTGGCGATGAAGGTCGAAAGCCCCGACCTGCCGCACAAGACCGAGGCCGGCGTCATTCGCCTCAAGCTCAAGGACGCCGCCGAGGTTCGCGACGCCTATCGCGCCGTCATGGCGAACGCCCGGCATCACGCGCCAAATGCGCGCATCAATGGCGTTCTTGTTCAACCCATGGCGAAGCCGGGCGTCGAAGTCATGGTCGGCGGCCGCGTCGACCCGCTGATGGGCCCGTTGATCGTCGCCGGTCTCGGCGGCGTGCTGGTGGAACTGATGCGCGATTCGGCGCTCGCCCTTGCGCCCGTCACGCCGGGCGAGGCGCGCGGCATGCTCGAATCCCTGCGCGGACGCGCGGCGCTTCAGGGCTTCCGTGGCGCGCCGCCGGCCGATCTCGATCGGCTGGCGGATATCGTCGCGCGGCTGTCGGAATTCGTCGCGGATCAGCGTGGGCGAATCGCGGAACTCGACGTGAACCCGATCATCATCGCAGGTTCGGAAGCGGTCGCGGTGGACGCGCTGATCGTCAAGGCCTGACTCAAGCAGGGGAATGCGCCGAGGGACGCATTCCCACGAGTTGCAACGCCGTGCGGCAACGCAACGGAGTTTTGCAGTGCGGCCTGGAAGTGTCAGGATGTGATCCAGATCACATTCGGAGGACTGGGCGATGGTCGCCGAGTACGGCGTGACGCGGTGCGGTTTTGGTCGGCGGGCATGCGGGCCCGCCCGTGCACCCGTCCGGACGGTGACCCGCATCACTCGCCCCAGCGGTCGCGGCACCGCAGTCTCGGCCCGCCGGCTCCGCAACGGTGCCGCGCAGGAGGCTGACCATGCGCGCGACCTCGGATTCCGTCTTCCCGCATCTTGCCTGGCTACGCCCGACCATGGCTGAGCCGACGCCCACTCGCGCGCCGTCCCTCTCCGACTTGCCCTTCTTCCGTGAGGCAGACCCCGCCGCCCTGTCGAAGGTCACCGCCAGCGCGCGCTGGCGTACTGTCGAGCCTGGCCAGGTCGTGGTCGATGACGACGAGCCCTCCACCGACATCTTCTTCGTCGCCGCGGGCAGCGTCCGCGTGCAGCTCAGGGCGGCCTCGGGGCGCGAGGTGCTGCTGAACGAATTCGGCGCCGGCGAGTTCTTCGGCGAGCTCTCCGCCATCGACGGCGCGCCGCGGGCGGCGAATGTCACGGCGGTGGCGCGCTCGCGGCTGTGCATCATCCCGGCCAAGACCTTCCTCGATTTCGTCTTCGCCAACCCCACCGCCTGCCACGCGCTGCTGAAGACGCTCTCGGCCAAGCTGCGGCTGCAGACCGAACGCACCCTGGAACGCGAAGCGCTGCCGGTGCGGCTGCGGCTTTTCTCCGAGCTGCTGCGCCTGTCGCGCCCGCGTGCGACGGCGCCCGGCGAGCGCGTGGTCTCCCCGCCCCCGCCACATCACGAACTCGCCGCCCGAATCGGGGCGCGCCGGGAAGTCGTCTCACGCGAGCTGTCGGACATGACGCGCGAGGGGTGGCTGGCGCGCGACAGGCGCACCATCCGCATCCTGCGGGTGACGGAGATGCAGCGAGCCGTCGCGGCGGAATTGCGGGCGCCGGCAGCCTAGAGCCATTCCCGTTCGCCCTGGCCCACGGCGACGTCTCTGGCCCTCCGTTCTTGCGAGCATCTTGACCCGTTCGGGTGATTTCCACCTGAACGGGATTTGCTCGGCCGGCGCGGCGCCCCCGTCCGAAGGCGCCTTGGAGAGGGCTTACGTCCCTGGAGCTCGAACCCCGTCCGGGCCCCTTGACCCGCCACGCAGCAAAGCCGGCACGGGCCGCGACGCCTGCGGGATTGCTCGGCCAATGGGAGCCCGCGGCGGGGCTGATGTCGGCATCGGGCGACGCTCCTGCCCCCGCGATCATCTGGACGCGCGGCACGCCCTGCCGCACCCTCCCCCGGACTCTGGGAGGGGCGCAGGATGACGAAGCCACTGGTGCTGCTATGGACTGACGGGGCTGCCCCCTATGGCGCGGCGATCGAGGCCGCGGGCCTCGGCCATCGTCTGCGGGTGGAGGTGGTGCCGCGCGCCGAGATGCCGAGCGATGCGTTGCTGGCGGAAGCCGAGGCGCTGCTTTCCTGGGGGCCGCCGCCGGGCACGCTGGAGCGCATGCCGAAGCTGCATTTCGTGCAGGCGCTGACGGCGGGCGTCGAGCATTGGCTGACACGGCCGGACCTGAAGCCCGACCTGGCCCTGTCCTGCGCGCGCGGGACGCATCGGGTGCAGATGCCGGAGAACATCCTCGGCGCGCTGTTCCACATCACGAAGCCCTATGCCGCCATCGTCGGCGACAACGCGGCGCATCGCTGGACGCGGCGCGTCTCCTCGACCCTGGCGGGCAAGACGCTCGGCATCCTCGGGCTTGGTGCGATCGGCGCGGAACTGGCCCGCAAGGCCGCGGCTCTCGAGATGCATGTGATCGGCACGCGCCGCAATCCGGGCGACCTGCCGCATGTCGACCGCGTCTATCCCCCCGAGGAGACGGACAAGGTCCTGGCCGCGAGCGATTTCGTGGTGCTGCTGTTGCCCGCCACGCCCGCCACGGAGAGCATCATCGATGCGACGCGGCTCGCGATGATGAAGCCGACGGCCTGGCTGCTGAATTTCGGGCGCGGCGCCTTGATCCGGGATGACGATCTGGTCGCAGCGGTGCGGGGCGGCACCATCGCCGGCGCGGTGCTCGACGTCTTCCGGACCGAACCCCTGCCGGCCGATCATCCGTTCTGGGGCGAGGAGAAGATACTCGTCCTGCCGCATATCGGCGGGCTGCACCCGGAACGCGACCAGATGGTCGCCGCGCTGCTGGTGGAGAATCTCCGCCGCTTCGTCGAGGGTGCGCCGCTGACGCAGCTCGTGGACCGCAGCGCCGGCTATTGAAGCGCCCACGGGCGCCATACGACGAACCAGGGAGACGCCGATGCCCTACAGACCCTTCGACCTCAGCGGAAAGGTCGCCCTCGTCACCGGCGGCAATTCAGGCATCGGCCTCGGCATGGCCCGGGCTCTGGCGGAGGCGGGCGCCGACGTCGCGATCTGGGGCACCAACGCCGCGAAGAACGCGGAGGCCATGGCGCAGCTTTCGCAGACCGGGGTCCGCGTGCATGGCGCACTCTGCGACGTGGGCGACGAAGCCGCGGTGGAAGCGGCCTTCGCCGGCACGCTGGCCGCCCTCGGCCGGGTCGATGCCTGCTTCGCCAATGCCGGCACCTATGGCCGCAAGGGGAAGTTCACGGAACTCGACAGCGCGGAATGGCATCGCGTGACGCGGGTGAACCTGGATGGCGCCTTCTACACGCTGCGCACGGCGGCGCGGCATATGGTCGAACGGGGCGGTGGCGGATCGCTGGTCGGCACGGCGTCACTGGCGGCGATCGAAGGCGCCGCGCGGAACACTCAATATGCAGCGACCAAGGGTGCGATGGTGGCCGTGATCCGCGCTCTGGCGGTGGAACTGGCGCGCCACGGCATCCGCGCGAATGCCGTGCTGCCCGGCTGGATCGAGACGCCGATGACCGCGCGCAGCGTCGGCGACGAGAAATTCGCCGCCGCCGTGCTGCCGCGCATCCCGGCGCGGCGCTGGGGCACCGGGGCGGATTTCGGCGGTGTCGCGGTGTACCTGGCGAGCGATGCCTCCGCCTATCACAGCGGGGATTGCCTGGTGATCGACGGGGGCTATTCGCTGTTCTGAGCGGAACCGGAAGAGCCTGCCCTTCCGGGGTCCACCTGGGCGAAGGCCGGACGGCCTTCCTGATTGCCCCTATTCCTCCCCTGTGGAATTGGAGTGGCGCTGCCCCTCCAGGCCACCCCGCCAGGCGCGCGCCCTGCGCAAGGGCGGGCTTCGGCGCCATCCCGGCCGTCGCGCCCAGCGCCAGGTCGGGGTTTCCAAAGGCCCTTCGGCCTTTGGTGGGGTGAGGCTTGGAGAGGGGCAAAGCCCCTCTCCAACACGCCGGGCAGAAGCCGCCTCAACGCATCGGCGGCGCGTACATCAGCCCGCCGTTGAACCACAGCGCATTCACCCCGCGCTGCAGTCCGATCGGCGAGTTCGGGCCGAGATGCCGGGCGAAGATCTCGCCGTAATTCCCCACTGCCTTGATGGCGTTGTAGGCCCAGCGCCGATCGAGCCCCATGGCCGGCCCATGGTCACCGGTCACGCCGAGCAGGCGGCGGATCTCGGGGTTCGGGCTTTCCAGCATCTGGTCCACATTCGCCTGGGTGACGCCCAGCTCCTCGGCGAGGATCAGCGCGTAGATGGTCCAGCGCATGATGTCGAACCATTGCGGGTCGCCCTTGCGCACCGCCGGCGTCAGCGGCTCCTTGCTGATGATGTCGGGCAGGATGACGTGCTCGCCCGCGGGCAGCGAGGTGCGGAAACCCGCGAGCTGGCTGGCGTCGAGCGTATAGGCGTCGCACCGGCCCGAGACATAGGCCTTGCGCGTATCCTCGTTGCTCTCGAAGACCAGGGGCTGGACCTGGATGTTCCGGGTGCGCGCCCAGTCGGCGAGGTTCAGCTCATTGGTCGACCCGGCGGTGACGCAGATGGTCGCCCCGCCCAGTTCCGAGGCGCGGCCTACGTTGAGCGCCCGCCGCACGATGAAGCCCTGCCCATCATAGAAAACCGGCGGGCCGAATTGCAGCCCGGCATTCACCTCGCGCGAATGGGTCCAGGTGAAGGTGCGCGCGACGATGTCGACCTGGCCGGATTGCAGCGCGGGAATCCGCGCCTGGCTGGTCAGGACATGCCAGCGCACCCGCGATGCGTCGCCGAGCACGGCGGCGGCGATGGCGCGGCAGATATCGGGGTCGAGGCCCTGCTGCTCGCCCCGGCTGTCCGGCACTCCGAAGCCCGGGGATCCCTGGTTGGCGCTGCAGTCGAGCATCCCCTTCGAGCGCACCGAGGCCAGCGTGGGTCCGGGCTGGGTGTTCTGGGCGATGGCGTCGGCGGCGAAGGCTCCAACAAGCGTAAAGGCAAGGGCAGCGCCAAGACGGCGAAACGACATTGAGGTCTCCCTGGTCCGGTGAAACGGCATCAGGACGCCACCACGAAGGATGAGCGCCCGGCGGATGCCATGCTCACCCTTTCGCAGGTGCCGAACAAGCCGCCACGGTCAGACGGAACCTCCGGTGCGGAAGCCGCCACCGGAATCGCTGCTGCCGCCGGTGGAGAAGCCGCCACCCGAACCGCCGCCGTTCCATCCCCCGCCAGGATCGGACCCGCCCGGCCAGCCGCCCTTGGCACCGCCACCACCGGGGGACTTGCCGCCCCAGCCCGGCGACGGATCGTCCTGCCACCATCCCCCGCCCGCCGGCGCACCGCGGTCGGTGTCCCATGGACCGGGCGCCGGACGCCCCCAGGGCCCGGGCAGCGGCTTGCCCCAGGGTCCTGGCTGGCTGCTCCCCGGCATGCGGTCGGGCAGCCGCTGGCGCTCCATGCGGTCCCAGAAACCGTCGCGGGACAGCGCACCCCGCAGCACCTCGCTGATAAGGGCACCGATCAGGGCGCCGCTCGCGAAGCGCCAGTCGCTGCCTTCCACGCCCCGGCTGCGCATGTCGTGGCGCAGCGCCTGCAGCTCGTCGAGACGGCGACGCGCAGCCTGCGCCTGGGCCTGGGCGTCGGCGAGGGTGCGTTCGAGCCGCGCGCGCTCGGCGGCCGCCACCTCCAGCCGCGCGACGATCGCGTCATCGTCCTTGCTCGGGGTGCGGTAGGCCTCCTCACGCAGGGTGCGCAGGGACCGCGCCTCGAGGGCGGCTTCCAACGCGCGGATCGCCTGCTGGGAGGCAGGGTCATCCCCGGCCGCGAGGGCACTGCGCTTCGCCTCCGCAGCCGCCAGCGCGGCGCGGGCGGCTTCCACCGCATCCTCGGCCTTCTCCAGCGCGCCATTGTCGGCCGGCGCCGATCCCGGCGACAAACCGGCCAGGGCCCGGCGTCGTTCGACCAACGCCTTCACCGCGGCGTCGGCATCGGCGCGCATGCGGGCGGCATGGGCCGTCATATGGCCGGGCAGGTCCGACAGCAGCGCGTAGGACCGGCGCGCCGGCTCGAATTCGATCAGCCTCGCCACCCAGCCGTCGATCATCCGCACCAGCGGGAAGGCGCGGTAACGCCCGGTGCCCCAGCCGCGATCCCACAGATAGGCGAAGAGCGGGTCGGCGCGATACGGCCGGCCCTTCTCCTCGAAATCGCGCGCCGCGAAGCCGGATTTCTGCTCGGCATGCTGAGCGATGCGCTCGGCGTCCTCGGCAGCCTTGGACAGGCGCTGGAAGTCGGCGTCCTCGGCGGCCTTGCGGTCGGCCTCCCGCAGGGCCGCGGCTTCAGCCTCCTGCACGGCGTTCCGGCGCGCTGCCTCCGCGTCACGGGTGGCTTCGGCGGCGGCCAGCGCGTCGCGCGCATCGAGGATCTCGCGCTGCGCCGCATCGAGCGCCGTCGCGCGCTGCGCGAGGCTTTCGCGAAGCTGGACGCCGGCGGCGTCGAGCGCCTCCATCGCCGTGCGGCCATCGGCCATGTCCTGCAGGCGCAGCCGCGCGAGCGCCCGCAGCGCCTCGGCTTCCTCGCTGCGGAGCCCCTCGCGCTGCGCGGCGAGCCGATCCGCCTCGGTCTGCGCCGCGGAGGCTTCGCGCTGCGCGGTCGCGAGGTGGTCGTCCACCTCGCGCAGCACGGTCACGCCGTTCACCATGACAGGATGGCTCCCCCGGTGGTGTCCACGCTCCAGCGCGTGTCGAGGCTGCCCGGCATCTTCTGCCCGATGACCGGCTGCTCGATGATGCCGCTGGCGAGCTTGTCGCGGCGGACGCGTTCGAACTCGGCCTCGGTGACGTGCTGACCCCAGCGGGAGACGCGGCGCGTCTGGCCATTCTCCTCGCTGGTGATCGGGACCTCGACGGGACGACCGTCGCGGTCGATCGCCTCGACGATCAGGTAGTAGTTGCGTGCGCGCGGGTTGGAGGCCGGCACGCGCCAGATGGCGGAAGGCTCGCCGGGCCGATTGACGATGCGCACGCTGTAGGCGGCGGCCAACCGCGCGGCGAGGTCGTTCAGCGCGGCGCGACGCGCGCGGGCTTCGCCCAGATGTCCGGCGCGAGCGGCGGCTTCGCCTTCGGCCAGCAACCGGGTGGCCTCGGCGCGCGCGCCAGCGTCCTGCGTGCCGGCAAGGACTCGATCGTACTCGGCCTTCAGCGCGCGCGGCAGGTCGGTCTGCAATTCGTAGGCGATCGCCGCCGCCTCGCGCGCCCGTGGCAGCGCGACGGTGGCGTACCAGGCACCCCAGCCGATAACGGCGATGCCAAGGCCCGCCAGGGCGAACTTCCCCCAGCGTCCGCGCGTCGCCCAGGCGGTGGCGAGGCTGCGCTTCCACCCCTCGCCCTTGGGCGTGTAGGCAAAGCGCTTTTCCTCCAGCGCCGCGATACCCTGGTCGAGCACCGCGTCGGAGACCTCGATGCCCTGCGACCTGTAGATCTCGCGCAGCCGGTCGCGCAGCCGGGCCTGGCGGTCTTCACCCAGCAGCTCCCGTTCGACCAGGCGATCGGCGTGGCGGATGGTGTCCACCACGTCCATCGCCAGCATGGTCTCGTCGAGCGCGGGGGCGCCCGTCGTGGCTTCAGGCATTCGCGGCGACGACCGCGCTGGCGCGCTGGGTCAGCTTCGCCATGCGCTGCTTCGCCTCCTCGACCGAACGGCGGATCTCCTCGCTGTTCTGGGTCGCGGCGGTGCGCATCTCGTCGATGATCTCGAGCGAACGTTCCTGGTAGTTCACCACGGAATCGACCAGCTTCTTCACCGCATCGGCCTGGATGGTCGGGCCATAGCCCGCCTTCAACGCGGCTTCCTGCACCTTGCCGCCGATCTCGGCGAGGACTTCCAGCGACTGGTTCACGCCGGACTTCATGCTCTCCAGCGCGCGGGTGCTCTCGTGCAGCCCGTGCATGCCGGTGAAGGAAGCCGTCAGCGCCGTCAGCACCGCCTCGTTGGTCGAGAAGAAGGAGACCGACTGCTGGTAGACGCGTTCCTTGGCCGTCGTGGTCTGCACCAGACGGGCCATGATGACCTCGGAGGTGTTGTAGGAGACGGTCAGGTTGTCGGCGAGGTCCTTGGCGATCTGGTACTTGCCGTCCTCGGCCTGGAGGACGCGCAGCGCCTCGTCGCGGGCGAGTTCGAGCCTAGCGCGTTCGGCCGGTTCCAGCGTCGCCGCAGCCTCGGCGGCCTTCACCGCCTCGTCGGTCTTGGCCTTCGCCGCGTTGAGCCGTCCCTCGGCGGTCTTGAGCACTTCGAGCGCCAGCACCTCGGCCTGCTTCAGCGCACCGCGGAAGTCGCGATACGCCTCGAGGATCGAATGCTCGCGGTCGATGTTCTCCTTGGTGTCCTTCGACACTTCCAGATAGGTGTCGCGGATCTTGTCGAAGCGCGTCGCGATGTCGCCGCGCGTCGCCTTCTGCCAGATGTTGGACAGCCGCTCCACGGTGGAGATCTTGCCGTCTTCCATCTGCGCGACCATGCCCCGGGCATCGTCGCGGATCGAATTGAAGGCGTTGGTGATGGTCTGGTAGCGCTCGCCGACCTCCATCGCCTTGATCTGCTCGCGAACCACCTCGTTGAAGGTCGTTGCCTGATTCAGAACCCGGGCGATCAGGGTGACGCGGTCTGTATCGACCTCCATGATCTTGGACAGCAGGCCAGTGATGGGGCTTTCCTCGGCCGAGGCCTGGGGCAGCGGCAGGCCGAGGTCGCGCAACGCGCCCATGGCCTTGTCGAGGTAGCGCATGGGCTGCACGGTGACGGCGGTCTCGCTCATCCTGTCCGGTCTCCTGGCGGGCGTTGCGGCGCAGTCATAGCGCGCCAGGCCGGCCCGAGTCAGCTTTCCCGGTCACAAAGCGATGAAGGGCTTCAGACCGCCTCCTCCCGGCGGAAGGGGTTGGTCAGGTGGCCGATCCCGGTGATCTCGACATCCACCACATCGCCCGACACCAGGTTGGGCGAGACCCCATCCGTGCCCATCCAGATGATGTCACCCGGATGCAATGTGATGTTGCGCGTCATGGTCGCGATAAAGCGCGCCACGCCGAACAGCATGTGGTTGGTAGCGAAGCGGGTGCGGATCTCCCCATTCACCCGCACGATGGTCTCGGCGGCGTCGAGATCAAGGTCCGTCTCGATCCAGGGACCCATCGGCTTGAAGGTGTCGCTGTTCTTGGCGCGCCAGAAGGTGCGGTCGGATTTCTGCCAGTCCCGCTCGCTGACATCGTTGCCGATGGTCCAGCCGAGGAGGCAGTCGAGCGCATTCTCCTCGGTCAGATGCTTGGCCTTCCTGCCCACCACGGCGACGAGTTCGCCTTCGTAATGCACCTTCTCCCCCGCATCGGCGGGGATGACGACGGTCTCGCCATGGGCGATCAGCGCATTGGCGGCACGATAGCCCATGTCCGGCTTGGCCGGGATGTTCGGCGTCTCGCCGCGCCGGGCGGCGCCCGCCTTCACATGCTCCACATAGTTGAGACCGGCAGCGTAGAAGGTGGGCGGGACGACCGGCACCTCGATCGTCACTGCCGCCAGGTCGTGGCGGCGCGGCGTCGGTTCATGGCCGCGGAAAGGGTCGCCCGCGACCTCCGCGATGCGGTCGCCTTCCAGGATGCCATAGGCGGTGCGGCCCTCGGCCGTGAAACGGATCCAGCGCATGTCGTTCCCTCTTTCCGAGGAGGCTAGGCGGCGATGCTAGGCGGGTCCAGGCTGTGCCCGAACCAGAGGGAGACGCCCCCATGTCCGACCCGGTGATCGCCATCCTCGCCCAGGGTGCCATGGGCGCCGGCGTTGCCGCACGGCTGGTCGCACATGGCGTGACGGTGCTGACCTGCGTCGACGGCCGCAGCGCCGCCAGCGCGGACCGGGCTGCGCGGGCCGGAATGCAGGCGGTGCCGGAGGCCGGACTGGCCCGCGCCGACGTCTTCCTGTCCATCCTGCCGCCGGCGGAGGCTCTGGCGACGGCCGAGCGGCTCGCGCCGATCTTCGCCGGCGCGCCGAGGCCGCCGCTCTATGTCGATTGCAACGCCATCAGCCCCGACACGATGAGCCGCGTCGCCATGCTTCTCGAAGGCCATGGGCTGCGCGTGGTCGATGCGGGGATCATCGGCGGGCCGCCGCGTGAAGGCTACGCGGGCCCGGTGATCTACGCCTCCGGCCCCGAAGCTGCCGACTTGGCCAAGCAGCTCGCGGGTCGCGGTCTCGATCTGCGCGTCATCGATGGTCCGGTCGGCGCGGCCTCGGCGCTGAAGATGTCCTATGCCGGCATCACCAAGGGGCTGGTCGCCATCGGATCGGCGATGATGCTGGCGGCAACGCGCGCCGGTGCGGCGGAGGCCTTGCAGGCGGAGCTCGCCGCGAGCCAGCCGGCCTTGAGCGCCTGGTTCGCGCGCATGGTGCCCAGCATGTTCGACAAGGCCTATCGCTGGTCGGGCGAGATGACGGAGATCGCGGACTTCACCAAGGCCGACGATGCGGCGCCGACGATCTATCGCGGCGCCGCGGCGCTGTATGACCGCCTGGCCGATGCGCGTGGCGCGGAAGATGTCGCCGCGCTGCGCGCCTTCCTGGCACTCCGCTAGATCGGGCTCTTCACCCCGAGCCGCGTCGCGGTGGCGAGGATGTTCGACCAGGTTTCCGCCGGCAGCGGCACGCCGCTGGCGGTGCGATCGGCGCGACGCTGCGCCTCCGGTTCGCCGGGCAGCAGCACGGGTTCGGCCGGATTCGCCGGGCGCGTCTCGCTGATCCATTCGGCATAGCGCAGACCCATCGCCTCGAATTCCGCCTGGGTGCCGAAGTGCTTGGGGGAGAGGAAAATCGACAGCATGCCGTTGGCGATGCGCGTGCGTTCCTTGATCGGTCCGGACGTCCCGCCCGCGGTCAGGCAGCCCGCCAGCATCTCGCACATGAAGGACAGGCCGGAACCCTTGTGTTCGCCGAAGGCGCGGATCGCGCCCTGACCCTTCGACGGGTCGCGCGGCCCGACCGCATCATAGGGGCCGTAGAGCGTGTGCGGATCGGTGGACAGCCGCCCATCGGGTTCGATCAGCGCGCCGTCGGGCAGTTTCTTCCCACCGCTCGATGCCACCAGGACCTTGCCCTCCGCGACCAGCGAGGTCGCGAAATCCAGCACGAGCGGCCGACCCGGCAACGGCACACCGATCGCGACGGGGTTGGTCGAGAAACGACGCTCGACGCCGCCGAAGGGCGCGACCAGCACGCTGCCGGCGACATTGACGAAATGGATGGAGATCAGCCCCGCCGCGATCGCCTGTTCGGCATAGTCGCCCACGCGCCCGATATGCCCGGCGTTGCGCAGGGCGGTGATGCAGACGCCGCTTTCCTGCGCGCGCCGAATGCCAAGCGCCACGGCCTGCGGCGCGACCGTCTGGCCGAAACCCCATTTGCCGTCGATCACAGCAAAGGAGCCGCCATCGGTGACGATCTCCGCATCCTGGCCCTTCAGCACGAAGCCGGCTTCGAGCCATTCGACATAGCGCGGCACGCGCACCACGCCATGGCTGTCATGCCCGGCCAGGTTGGCGCCGACGAGATGCGTCGCGATGCGGCTGGATTCGGCCTCGTCGCAGCCCGAGGCGAGGAAGATGTCGCGGACCAGCGCGGTCAGCGCATCGACGGGGATGTGGAGCATGTCCATGGAGCGTTCCCGAAAAAGAAAGTGCGGGGGAGGAACACCTCCCCCGAATCCCCCACCGTTCTTTGGCTTTTGGAGACTGACGACAGCGGCCGGCGCCAAGTGACAGAAAAAGGAGGGGGTTTGGGGGAGTTCATCTCCCCCAGCCTTCAACTACATCGCCGCGACCTTGCGCGCCTGCGGGGCGAGCAGGCGCATGTAGGTCGGCGTCACCAGCATCTCGGTGATGTTCACGCGCGGCGGCATCGTCGCGGCGAACAGTGCCATCGCAGCCAGATCCTCGGGTTGGAGCAGCCGCTCGATGTCTTCCTGCGGCACCGGCTCCGGCCGGTTCTTCAGGATGTCCGTCGCGACCTCGCCGGGGCAGATGCAGCAGGACCGGATATTGTGGATCCCGTTCTCCTGGTTGATCGCCTGAGACAGCGCGACGAAGCCATGCTTCGCCGCGATGTAGCCGGGACCGGAGAGGAAGGAGATGCCCTTGCCGGCCATGGAGGCGATCTGGATCAGCATCCCGCCGCCACGCGCGCGCATGCCCGGCAGCACGGCGACCGACGTCATGAAGGGCGCCGTGAGATTGCCATCCACCAGCGCGTGGATGGCCTCCGGCGTCAGCTGATGCAGGTAGCGCTTCGGCAGGTTGACCCCGGCATTGTTCACCAGGATGTCGGGCCCGCCGATCCTGCTCTCCACCGTCGCCAGTGCCGCGGCGATCTGCGCCTGGTCAGTGAGGTCCGCGGGCACGACGATCGCGGCATCGCCGATCATCCGGGCCGTCTCCTCGAGCGGCGCGGTACGACGCCCCGTCAGCGCGACCTTCGCTCCTTCCTGCGCAAAGGCGATCGCGATGGCGCGGCCGATGCCGCTGCCCGCCCCGGTGACCCAGGCGGACTTCCCTTCCAGACGCTTCATTCAGAGCACCTTGTCGTTCGTGGGATCGATGAGGTGCATCTGATCCATATGCGCGACGAGGCGCAAGGGCACCCCGACCGACGCGGGCGTGGCGGGATCGAGCCGCGCGGTGATCTCGGCGCCGTCGTGACGGAAATGCGCGAGCGTCTCCATGCCCATCGGCTCGATCACCTCGGGCGTCAGGCTGAGCGGTTCGAGGTTCGTCTTGTCGAGGGTATGTTCGTCCGTCAGATGCTCGGGCCGGATGCCGAACAGGATCGCCCTGCCGACATGGGGGCGATACCGCGCGCTGCGCGATTCCGGCACAGGCAGCGTCGTGCCGTTCGACAGCACGACCCGCAGCGCGCCCGACGCTTCCTCGAGCTTCGCGGGGATGAAGTTCATCGCAGGGCTGCCGATGAAGCCCGCGACGAACCGGGTCGCCGGGCTGTGGTAGAGCTCCTGCGGCGGGCCGACCTGTTCGATCACGCCGTGGTTCATCACCACGACGCGGTCGGCGAGCGTCATCGCCTCCACCTGGTCATGGGTGACATACACCGTGGTGGTCCGCACCGTCTGGTGCACCTTCTTGATCTCGGTGCGCATCTGCACGCGCAGCTTGGCATCGAGGTTCGAGAGCGGTTCGTCGAACAGGAACACCTTGGGGTCGCGCACGATGGCGCGGCCCATCGCGACACGCTGCCGCTGCCCGCCCGACAGCGCCTTCGGCTTGCGCTCGAGCAACGGCGTGATGTCGAGGATGCGCGCGGCTTCCTTCACGCGCTTGTCGATCTCCGCCTTGGGGAATTTCCGCAGCGTCAGGCCGAAGGCCATGTTGTCGTAGACCGACATGTGCGGATAGAGCGCGTAGTTCTGGAACACCATCGCGATGTCGCGGTCACGCGGGGGAATGTCGTTCACCACCGTGCCGCCGATCGAGATGTCGCCGCCCGTGATCTCCTCCAGCCCCGCGATCATGCGCAGCGTGGTGGATTTGCCGCAGCCGGACGGACCGACCAGCACGACGAATTCGTGGTCGGCAATCTCAAGGTCGATGCCCTTGACCGCCTGCACGCCGCCTTCATAGGCCTTGACGATCTTGCGGAGAGAAACCTGCGCCATGCGTGATCAGCCCTTTGTCGCGCCGGCGGTCAGGCCGGCGATGTAGTAATCCATGAGGAAGGCGTAGATGACGACCGGCGGCAGCGCCGCCAGCAGCGCACCCGCCATCAGCTGACCCCAGGCGAAGGTGTCGCCGCGGATGAGCTGGGAGACGACGCCGATCGTCATCGGCATCTCGGATGGTGTGGTGATGAAGGCGGTCGGATAGACGAAGGCCGCCCAGGACACGGTGAAGGCGAAGATCGTCGCCGCGATGATGCCGGGCAGCGCCACGGGGATGAAGATCTTCCACAGCATCTGCATCCAGTTGGCGCCATCGATCAGCGCCGCCTCGTCCAGCTCCTTCGGGATGGAGGCGAAGTAGCCGATCATGATCCAGGTGCAGAAGGGCACGGTCAGCGTCGGATAGACCAGCACCAGCCCCCAGGCGCTGTCGAGCAGCCCGAGCCCGCCGACGATCTGGTACAGCGGGATGAACAGCAGCGTGTCCGGTACCAGGTAGGTGAGGAACACCCCCGTCGCCAGCACCTGGCTGCCCCAGAAGCGCATGCGCCCCAGCGCGAAGGCCGCCAGCACCGAGATCACCATGGTGATCGCGACGACCGCGATCGTGACCTTCGCGCTGTTGAGGAAGAAGTCGATGAACATGCGGTTGGTCAGCAGCGCCGTGTAGTTCTCCAGCGTCGGGTTGTGCACCCACCAGGGCGAACCCGTCGCATCCGCGACCTCGGCGCTGGTCTTGAGGCTGGTGAGAAGCATGTACACCGGCGGCGCCAGCATGATCACCGCGGCGACGATCAGCGAGACATAGGCGGTCACCAGCGCCCAGCGCCGTTCACGCCGCAGGCTGCCGGCCTTGTGGTAGATCCCCAGCGGGGTGGCGGCGGTCGCGGACATCACGCTTCCTCCCGGTTCCGGCGGTTCACGCCGCGCAGCACGAAGAAGGCGATCAGTGCGAGGATCGGGAACATGAACAGCGACACCGCCGCGCCACGCGGGATGTTTCCCGCCAGGATGCCCACCTGGAACGCATAGGACGCGAAGACATGCGTCAGGTCGCGCGGCCCGCCATTGGTCAGCACGCGGACGATGTCGTAGTTCGCGAAGGTCACGATCAGGCTGAACAGCACGGTGATCGAGATGATGTTCGCCATCATCGGCAACGTGACGTAGCGCAGGCGCTGCCAGGACGTGGCGCCGTCGATCTGCGCCGCCTCATACAACTGCTCCGGTACCGATTTCAGCGCGGCGAGGTACATGATCATGAAGAAGGGCGCGCCGTACCAGACGTTCACGATGATGACGCTGATCCGCGCCCACCATGGCTCGCCGAGCCAGGGAATGGACGGCAGCGCGAAGATGTTCAGGATCCAGTTGATCGAGGAGTAGGTCGGCTCGAACATCCACCACCAGCCGAGGGTGGACAGCGCCGGCGGGATCACCCAGGGCACCAGCAGCATGCCGCGCCACTTGCGCTGCCCGTTGGCGGGGATGTGGTGCAGCATGTGCGCCAGCCAGAAGCCGATCGCCGCCTTCAGGATCACCGCGGTGACCGCGAAGAACACCGACTGGAAGATGACCATCCGGAAGGTGTCGGATTCGAGCAGGATCTCGAAATTGCCCAACCCGATGAAGGTGTTCATGCGGCGGTTCAGCGTTGCCAGATGCATCGCGTAGCCGGCCGGCCAGATGACCAGCCCGCCGATCACCGCGATCAGCGGCAGCGTCATGAGGAAGGCGATGGTGGACCGTCGCCTGGCGAAACGCTTCAACGAGGTGCCGCCCGGCGCCTCGGTCCGCGGGAGTGTGGCGACACCGCCATCGGCCATCCCGAATCCCTCCGTATGGTCGTGAAGCACGCCCGGGGCTCATCGCCCCGGGCGCCGTCCTTCAGCCGCCGCGGCGCATGTTGTTGATCTCGCGCTCGAGCCAGCCGAGCGCCTGGTCCATGGTTTCGCCACCCTGCGCGATGCGGGCGACGACCTTGGTGTTCAGCGCCTGGAGGTACATCTGCTGCGCCAGTTCCGGCGGCGCCGGGGAGAAGGCGATCGAATAGGTCGCCTGGTGCGACGCCTTCAGCGGGTAGTTGTAGATCGTGCCCACCGGCGGGCCTTCCGTCTCCCACACCTTGAAGTCGGCCATGCTCAGGAAGGGCGGGATGTCGTAGCCCTGGCCGAAGGTCGAGATGAAGTCGCAGTTCTCGCGCTGCGTGATGAACTCGAGGAAGCCCTTCGCCGCCGTCTTGTTGCGCCCGAACGACCAGATGCCCGTGACATAGGGCAGGTAGGCGAGGAAGCGTCCCTTCGGCCCGGCCGGCATCGGCACGGTCCAGCAATTCTCGGCCACCTGCGGCGCGTCGCGCTTGGCCACCGCCCAGGCCGATGGCGGGTTGAAGATCAGCGCCGAGCGCCCCGAGATCAGCGCGCGGTTGTTCGACGCATCGTCCCACGCCCAGACGTCGTTCGGCAGGAACCGCGACAGCTTCACCAGGTACTCGATCGCCTGCCGCAGCTCGGCATTGTTGCGGATCGTCGGGTTGCCCCGTTCGTCCGTGACGCGCGCCCCGTAGCCGAGGAACACCGCGCCCACCCAGTCCACCGCGTCGGTGAACTGGCCCATCGGCAGGCCGAAGGGCACGCCGGCCTTCTGGCAGGCCTCCGCGGCGGTCATGAAGGTGTCCCAGGTCCAGCGGTCCGCACCGGGCCCGGCGCGATCGGCCGCGGGCCACATCTCCTTGATGTCGATGCCCGCATGCTGCTTCAGCAGGTCGGCGCGCACGCAGGCGGGCTTCGCCTGGGTGCCCGAGGTCGCCGGCACGCCGCGCCATGCGCCGCCGCGCTTGGCAAGGAACTCGGCGACCGGGTTCACCGCGCCATACTTCGCCGACAGCCGCTGCATCACGTCGTCGCAGGGCTCCAACTGGTCGGCATAGGTGCCCGGATCCCAGGGCAGCAGGGAGATGCCGTCATGGCCGCTGCGCGACTGCGCCTGCGCCGCGATGGTGAGCTGCAGCTGGTTGCCCGTGGTGTTGATGAAGTCGAGCGTCATGTTGACGCGGTTCTGCTCGCCCCAGCGCGTGGCGAGCTGCTTCAGCGCATCGTTGCTGCCGGGAACCCAGTGGTCCCAGAAGGCGAAGCGCAGGCTGCCTGCCGTGCCCTGCGCATGCACCATCGGGGCGCCGACCGCCGTCGCGGCAAGGACCCCCGCCCCGTTGCGCAGCACGCTGCGCCGGGACAACCCGTTCTTGGACATGTTTCTCTCCAACCTCCCGGATGGACCTCATGCGGGCCCATTTCCGACCAAGTCAGGTTAGGCAGGGGAGATGGCGCATGGCAACCGCCGCAAACCATGGAGATTGCATTGCCTACCAGACAGGCAGATGCGCGCTTGCCGTTGTTAAGTGGCCGGCGCAGGCTTGCGCTCCACGGCCCGGTTCGGGGCCCGCGATCGGGATTGAACTGCATGTCCGACACATCGCCGGATTTCGAGGATGTTCGCGCCGCCGCCACGCGCCTGGCCGGACGGATCGTGCACACGCCGCTGCTGCGCCATCCGCTGCTGGACACGCTGACGGGCGCGACGGTGCTGGTTAAGCCCGAACCGCTGCAGCGCACCGGCTCCTTCAAGCTGCGCGGCGCGACCAACGCGGCGCTGCTGCTTTCCGCCGAGGCGCGGCGCGGCGGCATCGTCACGCATTCGTCAGGCAATCACGGCCAGGCCTGCGCGGCGGCGGCGCATATGCTCGGCATGCGCGCGACCATCGCCATGCCATCCGACGCGCCCGCCATCAAGGTTGAAGCGACGCGCCGCTGGGGCGCCGAGATCATCCCCTTCGACCGTCATGGCGTCGATCGCGACGCCCTGGCCGGGACCCTCGCCGCCGAGCGCGGCGCGACGCTCATCCCGCCCTTCGACCATCCGGACGTCATCGCGGGACAGGGCACGGTCGCCCTGGAACTCATCGAGGATGCCGCGGCACTCGGCCTCGCGCTCGACAGCTTCGCGGTCTGCACCGGCGGCGGCGGGCTCACGGCGGGCTGCGTCCTCGCCCTCGCGGCGCTCGCCCCGCAGACCGAAGCCTATGCGGTCGAGCCCGAAGGCTGGGACGATACCTGCCGTTCCCTGCAGGCCGGCCGACGCCTGGCGGTCGAACACCCCGGGAGCGGGCTGTGCGACGCCCTGCTGTCGAAGCAGCCGGGCGCGCTGACCTTCCCGATCAACCATCGCCACCTGGCCGGCGGCATCGTGGTGACCGAGGTTGAGATCTTCCGCGCCATGCGCTTCGCCTTCGAGCATCTGAAGATCGTCGCCGAGCCGGGCGGCGCGGTCGCGCTCGCGGCGGTCCTCGCCGGCAAGGTGGCGGCGAAGGGCGGCGTGATCGGCGTGGTGGTCAGCGGCGGCAATGCCGATCCGGCGATCTTCGCAAGGGCACTTGCCGCCTGATGCCACTGCATCTCGTTCGGCGCCCGACGCTGCTGCTGGCGCTGATCGTGCTGGTCGTGGTCGCCCTGCTTGCCGCCCGGCTCACGGATCTGCCCCTGCGCGCCGCCGTCCTGATCGGTTGGTGTGCCGGCGCGGTGACACACGCAGCACTCCTGCTGCGGGGCCTGGTCGTGACAGCGCCCGAGGTGCTGCGCAGCCGCGCCGCACTGCTGGAGGAAAGCCGCTGGACCGTGCTCGGAGCCACGCTCGGCGCGGCGCTCGCAGCCCTCTACGGGGTCGTCAGCGAGATCGCCGGTGGCAGCCGGGGGACGCACTCCATCCCGCTCGGCATCGGGACGCTGGTGCTGTCCTGGACCTACCTGCACATCCTCTTCGCCGTGCAATACGCCCATGCCTACTGGCTGGCGCATGGCGGCATCGACTTCCCCGGCGGCAAGCGGCCCGACTGGGCGGAGTTCCTCTATCTCAGCTTCACGGTCGGGATGACGGCGCAGGTCTCGGACGTGACCACGAGCGCGCCGACCATACGGCGCCTCGTCCTGGCGCATGCGCTGGTGTCCTTCGCCTTCAACGCCGCGATCCTGGGGCTGGCCGTGAATGTCCTCGCCGGCAGCGCATCGGGCTGACTCCCTTGCCCTTTCAGCCGTTCAGCGCTTCCCTGCGGGCATAACCACGAACCCGCAGGAAACCGTCCCGATGAACCGCCGGCATCTTCTGGCCCTTCCCGTTCTCGCACTGCCCGCCGTGGCGCGCGCGCAGTCCTTCCCCGACCGGACCATCACCCTGGTCAGTGGCTTCGCGCCGGGCGGCTCGACCGATGTCACGGCGAGGCTGCTGGCCGACCGCATGCAGGGCTTCCTCGGGCCGAATGGGCGCGTCGTGGTGGAGAACCGGCCCGGTGCCTCGGGCACCGTCGCCTCGGACTGGCTGCGGCGCCTGCCGCCCGACGGCCATGTGCTGATGCTGTGCGAGGCCTCCTCCCACGCGCTGTTTCCCAACGCGATGCAGGGTGGCACGCGCTTCAACCCGATCGACGACTTCACCCATGTCGCCGTGGTGGCGAACGGGCCGCTGATCATGGTGGCGAAGCCGGATTTCCCCGCCGCCAACGCGGCCGCCGCCGTGCAGAAGCTGCGCAGCGGCCCGCAGGATGACTTGCCCTATGCCTCCTCCGGCGTCGGTTCCATCCCGCATTTCGCGGCGGAGGCCATCGCGGTCTCGCTCGGCCTCGGCGGCAAGTTCGCGCATGTGCCCTACCGCTCCGGCGGGCTGATGGTGGAAAGCATCGCGCGCGGCGAAACCGCCTGGGGGGTGGCCGTGCTCGCCTCGGCCGCCGGCCAGGTCCGCGACAACCGGGTGCGCGGGATCGCGATCACGGGCGCCGAACGCTTCCCGGCCTTTCCGAACATCCCGACGCTCGCCGAATCCGGCATCCCCGGCTTCGACATCGGCAACTGGTTCGCGGTGGTCGGGCCACCGCGCCTGCCCGCACCGGTCACCGAGGCCCTGAACCGCGCCATCAACAGCTCCCTGCGCGACCCGCAGCTGCGGGAGCGCTTCGTCACAGCGGGCATCACCGCTTATGACCGGCCGAACTCGCCGGCCGATGCGCGGGCGTTCTTCCAGGCCGAACTGGCCAAGTTCAAGGGCGTGGTGGACCAGACCGGGGTGCGGATGGAGTCCTGACGCGCGCCGGAGACGCCCAGCGTCTCCGCGCGAGAACCAGATCGCGCAGGGCAGCGGCGAGGAGGGGCTTTGCCCCTCCTCGGACTCCACCCCAGCAAAGGCCCAAGGCCTTTGCAAACCGTCACCTGGTATGGGGCGCATCGGTCACTCCGGAACGACGCAGCATCCGAGCTGCCCGCCGCCAGGACTTCCCGGCGCTTGCGCGCAACGCGCACTTCCCCATTCCTCCCTCCTCCCGCGCCCGGCACCAGAACGAGGTTTCCAAAGGCCTTTCGGCCTTTGGTGGGGTGAGGTGCGGAGAGAGGCAAAGCCCCTCTCTGCGGCCCCTGGCGACAACCGTCCTCGTCTCTGCATAACCTGCCGCCAAACAGAAGCACGGGAGAAACATCCATGGCCCTTCGCCGCTCCTTCCTGGCTGCCACCGGCGGCCTCCTCGCGACGCCGCGCCTCGCTCGCGCCGCCTGGGAGCCATCGCGCCCCATCCAGCTCATCGTCGGCTTCGCTCCGGGTGGCGGTGCCGACCTCGCCGCGCGCGCCATCGCGGAATCCGCATCGCGCTCCTTTCCCACACCCATCGTCGTCATCAATCGCCCCGGCGCCGGCGGCGCCATCGCGGCGCAGCAGGTGGCGGGCCTGGCGCCGGATGGGCTGAACCTGCTCGTCGGCGGCGGCAGCGAGAGCACCTCCCTCCCCGCCTTCCGCGACGTGCCCTACGATCCCAAGCGTTCCTTCCGCGCCATCATCCGCCTCACGCGCCAGCCGCTGCTGATCGTGGCGAAGAAGGGCGGGCGCTACGCGGACCTGCCTTCGGTGATCGAGGCGGCGAAGCGCGCGCCGGGCACGGTGCCGCATGCCTCTTCCGGCATTGGGTCAATTTATCATGCGGTCTTCGTGCTGCTGTCCCAGGCAGCGGGGATCGAGCTGCTGCACGTGCCCTTCACCGGTGGCGCGCCCTCGCTCCAGGCGCTGCTCGCCGGCACGGTCGAGCTGGCCGTGCTGGCCCCGGAAGAAATGGCGGGTCTCGCCCAGGCCGGGGAAGTGAAGGCGCTGGCCGTCGCCTCCACCGAGCGCATCCCCAGCCATCCGGACGCGCCCACCCTGCAAGAGCTGGGCTACCAGGTGGTGGTCGAGAACATGAAGGGCCTCAACGCGCCGGCCGGCCTGCCGGACGAGATCGCCCTGTCGCTGCATGACCGCTTCCGGCGGGGGATGCAGGAAAATGCCTGGAAGGTCTTCCTCGACCGGACCGGGGCCATGGACGGATATCTCGACGGGCCGGGCTACCAGGCCGCGATGGATTCCGTGCTGGATGCCTTGCGCGCCAGCGTCCGCCGCACGCCAGGCTAGATCGGCTTCACCCAGGGCAACGCCCTTGGACCGCTTCTTCCGCCCGCATCGTCGCGCGATCAGGCAGTCCGGCCCGAGCGGGATCCTCCCCCAGGGCTGGGACGCTGGGCACAGGCGCTCCCGCACAAGGAGCGTGCGATCCGGGACCCACCCGACTATTGTGCAGCGCACAACCCGACGGGGAACCGCCTGTGTCCGAATCCAGACCGCCCCGGCCGCGCACCGCGCGCCGGGCTGCAGCACATGAACCGCTGCTGATCGACCTGGCGCTGCAAGGCGGCGGGAGCCACGGCGCCTTCACCTGGGGCGTACTGGACCGCCTGCTCGAGGAAGAGCGCTTCACCGTCGAGGCCGCCTCCGGCACCTCGGCCGGCGCGATGAACGCCGTGGTCATGGCCTATGGCCACATGCAGGGCGGTGCGGCCGGGGCCAAGCAGGCGCTCGCCACCTTCTGGCGCCGCGTCTCGGAAGCCGCGGCCTTCAGCCCGCTGCGGCGCAGTCCGCTCGACGTGCTGCTCGGGCGCTGGACGCTCGACAATTCCCCAGCCTACATCGCGATGGATCTCGCGACGCGGGTCTTCTCGCCCTACGACCTCGACTTCGGCATGCCCAACCCGCTCTCCGCCGTGCTGGCCGAGACGGTGGATTTCGATGCGCTGCCCGCCGCGCCGATCAAGCTCTTCATCACCGCGACCAACGTCCATACCGGACGGCCGCGGGTGTTCCGCAATGCGGATCTGTCGCCGGCGGCGCTGCTTGCCTCCGCCTGCCTGCCCTTCATGTTCCAGGCGGTGGAGATCGACGGCCAGGCCTATTGGGATGGCGGCTATTCGGGCAATCCGACGATGACGCCGCTGATCAACGAATGCTGCTCGGACGACACCATCATCATCGGCATCAATCCGGTCGAACGGCCGGGGGTTCCGAAGGCCGCGCGTGACATCCTCAACCGGCTGAACGAGGTCGCCTTCAACGCCGTCCTGCTCAAGGAATTGCAGATGATGGCGCTGCTGCGCGAGGTCGCCGACCCCGGCAACGAGAAGACCGCGCATTGGGCCAAGATGCGCGTGCATCTGGTGAAGTCCGACCTGCTGCTGACGCTCGGCGCCTCCTCCAAGCTCAACGCGGAATGGGACTTCCTGACCATGCTCCGCGACGAAGGCCGCCGCGCTGCCGAGGCCTTCCTGGAGGAGAACGGGGACGCGCTGGGCACGCGGTCGACCCTGCCCATCGAATACCTGCTGAAGACGGACTGAGAGCATGGGCCTGATCGGCATTCTCGCGGGCCTCGCGCTCCTCGTCTGGTTCGCCTTTCGCGGCTGGTCGGTGCTGCTGCTCGCACCCATCGCCGCGGTCGTGGCGGCGGCCTTCGCGGGGCAGCCGCTGCTCGCGCACTGGACGCAGACCTTCATGGGCAGCGCGGCGGGCTTCGTCGCGCAGTTCTTCCCGCTCTTCCTGCTCGGCGCGCTGTTCGGCAAGCTGATGGAGGATTCCGGCGCCGTCGGCGCCATCGCGCGCTGGATGACGGTGAAGCTCGGGCCAGAGCGCGCGATGCTGTCCGTCGTGCTGGCGGGTGCCGCGGTCACCTATGGCGGCGTGTCGCTCTTCGTCGCCATCTTCGTGCTCGTGCCCATGGCGATGGCGCTGTTCCGCGAGGCCGGGATTCCGCGCCGGCTGATGCCGGCGGCGATCGGCCTGGGCACCATGACCTTCACCATGTCGGCCATGCCGGGCACGCCGGCGATCCAGAACGCCATCCCCATGCCGGTCTTCGGCACCACGGCCTTCGCCGCGCCGGGCCTCGGCCTGATCGCGACGGCCATCATGTTCGGCTTCGGCATGTGGTGGCTGCGCCGGCAGGAGGCCCGCGCCCGCGCGACCGGCGAGGGCTTCGGCGACGAGACGCCGCCCGACGTGGACGCCGCCGCCGACGACCCGCTGGTGCGTGAGCGCGCGACCACCGCGGCCGCCTTCGATCCGGCCGAGGTGCATCACAGTCCGCACGCCCCGACCGAGCCCCCCGTCTTCATCGCCGCCCTGCCGCTGATCGTGGTGGTGGTGGTGAACCTCGTGATGTCGCTGCTGGTGCTGCCCAATATCGACGCCGGCTTCCTCGCCGAGCCGCGGTGGGGCGGGACGACGCTGTCGGCCGTCGCCGGCGTGTGGTCGGTGGCCGTTGCGCTGCTCGCGGCCATCATCGTGCTGCTCGCGACGTCCTTCGCCCGGCTGCCCGACCTGCGCGCGACCATGGATGCGGGCGCCAACGCCTCGGTGCTGCCGATCTTCTCGGTCGCTTCCCTGGTGGGTTTCGGCGCCGTGGTCGCCGCCCTGCCGGCCTTCGAGGCGGTGCGCGACTGGGTCCTCGGCATCGGCGGCGGGCCGCTGGTCTCGCTGGCGGCGGCGACGAACATCCTCGCCGCGCTGACCGGCTCGGCCTCGGGCGGGCTGACCATCGCGCTCGACGCCCTCGGACCGCGCTTCATGGAGATCGCGGCGGCCACGGGCCTCGATCCCGGCCTGATGCACCGCGTCGCGGTGATCGGCGCGGGCGCGCTCGACAGCCTGCCGCACAATGGCGCGGTGGTGACGCTGCTCGCCGTGTGCGGGACCACGCACAAGACCTCCTATTTCGACCTGGTCATGGCCTGCGTGGTCAGCGCCCTGATCGGCCTGGTGGCCGTGATCCTGATCGGCAGCACGGTGGGTTCGTTCTGACGGCAGGGGAGAGGGGCGGAAGCCCCTCTCCGTCACCCCCACCCTGCACAACCGCGCGCTTTCGCGCTTCAATGCGGCCATGACCCAGACCGCCATCCCCTGCACCCTGATGCGCGGCGGCACCAGCCGCGGCCCGTATTTCCTCGCCTCCGACCTGCCGGACAGCCGGGAGGGCATCGCCCAGGTCCTGCTGGCCGCGATGGGCTCGCCCGATGCCCGGCAGATCGACGGCCTTGGCGGCGCGACCACGCTGACCAGCAAGGTCTGCATCGTCTCCCCCGCCGCCAGCGGCGAGAAGCAGCAGGTCGATTACCTCTTCGCGCAGGTCTCGGTCGACAAGGCCTTCGTCGACTTCGGCCCGACCTGCGGCAACATGCTCGCGGGCATCGGCCCCTTCGCCATCGAGAAGGGCCTCGTGCCCGCACAGACCGGCGAGACCGCCGTCCTCATCCGCGCGGTGAACACCGGGGCGCTGATCGAAGCGGTCGTGCAGACGCCGGGCGGGCGCGTCACCTATGACGGCAATACGGCGATCGCCGGCGTGCCCGGCACGGCCGCGCCCATCGTGCTGAACTTCGCCGATGCGGTGGGCGGGGCGACCGGCAAGCTGATGCCGACCGGGAATGCGCGGGATTCGATCGAGGGCGTGGAGGTCACCTGCCTCGACGTCTGCATGCCGGTGGTGATCGCGCGCGCGGCGGATCTCGGCAAGACGGCGCGGGAGAGCGCCAAGGAGCTGGATGCCGACAAGGACTTCATGGCGCGCATCGAGCGCATCCGCCGCGCCGCCTCGCTCGCGATGGGCATGGGCGATGCCGAGGGCAAGGTGATGCCGAAATTCGCCATGGTGGCCGAGCCCGCGGGCGGGTCCGGGATCGCGGCGCGCTACTTCACGCCGCTGGCCTGCCACGAGGCCATGGCGGTGACGGGCGGGATCTGCATCGCCACCGCCTGCATGCTGCCCGGCACGGTGACCGAAGGCCTTGCCCGCATCGGCCCGAACGAGCGCGAGACGATCGTGCTGGAACACCCCACCGGGCAGATGGAGGCGGTGATCAGCACGCGCCGCGCCGGCAACGAGTCGGTCGAGGTGCTGGGCGGCGGCACGCTGCGCACCGCGCGCAAGCTGATGGCCGGCGAGGTCTACATTCCCGCCCGCGTGTGGGCCGGCCGGCCTACCGCCTGAACAGCCAGAAGCCACCCAGGCAGAACAGCCCGCCGAGGATGATCGAGGCGGCGACATAGGCGATGGAGAGCGCCGGCGCGCGTTCCCAGAGCATCGTCGCCTCGAGCGAGAAGGCGGAGAAGGTGGTGAAGCCGCCGAGCACGCCGGTGACGAGCAGCAGCCTGGCACTGCCCTCGACATCCGCGCCGGCCATGGCGCCGATCACCAGGCTGCCGATCGCGTTCACCGCGAGCGTACCCCAGGGGAAGGCGGCCCCAAGCCATTCGAGCGCCACCACCGACGTCAGATAGCGCAGGACAGATCCCACGGCGCCACCGACCGCAACGAGCATGACTGAGACCAGGCTGATAGCGGCCATGAATCGCGAACTCCGCACAACGCCATGAAATATTGCACAGCACGAAACCGCATGACACGGCACCGGATTGTGCCGCTCGTTTCACCGGACTAGCGTCGCGGTCACGTGATCGCGGACGGCGCGCCGGTCGGTTGCCGCCGGAGGCCCGGACGGATCGTCGCGACGACGCATACGGCGGGGTCCGGGATGCGCGGCGGCGGCCCCGCCGTGCCCTTGCTGCGGAGCGCCGGGACTCGGCCGGCCAAGCACCCCGCCCATCGCGCGAGGCAACGCCATGTGGAGAACGAACCAATGAAGGTTGATGGATACGAGAAGACCTGGTCGCTGGACCAGGGACAGATCCTCGGCAACGACCAGTTGTTCCAGGCGCTCTACAATGCGCCGCTGTCGGACGGGAAGCGGAACGGCATCTGCACCGGCCTGTCGATGATCTGGCTCGCGCGGCGCATGATGTTCCACAACGAGACGGCCGAGCAGCGCATGAAGGCGATCTACACCAACGCCGCCTTCCGCTGGGGCGGCAAGTCGCAGGACATCCACATGTCCGCCGGCGGCGGCGCCGGCGAGACCTATGACGCAATGAACGCCATGTATGGCGATGCCCTGCAGGCCTATGCGCTGCGGATCGTCGCCTCCAACTGCAAATCGGTCTTCAGCAACGACCCGCGCGCGCTGTCGAACACCGCGACGGACGTGGCCGATCCGGCCGGCACCTATTGCCTGTGGAACATCGGTCTGGAGACAAGCACCGGCGATGCCGGCCACATGGTCGCCAGCTACTCATCCCGCGGCACGCTGGGCCACAACCGGCACTTCTATTTCTTCGACCCCAATATGGGCGAATACCGGATCAGCGCGAAGGATTCCTTCGACTTCACCTGGAACATGTTCGAGGCCTACCAGACGGAGTTCCTGGCGATTACCTACGTCGCCACCTTCGAAGTGACGCGTTGACGGCCGGCTGATCAGCGGCTCTTGCGCTTGCGCCGCATCTCCTCCCATCGCGCCATGCGTTCGGCGATCGCGGCCTCGGCGCCGCGATCGGTCGGGCGGTAGAAGTTCTGCCGCCGCATCTCCTCGGGGAAGTAGTCCTGCCCCGAGAAGGCTTCCTCGGCATCGTGGTCGTATTCGTAGCCCGTGCCGTAGCCGATCTCCTTCATCAGCTTCGTCGGGGCGTTCAGGATGTGCTTGGGCGGCATCAGGCTGCCGGTCTCCCGCGCCGCGCGCATCGCCGCGCCGAAGGCGGAATACACCGCGTTCGACTTCGGCGCAGTCGCCAGGTGCACGACAAGCTGCGCCAGCGCGAGTTCGCCCTCCGGCGAGCCCATGCGCTCATAGGTCTCCCAGGCCGCGATGGCGAAGGGCAGCAGGCGGGGATCGGCCATGCCGATATCCTCCGCGGCGAAGCGCGTCAGGCGCCGCGCGATGTAGCGCGGGTCCTCCCCACCCACGAGCATGCGCGCGAACCAGTACAGCGCCGCATCGGGATCCGACCCGCGCATCGACTTATGCAGCGCGGAGATGAGGTTGTAGTGCTCCTCCCGGTCCTTGTCGTAGAGCGCGGCGCGCTTCGCGAGCAGGGTGGACAGCGCCGCCGTGTCGAGCGGCTTCGTCCGCGCCGGCAGGGCGAACAACTGCTCCGCCATGTTGAGCAGGTAGCGCCCATCGCCATCGGCCATGGCGCGCAGCGTGGCGCGCGCGGCATCGTCCAGCGGCAGGGCGCGCTCCATCAGCGCCTCGGCGCGGGCCAGCAGCAATTCCAGAGCGGCATCGTCCAGCCGCTTCAGCACCATCACCTGGCAGCGCGACAGCAGTGCGCCGTTCAGCGCGAAGGACGGGTTTTCCGTCGTCGCGCCGACCAGGGTGACGGTGCCGTCCTCGACCACCGGCAGGAAGCCGTCCTGCTGGGCGCGGTTGAAGCGATGGATCTCGTCCACGAAGAGCAGCGTGCCCTGGCCGTTGGACTTGCGCGCCCGCGCCTCGTCGAAGGCGCGCTTGAGGTCCGCGACGCCCGAGAAGACCGCGGACAAGGCCGTGAAGCGCAGCCCCGCGGCCTCCGCGAGCAGCCGCGCGATGGTCGTCTTCCCCACCCCCGGCGGCCCCCAGAGGATCAGCGAGGCGAGCGAGCCGCGCTCCAGCATGCGCGCGATCGCGCCCTCCGGGCCGAGCAGGTGGTCCTGGCCGACGACGTCGCCGAGCACGCGCGGGCGCAGGCGGTCGGCGAGCGGGCGCGCGGCCTCGGCGGCCGGAGTGGCGGGGGTTTCGCCGAAGAGGTCGGCGGCTGGTGGGGGCGGACGGACCATGGCGCGATCTTGCCTGCGCTACGCCCGTTGATCCAACGTCGTGCCGCAAAAGGTGACCAAGGGACGATGCTGCATCTGCACTTCCCCATGACGGGGGACCAGTTGACTGCGGCCTTTCGGCAACGTCACTGGGCGAAGGTGGGTCCGCCTTTTCGGCGCCTCGGCATCCTTGTCCTGCTGCTCGCAACCTTGTTGGCCGGCTCAGCCTTCGGCCCCTTGCACAATGCCGTGTCGGGCGAGCTGAAGGCGTTCCTTCTCGTTTCGACGCTGATCTTCGCTCTGGTTCTCGGCGTGTCATTCCTCGTGGCGGCGCTTGGTCTGCGCCTCGTGACAAAGGCGCTGGGTCCGGCACCGGCGCTGCGCCCCCGCCTCGATGCGCTCGGCCTGCTGCCCGCGGCGGAGGGCCCCGGCCCCTTCGCCCGCTTCCTCGCCGCCGAGCGCGGCGAATTCGGCGCCCTGATCCGCGACGAAGGCATCCGCCTGGACAGTTGATCGCGGCCCGCGGTC
>JAYRJZ010000149.1:0-4598 GCA_041906015.1 Roseomonas sp.
GCGGGCGGGGGGCGCGGGGAGGGGCCTTGCCCCTCCCCGGACCCCACCCCACCAAAGGCCGAAAGGCCTTTGGAAACCTCGACTTGGCGATGGGCACCACGGGCAGAAAGGTGCCGAAACGCGCTCTTGCGCCCCAAACGCGATACGAGGGTTCGGCATGGACGTTGTGCCCGGAACCAGATGTCGGCGGTCCAGGCCACACTGTGGCATGGCGAACGGAGGGGCGGCGCCCCTCCGGTTCCGGACCCGCCGAAGCTTCGACTGGACGATCAGCGCGCCGGGCCGGATTCGGGGCGCCTGTCCTGGGGAGCGTGTCTGATGACGGCTGAACCATCGCGCCCCGCGCCAGGTATTGGTTTCCAAAGGCCTTTCGGCCTTTGGCGGGGTGGTTTGGAGGGGCAGAGCCCCTCCAACTCTTCCCGTCGCGCATTTCTGGCCGCAGCCGTCGCGACCCTCGCCGCCCCCGCGGTCCACGCCGCCGAAACCGCCCGCTGGTTCACGACGAGCGACGGCGTCCGCCTGCGCTACCTCGATGCCGGCACCGGCCGCACCGTGGTCTTCGTCCCCGGCTGGTGCATGCCGTCCTGGATCTTCGAGCCGCAGATCGCGGCGTTGTCGCGACGCTGGCGCGTGGTCTCGCTCGACCCGCGTGGGCAGGGCGAGAGCGAGGTCCCGCGCAGCGGTTATGACCCGACGCGACGGGGGCAGGATATTCGCGACCTGCTCCAGCATCTCGGCGGCGGGCGCGTGGTGCTGGCGGGCTGGTCGCTCGGTGTGCTTGATGCGCTGTCCTATGCCGATTTGGCGGGCGACGGGCGGCTTGCCGGGCTGGTGCTGATCGACAATTCGGTGGGCGAGGGCCAGGCCCCGCCACCGCGATCCACGCCGTCGCGCTTCTTCATCAACCTGCGGCAGCGGCGCGACCCGACGGTGCGCGGCTTCGTGCGCGGCATGTACAAGACGCGGCAGGACGAGGCGTATCTCGACGCCATCGCGCGCCAGGCGCAGCGCATGCCCGTGGAAGCCTCGATCCGGCTGCTGTCCTATCCACGGCCGCGGGAATTCTGGAAGCAGTCGCTCTATGCGGTGCGGCGGCCGGTCTATTACGCGGTGACGCCGCGGCTGCGCAGCCAGGCGGACCAGGTCGCGCAGAACCATCCGCAGCCGATGGTCGAGATCTACGACAATGCCGGCCACGCCCTGTTCGTGGACGAGGCGGCGCGCTTCAATGCGTCCATGGAAGAATTCCTCTCGCGCAGGGCGGCCTGGGGCTGATGACATCGCTGATACCGCTGTTTCTCATCGCCGGCGCGGCCGTCGGCGTGGAGATCGCGCTCACCCGCTTCTTCGCCGTCGCGAGCTGGTCGGAATACGGCTACTGGGTGATCTCCATCGCCATGACGGGCTTCGCCGTCTCGGGCGTGGTGATGGTGCTGGGGCGGGCGGCCTTCCTGCGCCATGCACGCTGGCTGCTGCCGGCGCTGCCGATCGCGATGCTGGCGGTGGGCGGGGCGGGATGGATCGGCGCGACGCTGAACGGGTTCAATCCGCTCGAACTGCAGAACCCGATCACGGCGGAGGCGCAGCTCGTCAACATCGCGCTGTACTACGCGGCGCTGTTCCCGTTCTTCTTCCTCGCCGGGCTGGCGGTGTCGCTGAACTTCGTCGTGCATGCCGATCAGGTCGGGCGGGTCTATGGCTACGACCTGCTTGGCGCGGGCACGGGGGCGGTGCTGGCGCTGCTGCTGATGTTCGTGCTGCACCCCTTCGCGCTGGTGCCGGCGCTGCTGCCGCTACTCGCGGTCGCGGCGATCATCTCGGGCGGGACGCGGTGGCGCATCGGCGCGCTGGTCGTCCTGGCGGCGACCGAGGCGGCGGTGTTCGGCTTCGCGGCACCGCGGGTGAACGAATTCAAGCCGATCTACGCGCCACTCAACGTGCCGGACAGCCGCGTGGTGGCGGAGGTGCTGTCGCCGCGTGGCGTCTACCAGCTCCTCGACAACTTCACCGAACGGCTGGATGTCGATGTGTCCAACAATGCGGGCACGATGGGCGTGCCGGCGCCGCCGCGCAGCTTCGGTCTCTATCGCGACGGGTCGCGCATCGCTGCCTTGCCGGTGGAAGCGCCCGATGCCGGCCATGCGCCAGCCGAACTCGGTGCCGCCGCTTATGCGCTGCTCGCGGCGCCGCGCGTGCTGGTACTGGGTGGCGCCGGTGGCTTCCGCGCGTCGGAGGCGCTCGCGCTCGGCGCGTCCCATGTCACGGTGATCGAACCGGAGCCCGTGCTGCGCGATGCGCTGCGGCACGGTCTCGGCCCCTCCCCGGCGCTGGCGGCCGACCCGCGCGTGACGATCTCCGCCGCGCATCCGCTGACGGCGGAGGGGCGCTACGACCTGGTGGACATCGCTGGCGACTTCCTCGGCGCGGATGAGCAGAACCGCAACGTCTACACGGCCGAGGCACTCGCCGGATTCCTGCGGCGCCTGTCACCCGGCGGCATCATCTCCATCCCGATCGGCATCCGCGAACTGCCCGTCTATGCCGTGCGCGTGCTGGCCACGGCGCGGGAGGCGCTGCGCCTTGCGGGCGTTGCCGAACCCGCCCGGCATGTCGCGGTGATCCGCAGCGCCTGGAACCTGCGCGTACTGGTCGCGCGCGACCCCTTCGACGAGGCGCGCGTGCAGCGCCTCGTCGCCTTCGCCGACGAACGGTCCTTCGATCTTTCCTACGCGCCGGGCCTGCCCGCCGCGGGTCGCGAGGTCTGGAACGACCTGCCGCCCGTCTCGCTCGAATCCAACACGGTCGAGCAGGGTGGCGATGCGCAGGATGCCGTGGCGCGCGAGGCTGCGCTGGTGCTGGCTGGCACGCCGCCCTCGGATGCCTTCGACCGCTCGCCGGTCACTGCCGACCGGCCCTGGCTGTCGCCGCTGGTGCGCCTGCCCTCGCTCGGCGCGGCGCTGACGCGCATCGAGATCCTGCCGCAGCAGGAGATCGGGCTGCTGGTGAATGTCGCGGTGCTGGCGCAGGCGATCATCCTCGCCCTGGTGGTCTCGCTGCTGCCGCTCCTGGCGCGCGGATCGCTGCGCGTGCCGGCCGCCGTACTGGGCCGTGCGCTGGTCTATTTCCCCGCCCTCGGCCTCGGCTTCCTGCTGATCGAGATCGCCTTCATCGAGCATGCCGCGCTGCTGCTGGGGGACCGTACCTCCGGCTTCGCGCTGGTGCTGACGACGATGCTGGTCTTCTCGGGCATCGGCGCGATGTGGGCGGGGCGCGTGGCTGCGCACGGGCGGGCGCTGCGCCTCGCCGTGCTGGTCGCCGTGAGTTGCGCGGTGCTGGCCCTGCTGGGCATTCGTGCCGGCACGCTGGCCGCGCTCGACTGGCCCTGGGCGATGCGCACGGCCCTGCTGGTGATCGCCCTGGCGCCGATTTCCCTCGCGCTGGGCTTCCCCTTCCCGCTCGGGCTCGACCGCTTCCAGAAGGAAGGCGCGGGGCTGCTGCCCTGGGCCTGGGCGCTCAACGGGGCCTTCTCGGTGGTCGCGACGCCCTTTGCCAACCTCCTGGGACATGGGGCGGGCCTCTCCTGGCTGTTGATCGCCGGCGTTATTTGTTACGCTATGGCAGCACTCGCTTGGCCCAAGGAACGCCCATGACGATCACACGCCGCCCCCTGCTGCTCGGCGCGCTTGGCGCGCTGGCCGCGCCGCCGATGCTGCGCGCGCAAGGGACCAACGCCTGGACGCGTGACGCCTATCTCGCCGCCATGCGCGCCTCGGGCCGCGAGACCAGCATCAGCGAGCAGACCTTCAGCGCCATCCAGGCGCGCAAGCCAGCGGCGATGCGGCGCATCGAGAGCTACCTGAAGTCCCGCTTCAGCGGCGAGGCCGACCCCGCCGTGCTGCGCGCCTTCGAGACGCTGCCGCGCGAATACTTCCACTGGAACTACGAGGGCCGCGCCAACGGCGCCGTCAACGCCTATGAATCCGAGCCGAAGCCCTGGGGCCTCGGCTATGGTTCGGCGCTGTCGGATTATCTCGGCCAAGCCTACATGACCCAGATCTGCGCGCCCAAGCCGGAGCATGTGGTGCTCGAGATCGGGACGGGGTCGGGCTACCAGTCCGCGCTGCTGTCGCGCATCGTGGCGAAGCAGTATTCGATCGAGATCATCAACCCGCTCGGTTCGGCGGTGCGCAACATCTTCGCCCCGCTCGGCTACACCAATGTCGAAACCCGCGTCGGCGACGGCTTCTTCGGCTGGCCGGAAGTACAGGGCGGATTCGACACCATCATCGTCACCTGCGCGGCGCAATACGTCCCGCCGGCCCTGATCCAGCAGCTCAAGCCCGGTGGGCGGCTGGTGATCCCGATCGGGCAGCCCTTCCGGCGCGGTCAGTTCCTCTACATCTACACGAAGGACGAGGACGGGCGGGTGCGCAGCCGCAAGGATGTCGGCGTCTACTTCATCCCGATGACCGGCGCGATGATGAACCGGCCGCGGCCGCAGGGGGCGCCGAACCCGGAGCCGGCGCCGGCTCCCGCCGCGGCTCCGGCGCAGCCGGCGGGCTGATCCCCGGGCCGCGATGACCCGGGGGGGGGGGGTG
>JAYRJZ010000149.1:4635-8947 GCA_041906015.1 Roseomonas sp.
CAGCAAAGGCCGAAAGGCCTTTGCAAACCTCCGCCTGGCGTTGGGCATCGCGGGCGAGATCAGCGGCGCAGCCCCTCCGGATCACCTTGCCGGGTGCTTGGGGCACCTGGACCATAGACAAGTGGTGCGGATACTGCTCCCCCCGAAGCGCCTTATGGGCACAGGAGCGGGTTTCGATGCTCCTTCCGCGGCTGCTGCCCGGTGCCAGGTGATGGGTTCCAAAGGCCTCGGGCCTTTGGCGGGGTGGCTTGGAGGGGCGGAGCCCCTCCAACGACGACAGCGGAAGAATATGGGGTAGTCAGACAGGCCTCTTGGCCTTTGCCGGGGTCGCATGGGAGGGGCAGCGCCCCTATCCCAGCTTCTCCCGCACCGCCGGCACCAGCACCGCCAGCCCGGCCCCGACATCGGCCATCTCCAGCGCCTCGTCCGGGTTGTGGCTGCCGTTCTCGTTCCGCAGGAACAGCATCACGGACGGGATGCCGAGCCCCGCGAAGGTCGCGCAATCATGCCCCGCGCCGGAGGCCATCTCGCGGGCCGGTACGCCGGCCTCGGCCGCGCAGCGCATCAGCAGCGCGCGCAACTCGACATCCATCAGGGCGGGCGCGGCATGGGTCGGCGGGCCGAAGTCGAAGGTCACGCCCCGCGCCGCGCCGATCCGCGCGGCTTCTTCCGCCAGCCAGGCATCGAGCCCGGCGAGCAGCGCCGCATCCAGGCTGCGGATATCGAGGCTGAACCGCACCTCCCCCGGGATCTTGGTCGAGGTGTGGTGCGCCGGATCGGTGGCGAGGATGCCGGTGGTGCAGACCAGGTCGGCGCCAGAGGCCTCAAGCCGCGACCAGCGATCGTCCAGCGCCGCGATCAGCCGCACCGTGGCCATGGCGGCGTCGCGGCGATGCCGGCGCGGCACCGCGCCCGCATGGGCATGCGCGCCGAGCGTCTTCGCCTGCGGATAGCGCAGGCTGCCGCGGATGCCGGAGACCACGGCGATGGGGAGGCCTTCCTCGACCAGCACCGGCCCCTGTTCGATATGCGGTTCGATGAAGCAGGCGACGCGGGCGGGATCGAGCAGCGCGCGCCCCTCGCGGATCGGCGTGGGATCCAGGCCCTGATCGGCCATGTGCTCCGCGAGCGTCCGGCCCGTATCGACCCGGCGCAGCGCGTCGGGCGCCTGCCGCGGCAGCAGGCCGAACAGGGCGCGGCTGCCGAGGTAATGGGCGGGGAACCAGCACATCTCCTCCGCGCGGATGCCGAGGACCATCAGGTCGCGCTGCGGCACGATGCCGGCGGTGCGCAGGGCCGCGGCGATGGCGACACCGATGATCACGCCCGCCGCCCCGTCGAAATTCCCCCCATGCGGCACGCTGTCGAGATGCGAGCCCATCACCACGGCCGGCAGGGAGCGGTCGCGCCCCGGCAGCACCATGCGCAGCGTGCCGATGGCGTCGGTCGCGACTTCCATGCCGAGGCCACGCGCGGCCTCGGCCAGGATGCGCTGAGCGATGGCCTCGCCCTCGCCGAAGGAGGCGCGGGTCACGCCCGGCGGGTCGGCGGTCGCCGCCGCCAGTTGCGTGAAGAGGTCGGTGGCCAGGGCGAGCGCCTCGGCCAGGGCGCGATCGGGGATGGGCGTCATGCGGGCAGCCTAGCACCCGGCATGCCGTGCCTCATCGCGCCGGGTGCGTCGCCATCCAGTGCCGCGCGATGTCCAGCCGGCGCGTCACCCAGACATCGGGCTTGCGCATGATGTGGTCGAGCAGGCGCTGCAGGCCCATCGCGCGGGCGGGGTGGCCGATCAGCCGCATGTGGAGCCCGACCGACATCATCTTCGGCCGACCCTTGCTGCCTTCGTCGTAGAGCATGTCGAAGGCGTCGCGGATGAAGGAGAACCACTGGTCCGCGGTGCCCATCCAGCCCGCATACTTGCCGTCATTGTTCACGAGCGAATAGGGCACGACGAGGTGCGGGCGGCCGTCGACCTGGACCCAGAAGGGCAGTTCCTCGCCATAGTAGTCGCTGTCGTAGAGGAAGCCGCCATGCTCGACGACCAGGCGGCGCGTGTTCTCCGAGGGGCCGTAGCGACAGTACCAGCCGGCGGGCGCCTCGCCGAAGGTCTTCGCCAGGCTGGCATGCGCCTTGGCGATGTGCTCGCGCTCCTCGGCTTCGCTCAGTTCGAAATGCTTCACCCAGCGCCAGCCATGCGAACAGATGTCGTAGCCCGCCGCGCGGATCGCCGCCGCCGCTTCCGGGTTGCGTTCCAGCGCCAACGCGCAGCCGAACACCGTCATCGGCAGGCCGCGTTCCTGGAACAGGCGCATCAGCCGCCAGACCCCGATGCGCGATCCGTACTCGAACATGGATTCCGCGGCGAGGTCGCGGCCGGATCTCACCTGGCTGACGGGATGCGCCTCGGTGAGGCCCGCCTCGCTGCGGCCGTCGCCGAGTTCGAAGGAAGGCTCCGACCCTTCCTCGTAGTTCATCACGAAATTCACCGCGAGCTTCGCACCGCCGGGCCATTGCGGATCGGGTGGGTTGGCGCCGTAGCCGACGAAGTCGCGCCGCACCTGGTACGTCATGCTCAGGCTTCCTCGGCCACGGTGAAGGGCGCGACCTGGACGAATTCGTCATCCTCGGCGCCGCCATCCTTCCACATGAAGATCGCGAAGCGCGCGGTGCGGTCGAAGACGGTGGAAGGGTGGTGCCAGACATCGGCGCCATAGGTCACGCCCTGGTCCGGCCCGGCGAGGAAGGCCCGCGCCCGCGCCATATCCGGCCCGCCACCGGCACCATGCGGCGCGACCAGCACCAGCCAGCGGCCCGCGTCCATGGGCACGAAGGATTGCGAGGAATGCCGGTGCCGCTCCATCGTCGTCGAGGCCAGCGGCAGCCGCGCCGGCTCCTTGGTGCTGAAGGACAGGCTTGACGCCGCATGGGCGCGGCGGTTGGCCAGGGCTGATTCGATATAGACGCGACCGGGTTCGGATGGGGCGGCGAGGACCTCGCCGAATGGCGCGAAGGCCTCGGCGGTCAGGGGTTCGAGCGTCAGGCGCATGCGGCGGCTCCGGCGGTGTCGCGGCGATGATCGGTCCGGGCTTCGCGCCTCGTCCAGGGGGCGCTCGGGATTCGTGCCATCAGGGAGGGGCTTTGCCCCTCTCCGAACCTCTCCCCACCAAAGGCCGAAAGGTCCTTGGAAACCAATATCTGGTGCCGGGCACAATGATCGGCATGGGTGCCGAGAGCTGCTTCTGCGCATGAAGGTCGCGGGGCGGGTCGTGAAGCATCCGTCGTGCCCATCGCCAAAAGACGGCTTTCCAAATGACACTGTCATTTGGCGGGGTGAGGTTTGGAGAGGGGCGGCGCCCCTCTCCAATCGGTCCTGCGCGGCTTGGTCGCGCCTGGTGCCGCAGCCCCGTCGGAGCGGACCCACAGGAGCTTCCACATGCGCTTGAAGGACAAGGTCGTCGTCGTCACCGGGGCGTCCTCCGGCATTGGCCGGGCCATCGCGATGCTCTTCGCACGCGAGGGTGCGCGCGTCGCGATCGGCGATGTCAGCGAAGACGCGCTGGAAGGCGGCACGCCCACGCGCGAGGTCATCGAGGCCGCCGGCGGGGTCGCACGTTTCCATCGTTGCGACGTCTCGGTCTGGGCGGATCTGGATGCGCTGGTCACGCGTACGGTGGCGGAATTCGGACGGCTCGACGTGATGGTGAACAACGCTGCCATCCGTGGCGCCGGGAAGAAGCTGCACGAGACGACTGAGGACGACTGGGAGCGCGTCATGGCGGTGAATGCCAAGGGGGCCTTCCTGGGCTGCAAGCGCGCGGTGCAGCAATTCCTGACCCAGGATGTGGTGGAGGAGGCGCGCGGACGGATCGTCAACATCTCCTCCCAGCACGGCATGGTGGCCGCGCCGGGGAAGCTCGCCTATGGCACGGGCAAGGCGGCGGTTGCCTACATGACGCGCCAGATCGCGGTGGACTACGCGAAGGACCACATCATCTGCAACGCGGTCGCGCCGGGGCGGATCCTGACCGGACGGCCCGCGGGGCCGGGCACGGATGCGATGGAATACTCGATCATGCGTACGCCGATGCCCCGGCTCGGGCGGCCGATGGACGTGGCGCAGGCGGCGCTGTTCCTCGCCAGCGCCGAGGCATCCTTTGTGACCGGGCACAACCTGATGGTGGATGGTGGGTGGATGGCCTTCTGAGACTCTCGTTTGGAAGGGCACCCTCCGGCGCATTTCCGTGTGCGGCACCGGCCCGCACCCCCACCCGGCCACCCACGTCAGTATCCTGGAATGGGTGGCCGGGTGGGG
>JAYRJZ010000023.1:0-59644 GCA_041906015.1 Roseomonas sp.
CCGGCCCGCCCTGCCGCGCGCCGCGCCCCCCAGCCTGCCGTTGCACCGGCGGCGCCTGTCGCAGCACCTGCTACAGCCCAGGCCGAGGCCCGCGCCGCCGCGGCGGAAGCCCGCGCCGCGGCTGCCGAGGCCCGCGCGGCGCAGCAGGCGCTGGCCGCCTCGCCGGCGATGACGGCTGCGGTGCCGGGTCTCGATCCGCCGGAGCGGATGGGCGACTACTACGCGACGGAAGAGGCGCTGCGGCCGGACCTGCCTGGTGTCGCTTTCCGCGTGCCGGGCACCGATACACAGGTGCGCCTCTACGGCTTTGCGAAGCTGACGGGGTACTATGACTTCGGCCCGCGCAACCAGACCGATGCGCCGCCACCGCAAACCATCCCCCTGATCGGCAGCGCCGCGGACGAACAGGGCGGCGACTTCGCCATGACCGCGCGCTTCAGCCGCTTCGGCATCGACACGCGCAGCCTGACCGGCTGGGGCACGCTCGAGACGCGGCTCGAGGGCGATTTCGGCGGTGGAGCCGCGAATTCCAGCAACGCGGTCTTCCGCCTGCGCCAGGCCTGGGCGGAACTGGGCGATGAGCATTTCCGCGTGCTCGTCGGCCAGGCGAACAGCCTGTGGAACGAAGGCGTCTTCGAGACGCTGATCGACGCGACCAACCTCAACCAGTCCTTCGTGCGCCAGGCGCAGATCCGCGCCACGGGCCGGCTGGCCGAGAACCTTACCGGCATGATCTCGATCGAGGCGCCGGAGACGACCTACACCTCCGTGGCCGGCGTCTTCGGGCCGACCACGAACCTCCAGGGCGGGGCGAGCCCGGCCTTCAGCTCGGTGCCCGATCTGCTGGGGCGGCTGACCTGGCGGCAGGACGGGCTGGAATTCAACCTGCGCGGCCTGCTGCGCCAGATCGAGATCCGCACCGCCGGCACGGCGGCCACGCCCAGCGTGTCGGACACCGCGCCCGCCTGGGGCATGGCGGGCACGCTGCGCTTCCCGATGCGCATGCTGTGGGAGGCGCTGGGCCCCGACGAGATCAGCGTGATGGCCTTCTATGGGGAGGGCATCGGGCGCTACTTCGCGGGCCAGACATCGGGGCAGGATGCGCTGACCAATCTTGGCCTGCCGGGGGTTCTGAACCCGAGCCTCGACACCATCCCGTCCTACGGGGCGACCATTGCCTATCGGCGCTTCTGGACGCCGACGCTGCGCAGCAATGTCTCCTATGCCTATGCGCGCAACGACTATCCGTCCTATGCGCTCGGCTTCACGCCGGGTTCGGCCTCGGCCACCTCGTTGAACCGGGACCTGCAGCAGGTCTTCGTCAACCTGATCTGGAGCCCCTTCGGCGAGATCCGCGACGGGACCTTCAATGCCGGCTGGCTCGACCTCGGCATCGAGTATCTGTTCACGCGGCGGGACATCTATGGGGGGTCGATCGCGACCGGTCCCGCCGGCGACGGGTACGGCATCGCCAACCGTATCCTCTTCGCGGCCATCGCGCGCTTCTGATGCTGGGACGGGCCGTCAAGGCACGGAACGGGAATCCGGTGCGCGCCCGAGGGAAACAGGCCTAGTCTTTCGGATGGCGCGCCCTGACGCGCCGGAAGATCAAACCGGCTCACGACGCCCTGCCATGGGCCGGGAAGGGAAGGAAGGCTGATGACCGGCGGATGCAGCTCGGCGCGTGCCGGATGGGCTCGACCTGTCATTTCGTCCTTCCCTCGCTGAACACGCTCACTCGGGACCCGCCATGGACAAGCTCGACGCCGTCCTCGCCCGCATCGACGCCAATGCCGATGCGGCGCTTGACCGCCTGTTTGCGCTGCTGCGCATCAAGTCCATCTCGACGGACCCGGCCTATGCCGCCGCGTGCAAGGCCTGCGCGGAATGGCATGCGGCGGACCTCGCCTCGATCGGCTTCGCCGCCGAGGCGCGGGCGACGCCGGGGCACCCGATCGTCGTCGCGCATGACCGCGGCGCGAGCGGCCCCTCCGCGCTGTTCTACGGGCATTACGACGTCCAGCCGGTCGATCCGCTGGAACTGTGGGAGCATGATCCCTTCGAGCCGACGATCGAGACACGCCCCGATGGCTCGAAGGTGATCCGCGCCCGCGGCGCCTCGGACGACAAGGGCCAGGTGATGACCTTCATCGAGGCCTGTCGCGCCTGGAAGGAGGTCGCCGGCGCCCTGCCCATTCCCGTGACGGTGCTGCTGGAAGGGGAGGAGGAATCGGGCGGGGTGAACCTGCCACCCTTCCTGAAGCAGCATGCCGCGGAGCTGAAGGCCGATATCGGGCTGATCTGCGACACCAACATGTGGGATGCCGCGACGCCGGCGATCCAGACCATGCTGCGCGGATTGTGCGGGGAGGAGATCATCATCACTGCCGCCGACCGCGACCTGCATTCGGGCTTCTACGGCTCGGCGGCGGCCAACCCGAACCATATCCTGGCACGCATCATTGCCGACCTGCGCGATGCGGATGGCCGCATCACCCTGCCAGGCTTCTATGACGGCGTGCCCGAACTGCCCGATGCGCTGAAGCAGCAGTGGGACAGCCTGAACTTCGACGCCGGCGCCTTCCTCGGCGCGATCGGCCTGTCGGTGCCGGCGGGCGAGAAGGGCCGTTCGGTGCTGGAGATGACCTGGTCGCGCCCGACCTGCGAGGTGAACGGCATGGGCGGCGGCTATCAGGGCGCCGGCTTCAAGACCGTGATCCCCTCGGTGGCCTCGGCGAAGATCTCCTTCCGGCTGGTCTTCGACCAGGATCCGCACAAGATCCGTGCCGCCTTCCGCGATTTCGTCCGCGCCCGCATCCCGGCCGACTGCAAGGTCGAGTTCATCGAACACGGTTCGGGCAGCGCCATCCGCTTCCCGATCGGCGACGCCGCCTTCGGCAAGGCGCGCGACGCGCTGACGGCCGAATGGGGCAAGCCGGCGGTCTTCATCGGCGGCGGCGGATCGATCCCGGTCACCGCCGAGCTGAAGAAGGCGCTGGGCATGGATGTGATCCTCGCCGGCTTCGCGCTGGAGGATGACCGCATCCACAGCCCGAACGAAAAGTACGACCTGCACTCCTTCCGCAAGGGGATGCGGTCCTGGGCCCGGATCCTCCACGCCCTGGCACAATGAGGAAGCGGTCATGACCGTGCTGGCGGACCCGTCCAAGACGACGATGCAGAAGATCCTCGATGCGGTGGAGCGCGCGGGCAACCGCGTGCCGCATCCGGTGATGATCTTCGTCTACCTGATCCTCGCGGTGATCGCGCTGTCGGCCGCCTTCGGCGCGATGGGCGTCCACGTCACCTACCAGGCCTACAATCCCGCGACGGGAGACATCGAACCGGCCAGCACCCATGCCCGCAGCCTGCTGACGGCCGAGGGCATCCGCTTCATGTTCACCGGCGTCGTTCAGAACTTCATGAACTTCAACGCGGTGGGCGTGATCATCGTCGCGATGGTCGGCGTCGGCGTCGCCGAGGAAGCGGGGCTGGTCAAGGCGCTGATCCGCAAGCTGGTGGTGGTGGCACCCCCCAAGGCGCTGACCTACATCCTCGTCTTCGTCGGCATCATCTCCTCCATCGCGGCCGATGCGGGGTATCTGGTACTCATCCCGCTGGCCGCGGCGGCCTTCATCAGCGTAGGGCGGCATCCGCTCGCCGGGCTGGCCGCGGCCTTCGCGGCGGTGGCCTCGGCCTTCCTGGTGAACGTCCTGATCGTGCCGGTGGACGGCATCCTCACCGAGATCACCAACGACGCCATCCGCCTGGTGAACCCGACGCGATCGATCGACCTCGCGGCCAATGTGTGGTTCTCGATCGGATCGGTCGTGATGTTGACCCTGCTGATCGCCATCATCACCGAGAAGGTCGTGGAACCGCGCCTTGGCCCCTATACGGGCGACTATGTCGTGCCGGGCGAGACCGGGCTGTCGGACGACGAGCAGCGCGGCCTGCGCTACGCGCTGTGGGGGATGCTGGCCTCCTTCGCTTTCATCGGGTTGTTGGTGCTGCCGCCGGGCGCGCCGCTGCGTCATCCGGAAACCGGGGCGATCATCGGCAACTCGCCTTTCATGACCAGCCTGATCGTCTCCATCGCGCTGATCTTCCTGGTCTGCGGCGCGGCCTATGGCTTCGGCGCGCGGACGATGAAGCACACCAACGACGTGATCGCGGCGATGCAGAAGGCGATCACGGGCCTGGCCGGGCTGATCCTGCTGCTGTTGGTGATCAGCCAGTTCATCGCCTTCTTCAACTACACCAACATGGCGACGCTGGCTGCGGTTTCCCTCGGCCGCGTGCTGCAGGCGATGAACCTCGATGCGCTGTGGCTGCTGATCGGTTTCGTCTTCGTGGTCTTCCTGCTCGACCTCATCATCACCGCGGCCATCGCGAAATGGGCGATCTTCGCGCCCATCTTCGTGCCGCTGCTGATGCAACTCGGCGTGGAGCCGGAGGCTGTGCTGGCAGCCTATCGTGTCGGCGACAGCCCGATGAACTCCATCACGCCGCTCAACGCCTATTTCGCGATGATCGTCACCTTCGCCATCAAGTACCAGAAGGATGCCGGCGTCGGGACGGTCATCGCGCTGATGCTGCCCTACGTCATCTGGATCTCGATCATCTGGACGGTGTTCCTGGCGGGTTGGCACCTGTTGGGCCTGCCCTGGGGGCTCTAGCACGTGGCGGCCGGCAGGGGCGACGCCACGGTCCGGATCGTGCATAAGGGGCCTTCGCGAGGGAAGGCCGCCCATGGGATGCGGGCTGGAGAAGTCTTGGATGATCGGTCGTCGCCTGGTCGCAGCATGGACGGCAGGGATCGCGCTTGGCGCGGCGCTGCCGGCGCGTGCGCAGCGCAACCGTCCGGACCCCAATCCCGATGCCTCGATCGAGATCGAGCAGGTGCGTGTCGGCGTGCTGGCGGTTGGCGCCTCCGTCGGCGGCGGCAGGCTGCATTTCCGGGGGGAGGAGTATCGCTTCTCCGTCCGCGGTATCGAATTTGGCAGCGTCGGCGTCTCGTCGCTCTCGGCCCGGGGCGAGGTCTTCGGCCTGCGCCGTCTGCAGGATTTCCCAGGCCGGTACACCGAACAGGTCGTCCCACGGCAGAGGGTGGAAGGCCAGTCGGGGCCGGAGACCCGCTGGCTGCGCAACGCGGCCGGGGTGGAGCTGCGCCTGCGCACCGAGCGCGCCGGCGGCCAGTTCCGCATCAACGATGCCGGGGTGACCATCGAGTTGCGGTGATCCGCGCATGATCGACGGCTTCCTCATCGCCAAGCTCATTTCGCTGTGGCTGTTCGGCTTCTCGACGATGCTGAGCATCATCAACCCCTTCGGCATCGCCTTCGTCTTCCACGACATGACGCGGTGGCTGACGAACGGCGAACGCGCGCGGCTGGCGCGGCAGATCGGGATCAATTCCTTCATCGTGCTGGTCGTCGCGATGTTCCTCGGCTCGCGCGTGCTGTCCTTCTTCGGCATTTCGCTCGAGGCATTGCGGATCGGTGGCGGGCTGGCGGTGGCGGCGGCGGGCTGGTCCATGCTGCGCGCCGAACCGACGGAATCGACGTCGCCGCCCGCCGCGATGGACACGGCACCGATCGAACGCATGGCCTTCTTTCCGCTGACCATGCCGTTGACGACCGGCCCGGGTTCCATCGCGGCCGCCATCGCGCTTGGTGCGGAACGCAGCGACGGCGGGGGCGACGTGCTGCTGATCAGCGCCCTGTCGGCGCTGATGATCGCGGCCTCGGTTGGCGCCTGCGTCTGGCTCGCCTATGCCTATGCCGAGCCGATCGCACGGCGGATCGGCACGCAGGGCACTTTGATCGCGACCAAGCTGACCGCCTTCCTTCTCCTGTGCATCGGCGTGCAGATCATGCTGACCGGTGCTTCCGACGCGCTGCGCCCGCTCATCGCGGCGGCCCGTTGAACCCGCGACCGACTGCCCGGAGGGTCCCGCGATGACCACGCAACTGCTTCTCGTCCTGGCGCTTCTCGCCGCGGCCATCGCGATGTTCATCGCCAACCGGCCGCGCATGGACGCGGTCGGCCTGCTGATGATCGTCCTGCTGCCCTTCACCGGCGTGATGACGATCAACGAGGCGCTGGCCGGCTTCGCCGATTCCTCCATCCTGTTGCTTGCCGCGCTGTTCGTGATCGGGGAAGGCCTGGTGCGCAGTGGCGCCGCGCAGAGCATCGGCGACCTGCTGAGCCGCAAGGCCGGCAGCAGCGAGACGCGCATGCTCGTGTTGCTGATGATCGCCGGCGCCGGGCTCGGCGCCTTCATGAGCTCGACCGCGGTGGTCGCGATCTTCATCCCCATCGTGCTGCGCATCTGCCGCAATGCCGGCAGTGCGCCGAGCCAGCTCATGATGCCGTTGTCGGTCGCCGCGCTGATCAGCGGCATGATGACGCTGGTCGCGACGGCACCGAACCTCGTCGTCAGCGCGGAACTGGTGCGGCAGGGCCATGCCGGATTCAGCTTCTTCGCCTTCACGCCCTTCGGCATCCCGGTGCTCGCGCTGGCCATTCTCTACATGCTCTATGCACGCCGGTTGCTGCCCGGCCGCCGTGCGGCGGAGGCCGATCCGCGGCGGGCGCCGCGCCTCGCCGAATGGGTCAGGATCTATGGCCTCGCGGGGCGCGCCTTCCGGGTGCGCGTCGCACCGGGTTCGCCGCTCGCGGGGTTGCGGCTGGAACAGCTCTCCCTGCGCAAGGAAGGGGTGAATATCCTCGCCATCGAGCGTCGCGACCATTTCGGCACGGAGGTGATCCGGCCGGATGCCACGACGGAGCTCGGCGTCGGCGACGTCCTGTTGCTCGACGTCAGGGCGGCGCCGGAGCGCGTCGACTCCTTGCATGAGGAATACAAGGTCGAGAACCTGCCGCTGGAGGAAGGCGGTTACTTCCTCGATCGCTCGCAGCAGATCGGCATGGTGGAGGCGATCATCCCGCCTGATTCGCCGCTGGTCGGCAGCACGGTCCTGCAGGCACGCATGCGTGCCGAGCATCGCCTGACCGTCATCGGCCTGCGCCATCGCAAGGAAGTGGCCGGTGCCGACCTGCTCGAACAGACCCTCAAGGCCGGCGACACGCTGTTGCTGACCGGCTTCTGGTCCGACATCCGCAAACTGCAGGCCGATGGCAGCATGCTGCTGGTGCTGAACCTGCCGGCGGAACACGCCGAGCTGCTGCCTGCGGCGGGGCGCATGCCGCAGGCCATCGCGATCCTGGGGCTCACCGTCGGGCTGATGATCAGCGGCTGGATCCCCAATGTCCACGCGGCGCTGATCGGCTGCCTGCTGATGGGCCTCTTTGGCTGCGTGGACATGAACAGCGCCTACAAGTCGATCTCCTGGAAGACGCTGGTGCTGATCGTGGGCATGCTGCCCTTCTCGATCGCGCTGCAACGGACCGGGGGCGTGGATCTCGCCGCCGATGCGGTGGTCGCGCTGGCCGGGGAGGCTTCGCCGCGCGTGCTGCTGGCCGTGATCTTCACCATCACGGCCCTGCTCGGGCTATTCATCTCCAACACGGCGACGGCGGTGCTGATGGCGCCCGTGGCGCTTGCGGTGGCCGGCGAGATCGGGGCCTCGCCCTATCCCTTCGCGATGATCGTGGCGCTGGCAGCCTCGGCGGCCTTCATGACGCCGGTCTCCTCACCGGTGAACACGCTGGTGGTGGGCCCCGGCAATTACGGCTTCGCGGATTTCGTGAAGGTCGGCGTGCCCTTCACGGTGGTCGTCATGCTGGTCTGCGTACTGCTGGTGCCGATCGTGCTGCCGCCATGACAGGCCGTCGCTGACCGCCTAGGCTGCCGGCCATGTCGAAGAAGATGCACCTGGTCGCCTATCTCAAGGCCGGCCCGTCCGCGAGCTATCCGAGCACCTGGCGGCACCCCTCCGCCCCGCTCGACGACATCTTCACGGCGGAACGATGGGAGCATATCGCCCGCACGCTGGAAGCCGCGCGGTTCGATGCCTTCTTCTTCGCCGACGGGCTTGGCATCCCCGATCTCTACAAGGGGAGCTACGACGACTATCTCGGGCGCGGCGGGCAGCTCTCGCTGCTCGACCCCATGGCGCTGCTGCCGCTGATGGCGCGCGTGACCAGGCATCTCGGCCTTGGCGTCACGCTGTCCACCACCTTCATGCCGGCCTACATGATCGCGCGTTATCTCGGTTCCATCGACCTGCTGAGCAACGGCCGCGCGGCATGGAACGTGGTGACCACCGCCCGCGACTTCGAGGCGCAGAATTGCGGCCATGAAGGCCTGCCACCCAAGGACCAGCGCTACGACATGGCCGATGAGGTGCTCGAGGCCTGCGACGCGCTCTGGCATGGCTGGGAACCGGACGCGCTGGTGCTGGACAAGGCCTCCGGCGTCTTCGCCGACCCTGCCAAGGTGCGCTACGCGCATTATGCGGGGCGGCATGTCAGCGTGCGCGGGCCGCTGTCGATTCCGCGGTCGCCGCAGGGGCGCCCGGCCATCATGCAGGCGGGCTCCTCGCCCCGGGGGCGGGCATTCGCGGCGCGATGGGGCGAGATGCTCTTCGCCACGCCGGCGACCAAGGCGGATGCGCTCGCCTATCGGTCGGACATCCGGGCGCGGATGGAGGCGATCGGGCGCGATCCCGACGAATGCAAGATCCTGCCGTCCTTCACCGTCGTGGTGGGAGAGACGGACGCCATCGCGCGGGAGAAGGCGGCCTATCTGGAATCCCTCGTGGATCCGGAGCTGGTGATCGCTTCCTCCTCCTGGTCCGTCGTGGCGGATCTGTCGAAGATCGACACGCCCGAGGCGCTCGACACGCCGGGCAGCAACCAGGGCGTCGCCGGCCATCGCGACCGCATGATGCAGGTCGCGCGGGAGAAGGGGATCACCTTCGCCGAGGCGGTGCGGCGCCCGCGCGCGCTGGTCGCCGGGTCGCCCAGTACCATTGCCGACATGATGGAGGACTGGTTCACCGCCGGGGCCGCGGATGGCTTCATCCTGCCGCCCACCGTATCGCCGACGACCTTCGAGGAATTCGGTCGGATGGTCGTGCCGGAACTGCAGCGGCGCGGATTGTTCCGCACTGATTATGCCGGGCGGACCCTGCGCGAGAATTTGCGCCACGCCGGATAGGTGGCCATTCTTGCGATACATCAAACCCGCCGCTAGAGGAGGCGAGTGGGAGGGGACACGCGACGGCCTTCGGTCGGCGCCACATCAGGAGTCTGCCCCGTGAAGCGCTGGGTTCCCTTCGCCATTGCCATCTTCATGCTCACGCCCTTCGGGCTGTGGGCGCTCTTCGCCGCCACAGGCCTCGCCCAGGGCAACCCGATCTTCGAAAGCCGGATCGGGACGGTGCTCGTGCTGGCCTCGCTGCCGTTGGCCGGGTTGTTCTGGATCCAGAATCTGCGGCAGCTCGGCGATTCCATGGGGCATGCCTCGCGGCTGCGCAGTGCGCAGAAGCTGACCGCGGTGCTGCCGGTCGCGATCCTGGCCATCGGCGCGCTGGGCGCCGTCTGGATTGCGGGTATCGAAGGCACGAACCAGGCGCTTGCCGCCTTCGCTGCGACGCTGGCGATGGCGGGGCTTGGGGCGCTCGCCGCCCGGGCGCCGGTCGAGCCAGGGACCATCACCGACGAGGCCCATGCCGACCCGGCGGTGCAGGACGCCAAGGGACGAGAGATGCTGCTGGTGATCGGCAACATCCTCGGCGTCGTTCTGGTGGGGGTGCTCTACTGGTCGCCGCTGGCGGTGCTCTATGCGGCCTATGCTGCCGTGCCGGCGATCTTCGCGGCGATGATCGGCCTGGCCTGGTGGGCCGCCTATGACGGGGTGGTGGAAACTGCGCCCCCCGCGCGGCGACGGCGGTGAGCGGGAGCCTCTCTCGGGCACTCCCCTGGCGCCCGTCGCCAGGTGCCGGCCTTCCGGATGACCCTGCCCCATTGGCACGGAGATGAGCGGCGACAGTTGAATCAGGGAGGGGCGCCGCCCCTCCCCGAACCCCACCCCGCCAAAGGTCGAAGGGCCTCTGCAAACCTCCATTTGGCGCCGGGCGCCGCGGCAGAAATGATCGCCGAGACCCGCTTCTGCGCCCGAAGTGCGCTTGGCGGGCGTTCATGACCGTTGTGCTCGGCGGCGAAGTCCCGGCGGTCCAGGCCATACAATGGCCTGGCGGGGTGAGGTCCGGAGAGGGGCGGCGCCCCTCTCTGGTCAGGCCTTGGTGCAGCGGGGGCAAAGCTCCCTCTGCCTTTCACCGTGCCTTGATCGGCCGGTCCCCGTGGCTGTCCTGCGGCACGCCGCGCCCCAGCGACATGTGGCTGTGAACGCCCAGCCACCGCCCGTCAGGCTGCTTGTGCAGCACGATGGTGGCGCGGCCCGGCCGGTCGAATTCCGTCCCGTCCTTGTGCCAGCCGGTGCTGGTCCAGGGCAGGATCGCGACCGCCATGGAGCCGTCGCCCGACAGCAGCACCTCGGTGTTCTTCGCGTCGAGCGTGAAGTCCTTGGTGCGCGGCCAGACATTCGACCATTGCGTGTCGGTCCAGGCCTGGCGGGAGCGCACCAGCTCCTGGAAGGTCCCGAAGATCACGATGTCGTCGTGCCAGAACGGATAGGCGGATTTGAAATCCACCTCGCGCACGCAGGCGAAGAAGCGTTCGAGCCAGTCGATGATCTCGGCCTTGGTGGCGGGATCGGCGTCCGGGATAGGCAGGTTGGTCACGGAGTTCCCTTTCGTCAGGCGGGCTGGATGCCCAGCCGCTCGTCACGCTTGCGCAGCAGATGGACGAAGGGCAGGGCGATCAGAACCATCCAGGCCTTGCCGATCACCTGGCCGGCCAGGAAGTCGAGGCTGCCGAAGGCGAGCCAGAGGAAGGCGATGGAATCGACCACCAGCCCGACCACGCTGCTGGCCAGCACGGCCATCACCAGGCCGCGCTTCTGCAGCGGGGTATAGACGGCGAGGTCGGCGAATTCGCTGAGCAGGAAGGCGACCGCGGAGGCGATGACCAGCGCCGGTGGCGCGAGGAAGCCGGAGATCGCGGCACCCGCCAGCACGGCCGCGGCCGAGAAGCCGACGCCGAGGCGCCGCTGCACCAGGTCCCGCAACACCAGGGCAAGGCCGATCATCAGCACGCCCGACGGCGCCATGATCCCGGGCGCGACCGGCACCAGGCAGGGACCGTTGGGCACGCAATAGGTGCCGACATTGCCGATCAGCCAGTTCGCGGCGGGGATGCAGAGGCCGAAGCCGATCAGGGCGATCACGCCCTCGGCGCGGGGGGTGAGGGTCATAGTCTCTCCGACACGAAATCCTGCCATCCCCTGGCGCGCAGCTCGCAGGCGGGGCAAGTGCCGCAGCCGAAGCCCCAGGAATGGCGGTGGGTCCGGTCCCCCAGGTAGCAGGTATGGGTGTGTTCGACCACGGCCTGGACCAGGGGCTGCCCGCCGAGGCGTTCCGCCAGCCGCCAGGTGTCGCCCTTCGACAGCCACATCAGGGGCGTTTCCAGCACGAAGCGGCGTTCCATGCCGAGGTTGAGCGCGACCTGCAACGCCTTGATCGTGTCGTCGCGGCAGTCGGGGTAGCCGGAATAATCCGTCTCGCACATGCCGCCGACGATGCGCCGCAGGCCGCGGCGATAGGCGATGGTCGCGGCGAAAGTCAGGAACAGCAGGTTGCGCCCCGGGACGAAGGTGTTGGGCAGGCCTTCGGCGCCCATGCGGATCTCGGCGTCCCGCGTCAGGGCGGTGTCCGAGACTTCGGCCAGCGCATCGAGGCGCAGCGTGTGGTCAGGCCCGAGCCGCGCGCCCCAGTCCGGGTTCAGCCGGGCGATGTCGGCGCGGAACGCCTCGCGGCAATCAAGCTCCACGCGATGGCGCTGGCCATAGTCGAAGCCGAGCGTCTCGACATGGCCGAAACGATCCAGCGCCCAGGCAAGGCAGGTGGCGGAATCCTGCCCACCGCTGAACAGGACCAGGGCGGCATCGTCGTTCATGCGGCGCTCTCCAGACGCAGGGCGGCCCATCGTGCCGCCTCGGCGACGACCGGGTCGGGGTCGTTGGCCAGGGATTGCGCGACAGGACGCAGCGCAGCATCGGCCGAATTGCCGATGGCGACCAGCACGTTGCGGACGAAGCGGTCACGGCCGATGCGCTTGATCGGGCTGCCCGCGAACAGCGCGCGGAAGGACGCGTCGTCGAGGCCGGCGAGTTCCGCGAGGCGCGGCGCCGTCAGTTCCGAGCGCGGGGCGAAGGCGGGTTCGTCATGGGCCTGCGCGAACTTGTTCCACGGACAGACCGCGAGGCAGTCGTCGCAGCCATAGATTCGGTTGCCCATCAGCGGCCGCAGCGCCGGGTCGATCGGCCCGCGATGCTCGATGGTGAGGTAGGAGATGCAGCGCCGCGCATCGAGCTGGTAGGGAGCCGGGAAGGCGCTGGTCGGGCAGGCGTCGAGGCAGGCGCGGCAGGACCCGCAATGGTCGCGTTCCGGCGTGTCCTCCCCGAGGTCGAGGGTGGTGAAGACCTCGCCCAGGAACAGCCAGGAGCCAAGCCCGCGCGAGACCAGGTTGGTGTGCTTGCCCTGCCAGCCGAGCCCGGCCGCCTGCGCGAGCGGCTTCTCGGCCACTGGCGCGGTATCGACGAAGACCTTGATGCCGGTGCCGGGCCAGGTCTCCGCCATCCAGCGGCCGAGCTGCTTCAGGCGCTTCTTCACCACATCATGGTAGTCACGGTTGCGGGCATAGACGCTGACGGTGGCGCGGTCGCGCTGCGCCAGGGTCTCCAGCGGGTCGGCATCGGGGCCGTAATTCTGGCCGAGCACGACGACGGACACCGCCTCCGGCCACAACGCTCGCGGATGGGCGCGCTGTTCGGCGCGATCCGCCATCCAGCCCATGGAACCGTGGCGGCCCTCGGCGAGGAAATGCATCAGCCGCGCGCGGATCTCGGGGGCGAGATGGGCGCGCGTGAAGCCCACGGCATCGAAGCCGAGGCTGAGGGCCTTCTCGCGGATGATGCTGCACGGGTCCATGGCGCGTGCCGGGTTGATAGCCCAGGCCGTTGTCGGACGGCACCTCTGGTCTTGCGGTCGCGGTCGCCGCAAGCTGGGACATGAATGCTCTCAGTCAGATCCGACAAATCGACTATACGGTTCTCTTCGCGCGCGACTTTCCCGCGATGCGGCAGTTCTATGAGGAGGTCATGGGCTTCGCGCTGGCACGCAAGCTCAGCGATCGCTGGTTCGAGTACCAGATCGGATCGACCATCCTGGCACTGACAACGCGCGGCGGGCGCTTCGACGACGCACCGCCGCCGCACGGGTCGCTGTCGGTGCAGCTTGCCTTCCGGGTCCCGCCGCCAGCCGTGGCTGCCTGCGCAGCGGAGCTGGAGGCGAAGGGGATCACGCTCGTCTCGCCGCCGACCGATCACGCCTTCGGTCATCGGACGATCTTCTTTCGCGATCCGGACGGCAACGTGATCGAGATCTATGCGGAGATCTGATCAGCCGCGCCCACGATAGGGCTGCACATCCTGCTTCGGGATCCACACGCCCTCGGGCGGGTCCCCCGATTGCCAGAATACATCGATCGGGATGCCCCCGCGCGGATACCAATACCCGCCGATGCGCAGCCACACCGGCTCCAGCAGCGAGACGAGCCGCTGCGCGATGTCCAGCGTGCAGGCCTCGTGGAAGGCGCCGTGATTGCGGAACGAGGCGAGGTAGACCTTCAGCGACTTGCTTTCCACGATCCACTCGCGCGGCACGTAGTCGATGACGAGATGCGCGAAATCCGGCTGGCCGGTCAGCGGGCAGAGCGAGGTGAATTCCGGCGCGGTGAAGCGCACGCAGTAACGCAGGCCCCGATGCGGGGCGGGAACGCGCTCCAGCACCGCTTCCTCGGGGCTCGCCGGCATGCGCGTCGGCTGGCCGAGCTGCGTCAGGCCGGAATAATCGTGGTCGGGGGCACCGCTCATGCTGCCTTCTCCTCCTCCCCGCTGCGCCAGCCGGCTTCGATGCGCGCGGCGGTCTCCTCGAACCGGCCGGCCAGGATGGCGGCGCGGAGCTCGGCCATCAGGTCCTGATAGTACTGGATATTGTGCCAGGTCAGCAGCATCGGCCCGAGCATCTCCCCCGCCTTGAACAGGTGATGGAGATAGGCCCGGGAATGCCGCGCACAGGCCGGGCAGTCGCAGCCCGGGTCGATCGGTCCGCCATCGTCGGCATGGCGCGCATTGCGCATGTTGAGGACGCCGCGGCGCGTATAGGCCCGGCCGGTGCGGCCCGATCGTGTGGGCATGACGCAGTCGAACATGTCGATGCCGCGCCGCGCGGCGCCGACCAGGTCGGATGGCGTGCCGACGCCCATCAGATAGCGGGCCTTGTCCGCCGGCAGGCGCGGGACGGTGGTGTCCAGCACGGCGAACATCATCTCCTGCCCCTCACCGACGGCGAGGCCACCCACGGCATAGCCCTCGAAGCCGATGCCGGTCAGCGCCGCGACGCTCTCGGCCCGCAGGTTGGGATACACGCCGCCCTGCACGATGCCGAACAGCCCGTATCCGTCACGCGGGGAAAAGGCCTCCCGGCAGCGGACGGCCCAGCGCATCGACAGGCGCATGGAGTCCGCCGCCTGCTTCTCGGTGGCCGGGAAGGGCGTGCATTCATCCAGGCACATGGTCACGTCCGCATCCAGAAGGCGCTGGATCTCCACGGAGCGCTCCGGCGTCAGGCGATGCTTCGAGCCATCGATATGGCTTTGGAAGGTCACGCCCTGCTCATCCATCTTCCGCAGGCTGGACAGCGACATGACCTGGAAGCCGCCGGAATCCGTCAGGATCGGGCCGTGCCAGTCCATCATCCGATGCAGGCCGCCGAGGCGCGCGACCCGCTCCGCCCCCGGGCGCAGCATGAGGTGATAGGTGTTGCCGAGCACCATGCGCGCGCCGGTCGCGCGGACGGCATCCGCGGTCATCGCCTTCACCGTGCCGGCGGTGCCGACCGGCATGAAGACCGGCGTGGGTACCTCGCCATGGGCGGTGTGCAGGGTTCCGGCGCGGGCGGCGCCGTCGGTCGCGGTGGGGGTCCAGTGCAGGGTCATGCCGCGCGCTCCAGCAACGAGGCGTCGCCATAGGAGTAGAAGCGATAGCCCTCTGCCACGGCATGGGCATAGGCCGCCTTCATCCGATCCGTGCCGGCGAAGGCACAGACGAGCATGAACAGCGTGCTCTTCGGCAAATGGAAGTTGGTCATCAGCAGGTCGGCGGTGCGGAAGCGATGGCCCGGCAGCAGGAAGAGGTCGGTCAGGTCACGGAACGGGTGTATGCGGCCTGATTCATCCGCAGAGGATTCCAGCAGCCGCAGCGCCGTGGTGCCGATAGCCACGATGCGCCCGCCGGCGGCGCGCGCGGCATTGATCGTCTCGGCAGCCTCCGGCGTGACCTCGCCCCATTCGGCGTGCAGGCGGTGGGCGCGCGGATCCTCGCTGCGCAGGGGCAGGAAGGTCCCGGCACCGACATGCAGCGTGACCGTCGCGCGCGCCACGCCGCGATCGTCCAGCGCCCGGAGTAGCGCCTCGGTGAAGTGCAGGCTGGCGGTAGGCGCGGCGACGGCCCCGGGGCGCGTCGCGAAGATCGGCTGGTAATCCCTGGCGTCCTCGGGGCGCGGGCCTTCCGGACGGTCGATGTAGGGTGGCAGGGGGATCTCGCCGGCCTGTTCCAGCGCCTGCGCCAGGGCGGCCGGGTCCGGGCCGAAATCGAGCAAGGCGGCGCCACCCTCGGGCGAGCCGATGACGCGGGCCGTGCAGGCCTCCGCACCCTCGATGACGATGATGTCACCGTCGCGCAGCCGGCGAGCGTTGCGGATCAAGGCATGCCAGATGCCGCCGCCTTCGGCGCGGTTCAGCATGACTTCGACCCGCGCCTCGCCGCGCCGGGCGTGCAGGCGGGCGGGAATGACGCGGGTGTCGTTCACCACCATCACATCGCCGGGGCGCAGCAGGGATGGCAGGTCCCGGACCCCCGCATCGCGCAGCGCATCGCCAACCACCAGCAGGCGCGCCGCATCGCGCGGGCGGGCCGGGGCCTGGGCAATCAGCGCCTCGGGCAGGACGAAATCGAAATCGGCGGTGCGAAGGGGGGCGGACACGAGCGGGGCGGTAGCCCGCGCCGCCCGCGAAGGCAACCTTGCCCGGTCAGTTCCGCCGGCGCCGGAACTGGAAGCTGCGGATGCATTCCGACCCGGTATAGGTCGCCGTCATGTCGGAGCCATTGGCCTGACCCTGGAAGCGGTTCTGCCCGCTCGCGATGTCGAAGCTGCCATTGGGCTGGATCGGCCCCTGGAAATTCACGCCATAGCGGTTGTCGTAGGGGAAGCTGATCTGGCCGTTCTGGATGGTGAAGCGCCGGTCCGTCGTCTCCGGCCCGCAGGCCGTGCCGCGGCCCCGCCGCTGCGTCAGGGTTCCCGTCCCGGACCAGGTGCCATCGAAGGCGGAAGCGCCCTGCGCCGCGACGACGTTGGGCATGGCCGGCCAGGCGGCCAGGGCGATCAGGGCAAGGGCAGGGAGCCGCATCGGGGGCCTCTTCGGATGTGCGAGCGAAGCGACGCTAAATCGCTTCAATGCGGCATGGTATCGATCGAGCAATTATATTGCGATAAAGCAATTATCTGTCGTCGACATCGGGCCACCTGCCGCAGATCCGGGCATCGCCGATCGGAAAGTGGCGTGCGCTGCGGCAGCCCCACGCGGCCAGCGGAACACCGGGGCCCTGGCGACCCTCGACGCCCGCCGGCCTGCATGGTCGATTGGCATCACGCAGCCCGGCTGGCTGCGTTTCAGGAACCGGATGCGTGACACACACCGACGCTGCGCGCCCCGTGCGCATCGCCGTGGATATCGGCGGCACCTTCACCGACCTTCAGATCCTCGATGCCCGGGATGGCATCGCGCGGGCTTGGAAAACCCCGACCACGCCCGAGGACCCGTCCATCGGCCTGCTGCGCGGCGTCGGCGAGGCCGCCGAACGCTTCCGCTTCGCTCTGGCGGATGTCGGCCTGCTGCTGCACGGCACCACCATCGCGACCAATGCGGTGCTCGAGCGGAAGCTGGCGAAGGGCGTGCTGCTGACGACGGCAGGCTTCGAGGATGTGCTCGAGATCAACCGCCATGTCCGCCGCGACATCTATGGCCTGGCGCCCGAGCCCTTCCCGACGCTGATCCCGCGCGACCGGCGTCTGGGCGTCACCGAACGCCTGCGCGCGGACGGTTCCGCCGAGACGCCGCTTGACGAAGGCTGCGTGCCCGCGCTGCTGGACCGCATCGCCGCGCTGGGGGCCGACTGCGTGGCGGTGTCGCTGCTGCATGCCTATGCGAACCCGGTGCATGAACGGCGGCTCGCGGCGCTGCTGCGGGCGGCGCGGCCGGATCTGCCGGTGTCGCTGTCCTGCGACATCTCGCCCGAGATCCGCGAATACGAGCGCACATCGACCACCGTGCTGAACGCGCTGCTGGTGCCCGTTGTGAAGGCCTATCTCGACCGGCTGGAAGCACGGCTGGGGGAGGGCGGGTTCAGCCCGCTGGTGTTCCTGGTGCAATCCAATGGCGGCGTGTGCAGCCTGCGCATGGCGGCCGAGCAACCGGCGCGGCTGCTGCTGTCCGGGCCATCGGGCGGGACGCTGGCGGCGGGGCGGCTTTCGGCGCTGCTCGGCCGGCCGAACCTCGTCGCGGTGGATATGGGCGGGACCTCCTATGACGTGTCGGTGGTGCAGGGCGGGCGGGTATCCGTCATCACCCAGGGCGAGATCGATCGGCTGCCGGTGCGCCTGCCGATGGTCGAGATGCGCACCATCGGGGCGGGCGGCGGATCCATCGCCGCGGTGGACGAGGGCGGGCGGCTGACGGTTGGGCCGCGCAGCGCCGGGGCACGGCCCGGGCCGGTCTCCTACGGGCGCGGCGGGACGGAGCCGACGGTGACGGATGCCAACCTTGCGCTGGGGCGGCTCGATCCGGAATTCTTCCTGGGCGGGATGATGAAACTCGACATGCCGGGCACGCGCGCCGCGCTCGACACCCGCGTGGGCAAGCCCCTCGGCCTCAGCGCGGAACAGGCGGCGGAAGGCATCCTGACCGTGACCAACGCCAATCTCGGCGCGGCGATCCGGCTGTCGCTGTTCGAGAAGGGCCTCGATCCGCGCGATTTCTGCCTGCTCTCCTTCGGCGGTGCCGGCGGGCTGCATGCGACGGAGGTGGCGGGCGAGCTCGGCATGACCGAGGTGGCCTTCCCGCGCGAGCCGGGGACGCTGTCCGCCTATGGCATCTTGTTTTCCGACCTGACCCAGGACATCGCGCGGACGCGGGTGACGCGCGCGGCGGCCGCGCAATTGCCGGCGATCGCGGAGAGCATCGCCGCGCTGCGTGCCGAAGCCGATGCGCGGCTGGCCGCGGATGGCATCGCGCCGGAGCAGCGCCGCATCCTGATCGCGGCCGACATGCGATACCATGGCCAAGCCTTCGAGTTGCTGATCCCCTGGGGCGAGATCGCGGCGCCGGACGAGGCTTCGCTGGCGATGCTGGTCGACGCCTTCCATGCGACGCACAAGCAGCGCTTCTCCTATGCCAACCCCGAGGAAGCGGTGGAGATCGTTACCTTGCGCGCCATTGCGACGGGCCTGCTCGACAAGCCTGAACCCGGCGACCCACCGCCTGCGGACCGACCCGCGCGCAAGGGCACGCGCCGGGTCTTCGCGAACGGCGCCTGGGGCGAGGCCTCCGTCTGGGACCGCGAGGCTCTGACTTCCGCCGATGTCATCGAGGGCCCGGCGGTCGTCGAGGAGACCTTCGCCACCCATTGGATCGCGCCTGGCTGGTTCGCGAGGCTCGGTGCCGGCGGCGCGCTGGTTGCGACGAAGGAGGCGGCGTGATGCTCGGCCCCATCGAGATCGAGGTCATCCGCAATGCGCTGACCGCCGCCGCGGCGGAGATGGACATCACCGTCTGGCGCACCAGCCGGTCGACCACGGTGCGGGAATTGCTGGACTACTCCACCGCGGTGTTCGATGCGGAGGGCAACAACGTCGCCCAGGCGGCGCGTATCCCCCAGCATCTGAACTCGATGGGCGCGGCGCTGCGCACGCTGCTCGACCGCTTCGTCGATCCCGCCGACTGGGACGAGGGCGATGTCGTCATCACCAATGATCCCTATTGCGGCGGGCAGCATCTGAACGATGTGCTCGCCTTCAAGCCGGTGGAACATGAGGGCCGGCGCGTAGCCTATGTCGGCACGCTCTGCCACCACATCGACATGGGTGGCATGGCGCCGGGATCCTACGCCGCGACGGCGACGGAGGTGTTCCAGGAGGGCATCCGCATCCCGCCGCTGAAGCTCATCGAGAAGGGCGTGCTGAACAAGGCCATCTGGGCGATGATCGGCCAGAATGTCCGCAAGCCCGGGCTGATGCTGGGGGATCTGCAGTCGCAGCTCGCGAGCCTCGAGGTGGGCGCGGCGTCGGTGCGACGGCTGGCGGGACGCTATGGCGCAGATGGGCTGATCGCGGCGACGGCGCGCATCCTCGACATGAGCGAGGCGGCGATGCGCGCGGCCATCCGCGCCATGCCAGATGGCACCTACGAATTCGAGGATTTCCTCGACGATGACGGCGTGACCGGGGAGCCGGTGCGGCTCCATGCCGTGCTGACGGTGCAAGGGGACGGCATCACCGTCGATCTGACCGGCTGCGCCGATCAGCAGCGCGGCCCGATCAACTGCACGCCCGCCATGTCGAACTGCGCCGTGTACTACGCGATCATCGCGGCGACCGATGGGGCGATGCCCGCCAATGCCGGCTGCTACCGGCCCGTGACGATCATCCATCGCGAGGGTAGCGTGACCTCCTGCCGCGCGCCCGCCTCGGTCGCGCATCGCGTCGCGGTGTCGCATCGGCTGGCCAATGTCATGTTCGGCTGCCTGCATCAGGCGCTGCCGGACCGCATGCCCGCGGCCTACTACGGCGGCTCCTATGTCGCGACCTTTCAGACCGAGGGCGAGGACGGATCGCGCGAGGTGCTGGTGGAGATCGAGATCGGCGGCACGGGGGCGAGCCCGACCAAGGACGGCGTCAACGCCTGGTCCTTCGGCATGCATAACAATTCGAACATCCCGGTCGAGATGATTGAGAGCCAGATGCCGCTGACCATCACCCATTACGGGCTGGTGCCGGGGTCGGGCGGTGAGGGGACGCATCGTGGCGGCCTGGGCCTGGTGCGCGAGTGGCGACTGGACAGTCCCGCGGGCGTCTTCACCGCGAACATGGATCGCTTCCGCTTCCCGCCTTATGGCCTTGCGGGCGGACAGCCCGGCAGTCTCGGGAAGCTCATGCGCATCCGCGATGGCGTGGCGACGCCCATCGCCCCGAAATCCGATGGCGTGCGGCTGCTGCGCGGTGACGTGGTCCGCCTCGAGACCTCCGGGGGCGGAGGCTTCGGCACCCCGGCCGCGCGCCACCCCGCCGACGCCGCGCGCGACGCCGCACTCGGCTACATCTGACGCCCATGCCGATTGACGGCGGTCCAGGTGGCACTGCCACCTGGCGGGTGGGGTGCGGGGAGGGCAGAGCCCTCCCTGCTTCCTACGCGGCGCGCTTCAGCAGCTTCCCCGCGCGGGCGCCCGTCACGCCCTTCCCGTGCACATAGGCGGATTCGCCGTTCACCCAGGTCTCGATGATCCCGTCCGCGGGTTGGATGGAATCGTCCCAGGTGGAGCGGTCCTTCACCGTCGCCGCGTCGAGCAGCACGAGGTCGGCATAGGCGCCTTCGGTGATGGTGCCGCGATCCTCGATGCCGAAGACCATGGCCGTGCGGCCGGTCATCTTGTGGATGGCGGTCTCGAGCTCCATCAGCTTCAGCTCGCGCACATAATGCCCCAGCACGCGGGGGAAGGTGCCCCACAGGCGCGGGTGGGGCTTCTTGGCGAGCGGGCCGCCATCGCTGCCGATCATCGACAGCGGATGGGCCATGATGCGGCGGACATCTTCCTCGGACATGTTGTGGAAGACGCCGGAGGCCGGCAGTAGCCGGTCGCGTGCCTCGAGCAGCGACACGCCCCACTCGGCGGCGATGTCGGTGAGCTTTCGCCCTGCGACCTCGGGGTGGGGCAGGGAGTTCGTCACCGTCACGGGAATGTCCGGCCGCGGGTCGCGCGCAGCGAGCGATGTCGAGGAGGCCGTGTAAGGATAGACATCGAAAGCAACGGGATAGCGCGCGGCGTAGCTCTCGATCAGCGGCAGGGTCTCGCGGGACCGGCCGTGATTCTCCGGCTGGGCGCATTTGTGGTGGCTGATCACCACGGGCGCGCCGACGCTCTCACCGATGTTCAGGGTTTCCTTGATGCTGTCGAGGACATGGTTCGCTTCGTCGCGCATATGGGTGACGTAAAGGCCGCGATGGGCGCGCAGCGCCTCGGCAACGGCGATGACCTCCTCGGTCGGGGCCATCTTGGACGGCGGATAGAAGAGTCCGGTCGAGAAGCCTGCCGCGCCCTCGGCCAGGCTTTCGGCGAGCCAGGCGCGCATCTTCTCGGCCTCACCATCGGTGGCTGCGCGCTGGGTGTCACCATCCATCGCGCCGACGCGCAGGGACATGTGGCCGATCAGGGCCAGCGCATTCACCGCCGGCGGCTCGCGGCGCAGATGATCGGCATACTCGCCGAAGGAACCGAACTTCCACCATTCCGGTGCGCAGACCTGGTCGAGCGGCGCGGGCGGACGCTTGGTCATCCGCACCGGCGAGAGGCTGATGCCGCAATTGCCGATGACGACGCTGGTGACGCCCTGGGAGAGCTTGCAGCACATGCATTCCGCACCCTGCAGGACGATCTGGTCGTCATGGGTATGCGCGTCGATGAAGCCGGGGGCGAGGACGCGGCCGCCGGCCTGCACTTCCCGCGCGCCGGACGCGGCGCCAAGGTCGCCCACCCCCGCGATGCGGTCGCCACTCACCGCCACATCGCCCCGGAAGCCGGGCCGACCGGACCCGTCGATGATCGTCGCGTCGCGGATGATGAGGTCACAACGGAGCGCCATGCGCCAACTCTCCTATTCGGGAGGCGCAGCATGGCGCGGCGCGGCAGCGCCGGGAAGCCGTTGACCACCGGCGCGTGGCACCGGAACATCACGGCGGGGAGAGTGACGCCACACCCGCCGGAGACCCCGTACCCATGATTGCTTCCCGTCGTTCCGTGATGCTCGGCGCCGCCGGGCTCGTTGCCGCGCCGCGGCTCGGCCTGGCCCAAGCCGCGCGGCCGCTGCGCTTCGTGCCGCAGGCCGATCTCGCGGTGCTGGATCCGGTCTTCACCACGGCGACGGTCACGCTGACCCATGGCTTCATGGTGTTCGACACGCTCTACGGCATGGATGAGGGCTACAATGTCCGGCCCCAGATGGCCGAAGGCCATGTGGTGGAGCGCGATGGCCGTGAATGGACCATCACGCTGCGCGAAGGGCTGAAGTTCCACGACGGCGAGCCGGTGCGCGGGCGGGACTGCGTCGCTTCCATCCGTCGCTGGGCGGCGCGCGACATGGTCGGGGCCGAATTCCTCGCCGTGCTGGAGGAGATGACGGCCCCGACCGACCGGACCATCAATATCCGGCTGAAGCAGCCCTTCCCCCTGCTGCCGCGTGCCCTGGGCAAGGTGACGGCGGCAATGCCTGCCATCATGCCCGAACGCATCGCCGCCACGCCGCCCAATCGGCAGGTGACGGAGATGGTGGGTTCCGGCCCCTATCGTTTCCTCGCCGACGAACGCCTGGCCGGCGTGCGTGTGGCCTATGCGCGCTTCGACGGCTATGTCCCGCGCAACGAACCGTCGAGCCGCACCGCCGGCGGCAAGCGTGCCTTCATCGATCGCATCGAATGGCAGATCCTGCCCGACCCTGCGACCGCGGCCGGCGCGCTGACGGCGGGCGAAGTGGATTGGCTGGAGTACCCCTCCACCGACCTCGCGCCCATGCTGCGGCGGAACCGCGACGTGACGGTCGCGGTGACGGATGAACGGTCGATCAGCGTGCTGCGCTTCAACCATCTGCAGGCGCCGTTCAACAATCCGGGCGTGCGGCGCGCGCTGCTGGGTGCGCTCGACCAGTCGGCCTTCATGACCGCGGCCTTCGGCGATGACCGGACGCTGTGGCGGGAGGTCGGGGTATTCCTGTCAGGTACGCCGATGGCCTCGGATGTCGGGATGGCGGCCTTGCAGGGGCCGCGCGACATGGACAAGGTGAAGCGCGACCTCGCCGCCGCGGGCTATGCCGGCGAGAAGGTGGTGCTGCTGCAGGCCAATGACTTCCCGCTGCTGAAGGCGTTGAGCGAGGTCTCGGCCGACATGATGAGCCGGGCGGGCATGACGGTGGACGTGGTGGGCGCCGACTGGGGCACCATCGGCGCGCGGCGGTCGAGCAAGGAGCCGGTCGAGCGCGGCGGCTGGTCCGTTTTCACCTCCGGCTTCTCCGGCGCGGGCATGCTCGACCCGGTCGCGCATCTGGGCCTGCGCGCAAATGGGGCAGGGGCCTGGTTCGGCTGGCCCGACAGCCCGCAACTCGAAGCCTTGCGGCGCGACTGGATGGCCGCGCCCGATACCGCCGCGCAGCAGCAGGTGGCACGCGCCATCCAGGAGCGCTTCTGGGTGGACCTGCCCTATCTGCCGCTGGGCGAGTATTCGCGCATGACGGCCTACCGGCGGAACATCACCGACATTCCTCTCGGCCTGCCGAGCTTCTGGAGCGTGAAGCGCGGCTGAGCCACCGGGACGGTCGCGTCAGGCCGATGGGCCTGGCCGGGCCGCGAGCGCGCCGGCCATCATCGCGAGGGCGGCGAGGCCTTTCAGATGGTCGGCATCCGCCAGGGGCAAGCGCAGCAGCATGCCGGCGCTGCCGCGCAGATGCAGCTCGGCACCCTTGGCACTTTCCAGCAGGGCGATGGAATCGACGGTCTCAGGCTGACGACGGGGGTACGTCAGAGCGGTCATTTTTGATCTCCGACTGGCAACGCCGCGGTTTGCGGCCGCGATAGGAAAGCGCATGGGGCTTTCCGCTGGGTTAAGCGCGGTCTTGCCCGCCCGCATTCCGGGCAGCAGCATGGGCGACAGGAAAGGACCTTCACCATGCTGCGTATCGATACCGACCGCTTCCTGCGCGACCTCAACGAATTGCGGAAGATCGGCGCCTACAAGACAGGCGTTCATCGCCCGACCTATTCGCCCCAGGACATGGAGTCGCGGCGCTGGCTGATGGACCGGCTTGCCGAATGCGGGCTGGAACCGTCGATCGACGGCATCGGCAATGTGTACGGCCGGCACAAGGGCCCGGGGCCACATCTGCTCGTGGGCAGCCACATCGAGAGCCAGAACCAGGCCGGCTGGCTGGATGGCGCGCTCGGCGTCGTCGCCGGCGTGGCGCTGGCGCGCGCGGGATTGCCGGTCGATGTCTGTGCCTTCGCCGATGAGGAAGGGCATTTCGAAGGCGGCTTCCTCGGGTCGCGGTCCCTCATCGGCGAGTTGTCGGAGGAGGAGATGGACCGCTCGCGCAGCCGCAACGACGGCCAGCCCCTGCGCGATGCGCTGGCCCAGGCGGGGCTCGCTGGCAAGCCGCGGCTGCAGCTCGAGCCCGGTCGCCACAAGGGCTTCTTCGAGATGCATATCGAACAGGGCACCCAGCTCGAATCCGCCGGGCTGCGCGTCGGCGTCGTGACGGGGATTGTCGCGATCTGGCAGTGGCTGCTGCGTTTCGAAGGCCAGCAGGACCACGCCGGCGGCACCACCATGGCCGAGCGCAAGGATGCCGGCCTGTCGGCGGTTCGCCTGCTCGCGGCGATCGACCAGGAGTTCCCGCGCGTCTGCGGGGCACGTTCCACCTGGACAACCGGGCGCATCACGCTCGAACCGGGGGCGCCATCGATCATCCCGGGTGCCGCCGAGGTGCTGTTCCAGTTCCGCGACGTCGCCATCCCGGTGCTGGAACGCATGGAGGAAACGCTGCGCCGCCTGGTGCAGGAGAGCAACCGGCGCGAGAAATGTCCCGCGACGCTCAAGCAGGTCGCCCGCGCGACGCCGGCCATCTGCGACCCTGCGATGATGGCTGCGCTGGAAGCAGCGGCGCAGGAGGAGGCGCCGGGCGCCTGGACGCTCATGCCTTCCGGTGCCGGGCACGATGCGCAGTATATCGCCAAGCGCATGCCGGCGGCGATGCTGTTCACGCCGTCCATCGGCGGCATCAGCCACCATTGGGCCGAGGACACCAAGGAGGAGGATCTCGCGCTGTGCTGCCAGGTGCTGGGCAGCGCGGCGCAGAAATTCCTCGCCGCCTGAGGGATCGCGTGGCGCCGACGGGGCGGTCGGTTGCCACCCTTCGAGGCGACCTGTAGGCATGCCCCCGTCCAAGAACAGGAGTAGGGTGCGTGCTTGATCTGACAGGCAAGGCCGCCATCGTGACCGGGGCCGGTTCGGTTGGCCCGGGCTGGGGGAATGGCAAGGCGACGGCGGTGCTGTTCGCCCGCCAGGGTGCGGCGGTCTTCTGTATCGACAACAACCCTGAGGCTGTCGCCGAGACCGTCGGCATCATCGCGAAGGAAGGCGGCCGCGCCGTCGCGCACACGGCCGACGTGACGAATTCCGACGCGGTGAAGGCGGCGGTGGAGGCCGCGGTCGCCGCCTTCGGCCGGCTCGACATCCTGGTGAACAATGTCGGCGGTTCTGCCCCGGGCAGCGCGGAATCGATGTCCGAGGAAGCGTGGGACCGCCAGTTCGACATCAACCTCCGCAGCGCCTTCCTCGGCTGCAAGCACGCTTTGCCCTACCTGCGCCAGCAGGAGACAGCGGCGATCGTGAACCTCGCCTCCATCGCCGCGCTGCGCATGTCGGGGGACCGGCCGCACATCGCCTATTCGGCATCCAAGATGGGCGTGATCGGGTTGACGAAATCGGTGGCGATGGACCAGGCGCGCCAGGGTGTGCGCTGCAACGTCGTCATCCCCGGGCTGATGCACACGCCGCTGGTGGAGAACCGCCTGCTGCGCCAGCTCGGCGCCAATGACGCCGCGACGTTGATCGCCAAGCGCGACGCGCAGGTGCCCACCGGCAAGATGGGCACGGGCTGGGACGTGGCGCACGCGGTGCTGTTCCTCGCCGCCGATGAATCCCGCTACATCACCGGCACCGAGATCATCGTCGATGGCGGCATGTCCGCCATGATGCCGGGTGCGGGCGCATGAGCGGGCGCTTTCCCCGCATCCCGGATGCCGCGTTCGACGAGGCACAGCGCGCCGTCGCCGCGGCGATGACCTCCGGCCCCCGTGGCGGCGTGATCGGCCCCTTCACCGTGTTGCTGCGCGCGCCGGCCGTGGCCGATGCGGTGCAGCGGCTGGGGGCGGGGTTGCGCTTCTCCGGCATGCTGGACGACGCGTTGCGGGAGATCGCGATCCTGACCGTCTCGCGCCGCTGGGCTGCGCAGTTCGAATGGTTCGCCCATCACCCCATCGCGGTGACGGCCGGCGTCGATCCGGCGGCACTCGAACGGCTGCGCCAGGGCGAGGATCCGCGCTTCACGGACGCAGCGCAACAGCTCGTCTGGCGGCTGTCGCGCACGGTGCTCGACCAGGGCCGGCTGAACGATGCCGATTTCGCCGCGGGCCGCGACGCGCTCGGCGAGCCGCGCTTCGTCGAGCTGCTGGCGGTGCTCGGCTACTACACGCTGCTATCCTTCATCCTGAATGTCGGGGAGGTGCCGGTGCCCGGCGACAAACCCTTCCCCAATGCAACCTGAACCAAGACCAACGGGAGAAACCAGGAATGGCCATGATCGCATCGCGCCGCACCCTGTTCGGCGCGGGGCTGGGGACGCTCGCCCTGCCGGGCCTCGCGCGCGCGCAGAACGCGCTGGCGGGCAAGACCATCACCGTCGTCGTGCCCTCGCCGGCGGGTGGCGGCACTGACTTCTCGGCCCGCTTGGTCGCCGACCCGCTGGGCCGTGCGCTCGGGGCGACGATGGTGGTGGAGAACCGCACGGGCGGGAACGACGTCGTGGGGCTTACCTCCGTGTTGCGGGCGGCACAGGACGGGACCACGCTGCTCTGCGGCTATTGCGCAACCATGACCGCACGTGCAGCGATCGGTGGGCTTGGCGAGATGCAGCCCACGCGCGACTTCCAGGCGATCGGGCAGATCAGCGACACGCCGCAGCTTTTTGTCACCCACCCCACCGTGCCCGCGACGACGCTGCCGGAGTTCATCGCGCTGGCGAAGCAGAAGCCGGGCGAGATGACCTATGCCTCGGCCGGCGTCGGGTCGATGCATCATATGGGCACGGAATACCTGAAGCATCGCGCCGGCATCGACCTGCTGCACGTGCCTTATCGCGGCACGGGGGAGACCATCCGCGACCTGATCGCGGGGCGCATCCAGTTCTATATGAACTCGCCGCCGCCCCTGGTGCCGCTGGTGCGCGACGGCAAGCTCCGTGCGCTCTGCGTCAGTTCCAATGGGCGCCATCCGGGCCTGCCGGACATCCCCTCGGCGGCGGAACAGGGCATGCCGGACCTCAACCTGAATGTCTGGTTCGGCCTGTTCGCCCCGCGCGGCGTGCCGGCGCCGATGGTGATGATGATCTCGGAGAAGCTGCGCGAGGTTCTCGCCGATCAGGGCATCCGCGACCGCGCCTTCCAGGCCGGCGCGCTGGTGGCCCCGAGCAGCCCCGAGGCGCTCGCGGATCGTGTTGCTCGCGAAACGGAAAGCTGGCGGCAGATCGCGCGCACTGCCAATATCACCGCGGGGTGATGGCCCTCACTCCGATGTGATTCGCCGCACCGCGGAGGATCACAGGGCCGCCTATCAGGCCGTCCGCCGGGGAGGGTGCCGGCAGGCGGCCGCCAATCCCGGCGGCGCAGGGCCGAGGCCCGAACCCGGAGACTGGCGACATGCAGGACGATCAGCCGCGGCCCGGTGCCGCGTGGCCTCGGAAGCTGCGGGAACTTCACAACCATCACTTCGATTCAACTGTCTGGAACGACTTTATCTTCCGCGACGACGACATCGTGGTCGGCACCTATGCCAAGTCAGGCACCACCTGGACCCAGCAGATCGTGGGACAGATCCTGTCCGGCGGCGCGGCGGATGTGGAGGTGGCGTCCGTCTCGCCCTGGGTCGATCTCCGTGTGCCGCCCAAGGCGGAGAAGCTCGCAGCCATCGAGGCGCAGGCGCATCGCCGCTTCCTGAAGACCCATCTGCCGGTCGATGCGCTCGTCTATTCGCCACGCGCGAAATACATCTACGTGGCGCGCGACGGCCGCGACGTGGTCTGGAGCATGCACAACCACCACGCCAATGCGAACGCCATGTGGTACGCGGCGCTGAACGACACGCCGGGTCGCGTCGGCCCGCCCATCGAGCCCCCGCGCGGGACGATGCGCGAGTATTTCCTCGACTGGCTGAATCGTGACGGCCATCCCTTCTGGCCCTTCTGGGAGAACATCCGCAGCTGGTGGGAAATCCGCGCCCTGCCGAACCTCCTGCTGCTGCATTTCGAGGACCTGAAGGCCGACCTGCCGGGCGAGGCGCGCCGCATCGCGACATTCCTGGGGGTGGACGTGGCGGAGGATTGCTGGCCTGCGATCCTCGAGCACAGCAGCTTCGCCTGGATGAAGGCGCATGCGGCCCAGGCTGCGCCGCTTGGCGGCGTCTTCTGGGATGGCGGGCCCGAAGTCTTCATCAACAAGGGCACGAATGGCCGCTGGCGCGACACGCTGACCGCCGGGGATTGCGCCGCCTATGAGATGGCCGCGCGACGCGAACTGGGCGAGGAATGCGCCGCGTGGCTCGCTCAAGGCTCGAAGGGCCTCGACGGCCGGGCCGCGGCCTGACCCGGAAGCGGCGCGAGCTCGCGCGGATCCTGATCAGGTGGAATCACTGGTCGGGTGAAGATGCTTGCGAAGATGGTGTCTCTAGAGACTCGCGCCGTCGAAGTGCCGGATCTCGAGCGCATCGAGATCGATCGCCGGCACGCAGCGCAGGTTGATCGCGCATCCGTCGCCGCCGTTGGGGCCGGGGGCGAAGGCGAAGGTTTCCGTACCGCAGGTCGTGCAGAACTGATGGCGGATCCTGTGCGTGTTGAAGAGGTAGCTGTGCAGCGCGCTCTCGCCCTGCACCGTCATGGCGGCACGCGGCACGAAGGCAAGCAGCAGCCCCTTCCTGCGGCAGATGGAGCAGTTGCACGACAGCGCCTGAGTCGGCGTGTTCGCCGCCACCGAGAAGGTGACAGCGCCGCAGTGACAGCTTCCGTCATAGGCCATGGAGCGTTCTCCTATCCGTTGCGCAGCGCCGCCGCAGCGAAGAGCGGCAGGTCCGCCCCGCCGCCGCCATGGCTGGTGAGCAGAGGTTCCGCGCTGCTGGCGCGCCGCGTCAGGGGAAAGGAATAGAGCCGTTCCGTCCCCAGCAGGAAGGCGCGGCCGCCGCGCGGGAAGAGGCTCGCAATCGCCGGGTTGGTTGCATCGAGCCCGCCGGTATAGGCGCCGAAGGCCGGCATCAATACACGCCGCCCGTCGCTGATGAAGCACGGCCGTGCCACGCCCCCCGCGCGGGTCGGTGCCACGGCACGCGGATGCAGATGGCCCGCGATCTCGCCCACGGCGCGTGGCGTCGGGATGTGGCGGAAGGTGAGGGGGCCATCCTGCAGCTCGTCCACCGCCGTGCCGGGCAGGCCGACCGGCGGCGCAGGGTCATGGTTGCCGGCGACCCAGACGAGGTCGATGCCATCGAGCGCGGCGACGAGCGCGGCGTGATCGTGCGCGGCGAGGCGCGTGCACCCTTCGTCGTCATGGAAGGAATCACCCAGGAAGACAAGACGGCGCGGCCCGTAGCGGCGTAGCAGCGGGGTGAGGCGCGCGAGCGTCTCCCGCGTGTCGAAGGGCGGCACTAGGCGGCCGCGCGCGGCGAAGGCGCTGCCCTTCTCGAAATGCAAATCGGCGACGACGAGCATGCGCCGCGCCGGCCAGTGCAGCACGCCGGCCGGGTCGAGCATCAGCCGCTCGCCGGCGATATGGACGGGCGCGGCGGTCATCGTCCGGTCACCATCTTGGGGGCCTCGCGGATATGGCGCGCGCGGCGCCGGTCGCGTGACTTGGCGCGAGACAGAGAGGTGCCGCCATGCACGGGAAAGGGATCGGTCACTTCAGCCAATGTCTCCGCGAAATGTTCGGCGCCGCCGGTCGCTTCCTCGACCAGCGCGGCGGCTTCGGCGAGCAGCGCGTCCTCGGCGCCGCCGGCCACCCATTCGCGGCCTTCCTCGATCAGTGCCGGCACGGCAAGGGGTGAGACCTGTTCGAGCGCGCGATGCCGGATGCGCCCCTGCACGCGGGCCAGCAGCGTCGCGATGCGCGCGATGTCGGTCAGGCCCTGCGCGGCCTCGGCGCGCGTCGCGCGCAGCAGGATATGGTCGGGCTGGTGGCGGCGGAGCACGTCGTAGATCAGGTCGGAATTCATCGTCATCTGGCGGCCGGATTTCTCGGCCCCGGGGTGGGATTTCTCGATCAGGCCGGCAATCGTCGCGATGTTGCGGAAGGTTCGCCGCAGCATGCTCGATTCCGCCAGCCACTCCTCCATCTCGTCGCCGAGGATGTCTTCTGTGAACAGGGCGGCGATGTCGCGCGGTTCGAAGGCCGACCAGATCGCCAGCACGTAGTCCGTCCCGACATAGCCGAGCGGGGCGAGCCCGAGCCGTTCCATCCGCTTCGTCACCAGCATCCCGAGCGTCTGGTGCGCAAGCCGCCCTTCGAAGGTGTAGGCGACGAGGAACCATTTACCGCCGCGGGGGAAGGTCTCGACCAGCATCCCGTCGCGCGGCGGCAACTCGGACTTGAGGCGTTGCAGGCGCAGCCATTCCTTCACCGGTTCCGGCAGATGCCGCCAGCGCCGCGGGTCGGACAGGATCGCGCGCACCCGCGCGGCGAGATACGTGGTCAGCGGCATTCGCGCGCCCGCATAGACCGGCACGCGCGGTTCGCCTTCGCCGCCGCGCGAGACGATGACCGCGCCGGGATCGAGCCGCTCGTAGCGCAGCACCTGCCCGCCAAACAGGAAGCAGTCGCCGGGTTCGAGGGTGGAGACGAACCATTCCTCCACCTCGCCCACCACGCCGCCGCCGCGCAGCCGCACCTTCAGCAGCGGCGTCTCGACGATGGTGCCGAGATTCATGCGCAGTTGCGCCGCGACCATCTTGCCGCGCACATGCAGATATCCTTCGGAATCGCGGAACAGCTTGCGGAAACGCTCATAGGCGGCGAGCGCATAGCCGCCATCCTCGACGAAGCGCACGACATCGTCGAAGTCGCGGCGCGTCAGCGCGGCATAGGGCGCAGCCCGCGTGACCTCGGCGAACAGGTCCTCCTCGCGAAACGGCGCGGAACAGGCCATGGCCAGCACATGCTGTGCGAGTACGTCGAGCCCGCCCGGGCGCGGGGCGTCGCCATCCAGTTCATGCGCGGCGACGGCTTCGGTGGCGGCGACGCATTCCACCACCTCGAAGCGGTTGGCCGGCACCAGCACGGCGCGCGATGGCTCGTCCATGCGGTGGTTCGCGCGCCCCACGCGCTGCAACAGGCGCGAAACGCCCTTTGGCGCGCCGACCTGGATCACCTGGTCCACGTCGCCCCAGTCGATGCCGAGGTCGAGCGAGGCCGTCGCCACCACGCCGCGCAGCTTGCCCGCCGCCATCGCCGCTTCCACCTTGCGACGCAGGCCGATCTCGAGACTGCCGTGATGCATGGCGATGGGCAGCGCCGCCTCGTTCAGCCGCCACAGCGCGGCGAAGATCAGTTCGGCCTGGGCGCGGGTGTTGACGAAGATGATCGTCACCCGCGCGGACTCAATGCGGCGATAGATCTCCGGCGCCGAAGCGAGGCCCATATGCCCGCCCCAGGGCAGGCGGCCTTCAGGCAATTGCAGTTCGAAGGTCGGTGCGGCGCCGCCGCGTGTTTCGACCAGCCGTACATCCTCGGCCCACGCGGTCGGGGAGAGCCAGGCGCGCAGCGCCTCGGGATGCGCCACCGTCGCCGACAGCCCCACGCGCCGCGCCTCCGGCGCATGGACCGCCAGCCGCGACAGGCACAGCGCCAACTGGTCGCCGCGCTTCGTCCCGGCCAGTGCATGCGCCTCATCCACGATGATCGAGGACAATCCCGCGAACATTGCCGGCGCATCAGGCAGGGAGAGCAGCAGCGTCAGGCTCTCCGGCGTCGTCAGCAGCAGGTTGGGCGGTCGTTCGCGCTGACGCTGGCGGCGGTTGACCGGGGTGTCGCCCGTGCGCGTCTCGATGGTGATGGGCAGCCCCATCTCGGCGACGGGCGCGGTGAGGTTGCGGGCGATGTCGACCGCCAGCGCCTTCAGGGGAGAGATATAGACCGTGTGCAGCCCCTCCCGCGGGCGCGCGGCGAGATCGATGAGCGACGGCAGGAACCCGGCCAGCGTCTTGCCGCCGCCGGTGGGCGCGAGGAGCAGGACATGCTCCCCGCGCCGCGCCGCCTCCAGCAAGGCGAGCTGATGCGGGCGCGGCGTCCAGCCGCGTGCGGCGAACCAGCCGCCAAACGGTTCCGGGAATGTTCTCATTCCCCTCCACTATGATCATCATTCACGGCCGAGGAAACCTGTTTGCGCTGGAGCAAGCGTTTGCGCAGAATTCGCGGGCAAGCATCGTCTCACGTCCAGCGTGGACGGGAGATCCGAACGATGCGCAAATCCGATTTCGATCTGACCGATCCGGTCGTCGTGCTCCGCCTCATGTGCGGCCTGTTCTATGCGCCGCATATCCTCTTCAAGCTCGGCAACATGGCTGGGTCGGCCGCCTTCTTCGGGCGTGTGCTGCCCTATGGCGAGGTCATGCTCTACCTCGCCCTCGCCGCAGAGACCGCCTGCCTTGTCGGCCTGACCCTGAACATCCTGGTGAAGTGGCTGGGCTTCGTGTCGGCCGGCATCATGGGCATTGCCGTCTACGCCACCTTCATGACCAAGGGTGCCGGCTGGCTGTGGAACCTGGGTGGGGTCGAATACCTCGTCTTCTGGGGGGTGAGCTCGGTGTCCCTCGCTGTTCATGCCTGGAAGCAGGAGAGGGTGCGGTACGGCCGCTTCTTCCTGCTCGTGCCCGCCTGACCGCCGGCGGGCGGCGCGACTCGGTGGCCTCGGTCCCGGCGCTATAGGCGTCGAAGGAAGTGGGGCCGACGCCGCCGGGTAGTCGAAGGACTTAATCTTCCCGGCCCACTGGTTCGTCGCGCCGCCGCCTTGGAGTGCGGCATTGTCCGTCGGGCTGCTGCAACCACTCCGCTGCCGGATCACGGGCGCACTAGCGGGCCACCCGGTCATTGCCCTGGCCGCTGAACACCAAGTCGAACTGGTCGGGGTTGTTTCCAACCCCGCCGCGCGGCAGTAGATCGTTTCAAATTCATCGCGAAATCGCGCGGCGGGGAACCGAGCTCGCCGGCGGCGTCAGGCGCGCCGCGCCCGGCCGCGACGCCCTGGAAAGCTTGGCGTGTCCCGACCACATGGCCGCCATGGCGCATCCCTCGACCTGGCTCAAGGTGACGCCGGCGGGCCTGTTCTGCGAGCCCGGTGGCTTCTTCATCGATCCTACGCGCACCGTGGAGCGCGCGGTGATCAGCCATGGCCATTCCGACCACGCCCGGCCAGGCCATGCCCATGTGCTCGCCACGCGCGAGACGCTGGCCATCATGACCGCCCGGATGGGTGAGGGCCGTGCCGGCGTTACCCAACAGGCGCTGCGCTACGGCGAGGTGCTGACGATCGGCGGCGTGCGGCTCTGGTTGCGACCCGCCGGGCATGTCCTGGGTTCGGCGCAGGTCTGCCTGGAATGGCAGGGATCGCGCGTGGTGGTTTCCGGCGACTACAAGCGCCACGCCGATCCGACGGCGGCGACCTTCGAGATCGAACCCTGCGATCTCTTCGTTACCGAGGCGACCTTCGCGCTGCCGGTCTTCCGCCACCCGCCGGCCGAGGCGGAGCTGGCCAGGCTGCTGCGCTCCGTTGCCTTGTTCCCGGAGCGTACGCATGTCGTCGGCTGCTATTCCCTCGGCAAATGCCAGAGGTTGATCGCGATGCTGCGTCAGTCGGGCTGGGATCGGCCGGTGCACCTGCATGGCGCGCATGTCGCGATGTGCGAGGTCTATGAGGCGCTCGGTGTTCGTCTGGGCGACCTGCGCGCCGCGACGGTGGCCAGGAAGGATGCGCTGAAGGGTGCCATCGTGCTCGCGCCGCCCATGGCGGTGGCGGACCGCTGGGCCCGGCGCCTGACCGAACCGGTCACCGCCGTCGCCTCGGGCTGGATGCGCGTGCGCCAGCGTGCGAAGCAGGGCGGCGTCGAATTGCCACTGGTCATTTCCGACCATGCCGATTGGGACGAACTACTCGCGACCTGCGGCGAGGTGCAGGCACCCGAAATATGGGTGACGCATGGGCGCGAGGACGCGCTGATCCATGCGCTGTCCCTCGGCGGCATCAAGGGTCGCGCCCTGCATCTCGTCGGCCTGGGCGAGGAGGAGGAGGATATCGCGCCTGCGGAGGAGCCCGCGGCATGAGCCTGCCGGCCTTCGCCGCATTGCTGGAGCGACTGGTCTTCACGCCCGGACGTCATGCGAAGCTCGCGCTGCTGGGACAGTGGTTCGCGGAGCAGTCGGACCCTGATCGCGGCATCGGCCTCGCCGCCCTGACCGAGGAACTGCGCTTCACCGCCGCCAAGCCGGCCATGATCCGGGAATTGGTGATGACGCGCATCGACCCGGAACTGTGGCGGATCTCCTACGACTATGTGGGCGATCTGGCGGAGACGGTCGCGCTGATCTGGCAACCGCGAGCCGGCGTGAACGCGCCGCCGCCGACCCTGACCGAGGTGGCCGAGGCGCTGGAGGCGACGCCGAAGGCCGAATTGCCCGCCCTGATCGCGGGCTGGCTGGACACGCTCGATGCCGGCGGCAGGCTGGCGCTGATCAAGCTGGTGACGGGCGGGTTGCGCGTGGGCGTCTCCGCTCGGCTCGCGCGCGTCGCGCTCGCTGAATGGTCCGGCCAGCCCGTGGAGGCGATCGAGGAGGTCTGGCACGGCGTCGCGCCGCCCTATGGGCCGCTCTTCGGATGGCTGGAAGGCAAGGCCGAGCGACCCGATCCGCGCGACACACCGGTCTTCCGGCCCCTGATGCTCGCTCATCCGCTGGAGGCGGCGGATCTGGCCGGGCTGCATGCCGCGGCGTGGCGCGCGGAATGGAAGTGGGACGGTATCCGCGTCCAGCTCGCCGCGGGGCCCGGCGGCCGGCGGCTTTTCTCCCGCGGCGGCGAGGACATCTCCTCGGCGTTTCCCGAGATCATGGCCGCGATGGAGTTCCACGCCGTGCTGGATGGCGAACTGCTGGTGATGCGGCAGGGTGAGGTCGCCCCCTTCGCGGATCTGCAGCAGCGTCTGAACCGCAAGGCGGTCACGGCGAGGATGCAGCGCGACTATCCGGCGGCAGTGCGGCTCTATGACCTCCTGTTCGATCAGCATGACGATCTGCGCGCGTTGCCCTTCGACAGCCGCCGCGCGCGGCTCGAGGCCTGGGCCGCGCGCCATGCGCCGGCACGCATGGATGTCTCGCCGCTCATCGCCTTCGACAGCGTCGACACGCTGGCAGGCCTGCGCGACGGCGCGCGGGCGGCCTCGATCGAGGGGCTGATGCTGAAGCGCGGCGATGCGCCCTATGTCGCCGGCCGGGTGAAGGGCCTGTGGTGGAAGTGGAAGCGCGACCCGCTGACCGTGGATGCCGTGCTGATGTACGCCCAGCGCGGCCATGGCAAGCGTTCCTCCTTCTACTCCGACTACACCTTCGGCGTCTGGCGGGAGGACGGGGAGTTGGTGCCGATCGGCAAGGCCTATTCGGGCTATACCGATGAGGAACTGCTCTGGCTCGACCGCTGGATCCGCAACAACACGGTCAACCGCTTCGGTCCCGTGCGGGAGGTCGAGCGCGGCATCGTGTTCGAAGTGGCCTTCGATGCCGCGCAGCGCTCCACCCGGCACAAATCCGGCGTGGCGCTCCGCTTTCCCCGCATTGCGCGCATCCGGCGTGACAAGCCCGCGGAGGAGGCGGATCGGCTCGACACCGTCATGGCCCTCCTCACGGATCGCGACAGCCCCCGGGAAGCTGACTCTTCGCGTTGATATTGCGCTGCAGCATAGGCAGTGTTGCAGGCTCGGGACGCCGGCACGGCCACTTCACAACAACTCAAGTCCGGGTCCCATCATGCACATTCGTCGCCGCGCCGCCCTGACTGGGGCTGCCGCCCTCGTCGCGCCCGCAACCCTCAAAGCCCAGGATGGCTATCCCAGCCGCCCGATGCGCATCGTCGTCGCCTTCGGGCCCGGCGGTGCCGCCGACCTGCTCGGCCGCCTGGTCGCCGAGCGCCTGTCCACCACGCTCCGCCAATCTGTCGTCGTGGAGAACCGGGCCGGCGCCGGCGGGAATATCGGCACGACCGCCGTGCTGCAGGCTGAGCCCGATGGGCACACGATTCTGTTGCACTCGCAGGGCTATGCGGCGAACCGCTTCCTTTTTGACCGGCTGCCCTTCGACCCGGACAAGGATCTGGCGCCGGTCGCCATGGTCGCCGAGATGCCCAACCTGATGGTCGTCAGCCCCTCCATGCCAGTGGGCGATGTCGCGGGCTTCATCGCCATGGCGAAAGCGCGGGGGCAGCCGGTGACCTATGGCTCGATCGGCGTCGGTACCTCGATGCATATCGCTGGCGCTCTCTTTGCCAAGGCGACGGGGCTCGATATGAGCCATGTCCCGTATCGGGAGACGGCCGCGGTCAACAACGACGTCATGGCCGGCCGTGTCGACGTGGTGTTCCAGACCTATTCCGCCGCGTTGGGGATGGCTCAGGGCGGACGGATGAAGCCGCTGGCCGTCACTGGCAGCGAGCGCGCCGCGGCCACGCCCGATGTTCCGACGCTGCGCGAAGCCGGGGTGGATCTCGCCACCGTCGCCTGGTGGGGTCTCCTGGTACCCTCCGCCGTGCCGGCGGCGCGGCGCGACAAGTTGCAGGCCGAGGTGATCGCCGCCGTGCAGGACCCCATCGTCTCGCGCCGCATCGTCGAGGCCGGCGGTGTGCCGCGGCCGCTCGACGGCCCGGCCTTCGGCCGCTTCATCGCGAGCGAGACGCAGCGCCTCGGCACTGTCGTGGGCAATACCGGCATGCGGGCGGATTGACCCGCATCGGGGGGCATGGTCGCCTGACCGCATTTCACGGGAAGGAAATGGTCATGCCCCTCGCACCCAATCTCGCGCGACGCCGTCTGGAAGACGGGGAGCTCGCCCTTGGTTTCGGCGTGCATCACCTGCGCACGCCCGCTGTCGGGATGATCGCTGCGGCCTCCGGCTTCGACTGGCTGTTCATCGACATGGAGCACGGCGCGATGAGCGTGGACGACGCCACGCGCATGTGCATGGCCGCGCTGTCGCAGGGCGTCACGCCCATCGTGCGCTGCTGCAAGGACGCGCTGTTCGAGGGCACGCGCTGCCTCGACAACGGGGCGATGGGCGTGGTCGTGCCGCATGTCGACACGCGCGAGGAAGCGGAGGCGGTGGTACGGGCCTTCCGCTACCCGCCCATCGGCGAACGGTCCTGGGGCGGGCCGCCGGCGCAGTATGGCTTCGTCGTCAGCGACACCGCCGCGGCCCAGGCGGAACTGAACCGCGAGATCCTGATTACCGTGATGATCGAGACGCCGCGCGCCGTCGCCAATGCCGCGGCCATCGCCGCCGTGCCGGGCGTCGACTGCCTGATGATCGGCACCTCCGACCTCACGGCGTCCATGGGCATCGCCGGGCAGATCGGCCATCCGGATGTGCGCGATGCCTATGCCGCGGTGGCCGGCGCCTGCGAGGCCGAGGGCAAGTTCATGGGCATGGGTGGCGTCTATGACGAGAAGGTCGCGCCCGACTACATCGCGCTAGGTGCGCGATTCCTGCTCTCTGGCTCCGATCACGCCTTCCTGATGGCGGGCGGCGGCGCGCGGGCGGCGTTCCTGCGCGGCCTCCAGAAGTAGTGGTGGCAGCGCGCGGGCGGGCCCTCGGCCCCGCCCGCGTTACATGCGAGCGCATTGCAACTGAACTTGCGAACGCCTCTCAGATGCGATAGTCGGCGGCAAGTCATACGACGAGGCCATGATGCTCCGCCGAACCCTTCTCGCGCTCGCTATCATCGCTGCGCCCGCGGCCGCAGCCGAGGCTCAGGAAGTCAACATCTACAATGCGCGGCATTACGATACGGATGCCGCGATGTACGAGGCCTTCACCCGTGCGACCGGGATTCGCGTCCGCATCATCCAGGGCGATGCCGACCAGCTCATGGCTCGTATCCAGTCCGAGGGTCGGAACAGCCCCGCGGATGTCTTCATCACGGTGGACGCGACGCGCCTCGCCCGCGCGACCCAGGCCGGCATCCTGCAGCCCTATGCCATTCCGGCGGTGGATGCCCGCGTGCCGGCCGATCGCCGGGATCCCAACGGGCTGTGGTTCGCCATCACGATGCGCGGCCGCGTCATCATGTACGACAAGCAGAACGGCCGCCCCGAGGGTCTGAACCGCTACGAGGACCTCGCCAGCGAGCAGTTCCGCGGCCAGATCTGCGTGCGCGCGTCCAACCACCCCTACAATGTGGGCTTGGCCACCTCGATCCTCGCCGCCGAAGGCGTGGCGGCGACCGAAGCCTGGGCGCGCGGCGTCGCGGCCAACCTCGCCCGCCCGCCGCAGGGCGGCGATCGCGACCAGTTCCGCGCCATTCCTTCCGGCCAGTGCCGCCTCGCCATCGCCAACACCTACTATCTTGGCCATGTCGGCGCCTCGCAGCGCCCCGAGGATCGTGCGGTGTTCGAACGCATCGGCGTGATCTTCCCGAACCAGGCCCCCGGCGATCGCGGCACGCATGTGAACGTCTCCGGTGCAGGGCTGGTGAAGACCGCGCCCAACGCCGCCAATGCGCGGCGGCTGCTGGAGTACTTCGTCTCGGATGAGGCGCAGGAGATCCTGGCGCAGGGCAACATGGAATATCCGTCGGTGCCCGGGGCCCCGATGCATCCCATCCTGCGGAGCTTTGGCGAATTCCGCGCCGAACCCATCGCACCGCTGCTGGACGCGAATCGGGCGGCCGAGGCGTTGCAGATCATGCAGCGCGCCGGCTGGCGCTGACGCGAGGCGAGGTCGGTTCACGCCCATGGTCGTCTGCCATTGCAATCGCCTGACCGCGGCGCAGATCGCCGCGGCCATTGCCGCCGGCGCCTCTCGTCCCGCCGAGGTCTATGCCGGATGTGGCTGCGGCGCCCAATGCGGCTGCTGCTGCCAGACCATCCTGACCCTGTTGCGTTCGGGATCCGGAGACTGCAAGTCCAACTGAGAATGCGCCGCAAGCGCGTTATTCAGGAAACTCAAGGGCTTGCTTGACATCCCGCGATGCCGCTCCCCTATCTACACGTCAGAGGAGCGGCGCGCCGGGATGCGTCGCGTCGAGGGAGATTGCCATGCTGCGTGACCCGAAAGTGATCGAACATCTGAACACGCAGCTCACCAATGAGCTGACGGCGATCAACCAGTACTTCCTGCATGCACGCATGCTGCGCCACTGGGGCGTGACCAAGCTCGGCAAGCACGAGTACGAAGAGTCGATTGAGGAGATGAAGCACGCCGATCTCCTCATCGACCGTATCCTCTTCCTCGGGGGCCATCCGAACGTGCAGCGCCTGAACCCGATCCTGACCGGGGAAGGCGTGCGGGAAATCCTGGAGTGCGACCAGAAGCTGGAAGAGAAGGCGATCAACGACCTCCGCGAGGCGATCGCTTATTGCGAAACCGTGCGCGATTTCGTCTCGCGCGATCTGTTCCTCGACATCCTGAAGGATGAGGAGAAGCACGCGGATTTCGTGGATACGCAGTTCGACCTGATCGAGAAGATCGGGATCGAACGCTATACGCTTCTGAACTCCGACGCGGCGCCCGATCAGGGGCACTGATGACACGGCCGGCGGGGGGGGCTTGGCCTGTCCCCGCCGCGCGGCGTCCACGGAGCAGACAGGGGCTCGGTGTCCCTCTTCGCCGCCTTATCCGCGTGGTTGCGTCAATCTTTCCGCCGCATTGCCCGGGTCAGCGCCGCCACGGGCAGCAGCCCCACCGCCACGATCAGCAACGCCGCGGTGGACGCTTCAACCAGCCTCTCATCCGAGGCGAGGTTGTAGACGCGCACCGCCAGCGTATCGAAGTCGAACGGCCGGACGATCAGCGTTGCGGGCAGTTCCTTCATCGTATCCACGAAGACCAGCACGGCAGCGGTCAGCAGGGCGCCGCGGGCGAGCGGCAATTCGACTTCCCGCACCGCCTGTCCTGGCGTTCGCCCCAGCACCCGGGCGGCCGACAGCAGGGAGGGCTTGAGGCGTGCGAGCCCCGATTCGACCGAACCCAGGGCCACGGTGATGAAGCGCACGAGGTAGCTGAAGACCAGCGCCACCATCGTCCCTGACAGCAGCAGCCCGGTGGACAGGCCGAGATGGTCGCGCATCCAGCCATCCAGCGCGTTGTCGAAGATGCCGAAGGGCACCAGCGTGCCCACCGCGATGACCGATCCCGGCAGGGCATAGCCGAGCGAGGCGACACGGTTCGCCGCCAGGCGCAGCGGGGAGGGATAGAGCCGCGCGGCCCAGGCCATCAGCGCGGCGAGCAGCACGCCGAGCGCCGCCGTGACGGTCGAGACCAGCAGCGAGTTGATGGCGAAGGGCAGGAAGCGACGCGGATCCAGCGGATCGCCCGTGGTCACCGCCATCCACAGCAGCACCCAGGCGGGTACCACGAAGCCCAGCAGGACCGGCATGGCGCAGGCCAGGAACGCGGCGGCCTGCTTCCAGCCCCGCAGTATCACGGGCCGCAGCGGTGGCTGGCGCGTGGTGGTCGGATGGAAGCGGCGCCCGCCCCGCGAGACGTATTCCAGACCGAGGGCCAGGAAGACGCAGCCCAGCAGCGCGACCGAGAGCTGCGCTGCCGCGCCGCGGTCGCCCATGCCGAACCAGGCCTCGTAGATGCCTGTGGTGAAGGTCCGCACGCCGAAATACTGGACGGTGCCGAAATCGGCGAGCGTCTCCATCAGCGCGAAGCCGATGCCCGCAACGAGCGCCGGCCGCGCGAGCGGCAGCGCGACATGGAGGAAGGTCCGTACCAGCCCATGCCCCAGGGTGCGTGACGCTTCCAGCAGGCACACGCTCTGCTGCAGGAAGGCGGCCCGGCAGAGCAGATAGACGTAGGGGTACAGCACCATCGCCAGCATCACGGCGGCCCCGGGCAGGGAACGGATCTCGGGCATCCAGTACTGGCCGAAGCGCAGGCCGGTCAGGTCGCGGAAGGTCGTCTGCACCGGTCCCGCCACGTCCAGCAGCCACGTGTAGACATAGCCGTTGAGGTAGGCGGGGATGGCGAGCGGCAACAGCAGCGCGACTTCCAGCATCCGGCGACCGCGGAACTCGCAGGTCGAGACGATCCACGCCGACACCGCCCCGGCGGAGCCGGCCATCGCCCCCACCAGCAGCGCGAGCAGCAGGGAATTCCCCAGCATCTCGGGCAGGGTGGTGGTGGCGATGAAGCGGAAGCTCTCCCCGGGCCGCACCGCGGCCGTCAGCAGCACGGCGATCAGCGGCGCGATGATGGCCGCCGCGATCAGCAGGGAAGCCCAGGCCCAGACCGGCGCATGGCGGGGCCGCAGGGCTGGCGGGGCGGCCTCGAGGGTTGCGTTGCGAAGCATTCTCGCTCGCGGATAGCACGGGGCGCGCCCGGCCGGGAGGGCGCCGATGTCGCCTCAGTGCGGCGCGGGGGGAATGGTCACGCCGCCCTGGAATCCCTGGATCGTCCAGTCATAGGCTTGGGCGCTGATCCGGATCGCGCCGAGCCGTGCCGATCCCATGTCGAGGATCACGGTCGTCGTCGCCGTCCACATCCCCAGCAGGAAGATGGTCAGTACGCGCAGCGGCCTGCCCCGCAACCCGAGCTGGAAGCCCAGCGCCGCCATGCACACCAGGCTCATCCCCACCAGCAGCCAGAAGAGCTGGGGCGGGAAGACCAGGGCGAAGGCGAAGCGTTCCGCAGTAGCGAGGTCGAAGGTGTTGTTCAGTGCATTCATCAGGGAGTTGATCGTGGGGTCTGGCCGTTCACGGACCAGGGCGGTCAGATGGCCCCAGATCTCGCCCTGCAAGGCGTTGCTGTGGCGGGTGATCTCCGCCTCGGCGGGATCGTTGCGCTCGGCGAGGATGAAGGCGCGCCGCTGCGCGGCATAATCCTCCATCAGCCGGGCAATCTCCGTCCCGCGCGGCCCGCCGATCGCCTGGGCCTGGAGCCAGGCCGTGCCGATGGCATTGGCCTCGGCCAGCGTCCCGTCGCGCCGTTCCTGGAAGCGGGCGGAGGAAAAGGACAGCGTCAGCGCCAGTACGAAGGCGAGGAGGCCGAGCATGCCGCCCACCACCACGCCGACGCCTTCGCCCGCGCCGGCTTCCTGCCTGATGGACCGCTGACCGACGAGGTAGCCGGCTTCCTTGGCCAGGACCTGGACTGCGAAGAGGGTCAGCGCAAAGACACTGACCCCGAGTTCGGCGATCGCGATCACGCCTTCCGTCAGCATCCTGCGCCTCGTTCCAAAGCTCTCCCGTGGCGGAACGATAGTCAGGGCACCCGGCGCGGTCCACCCGCGGCGTCCCGCTGGCAGCGCGCCCTCGCCCTGCCTAGACTACTGGCATGCAGACGCATTTCTCGCCCGCCCAGCTGGCCGATCCCGACACGGCGGAGAGCAACCGTATTCTGCGGAGCTGCGTGCATTGCGGCATGTGCACCGCGACCTGCCCGACCTTCCTGTTGCTGGGGGACGAGCTCGATTCCCCGCGCGGGCGCATCTATCTGATCAAGGAGATGCTGGAGGGCGGGCAGCCCGCCACCGAGCAGGTGGTGCGCCACGTCGATCGCTGTCTGTCCTGCCTGTCCTGCATGACGACCTGTCCGTCTGGCGTGCACTACATGCATCTGGTTGACCACGCGCGCGCCTACATCGAAAGGACCTATGCCCGACCCTGGCCGGAGCGGGCGCTGCGGCGGCTGCTGTCGCTGCTGTTGCCGCATCCGGCGCGCTTCCGCCTGGCGCTGCGGGGCGCGAGGCTGGCGCGGCCCTTTGCCGGGCTGGTGCGGGGTGAATCGATGGCGGCCAAGCGGCTGCGGGCGATGCTGCGGCTGGCGCCGACCCGCCTGCCGCCGGCCTCGGCGGTCGAACGGCCGCGCGTCCATCCGGCCGAGGGCCCGCGCCGCGGCCGCGTGGCGCTGCTGACCGGCTGTGCCCAGCAGGTCCTCGCACCCTCGATCAACGAGGCGACCATCCGGCTCCTGACCCGTATGGGGATCGAGGTGGTGGTAACGGCGGAGCAGGGATGCTGCGGCGCCCTCGATCACCATATGGGGCATCATGACCCAGCGATGCGCCTCGCCCGCGCCAACATCCGCGCCTGGTCCCGCGAGATCGCGGGGGAAGGGCTGGATGCGATCGTGGTGAACACCTCGGGCTGCGGGACCACCGTGAAGGATTACGGCTTCATGTTCCGCGAGGAAGCGGAGAGCGAGGACGCCGCGACGGTCGCCGCGCTGGCGGCCGACATCTCCGAGGTGCTGCAGCGTTTCGGCTATGCGCCGACCCGCGCGACGCCAGGCCTTGCCGTCGCCTATCACGCCGCCTGCTCGCTGCAGCATGGCCAGAAGATCACGGAGGCCCCGAAGGCCCTGCTGAGATCGGCTGGATTCATCGTGAAGGAGCCGGCGGAAAGCCACATCTGCTGCGGGTCCGCCGGCACCTACAACCTGATGCAGCCGGAGATCGCGGAGCAGCTCAAGGCCCGTAAGCAGAACGCCATCGAGCGCACCGGCGCGAGCCTGATCGCGGCCGGCAACATCGGCTGCCTGACGCAACTCGGCGACGGCGCCCTGCCGGCGGTGCACACGGTCGAACTGCTGGACTGGATGGCAGGCGGGCCCGAGCCGGCCGCCATCGCCCAGGCGCGGGCGGCGGCGTGACCTGGAGGCGGGGCTTGCCCCCAGTCGGCCGAAAGGCGGACCATGCCGGGATGCGTCGCGCCCTGATCGTCATGCCGCTGCTGCTCCTGCCCGTCTTCGTTGCGGCGCAGCCGACCCCGACCCGGCAGCAGGAGGCGCGGCGCGCGGAACTCGAGACGTTGTTCGAGGGCCTGAAGACCGCCCCCGACGATGCCGCCGCCGCCATGATGGAGGGGCGCATTCGCGCCTTGTGGGTCGAAAGTGCCTCACCTGCCGCCGTGCTGCTGTTGCGGCGGGGCGCGCGCAACCTCGCCGCCCGCACCAATGAGGAGGCGCTGGAGGATTTCGACGCGGCGCTGATCCTCTCTCCCGACAGTGCGGAGGCCTGGTTCCAGCGCGCCCAGGCCTATGCCGCCATGGGCGACGCCCAGGCCGCGGCGCGGGATCTGCAGGAGGCGCTGCGGCTGGAACCGCGCCATTTCGCTGCGTTGGCCACGCTTTCCGTGTTGCAGGAGGAGGCAGGCAACGCGGCTGCTGCCCTGCGCAGCATGCAGGCGGCACTCGTCATCCATCCGCGCCTGCGCGGTGGCCAGGAACGGTTGCGCGAGCTCCGCCGCAAGGCCGAGGGCGACGCGACCTAGTGTCCTGCCCGCCAAGTTCGTCGGATCTCCAACGAGCTTCGCGGATCAGCAGGCCACTGAAAACAATGGCTGGTGGCGCGAGGACGAAGTCCGCGGGACGTCGGAATCGGGACACTAGGCCCAGACCACCGACTGCGCGCTGAAGCTGGCCGAGGAGAAGTTGGGCAACAGGAAGGCCATATCCGCCTGCCCGTCCCCGTTCAGATCGACGAAGAGGGTCTTGTTCACCTCGTCGAAGCGGCCTTCGGCCCCGCCCTGGGAGGTGAAGGCCAGGCTGCCGCGCCAGCGGAAGCTGCCGCCGGTGCCCATGCCGGCGAAGGCGAGCACGTCGCCCTCGAGTGGATTGAAGTCGAGGATCGTATCCGGCGAGGCTACCGATGACTGCGCCGCCGCCGTGTAGACGAAAAGGTCGGCCCCGCTGCCGCCGGTCAGCCGGTCAGCCCCGGCACCGCCCGTGATGTCGTCTTTCCCGCTGCCGCCGGTGATGGTGTCGGCCCCGTCGCCGCCATACAGGCGCGTCCGCGCCGTGGTGGCGGCGGTGACGGTGATCATGTCGGCGCCCTTGCCGCCGTGGATCACCTCGACATCGGTAGCCAGCACCCGGATTCCATCATCGCCGAGGGTCAGGGCATCGCTTCCGGCGCCGAGCGAGACGGTGACCTGGCCGGTCGCGCCGGCGATCGTTACCTGATCCGCGCCTGCTGCGCCCTGAACGACCTCGACGTTGCGCAGGATCACGGCATTGGCGCTCTGGGCGAGCGCCACGCGGTCGGCGCCCGCGCCAAGGTCGATCGCGGTCGTGCCGCTGCCGCGTGCGAGGATGACGACATCGTTGCCGTTGCCTCCCGTGACGTATTCGACATCGGCCAGTGTGACCTGGTTGCCGCCCGCACCCAGCAGCACATGGTCCACCCCGGCACCGAGGAGCAGCGTCGCGCCGCTCGCCCCGCCGGCCAGGTCGATGGTGTCGGCGCCGTCGCTGCCTTGGACCAGCTCCACGCCCGAGACGGCGATCCGGTTGCCGCCGCGGGTCAGGATCAGTCGGTCGGTGCCGGCGCCGAGATCGACCGCGCCCGAGGGCATTGCCGAGGCGAGCGTGACGATGTCGTTGCCGCTGCCGCCGATGATGGTCTCGGCCATGGTCGCAGTCAGGACATTGCCGCCATCGGCGAGGATCAGCCGGTCCTGCCCCTCGCCAAGATTCAGCGCCGCGCCGCGCACCGTGTCGAGAAGGGTGACGGTATCGTCGCCACCCCCGGCCTCCAGAACCTCGACGCCGCGCAGGCGCACCCGATCCGCCGCGTCGGCGAGGATCAGCCGGTCCCGCCCGGCTCCGAGGTCGACCAGCGCGTCAGTGGCGACGTCGAGGAAGGTGATCACATTCGCCCCGGTCGCCCCGACCAGTGTCTCGACACCCGCGACGGACAGGCGATTGCTGCCGGTCGCGAGGGTGAGCCGGTCGGCGCCGCTGCCGAGATCGACCAGCGCGCCGTCCACCCGCCGCCCGAAGAGGATGATGTCCGCGCCGCTGCCGCCGATCAGCGTCTCGACGCCCGCGATGGTCAGCGCATTGCCGCCATCGGCGAGAACCAGCCGGTCCTGCCCGCCGAGCAGGTCGATGCGCCCGCTCATCGGTCCGCCGAGCGTCAAGTCCTCGTCGCCGCCCCCGCCTTCGAGCGTCTCGACATTGAGGATCAGCGCCTGCACCGGCCCGCCGCGGATAACGAGGCGATCCGCGCCGCCGCCAAGATCGACCACGCCCGACGCGATGGCCCCAGAGAGCGTGACCACGTCATCGCCGCTGCCGCCGCGGAGCGTCTCCGTCCCCCGGGCCCAGACCGTATTCCCGCCATTGGCGAGGGCCAGGCTGTCGGTACCGGCGCCGAGATCGATCAGCCCGTCGGTGATGCGGGTCGCCAACGTCACGGAGTCCGACAGGGCCGCGCCGCGGATGGTCTCGACGCCCGAGGCGGTCAGGCTGCCGCCGCCGAGCATCAGGATGCTGTCGGCGCCGCTGCCGCCGGCGATGGTCTCGACGCCACGGATGCTCAGGGCGTTGGTGCCGTCGGCGAGTTGGATGCTGTCCGCCCCGGCGCCGAGATCGAACAGGCCCCCATTGGGCAGCGCGGCTGCGAGGAACAGGCGGTCGTTGCCCGTGCCGGCCGTGACGGACTCGACACCGAGGAGGGTGAGGCTGTTGTCGCCCGCGGCCAGCACCAGCGCATCGGTTCCCGCCCCGAGATCGATGCGCCCGCCGATGACGCGTTCGGTCAGGGTGATGCTGTCATTGCCCGACCCGCCAATGATGGTCTCGGCGCCCGCGACGGTGACCAGGCCCCCGCCGCTGCCGAAGATCAGGCGATCATTGCCCGCGCCAAGGTCGAGGACGCCCTCGGTGTAGCCATCGAGCAGGATGGTGTCATCGCCGGCGCCCGCGCGCAGGTATTCGACGGCGGCGATGGCGATGGAATCCGCCCCGTCCGAAAGCCAGACGCTGTCCGCACCGTCCTTGAGGTCGAGGCGCATGCCGAAGGCGGCGCCAACGACCGTGACCTCATCGACGCCGCGGCTGCCGGTGATGGTCTCGATATCGGGGGCGATGGTGACGGCATTGCCGCGCGTCGAGACCAAGGTCAGCCGGTCGGCCCCGGCGCCAAGGCTGTAGTAGCCGAGCATGCGAGCGCCGCTGGTGACCTCGTCGGCGCCGCTGCCGCCGAGCACGCTCTCGAGGTTGGTGACGGTGACGAGGTTGGTGCCGTCGGCCAGCACCAGGATGTCGTTGCCGCCCTTGAGGTCGATCCTGAGGTCGGTCGTAGCGGCGGTGAGATGGATCGTGTCCGCGCCGGAGCCGCCGGCGAGGGATTCGACGCCCTGGACCCAGACCTGGTTGCCGCCGTCGGCGAGGAAGAGAGTGTCGTTGCCGGCGCCGAGATCGACGATGGCATCGGTAAGGGCACCGGTGATGGTGACGCTGTCGGCCAGCGCGCCGCCGGTCAACCGGTCGAAGCCGGCGAGGCTGGTACTGTTCGCGCTGCTGCTGGGGAGGGTGACGGTGGACAGGGGGGTGTCTCCGGCTCGGGCCGGCGCCTTGCGGCACCGGACCCGGGCAGGATGCCTGCCTGTCCCTAAAAAGAGACGAAATTATGCGACCAATCTCATAGTGAGATACAATGTCGCGATTGTGTGATCAGATCTTGATCGGACCTCCGCTGCGCCGACCCTGGCCGGGCGGGTCGCTGGGGTCGTTGTCCGACGGGCCGGACGGGGCCTGGCGGTTCGGTTCGCCGCCGCGACCCCGCCCTGGTGGGTCATTCGGGTCGGCATCCGAAACGCCGCCGCCCCGGCTCCCGCCGCGGCCGCCGCCAGGCGGATCGTTCGGATCGTTGTCCGTTGCGCCGGAACGCGGACGCTGGCCGCCACGGCCTTGGCCCGGCGGGTCGTTCGGGTCGTTGTCGGTCACGCCGCCACGACCCCCGCCGCCACGCCCGCCCCCAGGCGGGTCGTTGGGATCGTTGTCCGTTGCGCCGGAACGCGGTCGCTGGCCGCCGCGGCCCTGGCCCGGCGGGTCGTTCGGGTCGTTGTCGGTCACGCCGCCACGACCCCCGCCGCCACGCCCGCCTCCCGGCGGGTCATTGGGGTCGTTGTCCGTCACGCCGGAACGCGGACGCTGACCGCCACGGCCCTGGCCCGGCGGGTCGTTTGGATCGTTGTCGGTCGGGCCCGTCGGCCGACCGCCACCGCGTGGGCTGCGGCCATTGCCCGGTTCGTCATTCGGGTCGTTGTCGGTGACGCCCGATCGCGGTTGCTGGGGCCGCTGCGGACCCTTCACGGGCGGCTGGCCCGGGGAAGGTGGCGCGGTGCGGGGTGGTGGGGAGGGGGTAGGCGCAGGCGCCTGGGCGCCCCCTTCGCCCTTGCCTCCCTGAGCGGCGGCCGCGCCCGGGACGCCGGCTGCCCCGCCCGCTGCCGCGGCGCGCACCATCAAGACGCGCCGCGCCAGGCGGCCTTCCTTCGAATCGGTCATGCGGGGCGAGCCTCCGGGATTCCTCGGACACCATTCTCGGCATCGGCCGGCGGCGCCGACAAGGCGGAGATGATGACGCCGATGAAACGCTTCCGAAGGGCTTGCGTTAGTGTTCTCTTTTTGTTCTTATCGACTCATGAGAACGACCCATCCCTGCGATCCCACCCTGATCATCCCGCCCTACCCGGTGAGTGTGCGGCCCGCGCCGGTGCTGCGCTTCGTCCCGGCCAAGCCGACGAGCCGCATCGTCCGGCAGGCGATGCGCGATTTCACCGGCTTCCTCGCCCTGGCCTGGGCGGTGGCGGAACTCTGTCTGTGGGCCGGCGCCTGAGCGCGATGCGCTACGCGGCGCGGCTGCGGAGGATCGCCACGGCCTGACGGAAGGCTTCCGCCATCCGTTCACCGGGCATGGCGCCCGAGAACAGCAGATGCCGGTCCAGCAGGAAGGATGGCACGCCATTGATCCCGGCCTGCGACAGGCCGAGTGATTCCATCATGACCTCCTGCCGTGCCGCCTCCCCGGCGGAGAAGGCCTCCAGCATGTCCTGGGGCAGCCCGACCTCGGCGCCCAGCCGGGCAAGGACCGTGCGGTCCCCGATGTCCTCGCCTTCCTGGAAATATGCCTGGAACAGCCGCCCGACGAGGGCGTGCTGCAGCCCGCTGGATCCCGCCAGGCGGATCAGGCGGTGCGCCTCCACCGTATTCGGCGTTCGCGTCATCAGATCGTGGCGGAAGGTGAGCCCGGCCGTATGTCCCGCCTCGGCAACCTGGGCGTCCAGTTCCGCTCCGCGCTCGACCGACCCGAATTTCCGTGCGCGATAGGCGGCCCGTTCCACGCCTTCGGCCGGCATGTCGGGATTCAGCTGATAGGGCAGCCAGCCGATCTCGAAGGTCATGTCCTCCTCGGCCAGGATCGCGAGTGCCCGGTCGAGATGCGTCTTGCCGATCCAGCACCAGGGGCAGATGGCGTCCGACACGATCTCGAGCCGGCCGGCGGTCGCGGGGGTGGTGGACATGACGGGTTCCTCGGGCGCTGTGCCGCCACCGAGGATGGGTGCGCCCGCCATGCCCGACAAGCCTCACCCCCCCCTTGGAGCCCGCCCGGCTTGCGCGCATGGTCCGCCGCCATGACCAGCATGACCTTTCCCGAACCCCATCCCGCCCCCTGGCCCGAGGCCGACCCCGCCGCGCTCGGCTTCGACCCCGCGGCGCTCGCCGAGGCCGTGGCCTTCGCCGAAGCGCATGAGATCGACTGGCCCTATGACTTGGCCGGCCATCTCGGCCGCGGCTTCTTCGAGCCGCCGCCGAACAATGAGGTCCTCGGTCCGCTGTGGCCCCGCAGCGCGCCCGCCGGGCTGGTGACGCGTCATGGCATGGTCGTGGCCCGTTGGGGGGACACCCGCGCCGTCAGCCAGACCTTCAGCGCTGCGAAGTCATACCTGTCGCTGCTCGCCGGCGTGGCGGTGGCGGATGGCCTGATCCCGGACATCGACCGCCCGGTGCGCGAGACGGTCGATGACGGCGGCTTCGATGGCCCGCAGAACGCCGCGATCACCTGGCGGATGCTGCTGACCAACACCTCCGAATGGGAGGGCACGCTGTTCGGCAAGGCCGATTCGATCGATCGTGGCCGCGATCTCGGTGCGGAAGGGCAGGGGAAGAAGGGGCTGCGCGAACTGAAGGCCCCGGGCACCCACTGGGAATACAACGACATCCGGGTGAACCGCCTCTCGCTCGCCCTGCTGCGCCGCTTCGGCCGGCCGCTGCCGGACGTGTTCCGTCAACGCATCCTCGGCCCGATCGGGGCCTCGGCCGACTGGCGCTGGGATGGGTACCGGACCTCCTGGGTGGAACTCCCGGACGGACGGCGCACGCAATCCGTGCCGGGCGGCACCCATTGGGGCGGCGGCGTCTCGATCCATGCCGAGGACCAGGCGCGCATCGGACTGCTGGCGCTGAACCGCGGGCGCTGGGCCGGCATGCAGGTCTTGCCGGAATCCTGGTTCGCGGCATCGGTCACCCCCTGCCCGCTGAACCCGCAATACGGCTTCCTGTGGTGGCTCAACACCGCCGGCACGCGCTACGCGGCGGCGGGACATGACGCCTTCTTCGCGAGCGGGGCGGGGGGGAACCTGACCTGGGTCGATCCGAGCAGCGGCATTGTCGCCGTGCTGCGCTGGACGGCGAAGGACGGTGCGGCCGGGTTCATCGAAAGGGCGATGCGCGCGCTGCGGGGGTGAGGGGCGCCGATCGGCGGGAAAGCGGCGTCGCCCCATGCGCGCCACGGCTGTCGGCATGGGTGGAACCGGAGAGAGGGGCGAAGCCCTTCCCCGGCCCATGATCGCCGCATCGTTGCGCGTTTGGGGCAGAACCGCGCTTCAATCGCCCGACGCTACGCCGCCGGGCGGTGGTCCTTGAACATCTCGCGCAACTTCATCTTCAGGATCTTGCCCGTCGCCGTGTGCGGGATCTCGTCCAGCACGACGAGATCGTCGGGCAGCCACCATTTCGCGACCTTGTCGGCGAGGAACTCGCGCATCTGGGCGAGGCTCGGCGAGAGCACGCCGGGCTTCATCACCACGATCAGCAGCGGCCGCTCATCCCATTTCGGGTCCTTCATGGACACCACGGCCGCCTCGGCGACGCCGGGATAGCCCACCGCGGCGTTCTCGAGCGTGATGGAGGAGATCCACTCCCCGCCCGACTTGATCACGTCCTTGGAGCGGTCGGTGATCTCCATGTAGCCATTGGCGTCCATGGTTGCGACGTCGCCGGTGTCGAAGTAGCCCCGGGGATCGAGGATGTCCTCCTCCTCGCGCCGGAAGTAGCGGCGCGCGACGGCGGGGCCGCGCACCTTCAGCCGGCCGAAGGTGGTGCCGTCCCAGGGCAGGTCGCGGCCCTCGTCGTCGGTGATCGTCATCTCCACCGTGTAGGGCGGCGTGCCCTGCTTGGCCTGCAGGCGCAGCATCGCCTCGCCGGAGAGCCGTGCTACCTCGGGCTTCACGGCGAAGAGCGTGCCGACCGGCGACATCTCCGTCATGCCCCAGGCATGGATGACGCGGACGCCGTACTTCTCCTGATACGCCTTGGTGATGGCGCCGGGGCAGGCGGAACCGCCGATCGCGACCCGGCTCATCGAATCGATGCGGCCGCCGCTGCTTTCGAGGTGCTGCAGGAGCATCATCCAGACCGTCGGCACCGCGGCGGAGAAGCTCACGCGCTCGGACGCGATCAGTTCGTGCACCGACGCGCCGTCGAGCTTCGCGCCTGGCATGACCATCGCGGCGCCGACCATCGGCGCGCTGAGCGCGAGCGACCAGCCATTGGCGTGGAACATCGGCACCACCGGCATGACGCGATCGGCGGCGCCGAGGCCGAAGCAGTCCATCTGGTTGCAGGCCATCGCGTGGATCACGTTGGATCGGTGCGAATAGACCACGCCCTTGGGGTCACCCGTGGTCCCGGAGGTGTAGCAGATCCCCGCCGCCGCATTCTCCTCCACGCGCACCCAGGCGAAGTCCCCATCCACCTCGGCGATCCAGTCCTCATAGGCGACGGCGTTGCGCAGGGATGTCTCGGGCATGTGCGCGGCATCCGTGAGGACGATGAAGCGTTCGACGAGCGGCAGCTTGTCCGCCAGGGCCTGCACCAGCGGCACGAAGGTGAGGTCGAGCATCATCACGCGCGACCCGGCATGGTTCATGATCCAGGCGATCTGGTCGGCAAACAGCCGCGGATTGACGGTGTGATAGACCGCCCCCATGCCGGCGATGCCGTACCAGGCCTCGAGATGCCGCCAGGTGTTCCAGGCGAGCGTCGCCACGCGGTCGCCTTCGCGGATTCCGTCGCGCGCCAGGCGTTGGGCGACCCGCAGGGCGCGGCCGCGCAGCGTCGCGTAGTCGGTGCGATGGATGGGCCCTTCCACCGAGCGGCTGACGACATCGCGATGCGGATGCTGGATCGCGGCGTGATCCAGCACGGTGTGCATGAGCAGCGGCCAGTCCTGCATGAGGCCAAGCATGGTTGTTCCTTCCCTGTGCGGCCCGGCGCTGGTGGCGGGCCTTCATCCGGCGGGAAGGCTAACGGGTCTTGATGCGGGATTGGAGAGGCTTGGCAGCGGGACGGGCCGGTGTGGGGCGGCCGGGCGCCCCGACGGGGCGCTGCGGCGGCGGCGAGAGGGGGCGGGGCGATCCCGTCGCGGACCGCCCGGCTCCGCCGGTCAGGCGACGGCGGCGCGATAGGCGTCGATCAGGCGCTTGCCCTCGTCACCGGCCTTGGCCATCCATTCGTCGGTCTGGGTGGCACCGACGCGCATCAGCCCCTGCATCAGGGCGGGCGAGGCCGTCGCGACAGTCATGCCACGCTGGGCGAGGACGTTCTGCTGCTCGACGGTCGCAGCGTCCGAATAGCCCCAACCACGTTCCTCGGCTGCCGCGGCTGCGCCGCGGATCGCCGCTTGCAGATCGGCCGGCAGGGCGGCGAGGTCGCGCTGGCGGACCATGATCGCGTTCTTGGTGCGCGTGAAGCCGATCGGGGTGAAGACGCGGCAGAAATCCCATGCCTGCACGTCCACGCCGGTCGCCGCGGAGGTGACCATCACGTTCACCACGCCCGTGGCGAAGGCCTGCGGCACCTCGGCCTGCTGGACCAGGGTGGGCGTCGCGCTGCACAGCGTCGCGAAGCGGTTGGTCAGCGCATTGAAGGTGCGCATCTTCGTGCCGCGCAGCGCTTCGACCGTGTCGACCGGAGCATTGGTGTAGAGGCCCGAGGGCGGCCAGGGCACCCAGTAGAGCAGCGAGAGCCCCTGCCGGTTCAACCGGGCCTCGACATAAGGCTTCTGCAACTCGGCGAGCTTGCGCGCCATGGCAGTGCTGGTCACCAGCATCGGCACGCTGTCCACCTCGAAGAACGGATCTTCATTGCCATAGGCCGAGAGCAGGATCTCGCCCATCTGGACCTGGCCGGTCTGCACGCCGCGCTTGATCTCGGGCATCTTCAGCAGAGCTGCATTGGAGTGGAGTTGCAGCTGGAGCCGCCCGCCCGAGGCGGATTGGATGGCCTCGATGAACTCGCGCAGGTTCTTCGTATGGAAATTGCCATCCGGATAGGCACTGGCGACCTGCCAGCGTGTCTGCGCCTGGGCGGTGCCGAGGCCAAGACCGGCTACGGCCAGCCCCGTGGAGGCGGCGAGAACGCCGCGGCGATGCATCAGGCTCATGGTTGAAGCCCCCTTGATTCGTGATTTCTGATCGGCCGGCATCTTCGTCATCCGGCCAAGCGCCACGCAAGGGGGGCGGCGCGGCACTTGGGCAGCGCGCGGCAGTGTCTGCCCGGGCATTGAGCGATGGCGCGCGCCGCTGCCTGCGGCGCGCGCAGCCGGCGCGTCAGCTCGCGCGATACTGTTCCAGCAGGCGCTGGCCGTCCGGCCCGGCGCGCTGGGCCCATTCATCGGCCATGGTGCGGCCGACCCTGGCGACGTCATCCAGAAGCTGCTGCGACGGCTGCAGCACCTGCATGCCGCGCTGGGCGAGCGTCGCCTCGGTCTCGCGCGTCGCGGCTTCCGAGAGTTCGTAGCCGCGGGTTTCCGCCCGGTCTGCCGCGGCGCGGATGGCCTGCTGCAACTCGGCCGGCAGGGCATCGAAGGCGCGGCGTGACACGAAGACGGCGTTCTTCGTCTGGGTGAAGCCCAGCGGGATGAAGGTCCGCGCATAATCCCAGGCCTGGGTGTCCACGCCCGTCGCCGCCGAGGTGACCTGCGACTGCACCACGCCGGTGGCGAAGGCCTGGGCGAGTTCCGCGGACTGCACCAGGGTCGGCTGCGCGCCAATGAGCTGGGCGAAGCGGTTGGTCATCGGCGAATAGGTGCGGAAGCGCGACCCGCGCAGCTGCTCAAGCGAGGTGACCGGCTGCTGCGCATAGAGGCCCGCCGGCGGCCAGGGCACCATGTAGAGCAGCGTCAGCCCCTGGCGGGCGAACCGGGCCTCGATGAAGGGCTTCTGCAGGTCCGACAGCTTTTTCGCCTGGGCGAAGGTGGTGACGAGCTGCGGGAGGGCATCGGCGTCGAAGATCGGGTCTTCGTTGGCATAGGCGGTCAGCAGGATCTCGCCCGCCTGCACCTGGCCGGTCTGCACGCCTCGCTTGATCTCGGGCATCTTCAGCAGCGCGCCATTGGAATGGAGCTGGATCGAGAGGCGGCCATTCGCGGCCTGCTCGACCTCCTGCAGGAAGGTCCGGATGTTGCGGGTATGCAGGTTGCCGTCGGCATAGGCGGTGGCCATCTGCCAGCGCGTCTGGGCACTGGCGGCCACCGGCGCCAGCGCGGCGAGTCCGGCGGCGCCGAGCAGGGTGCGGCGGTTCAGGGTCATGGTCCGGCGTGTCCTCATCAGTGGCCGGGGCGCAAGCGCCGCGGCGACGGGATGACGTTACGCCGGACCGCGTGATCGCTCAAACCGGATAGGCGGCCGGATCCACGCCAGCCTGGGCGAGGAACTGTCGGATCTCGACGACTTCCTCCTTCGAGAGGCTGTGGCGCGTATCGTGGAAGGCGCCGCTGTGGCCGTTCAGCCGAATGCCGACCCGCCCCGTGCCGGTGTGCTCGACCTCCGCCCCGAGATGCTCGAAGACGGCCTGCACCGCCTTCGGGTCGATGTTGCTGCTGACCGGGTGCGCGAAGAGGGCGTGAAGTACCTTGCGATGGCGATGGTTCATGGATGGCGGACCTTTCCTGCTGCCGTGTGATTGCACGTCTTCTTGAGCACCTGGCGGCCGATTCGCCTTGCGCCCGATCAACTTCGCGGCCGCAGCCCTCCCATGCGAATGTCGCAAAGGCGCCGTAAAGCCATTTCACTCTATCGTTGCGCAGGTCGCAGACGAGGAGTGCGTTGCAGATGACTGAAGTGAAGGTGGAATTGCCCGACGAACTGGCCGCCGAGATCGCGCGCCGCGCCGCCGCCCTGGGCACCACCGCCGAGGAGTGGGTTTCCGCCGTGGTTCAGGATCTGGCAGCGGACCTGCCGGAGGAGACCGGCGACGGCCCGGACGATTTCATCGCGCGCTGACCGCCTCCCCGTCGATGGCGCGGGCCGCCCGCGACGGCGGGCGACGCATCAGGCTCGTTCGGCCATCAGCAGGTAGTTGACGCCGACATCACGGCTCGCCCGCCAGCGGCCGGTCAGGCCGTCCATGCTCATGCCCGCGATGTCGGTCACGCGCCAGCCCAGGTCACGCAAGCCGCTGCCGAGCTCCGATGGCGTCACGAACATCCGCCAGTCATGCGTGCCTACGGGCAGCATCCTCAACAGGTATTCCGCCCCGAGCTTTGCCATCAGGAAGGAGCGCGGGGTCCGGTTGAGGGTGGAGAGGAAGATTGCCCCGCCAGGCCGGACCATCCGTGCCAGCGCGCCAAGGAAGGCGGCGCGGTCGGCAACATGTTCAATGACCTCGAGGGCGATGACGGCGTCGAAGCTCTCGCCGGCGGGCAGATCCTCGGGCAGGCCGGCGCGGTAGTCGATGGACAGGCCACCCGCCGCGGCATGGGCACGGGCGGCTTCGAGCGCCGCGCCGGCAGCGTCGAGGCCGGTCACCGTGGCGCCGGCCCGGGCGAAGGTCTCCGATGCCAGCCCCGCGCCGCAGCCGACATCGAGCAGGCGCAGTCCGGACAGGGCCTCGGGCGCGGCCGGGTCGCGGCCATGGCGGCGGGCCAGGCGCTCGGCGATCCATCCGGTGCGCAACGGATTCATGCGGTGCAGGGGCTTCATGGGCCCGTCCGGGTCCCACCAACGCCCGGCCAGGGCGTCGAATTTGGCGATCTCCGCCCCCAGCATTGTGCCGGCCTGCGGCATGGGTCCATCCTTCCAGGCTTCAAGGGCCGGGTTGCACAGGATCGGCCCGATGGGTATCTGTCCCGGCCCGCCGCCCAGCGCAACCGTGCCCGGCAGGCATTTTCCGCCCGGCCCCAGGAACCAGACCGCCGCCGATGGCTCGTATTGTCATGAAGTTCGGCGGCACCTCCGTCGCCGATCTCGATCGCATCCGCAATGTCGCCAACCGCGTGAAGCGGGAGGTGGACGCTGGCAACCAGGTTGCCGTCGTCGTCTCGGCCATGTCCGGGGTGACGAATCAACTCGTCAAATGGTGCCAGGACCTCTCGCCGCTGCATGACGCGCGCGAATACGACACCGTCGTCGCGACGGGCGAGCAGGTGACGACAGGCCTGACCGCCATCGCGCTGCAGGCGGTCGGCGTCGACGCCCGGTCCTGGCAGGGCTGGCAGGTGCCCATCGTCACCGACCAGGCGCATGGCAAGGCGCGCGTCGAATCAATCGACGGCGCCGTGCTGATCGAGCGCATGGAGGCCGGCCAGGTTCCGGTGATCGCCGGCTTCCAGGGCATCGAGAATACCCGCCACCGCATCACAACGCTGGGGCGCGGCGGGTCCGACCTGTCCGCCGTCGCCGTGGCGGCCGCGGTGAAGGCGGATCGCTGCGACATCTATACGGATGTGGACGGCATCTACACGACCGACCCGCGCATCGTGCCGCGCGCCCGCAAGCTGGAGCGCATCTCCTTCGAGGAAATGCTGGAACTGGCTTCCGTGGGTGCGAAGGTGCTGCAGACGCGTTCGGTCGAACTGGCGATGAAACTCGGCGTGCGGGTGCAGGTGGTGTCGTCCTTCGAGGACAAGCCCGGCTCGCTCGTGGTGGATGAGGACGAGATCGTGGAACAGCCCGTGGTTTCCGGCATCGCGTATTCCCGCGACGATGCCAAGGTGACGCTGCGTCGCGTGCCGGACCGGCCGGGCGTGGCGGCGAAGGTGTTCGACACGCTGGCCAAGGCCAATGTGAATGTCGACATGATCGTGCAGAACATCGGCGCCGACGGCACGACCGACATGACCTTCACGGTCGGCAAGGCGGACCTCGCCCGCGCCCAGGACATGCTGGGCAAGGCGCAGGGCGAACTCGGCTATGAGAAGCTGCTCGCCGATCCGGATGTCGCGAAGATCTCCGTGGTGGGCATCGGCATGCGCAGCCATGCGGGTGTCGCGAACACCATGTTCAAGGCGCTGGCGGAAAAGGGGATCAACATCCAGGTGATCTCGACCTCCGAGATCAAGGTCTCGGTGCTGGTGGCGGCGGACTACACCGAACTCGCCGTGCGCGCGCTGCACACCGCCTATGGGCTGGACGCGCCCGCGTGAGCAATCCGCAGGCGGTGCTCGACCGGCTGATGGCGCGCGGGGCTGCCTTCCTGGGCAGCCGTTATGCGATCATGGGCGGGGCGATGTCCTGGGTCAGCGAGCGGCACCTCGTCGCCGCGCTGTCCAATGCCGGTGCCTTCGGCGTCATCGCCTGCGGGGCGATGGAGCCGCCGCGCCTGGCGCAGGAGATTGCCGGGACCCAGGCGCTGACCGACAAGCCCTTCGGCGTCAACCTGATCACCATGCATCCCATGCTGGATCAGCTCGTCGATGTGTGTCTCGCGGCCAAGGTCGGGCACATCGTCTTCGCGGGCGGCATCCCACCCGGATCGGCCATCAAGAAGGCGAAGGAGGGCGGGGCCAAGGTGGTCTGCTTCGCGCCGGCCCTGGTCCTGGCGAAGCGGCTGATCCGTTCGGGTGCCGACGCGCTGGTGATCGAGGGCTCCGAGGCGGGCGGGCATATCGGCCCGGTCTCACTGAACGTGCTGGCGCAGGAGATTCTGCCGCACATCACCGATGTCCCGGTCTTCGTCGCCGGCGGCATCGGGCGGGGCGAGGCGATCCTGTCCTATCTGGAGATGGGCGCGGCCGGCGTGCAGCTCGGTACCCGTTTCGTCTGCGCGACGGAATGCGTGGCCCATCCGGCCTTCAAGCAGGCCTTCATCCGCGGCCAGGCGCGCGATGCCATGCCGACGGTGCAGCTCGACGACACCTTCCCGGTCATCCCGGTGCGCGCCTTGCAGAATGCCGGGACCAAGCGCTTCCTGGAGTTCCAGGCCGAGACCATCCGTCGCTTCAAGGCCGGTGAGGTGGAGAAGGAGGCCGGCCAGCTCGACATCGAGCACTACTGGGCGGGCGCTCTGCGCCGCGCGGTCGTCGACGGCGATGTCGAGAACGGATCCCTGATGGCGGGCCAGTCGGTTGGCATGGTCACGAAGGAGCAACCGGCTGCTGAAATCATCGCCGAACTCGTTGCCCAGGCCGCCGCGGCGATCGGCGCCCGGGGCTGTCACGCCGCCTGAGACCTTCGCCGGCCGGTTGGGCCTTTGCGGGCGGCGCTCGCGAGGTTAGAAGCCGGCCGTCGACCCCGGACACCCATGAAGCGCACCCAACGTCCCGACATCGCCGCCGCCGAAGCCGCCCGTGTGGGTGAGGATCTGCGCGAGGCGCGCCTGACCCTGGGCGCCAGCGTCGAGGACATGGCCGAACGGCTGCGCATCAACCGCCGCTACATCCATGCGCTGGAAGAGGGCCGGGTCCGGGACCTGCCTGGCACGGCCTATGCCGTTGGCTTCGTGCGATCCTATGCCGTCGCGCTCGGCCTCGATGCGGATGAGGCGGTGCGGCGCTTCCGCGACGTGACCGGGGGGGGAGCCGCTCGCCAAGCCGATCTGGTCTTCCCGGAAGATGTGCCGTCCCGTGGGGTGCCGGCCGGGGCGCTGGTCGCGGTCGGCGTCGTGATCGCCATCGGCGCCTATGTCGCCTGGTACAATTGGAGCGGTTCCGGCGACCGGGTGGTGGATTCGGTCCCGCCCCTGCCGCCGCGCTTGGAACAGACCGCCCAGGAAGGCGCGCGGCTGCGCGACGGCGGGGTGACGCAGGCGGCGCCGCTGCCCTCGCGGACCCCGGCGCCGGGGTCCGCGCCGGCGCTGGCCCCGCCCTCGGCGCCGACAG
>JAYRJZ010000150.1:0-8504 GCA_041906015.1 Roseomonas sp.
GTGCTTAGAGCACTTGGAACGCAATCTTTTGGTGTCGGGCGCAACGGCTTTGCTGTCCCCGTCAAACACCCTTCGTGCGCAAGGGCGTCTTTCGGCGCCATTCTGCCCGTGCTGCACGGCGCCAAGTCGAGGTTTGCAAAGGCCCTTCGGCCTTTGCTGGGGAGAGTTCGAGAGGGGCAAAGCCCCTCTCGATCCCACAGCGGAACCAGGCCAATCATCAGGAAGGCCGTTCGGCCTTTTGTAGCGCAACCTGGAGGGGCGAGGCCCCTCCCATTCCCCAGCGACCGCCCTATGCCGCCGTGACGAAGGCACGCAGGGATTCCGCCTCCTGCTCCGCCTGTTCGATCCGCGCCTTCACCAGGTCCCCGATCGAGACCATGCCCGCCAGCTTCCCATGTTCCATCACCGGCAGGTGCCGGCAGCGACGCTGCGTCATGATGGCGAGGCCTTCGGCCACGCTGGTGGTTGGTGAGACGGTGACGAGCTCCGCCGTCATCAGGTCACGCGCCGTGTGCGACAGGGCGGCGACCCCTTCCCGCGCAACGGCGCGGACGATGTCGCGCTCGCTGACGATGCCGAGGACCTCGCCGTCCTGGCTACGCACCAGCGCGGCACCGATGCGGTGCTGGGCCAGCGCCTGCGCGACGGATGTCACATCCTCGCCGGGACCGACCGAGAACACGTCCTCGCCCTTGTGCCGCAGGATGGATTTGATGGTCATTCTTGCTCCCTCCTTCTCCGCGGGCCGGGGGACCCGCAGGGCGCGGCTTCACGGGAGCGCCGGGTTCAGCCGCGAAGCGAGGGGTCCGGCGACCCTGTCCGCGCAACCATGCGGCGAGCGTGCCAGGGTCGCCACGCGCGATGCAAGGACGAAGCGCAGCGGATCGCGGATCGGTGACGCGCGTCAATGCGCCGGCGCGGCACCGCCGGCGAGCTGCGTGCGCACCAGCTCCGCGAAGCGGCCGTTCAGCGCCACCAGCTCCCCGAACGGCCCGCGTTCGGCGATGCGGCCGCCGTCGAAGACCAGGATCTCATTGGCCTCGCGCACGGTGGACAGGCGGTGGGCGATGATGAAGGTGGTCCGCCCCGCCATGAGCGTGGCAAGCGCCTTCTGCACCCGCGCCTCCGTCGCGGCATCGAGCGCGGAGGTCGCCTCATCGAGGATCAGGACTGGCGGGTTCTTGATAAGCGCCCGGGCGATCGCCAGGCGCTGCCGCTGCCCGCCCGAGAGGTTCGACCCGCGTTCGCCCACCACTGTCTCATAGCCCTGGGGCTGCCGGACGATGAAGTCATGCGCTTCCGCCTGGCGGCAAGCTTCCTCGATTTCCGCCTGGGTGGCGTCGGGCCGGCCGACGAGGAGGTTCTCCCGGATGGTGCGGCTGAACAGCATGGATTCCTGGAACACCACGCCGATATTGCGGCGCAGCGATTCCAGGCTGATCTCCCGCAGGTCGCGCCCATCCAGCGTCACGCGGCCTTCCACCGGGTCCCACAGGCGTTGCAGCAGCGCCATGGCGGTGGACTTGCCCGCCCCGGTCTGGCCGACCAGCGCAATGGTGCGGCCCGGCTCCGCGCTGAAGGAGACGTCGCGCAGGATGGGCGGCCCGCCGGGATAGGCGAAGCCGACATTCTCGAAGGCGACGCGCCCCTCGGCGCGGCCGATATCGACGGCATTCGGCGCCTCCGGCACGGAGGAGCGCGCGTCGAGCACCTGGAACAGCTCCTCGATGCGCGGCTGTACGAAGACCATGTGGGAAACGAAGCCCACCGCGCCTTCCATGCGCCCGATCAGCAGCGTGGCGAAGCCCATGAAGGAGACGATCTCGCCGACGCTCGCCTGGCCACGCACATGCAGCACCGTGCCGTAGATGAAGATCGCGATGACGCAGATGGTCGATGCCGCGCGCGTCAGCACCGCGACGATCGCCCACCAGTTCAGCACCGGGAACTGATGGTCCAGCACCTGGCGCACGATGTCCCCGAACATCTTCGCTTCGGAGGACAGGCGCGTGAAGGACTGCACCACCACCACGTTGGACAGCGCATCCTGCGCATTGCCGGCAAGCCGCGAATGGAAGGATTCGACCTTGGCCTGGGCGTCCTGGGTGCGGCGGATCACCAGCGTGGAGACCACCGCGAAGACGACGACCAGCATCACCAGCAACAAGCCCAGCCGCCAGTTCATCACCATGGTCATCGGCAGCAGCACGATCAGCGAGACGAAGGTGATGATGTGCTCGCGGAAGAAGCCCAGCCACAGCCCGAACAGGTTGTCCGTGCCGACCAGCATGATTTTCATCAGCCGGCCCGACTGCGTGTCGCCATGGAAGGACAGCGGCAGGGCGAGAACGTGCTGGAAGTAGTCGTGCATCACCTTCAGGCGATTGCGATGCGCCATCCGGTCGGCGAACAGCCCGACAGCGACATTGGCCGCGATGCTGGCCAGGCCGACGATCGCCCACACGGCGAGCAGCGTGGTCGCCTCGGACCACAGCGCGGCAGGCGCCATGGACTCGGATCGCGCCAGCAGGTCGACCACGCGCCCGAACAGCACGGGTTCGAGGAATTGCAGCCCGGCCAGCCCCAGCGCCGCGATGGCGAGGCCGAGCGCCATGGGCCGGTCCGCCCCCAGCAGCCAGATCACGCGACCATAGAGCTTCACGAACCCCATCCGGTCGCGCCCCCTGTCCTCGGAAAACCCGCGACGCACAGTAGAGGCTTTCGCGCGCGCGCGGAATCTCCACCGGGACTTGCGCGCGCCGCTTCGCCTGCGGCACGAATCGGGCAACGCCGCATCAGGCGGCGAACGGGATGGAACGCCGATGATACCGAGCCGACGCGCCCTGCTGGCCGCCGCCGCGCTGCTGCCCCTGCCTGCCTTCGCCCAGGCCTGGCCGACGCGGCCGCTGCGCCTGATCGTGCCCTTCCCGCCCGGCGGCGGCACCGACATCCTCGCGCGCATCATGGCCGAACGGCTCGGCGCGCGGGTGGGCCAGCCGGTGCTCGTGGAAAACCGGCCCGGCGCGGCGGGCAACCTCGCCGCCGAGGTCGCGGCGAAGGCCGAACCGGACGGCTACACGCTGTTCTTCGCCTCGATCGGCACCGCGGCGATCAACCCGTCACTCTACCGCAACAGCACGCTGAAGCCGGAAGACCTGGCGCCCGTGGCGCTGTTCGGGGACCTGCCCAATGTCGTGACGGCCAATCCGCGCGCGCCCTGGAAGACGCTGCCGGAATTCATCGCAGCGGCGAAGGCGGAGCCGGGAAAGCTGACCTACGGCTCCTCCGGCAGCGGCTCCTCGCTGCATCTGACGGCAGAGATGCTGAAGCTGCGGGCCGGGATCGACCTGCTGCACGTGCCCTTCCGCGGCGGGGCAGCAATGCTGACGGAACTCGTCGCGGGGCGGATCGACCTGTGCGCCGGCAACCTTCCTACGGCGATCGGGCTGATCCGCGACGGGTCGCTGCGGCCGCTCGCCGTCACCAGCCTGGAACGCAGCCCGGCCGCGCCGGACGTGCCGACGGTCAGCGAAGCCGCGCTGCCCGGCTTCGAGGCCGTGGCCTGGTTCGGCGTGCAGGTGCCGGCCCGTACGCCCATCCCGCTGATCCTGCGCATCAATGCGGAGATCAATGCGATCGCCGCCGATCCCACCACACAGGCGCGCATGCAGGACCAGGGCGCAGTCGCGCGCGGGGGGACGCCCGAAGCCTTCGCCGACTACATCCGCAGCGAGACGACGAAATGGGCGGAGGTGATCCGGGCCGCCAACGCCACGGTGGATTGAGATCGGTCACCGGGCCGCAAGGCGAATCCTTGATGAGAATGGAGAGGGCAAAGCCCTTCTCCACCCCACCGACGCCATCTCTTTGCACCTCGGCGACAGCGCCCGGCCCCGAACCGTCCCGCCGCCCGGCCCGGCGGCGCATGACGGTCGTGCCTGGGCGCCTCAGGCCGCCGCGGCGCTTCCGCCCGCGTTCTCGTTCGCCGCCTTGCGCAGCGCCGCCTGGTAGCGATCGCGCCGCCAGCACAGCAGCTTCCACGCCCCCTTCGCCGCGATATCCGACATCCGCCCGCGCGGCTCGAGGCCCACGGTCTTGAAGACCATGCCCATCGCCCGCTCGATATGGCGGAAGCGATAGAATCCCATGGCCCGGCCCATATAGCCGCCGATGCAGCGGTCATGGTTGTAGGCGAGCGTCTCGGGCTCGTTGCCGCAATGGAAGGCGTAGGCCAGCTCGTCATCCTCGCTTTCGCCGATGCGGCCGAGCGCGATGCGCAGGCGCTTGGCGAAGGAGAGCTGCTCCCGGGCCAGATAGCGCTTCATGTGGTCGTAGAAGAGCTTGAAGTGACGGTACTCATCCGCCGCGATCAGCCGGCAGACCTGCTTCAGCGCGGGCTCCTCCGTCGAGTCGCCGAGGGCGGTGTAGTAGGAGGAGGTTCCCGTCTCGACCATGCAGCGCGCGATCAGTTCGCCCGTGCGCGAACCGCGGATCGAGGCATCGGCATCGAGCTGGATCTTGTAACCGTTGCGATAGCGGGCGAAGGCTTCCTGGAAGCTCCAGCCCGGATCGGCGATCTCGCCCCAGCGGCCAAGCGCATCGCCGTGCTGGGTTTCCTCGACGCCCCAATGCTCGGCCGCGGCGCGGAAGTCGGGGTCATCGGCGAAGACGCGCGTCAGGTAGGTGACGTAGTCGGCGGCGTTGCGCTCGACCATCGCGGCGGCCTTCACGAGGGGGACGATCTGCGGATCGACCTTGGACGGGTCGAACTTGTCCCAGCCCACCTCGTCGATATGCCAATGCTTCATTGCCTACCTCGTGCCGGTGGATCTGGTCGGAACCGCGTCTGCCCTGTGCCTCATTGTCATGGGGCGCAGGGCAGATTCAAGGCAGGCTGTCACAGAGTTGTCGCGGCGTGTCTGCACTGCATCAGGGCGCAGACGGCACGGATCACGCCGCCTGGGCGGCGTCCAGCATGGCCCGGGCCGCGAGCAGCCGGGCCATGGCGGCCTCGCGCTTCTCCGGCGTCAGGTCCTGCGCCTCGAGCACGGCCGCCTCGGCAGCGGCGATGCGGTCGGCGGCATCGGACTTGGAGAGCTCGGCGACCGGCGTCGCCTCATCGGCGAGGATGGTCACGCGGCCTGGCGTGATCTCGGCGAAACCGCCGGCGACGAAGAGCTTCTCCGTCTCCAGGCCGTTCTCGGTCACGCTGATGACGCCGCCACGCAGCGCGACGATCATCGGCGCGTGGCCCGGAAGCACGCCCATCTCGCCCTCGGCGGCGGGCAGCGTGGCCATCTCCACCGGGCGCGAGAGCAGCAGCTTCTCGGGGGAGACGAATTCGAGCTGGAAGGTGGCCATCGGAGACGCTCCCGAAACCTATAGTGCAACCGGCACGCCCGCACATGCGGGGTGCCGTCCTTGAAGAATCCGGCCGCACAGCGGCCGGCGCCGCCCATAAGGCCCGACCCTCAAGCGCGCCAGGGCTGCGGCGGAAGCCGAGGCGGCCGGATGGCCGCCGCCCGGCGTCTGAGGGCCAAGCAAAGAAGGCTGCGGCGTTACGCCGCGGCCTTCAATCCTTCCGCCTTCTTCACCGCCTCTTCGATCGTGCCGACCATGTAGAAGGCGGCTTCCGGCAGGTGGTCGTACTCGCCGGCCACGATGCCCGCGAAGGAGCGGATCGTGTCTTCCAGCTTGCAGAACACGCCCGGCGTGCCGGTGAAGACTTCCGCGACGTGGAAGGGCTGGGACAGGAAGCGCTGGATCTTGCGCGCGCGCGCCACGACCAGCTTGTCCTCTTCCGACAGCTCATCCATGCCGAGAATGGCGATGATGTCCTGCAGTGACTTGTAGGTCTGCAGGACGCGCTGCACTTCGCGCGCCGTCTTGTAGTGCTCCTCGCCCACGATGCGCGGGTCGAGCGCACGCGAGGTGGAGTCCAGCGGGTCGACGGCCGGGAAGATGCCGAGCTCGGCGATCGAACGGTTGAGCACCGTCGTCGCGTCGAGGTGGGCGAAGGAAGTCGCCGGCGCCGGGTCGGTCAGGTCGTCCGCGGGGACGTAGATGGCCTGCACCGAGGTGATCGACCCCTTCTTCGTCGAGGTGATGCGCTCCTGCAGCGCGCCCATGTCGGTGGCGAGCGTCGGCTGATAGCCCACCGCCGAGGGGATGCGGCCCAGCAGCGCCGACACTTCCGCACCCGCCTGGGTGAAGCGGAAGATGTTGTCGATGAAGAAGAGCACGTCCTGGCCCTGCTCGTCGCGGAAGTATTCCGCCATCGACAGGCCCGACAGCGCCACGCGCGCACGCGCGCCCGGCGGCTCGTTCATCTGGCCGTACACCAGGGCCACCTTGGACCCTTCGGTGGTGTTCTCGCCGAGCTTGATGACCCCGGCGTCGATCATTTCGTGATAGAGGTCGTTGCCCTCGCGGGTGCGCTCACCCACGCCGGCGAAGACCGACACGCCACCATGGCCCTTGGCGACGTTGTTGATCAGCTCCTGGATGGTGACGGTCTTGCCCACGCCGGCGCCGCCGAACAGGCCGATCTTGCCGCCCTTCAGGTAGGGGGCGAGCAGGTCGATGACCTTGATGCCCGTGACCAGGATCTCGGCCGCGGTCGCCTGTTCGTCGAAGGCCGGGGCCTCACGATGGATGCTGTAGGACTTGTCATGCGGCACCGCGCCGCGCTCGTCGATCGGCTCGCCGATGACGTTCACGATGCGGCCGAGCGTGCCGGGGCCGACCGGAACCGAGATCGGCGCGCCGGTGTCGACCACCTCGGTGCCGCGCACGAGGCCGTCCGTGGTGTCCATGGCGATGCAGCGCACCGTGCGCTCGCCGAGTTCCTGCGCCACTTCGAGCACCAGGGTGCGGTCCTCGACCTTGGTGGTCAGCGCGTTCAGGATGAACGGCAGCTCCTGCGGGAACTGCACGTCCACGACGGCGCCCAGCACCTGCGTGACCTTGCCGACGTTGTTCTTCATCGTGCTGTGTCCCTACTCAAACGGCTTCGGCACCGGAGATGATCTCGATCAGCTCCTTGGTGATGTTGGCCTGGCGTGTGCGGTTGTAGTTGATGGTGAGCTTGTTGATCATCTCACCGGCATTGCGCGTCGCATTGTCCATCGCCGTCATCTGGCTGCCGTAGAAGCCGGCCGAGGTCTCGAGGATCGCGCGATAGATCTGCACGGCGAGGTTCTGCGGCAGCAGCGCGGCGAGGATCTCGTCCTCCGCCGGCTCATACTCGTACAGCGCCTGCGGACCGGCGGCATCCGCCTCGTCCTGCTCCGGCAGCGCGCCCGGGATGAGTTGCTGCTCGGACGGAACCTGGGAGATGACGTTCTTGAACCGGTTGTAGACCAGCGAGCAGACGTCGAACTCGTCGGCTTCCAGCATCTTCGTGATGGTCGCCGCGACCTCGGCCGCATCCTCGAAGCCGACGACCTTCTTGTTGGCGAAGGAGACCTCGCCAACGAAGCGCGAGCCGAATTCGCGCTTCAGATAGGTCGCGCCCTTGCGGCCCACCCCCAGCACCTTCACCGTCTTGCCGTGGCTTTCCAGTTCACGGATGCGGTTGCGCGCGAAGCGGCCGACATTGGTGTTGAAGGCGCCGGCCAGGCCGCGCTCGCCGCTCACCACCACCAGCAGGTGGACATTGTCCGCCCCGGTACCGACCAGCAGCTTCGGCGCATCGGGCTGCCCCGCCACCGCGGCGCCGAGGGAGGCGAGCATGCGCTCCATCCGCTCGGCATAGGGGCGGGCAGCCTCGGCGCGCTGCTGAGCGCGCCGCAGCTTCGCCGCCGCCACCATCTTCATCGCCTGCGTGATCTTGCGCGTGGATTTCACGCTGTTGATCCGCAGGCGGAGGTCCTTCAGGCTCGCCATGGAAGGCTCTCCGCCCCCTTTCCGATCAGCTGAAGGACTTGGCGAAGGAGTCGAGGAAGGCGACCAGCTTGGCCTCGGTCTCCTTCTTGATCTCCCGGTCGGTGCGGATCGCGTCGAGGATCGCCGGCTCGCGGGTCTTGAGGTCGGCGAGCATGCGCTTCTCGAAATCACCCACCTGGCCGACCGAGATGCGGTCGAGATAGCCGCGGGTGCCGGCAAACAGCGACACCACCTGCTCCTCGACCGGGACCGGCTTGTACTGGGGCTGCTTCAGCAGCTCGGTCAGGCGAGCGCCACGGGCGAGCAGCGCCTGCGTCGTCGCATCGAGGTCCGAGGCGAACTGCGCGAAGGCCGCCATTTCGCGGTACTGGGCGAGCTCCAGCTTGATCTTGCCGGCGACCTGCTTCATCGCCTTGATCTGCGCCGCCGAACCCACGCGGGACACCGACAGGCCGACGTTCACCGCCGGGCGGATGCCCTTATAGAACAGCTCGGTCTCGAGGAAGATCTGGCCGTCGGTGATCGAGATGACGTTGGTCGGGATGTAGGCCGACACGTCGCCCGCCTGCGTCTCGATGACCGGCAGGGCGGTCAGCGAACCGGCGCCGAAGTCGTCG